>NZ_JAGPOX010000114.1 GCF_019038435.1 Nocardia alni
TGTACCACCCTAAAAGACCCTGAAGAACATTTATTCGTAATTAATCCAACTGCACTCTTTTTTTTTAGATGTGTATTAGAGACAGGGTAACCGGGATGGCTCAGCACCCACGCGCCCCAGCCCGCGCCGACCACGTCGACGTTGTTGAGCAGCAGGCGATTCACCTTCACGGTCGGGATGTCCCCGCCGGTGAAACCGACCACCAGCAACCGCCCGCCGGGCGCGAGTGAGCGGATGCTGTCGGTAAACCGGTCGCCGCCGACCGGATCCAGCACGATGTCGACGCCGCGACCGCCGGTCAGCTCCTTCACCGCGGCCGCCCAGCCGTCGGTCAGGACCACGTCGGTCGCGCCGTTGGCCCGCGCCACCTCGGCCTTCTCCGGCGTGCTGACCACCGCGACCACCCGGCTCGCGCCCAGGGCCGCGGCCATCCGCAGCGTCGAGGTGCCGATGCCACCGGCGGCGCCGTGTACCAGCACCGACTCGCCCTTGGCCAGCCTGCCCCGGTTGCGCAGGCAGAAATGCACGGTCAGATCGTTGAACAGGATCCCGGCCCCGGCCTCGAGAGAGACGTTGTCCGGCAACGGGAACACCATCTCGGCGGGCACCGCCGCGACCTCGGCCATGGCGTTGCCCAGCATGGTCAGCGCGACCACCCGATCACCGGCCCGCACATGCGCGCCCTCGGGCGCCGAACGCACCACACCGGCGATCTCGCCGCCCACCACGAACGGCAGTTCGGGCTTGATCTGATACAGCCCCTGGGTCATCAGCACGTCCGGGAAGGCGACCCCTGCCGCGTGCACGTCGATCAGCACACTGTCGGCGGCCGCACGCGGCTCCGGAATCTCGACGACCTCGATGGATTGCGGACCTTCGAGCTTGCTCACCTGGGCTGCACGCATATACGACTCCAATCTAGGGCCCCTGGTAGATCACCGTAATCCGTTCGCGGACGGGGCTGTCCCGGGGCGCGGGTTTTGCTACGCTTTGGCCACTCGAGCTGTGAACTCGTTTGTACAAGAGGGGGACGTCTTGGCTCCGGAACCAACTATGAACGTCGACACCACGGCGTTGAAGACCTTCGTCGGTGATCTTCGCGACGAGGCCGGTTCGATCGGCACACTCCAATCCGGCATCGGCGACGCGATCGGGGCGCTGCCGGGCACACCGTGGAGCGATACCTGCACGCAGGCCAAGACCTCGGTCGACAACGCCATGAAGCGCATCGGCGACCGGCTGACCACCCTGGCCGACAGCGTCGAGAAGGTCAGCACCTCGCTGGAGATGACCGACCAGCAATTCAGCGACGACCTGACGAAGATCGGGCTGCACGGATGACTCTCACGATTCCCGATGTGCAGAACTGGAAACCGGATGAGCTGACCACCGCGAGCGCCGCGATCGGCAAGCTCTACACCGGCCTGGACCAGACCGTGAAAGACAGCACCACCAAGATCGAATCGGTGGACTGGAAGGGCAACGCCGCCACCGCGGCCAAGACCCGCATGGACCTGGAGAAGACACGCGCCTCGGCGGTCAGTCAGGCACTGATGGGGCTGCAGAAGGCGTTCACACAGCAGGTGGACAACCTCGGCAGGGCCAAGACCAAGGTGTTGCAGATGCGCGACAACGCCCTGCACGTCCCCGCGCCCAGCACGATGCCCGCCTTCGACGTCGCCCCGGACGGCACCGTCGACCCGCAGAAGCGCGTGGACTGGCTGAACCAGCACCGGGGCAAGCTGACCGACGCCGAGATAACCGCGCAGACCACCCAGATCCGGGCCGACGCCGCCCGCTGCCAGGCCGATATCGTGCAGGCCCTCAAGGATGCCGAAGGCGTTGCCGAACAAGCGGTCTCGGCGGTGAATACGGCCAAGGGCACGGTGGACAGCGCATACGCCGCGCTGGGCGATCCCGCCACGGGCGCCGGGGCGGCCGCCGCACCCGCACCCGCACCCGTCGCGCCGACCGCGGTGAGCGCCCCGTCCTCGACGAATTCGACGCCCTACCACGCGGCGAGCTACACCTCCCACGGCGGTGGCGGAGGGAGTTCCTACGGTGGCGGTGGCGGCTCGCACATGTCCTTCGGCAGCGACGCACCGCTGAGCAAGCCGTCGGGCAATGTCGCGCAGTGGATCGCGCAGGCCAAGCAGGTCCTGATCTCGATGGGGTATCCACCCGATCAGATCAACGACGCCGCCATCGCGACGATCATCGAACACGAATCGGGCGGCGACCCGAACGCGATCAACAACTGGGACAGCAACGCGGCCGCCGGGCACCCCTCGAAGGGCCTGATGCAGTGCATCGACAGCACCTTCAACCAGTGGGCCGCGCCCGGCCACAGCGACATCTGGAATCCGGTCGACAACATCGTGGCCGGCTGCCGCTACTCGATCGGGAGATACGGCAGCCTGAACCAGGTCCCCGGCGTGGTCGCCGTATCCAACAACGGCAGCTACGTGGGCTACTGAACCGGGCGGGCGCCGCTACAGCGGCGCCATATCCCGTTCCGTCCGCTGCGCGGCGACCGTGCAGTCACCGGGGACTTCCTGCTCCGGTTTGGTCCCGTACAGCGCGATCTTGCGGTCCAGCACCGCCAGGGTCTGATTCAGCTCATCGATTTGGGCCAGCACGTCGGCGCGGGTGCGCTGGAACATCTCGAGGCGCTGCGGGTAGGTGGATTCCCCGGCGCGCACGAGTTCGGCATAGCGGATCATGTCGGCCACCGACATTCCGGTGCAGCGCAGCCTGCCGATCAGGGCCAGCCAGTCCAGGTCGCGGTCGGTGAAGCGGCGCTTGCCGGTGTGGTCGCGGCCGACCGAGGTCAGCAGGCCGATCCGTTCGTACCAGCGCAGCGTGTCGCGGGTCAGACCGGACCGCTCGGAAACCTCGCCGATCGAATAGCGAGGATGCTCGTAGTCGGGTTTGCCGTTATCGGTGATTCGGTCCCACGTCGCCGCGCCCATGCCTGCCACCCTTCTGCCTCGACCCCACCACCGTAGCCGCTTGGAGCGGACTCGAACTACAGTAATCCGCTCGCGATCGTGCGCCCGGCCATGCCGTCGAGGACTATCCGGGTAGCCCGGCGAACATGCGAACGAGCCAGCGGAACCACTGCGGTCGAGACAGCGGCAAGCTGCCGGGTACGTCCAAAATCGGATCGGCCGCCAACCGCCGGCACGCATGCACGACAGTCAACGGCCCTCACCCACGCGCTGAAGACGCGGAGAGGCGGACGAGCGAGGCGGACGAGCGAGGCGGACAAGCCTACGCTGGACCCATGTCCAAAAATATCGACCGGACCAGGGCCCGCTCGGCCCTGGAGACGGTCAGAGAAAGCCCGGTCATCGCCGCCATCGCACTGCTGCCGGTGGTCGTGATCCTGGGCCTGGCCTGGTGGTTGACCAACTGGTTCGTGGCCCTGGTGCTGCTGATCGTGTTCGGCGTGGTCGTCGTCGTCCGCGGCAGGATCATTCACTGAGGCGAATCGCGTCCTGAACCACGCCGTCAGCGCGGCACGTGGAAACGCACCAGCTCGCCCGTTCCCGCGTCCACCCGCGCCCACGGCCGGTCGAATTCGAGCACGGCCAGCGCCGAGGTGGGGAATTTGCGACCCAGCTCGACCGCGGCCGCGCTGTCGCGGTTGGCGGCCAGTTCCAGGGCCGTCCACGGCATCCCGGGCGCATGGCCGACCATCAGCAGCGTCCGCACCTCGTCGGCGGTGAGCTGGACCAGCTCGACGAGCGCGCGCGGTGCGGCCTCGTAGATCGACTGAGAGAACTCCACGGGCGCGGTGATACCGGTCCGGTCCAGGGTCTGCCGGGTCCGCACGGCGGTCGAACAGCACACCGCATCGATCTGTGGCTGCGTCGCGCGCAACCAGTCCCCCGCCAGCCCGGCCTCGCGTCGCCCGCGCGCCGCGAGCGGCCGTTCGTGATCGACGACCCGTTCGGGATAGTCGGACTTGCCGTGTCGCATCAGGATCAAGGTGCGCACCATGGGACAACCGTAATCCGCCCTGGACGACAGGCTGGTCCGAACCCGCCGTCCGCGCCCGGCTCGCGTGGTTCGCCCGGCGCCGAAGGTGTCTGTGAGCCGCCTGATGAGAGATCGCGATCACGCTCGAGGCACACTGAAGGTGGCGTCACATCGCTTGCCCACCGGCAATAGCCGGTACGGGGTGTGACGCATGCCCCACCGAACCCCGGTCGGGGTACAGCCCATGATTGTTTCGAGGATCTGCGAGATATGGCCTATGTGATCACGCAGCGCTGTTGCAATGACGCCAGCTGCGTACCCGAGTGCCCGGTCGACTGCATTCGCCCGACTCCGGAGCAACCCGAGTTCGCGACGACCGAGCAGCTCTACATCGACCCCGACACCTGTATCGACTGCGGTGCCTGTGTGGATGCCTGCCCGGTGGACGCCATCTTCTCCGAGGACGATCTACTGGCCTCCCTGGCGCGCTTCAGTGACATCAACGCAGCGTATTTCAAGCGTCATCCGCTGGAGTCGAATTTCGATCCACTGGTGACGCCCGCGCGCCCATCGAAGGATCTGGGCACCCTGCGCGTCGCGATCGTCGGCGCGGGCCCGGCGGCCTGTTACGCGGCCGACGAGCTGCTGCGCAGGGCCGATGTCGAGGTGGAGATGTTCGACCGGCTCCCGACCCCGTACGGTCTGGTCCGCGCCGGCGTCGCACCCGACCATCCGGGCACCAAGAACGTCTCGAGCATGTTCGAGAGCGCGTTCCGCCGCGAAACCCTGCAATACCACCTCAACGTCGAGGTGGGGAAGCATATTTCGCACGAGGAGCTGGTGGCCCACCACCACGCGGTGATCTACGCGGTCGGCGCCTCCACCGACCGGCGGCTGGATGTGCCGGGCGAGGATCTGCCCGGCAGTCATTCCGCGACCGAGTTCGTGGCCTGGTACAACGGGCACCCGGACTACGCCGACCGGACCTTCGATCTGTCGGGTGAGCGCGCGGTCATCGTCGGCAACGGCAATGTCGCCCTGGACGTGGCGCGCGTGCTGACCCTGCCACCGGAGGAGCTGGCCAAGACCGATATCGCCGACCACGCCCTGGACGCGTTGCGCCAGAGCAACATCCGCGAGGTGGTCGTGCTGGGACGACGCGGCCCGCTGCAGGCGGCGTACACCTCCTCGGAGTTCCTGGCGCTGGGCCACCTGAAGGGCGTCGACGTCGTCATCGATTCGGCCGAGCTGGAGCTGGATCCGGAAAGCCTTGCGCTGCTGAATGATTCGGACATCGAGCCCTCGCAGAAGCTGAAATACGAGCTGGCGAGGGAATACGCCGCCGAGAGCCCGGATCCGGCGAACAAGCGCATCGTCTTCCGCTACCTGGCCTCGCCGACCGCGATCACCGGCGACAACCACGTCGAGGCGATCACGTTCGCGCACAATGAACTGGTCTCCGAGAACGGCGTCCTGGTGGCCCGGGCCTCCGGCGAAACCGCAACCCTGTCCGCCTCGCTGGTGCTGCGCTCCATCGGCTACCGCGGCCAGCCGGTCGGGGATCTGCCCTTCGACCAGCGCAGCGGCACCGTCCCGAACGAGCACGGCCGGGTCGTCGCCGACGGCTCCCACCTGCCCGGAATCTACGTCTCGGGCTGGATCAAACGCGGTCCCCGCGGCGTCATCGGCTCCAACCGGGTCGATGCCACCGAAACCGTGGAACAACTGCTCGCCGACTTCACCTCGGGCAAGCTCCAGGCCCCGCAGGGCGACCGAGCAGCGCTGAAATCCCTTCTGGCCGGGCGGCAACCGGATCTGGTCGACCGGGCGGGCTGGAAGGCAATCGACGCCGCCGAGCGCGGCGCGGGCAAGTCCGGTGGACGCCCCCGCGTCAAGCTCACCTCCCGCGAAGACCTGCTCAAGGCCGCACGCGGATAGAAGTCATCCGAATGGCGCAGCCGGATCACCTGTCCGGCTGCGCCATTCGGCGTCTGCGGGCCACCGGTGCGAGGGTGCTCGCCGATCTCAGTTCGGCAGGGGGCCGATGCGTACCGCCGTCGTGGTGTCGCCGCCGACCGCGAACCACAGCCGCAGCGCGGGATCGCCGCTGCGGTCGCCGGATTCGAAGCGGCTGCGCACGCTGATGTGCTGGCGGGCCAGCACCGGGGCGATGTACTCGATGACCGCGCGGTGCGGTCCGACGACGAGCTTGGGGTGGTCGATCAGGTAGTGCTCCACGGCCTGCCAGTACATGGCGTTGTTGACGTGGTTGTACTGGTCGATGTCGGTGGCACGCACCGGAAACGGCAGATCGGTGTCCGATTCCGGCGGAACGGCGTCGGTCAGCCAGGGGCGCCAGCGCAGGCGCGTCTCGTCGGTGGTCTCGGCCAGGTAGGCCAGGCCCGCTTCGCTGATCCGGGTCGGCATATTGGTCGATTCGTTGAGGTTGATCCAGAAACCCTCGGTCTCGATCAGGCCGCCGCGCTCGCTGGTGATCCGCACCCGCATATTCGTCCAGCGGGTCGACATCGCCGAACACCACCGCCGCAACTCCACCCGGTCCGGCCACAGGATCGGCCGCACCACGTCGATGACCGTGCGCCGGACCACCCAGACCGGATCGGTGCGATGGAAGAAGGTGCTCTGCATCTCCTCCCAGGCGATGTCCTGTAGGTAGCGAGCCACGGCATCGAGCCGAAGACGGTTGTACGGATCCACATCGCCGGCCCGGACGGGCCACGCGGTGGCGAAGCCGATGCCCTCCTGGGGGCTCGGGACGAGTGACTCATCGAGTGACACTGGTACTCCTCGCGCTGCACGGTGTGCCGCGTTCTCGTGCGGTGCTGCTTGTCACATGACTTTACGGTGTGCACGTCCAAGCGTTACGCGGAGTTCCTGTCCCCATACACAACGGCGTGCGGTTTGCTCCGCGGTGGCCGCGACACAGCGCAGCCGCCGCGGACTCGGGCCGCGGCGTATGTTCACATGCCGCCGGTTGCACACCGTGCCCGATCGCGGGCATCGTTCGATATGCCAATGTAGGACGGACGGGACGCACCGAATACCCGCAGACTTCAGGAGTCGCCGATGACCTCCGCCGATATCCAGGATGTCGTCAATGCCGGGCTGGCCGGACTGACGGCGATGCCCGCCGCGGACGAGCACTGGCTGACGTTCTATCGGCACCTGCACGCGCACCCCGAACTCTCGGGCGCCGAATTCGACACCGCGCGGCTGGTCGCGGACGAGTTGCGGGCGATGCCAGGCTGGGAGGTCACCGAGGGCGTCGGGGGAACCGGCGTGGTCGGCGTGCTGGGCGGCGGCCCGGGCCCGGTGATCTGGTTGCGCGCGGATTTGGACGCGCTGCCGGTGCAGGAGGAGACCGGCCTGGACTACGCCTCCCGGAATCCGGGCGTCATGCACGCCTGCGGGCACGACGTCCACGTCACCGCGCTACTGGGCGCCTGTGCGCGGCTGTCCGCCGAACCAGGACCGCCGGGCACGGTCGTCGCGGTGTTCCAGCCCGCCGAGGAGGCCGGCGCGGGCGCGCAGGGCATGCTCGCCGACGGCATACTCGAGCGGTTCCCGCGGCCGCGGATCGTGTTGGGGCAGCACGTCGCCCCGCTTCCGGCCGGGGTGATCATCAGCCGCGGCGGTCCGCTGATGGCGGCGGCGGATTCGATCCGGGTGCGGCTGATCGGCGCCGGCGGGCACGCCTCGATGCCGCATGCCGCGGTGAACCCGCTGACCATGGCCGCCTCGCTGGTGCTGCGGCTGCAGGAACTGTCAGCACAGCACAGCTCGCTGCCCGCCCCACCCGTGCTGACACCCGGGTCGCTGCACGTCGGCACCCGCGCGAACATCATCGCCGACGAGGCCGAATTGCAGCTGAGCCTGCGGACCTTCACGCCCGGCTCGCGCGAGACCATCCTCGCGGGGATTCGCCGGATGGCCGAGGCGGAGGCGAAATCGGCGGGCGCGCGGCAGGATCCGGTGGTCGAGATATTCGACAGCTTCCCGTTGACGGTCAACACCGCACCGGATACCGATCGGCTGCTGGCGACGTTCGTCCAGCACGGCTTCCCCGCCGTGCCGCTGCCGAACCCGGTCACCGGTAGCGAGGACTTCGGCCTGTTCGGCACGGCCGCGGGCTGTGCGTCGGTCTTCTGGCACATCGGCGGATTCGCCGCCGAGCGGTACGCCCCGGACGATTGGGTTCGCCTGTTCGAGGAGCAGGTGCAGCCCGCCTGGGCCGCGTCCAACCACTCTCCGCGGTTCGCGCCCGACCCGGAGCAGACCCTGCCCCCGGCGATCAACGCGATGGTCGTCGCGGCCCGTACCGAACTCACCGCCGGCTGAGTCATCGTCAGAACCTCCGGGCGCCGGTGATCGACATCTCGTCGAGTGGCGCCGTCGTCACGCCGGTGCTTTCGGTGCCGGCGTGGATGATCCTGCCCCCGCCGGCGTAGATCGCCGAGTGGCTGCCGCCGTTGTAGGACACCAGGTCTCCCGGCTGCAGATCGTTCAGCGGGACCGGGGTGCCGGAGTTCAGCTGTTCGTAGCTGGTGCGCGGCAGATCGACACCCGCCTGCGCGTAGGACCACTTCACCAGACCGGAGCAGTCGAAAGCGTCGGGTCCCGCGGAACCGTAGCGGTAGCCGGAGCCGAGCTTGGAGCGTGCGGCTTCCACGGCCCTCTCGCCTTTGGTCTTGTGCGGGGTCATGGCGTGCGGAGCCATGGCATGCGGTGTCAGAATGTGCGGCGCCAGGGACTGTGCGGGCGGCGGGGTGACCGTCATCGCCTCGGGGTAGGGCGCCGGAGCCATCGACTGCGGAGCCAGCGGAATCATCGACCGCATTTCCGGAACCGCGAACAGACTGTGCAAGTCGATTCCCGGAATGGCGGATTCCAATTGTCGGACCACCCCCGGGACGGAGAATTCCGGCGCGGCGGCAGCCGGCGCGGCGGGCTCGATGCGCGGCGTATTCGCCGCATTCCCTACGGCCGGTGTCGGCGCGGCGGTAATCGAACGGAGAGAATCCGTCACCGCAGTCGGAATCTGAATACCGTTCGGAACTTCGATCACGCCTACCCCCGGAACCGGCAGCGGCTGAGCCGATGCCTGGCCGGTGGTCAACAATATGGCACCGACCGCGCCGACCGTGGCCGCACCGACTGCCAGTGCGAACCACAGCACCCGCCGCAGATAGCGGATATATCGGACGTCGTCTGTTCCTGCGCTCATGTTGCGGTCCTCCGATCCTCGCGCCGAGGGTCGATCGGGGCCGTGCGACGCCGCGTCCTGTGGCGCGGGTGACTCCCGTCGAGCTCCTCGAAAAGATTCGAAAAACATCACGGTGGAGCGTTCCAGTCGAGCGGATCCGAGGGGCAATAATTCCCGTCGATAGGGCAAATTAAAGGAAGAAACACACCTTTTATCGATAACGAGACGGTAAATAATAGGATAACGGTCTATATCGAAGAAATGCCCCGCAATGCATTGTTCGCATTGCGGGGCATTTCGAAAAAGGAATTCAGGCGCTGATCTGCTGCTCGATCTGCTCGGCCAGGCCGCGCAATTTCGCCGCGAACTCCCGGGCCGCCGCCGGGTCGCCGCCGGACCCCTTGACGATCCGGCGGGTCAGCGCGTTCAGTCGCGATTCGGCGGTGCTGAACAGATCGGCGGGGCGCTCGGATGTGCCGTCCGCCAATTCGCCGCGCAGCCAGGACTGCAACCGCCGTACCGTCTGCTCGCTGTCGAATTCGGGCCGATCGCCCTCGTGCGCCAGCACCGCGACCGCCTCGCGGAGTTTACCGGCGGTGACCTTCAGATCACCCGCCGCGAGCGTGGCGTAGACGGTGACGGCCGCGTCCTCGCCGTGTTCGGCCGCCACCGGCAGCAATTCGCGGATCTGGCCCTCGTTGATGCCCGGCGCCATCGGGTGCAGCCGGGCCGCCAGCGGCCAGGCGCGAATCAGCTTGTGCGCGTAGGAACGCTGCATATCCCAGCGCTGTTCGACATAATCGTCGAAACTCGCGTAGGCGCTACGGTAGAGGCGTCCGTCGCGCACGATCTGCAGCGCGCGCCCGGCAGCCCAGAACGCGATGCGCAGCGTCCCGATCGAGGATTCGCACGCCGACAGCTGGGTCTGCTCGCCCTCACTGAGCGGGCCGTCACCCGCGGCGGGCAGCGGCATCGTCAGCACGTTCGGGCCGAGATCGATATCCCGCACCATGGCTTCGGATATCGCGGCGGGCACGACCGTCAGGGTGTTGCCGGAGCCGTCGGCCGAGCGTTTCCATTCGGCGTCACGCAGTGGCGAGACCGCGGGCGTATGTTCGGCGGAATCGGCCAGCGGATTGGCGAGCACGGACTGCGCCGTACCGCCGATCATGGATTTCCTGCGTTGCGGAGGCATCAGGCGGGCACCTCCTGGGGTTGGCGGGCCGGTGAAACCGGCGGAATGGGCAGGCGCGCCGCGGCGCGATAGGGAGCGACCAACTCGTCGCCCACCTGACGGTATTCACCGAGATCCAGCAGCGGATTCTCCGCGCCTTCGCCGACTTCCCCATCGGCGGCCTCTCGATACCATTTCCAGGCGCTCACATAGGATTTGAACACGTCGTAATCCGCATTTTCCAGATGTGCCCGCTGCGTGCGATATTCGGTCGAGACGTTGACACCATTTTTCATGGTCACCGGAACCTTCGTCATCAGGACACGGACCCGGATTTCCCGAGCCGCGTCCACGGCCGCCTCCTCGGCGGCCCGATATGTGCTCGGCACTCGTTTCACCTCCGAGGGACTCACGCTCGTCAACAGCACCAGCTCATCGGTCGACGGAATGGCGGCCTTGAAGATATCCGCCGATTCACCGCCGGCGTCCACGATCACCACGTCGTAGTCCGCGGAATTATCGGCGATACAGTCGCCGACGTGCCGGGACGGGAATGCGATGAGCGTGAACGGCATTTCCACTTCACCCTTGGTGAGGCGCCGATACCAGGAGTACCCGGTCTGGCTCAGCGGGTCGGCATCGATCACCAGCACCCGCAGGCTGTGCACCTGCGAGAAATAGCCCGCGAGAAAGAAGGCGGACGTGGTCTTCCCGACCCCGCCCTTGAGATTTCCCAGTGTCACCACCAGGGGCTCGGGTAGATCCAATTCGGCAACAGAATTCGTCATGGACGGTCCTCCAGCAGTAGGAGAAAAACTGTGCGCGGTCAGTTTTACATTGCGAGACTCCGAATCGTCCGATTTGCTCGGCGTGTCCAATTGGACACAGCCGATCAGTCGTCGAGAAGTGCGTCCGCGAGCCCGCGCGCGTATTGCTCGTCGGTGCCGGGAATCGAGAACACCACCCGGAAGTACAGCGGCGCGACGATCCGGTCCAGCACGGCGTCGAGCGACGGCGCTGGCTCACCGCGGTCGCGCGCGGCCGCAAGCATCGGCTCGAATCGATCGCTCACCCGGCGCAGACATTCCCGCATCACGGCCCGGCGCTCGTCGATGTCGGCGGCCACCTCGGCACGGAAGAAGGCGATGCCGCCGGGCCTGCTCAGATCCTCGAGCGTCCAGGCCGCATGCGCGGCCAGATCCTCCCGCAGATCATCGACACACTCGGGCGCCGCCTCGGAGCGCCGCGCGTCGATATCGGCCAGCAGCTCGGGCAGGCCGCCCCACCGGCGGTAGATCGTGCTCGCGGTGACCCCGGCACGAGCGGCGATGGCCGGAACCGTCACGTTGGCGGGACCGCACTTGGCCACGAGATCCGTCGTCGCCCGATGCACGGCGTCTCGCACCCGGGCGCTGCGGCCGCCCGGGCGCCGGGTGGGGGGCTCGGGGTCCATCTCCCCATACTAAAGCAAAGATGTTTGCGTTAATCGCAGACCTGCCGTACGGTCACTAAAGCCAACATCTTTGCTTTAGGAGATACGATGACCGACACCGCCCGTACCCTCGGCACCCGGTTCCACGCCGCCCTGTCCACCGGCGACTGGGCGGGAATCCGCTCCCTGCTGCACGACGACGCCACGTGGACCCTGCCGGGCGACAACGCGATCTCGGGCGTCGCCGTCGGCGGGGACGCCGTGGTCGAGCGCGCCCGCACGATCGCCGGGTACGGCCTGAACTTCGACCTGCTGCACATCCTGGTCAGCCGGGAGAACATGGCCCTGTCGCTGCACAACACGGCCCGCCGCGGCGATGTGGTGCTGGACGAGTACCTGTCCACGGTCTGCCGTCTGCGCGAGGGCAAGATCGCCGAGATCGAGACCTACCTGTCCGACCTCCCCGGCATGAACGCCTTCTTCGTCTGATCTGCTCCCCGCCACCGGCGGGTACAGTGGCTGCGTGCACCGAATCTTCACCATCACCCCGCCTCCTGCCTTCTGAGCGGGGTGGCTCAGCGGCCGGGTAGCGACAGCTCCCCGGTCGGTCATTGATACCTGTTCGCGGTACGCGCATCGGTAGCACTCGTACACCCCGCGTCGTCGTATGTCCTTTTTCCTCGACGCAGGAGCACAACACATATGTCCGTCGACGTCGTCGCGCCCGCGCGCGATCGATCCGCCGTTACTCTCATCATTGCCGGAATCCTTTGGGGCACAGGAGGTTTATCGGGTTCCCTACTCGCCCGGCAAGCACATCTGCAACCACTGTCCGTCGCCGCCTACCGGCTGCTGCTCGGCGGCGCGATCGCGATCGCGCTGCTCGGTCTCTCCGGTGGGCTACGCGGGCTGCCGCGAAGCCGCGCCGCGGTGCGCCGCATAGCGCTCACCGGCGCGCTGCTCGGCTCCTTTCAGGGAGCCTATTTCATTGCGGTGCAGTATATTTCGGTTAGCATCGCCACCATGGTGACGATCGGGACGCTGCCCGTCTTCGTCGCCCTCGGTTCGGCGATACGCACCCACCAGCGGCCGGACGGGGCGACGCTCGCGGCGATCGCGGCCGCCGTGACCGGCTTGGCGCTGCTCACCTGGTCACCGGGCGGCGCCGCGACCGGCTGGCGTCTGGCCGCCGGTGTCGGTTTCGCACTGCTGGCCGCTGTGGGTTTCGCGATCCTGACACTGCTCACCCCCACCCCCGTGGAGGGTCTGGATCCGTTGCGCACCACCGCATTCGGCATGCTCACGGGCGGCCTGCTGCTCACCCCAGCGGCCTTGGCCTACGGCATGGCCCTGCCGCTGCGACCCGACACGGTGGCCACGGCGGCCTACCTGGGCAGCGTGCCCACCGCCATCGCCTACACCGCGTACTTCAGGGGACTACGCACCGCAGCACCGATTTTCGCGGCGATCGCAGCGTTACTGGAGCCGCTGACCGCCGCACTGCTGTCCGCGTTCGTACTCGGTGATCGGCTCACCCTCGCGGGGTGGTGCGGCGGCGCACTGCTGATCCTCGCCCTGGTTGTGAGCAATCGCCGATGATCGAATAATCGGTTGCCGCCGAGACGATCTCGATGATCATCTCGGCGGCCACCGTGATCCCCGGCCGCCGGCACGGCTCGGGAAACACTCGGGTCACGCCGGTTCGGCGACGACTTGCGGCTCGACGACCACCGGCCGGGGGAAGGCGAGCTTGGTCGACAGGTAGGCGAAGACGGGGCCGAGGAAGTTCATCACGACCACCGACACCCAGGCGGCGAGCAGATTGCCCTTGTCGAACCCGAATCCGCCGAAGTAGGTGGCGAAATAGGAGGCGAAGCCGAAGAACATCCCCGGGATCAGCGAGAACATACCGATCCGGCCCGTATACATCAGCGCGCTGTTGACCACCAGGATGATCAGCGCCAGCACCGCGTCCTGCGCGAACCGCGAATGCCCGAAGGCCGTGCCGACGTGCTGATCGACCAGCACGATGAGCATGGCGAAGGTGGATCCGGCGGGCATGGCGGCCCACAGCTTGCGGGCCACCGGCAGGGACGGCCCACCGGCCAGGAAGGTGCCCGCCCAGCCGATGAAGATCGCCCAGGGCGGCAGGTTCAGGGCGGTGCCGCCGATGAAGGCGGTCAGGCCGGCCAGCAGGGAGGCCACGATCTCGTGGGGGACGCGGTCACGCATGGGACAGAACTCCGGAATCGGGATGTACAGGGGAAATAGTGGGGCGCAGCAGTTCTCGCGTTCGGGTGGTGCGGGCCACCACCCGGCCGCGCTTGAGCACGTAGCAGCGGTCCGGCCGATCCAGCAGCGCGTCGGCGACCCGATGGGTGGACAGCACCACCAGGTCGGCCGCCGCGCCCACCCGCAGGCCGTACCGGTCGCCGATCCCGACGATGCGCGCCGGGACCTCGGTGACCATGGCCAGCAGCCGGGCCATATCCGCCTCACCCGACAGGTGCGCGGTCTGTGCCAGAAAGAGCCCGATATCGAGCAGATCGGCATTGCCGTAGGGCGTGAACGCGTTTCGCACATTGTTGGAGGAGACCGCGGTCAGCACGCCGGCCTCCCACAGCTCGCGGACCGGTGCGATGCCGCGGCGCACGGCGATCGGGTCGGCGCGACCACCCAGATGCATATCGGTCGCGGGTAACGGCACCACGGCCACGCCCGCCGCTGCCAGGCGCGCCATGGTGGCCCGGCGCTCGGCCGGGGGCCGCCCCGACAGGGATGTCATGTGCCCCAGCGTGACTCGCCCCGACATGCCGGTGCGCTCGGTGACCTCGGCGACCCGGTCGGCCAGCGCGAACCGCGGGTCGGCGGCGTCGTCGGCGAAGTCCGCGTGGATGTCGATCGGCACGCCGAATTCGGCCGCCAGCTCGAAGACCAGCTCGATGTGCCGATGACAGTCGGCCAGGTCGGCCTCGTTGTAGCAGCAGCCACCGACCACGTCCGCGCCGCGCCGCAGCGCCTCACGCAACAGGTCCAGGGTGCCCGGGGCCTTCAGGATGCCCTCCTGCGGGAAGGCGACGATCTGCAGATCGAGCAGATCCCGGTACTCCGCACGCAGCTCGAGCAGGACCTCGACACCCAGCAGCCCGACGATCGGATCGACATCGGGATGTGCGCGAATCACCGTGGTCCCGTTCGTGATTGCCAGGTCGAGCACCTGACGAGCCCGGGCGCGCACCGATTCGGCGGTGAAACCGCGCTTGAGCTCCCCGGTGACCGCGATCGCACCGGCCAGGGTGCCGTCCGGATTCGGCCGCTCGCGGTCGAGCAGCGCCTTGTCGACGTGCAGATGCGATTCGACCAGACCGGGGATGACAACCCTACCGGCACAGTCGATCTCGGTGATTCCCGAGACCGCCTGGGCCGGGCCGATGTCCGTGATGTGGCCGCCGGTGACCACGATATCGACCGGGTCGATGTCGTCGGCGATGCGTGCGGCGCGCAGAACCAGATCCGCCATGTGTACCTCCGAGAAGAGCAGGAGCACACTCTGTATAGGAAGGCCGTGTTTCCGCCGCCCGCGCGATATTTGTCGGCGGCGTTACCAACTCCTCGCAGGACCGGCCGGATGTTTGCCGAACGACGAGCACAGGGGGCATACGCCGACTCCTCGCGACATCGCGCGAAACCTGCCGGACACAGGGCAACTCATCGGCAATCATCGAAACCGTGCGCCGGTGGCACTTCTCACAGGCCCTGGTCGGGACCGCACGCACGGTGGTTGTATACGACCACTCTCCTGTCTCGCCGAAAGATCGTTCGATGAATCTGTTGCAATCCCGTTCCGGTCCCCGTACGGGTGATGTGTACCTCGCGGCGGATCCGGAGTTGATCTCCTGGGGACTGCTGCCCAACGCGCTGGCCGAGCCCGTCCTGACCGTCGCCCCGGACACCGTGGTATGCCTGGACACGATCAGCCACGAGGGCATCCTCGAGGATCAGGGCCGCGATCCGGCGGCCTTCTTCGCCGCTGCGGGGATCACCGGAATCCTTTCCGATACAAGCCTTGTCGCCCAGGCGCGGGCGCACGATCCGGCCGTCCAGGGGCCGCATGTGATCACCGGACCGATCGCGGTCACCGGCGCGCAACCCGGTGACGTGCTCGAGGTGGAGGTGCTCGAGCTACGTCGCCGCACCGACTACGGGGTGATCAGCAACAGACACGGCAAGGGCGCGCTGCCGGGCGAATATCCACGCCCGCCGCAGGACCACGACCCGGGCGAACCGGTTCCGCCGACGTGCACGATCGCGACCGTCGACGCGACCGGGCGCGGGGTCATCGCCGTCGGCGACGGCCGTGAGCTGCGCTTTCCGCTCGCCCCCTTCCTGGGCATCATGGGTGTGGCCGCCGCGACCGAGGAGCCGGTGCATTCCGTGCCGCCGGGACCGCACGGCGGCAATCTGGACATCCGGATGCTCGGCGTCGGCGCCCGGCTGTATCTGCCGGTGCAGGTGCCCGGTGCGATGTTCTACGCGGGAGATCCGCACTTCGCGCAGGGCGACGGCGAGGTCGCGTTGACCGCGTTCGAGGCGCCGCTGCGCGCGACCGTGCGGCTGCGTCTGCACACCGATCCACAGATGCGTGCCCTGGCCGCGGTGCTGGCGACGCCGTTCGCCGAGACCCGCGACGATCATCTGGTGATCGGCCTGGACCGTGATCTGGACCTGGCGGTGGCCCAGGCCACCCGCAACGCGATCGCGTATTTGGCCGAGCGGCACCGGATTCCGGGCTCGATCGCGCTCGCCTATCTCTCGGCGGCCGCGGATTTCCGTATCTCCCAGGTGGTCGATGTCGTCAAGGGTGTGCACTGCTGCATCCGCAAGAGTGATCTCGAGGGGCTGTGAACGGATTCGTTTCCTGGCTCCCGGTCACCGACGCGCCCGCGGGACGCCGGCTGGCCGTGAAGGACGTGATCGACGTAGCCGATATGCCGACCGGCGCGGGCAATCCACGCTGGCTGGCCACGCATTCGATCCCCAAGCACGATGCCGCGGCGGTGCGGGCGCTGCGGGCCGAGTTCACCGTGGTGGGCAAGACGCACACCGACGAGTTGGCCTACAGCCTCACCGGAACCAATGCCCACTACGGGACCCCGGTGAATCCGGCCGCGCCGGACCGGATGCCGGGCGGTTCGTCCAGCGGAACCGCCACCGTGGTCGCGGCCGGGCTGGCCGACCTCGGGCTGGGCACCGATACCGCCGGATCGATCCGCGTACCCGCCTCCTATACCGGTCTGTTCGGCCTGCGCCCCACACACTCTCGCGCCCCACGCGCGGGAATCGTGCCACTGGCGCCGTCTTTCGATGTGCCCGCGCTACTGGCCCGCGATCTGACGACGCTGGGCGCAGGCGCCAGGCTTCTGCTGGACGACGTCGGAGCCGCCGCCCGGCCGCGCACGATCTGGTGGCCCGCCGATGTCCCGGTCGCCGAAACGGTGCGAAAGGTGTTGCGTGGCACCTTGACCCGGCTCGTCGGCGCCGGATTCGAACTCACCACGACACCGCTGTTCGACACCGGCGGCTGGGATCGGGTGCGCGCGGCGTTCAGTACGGCACAGGCCGCGGAAGTGTGGGAACAGCACGGCGAATGGGTGCGGCAGGAGCGGCCGATCTTCGGCCGCAACGTCTCCGCGCGTCTGGAATTGGCCGCGGAGGTCACCCCGCGCATGGCCGCCGAGGCCCATGCGGTGCTGCGCACGGCCTCGGATCGGATCCTGCGCGCCCTCGCGGACGACCGCGTGCTCGCCCTGCCCGCCACCCCGTATCCCGCACCGCTGCTGGCGGATCCGGGGTCCGGACGCGCGGCGGTCGTCCGGCTCACCTGCCTCGCGCCCATTCTGGGCGCACCCGCACTCAGCCTGCCCGTCACGCGCATCGATGGCCTGCCCCTGGGGCTTTCGCTCATCGCGTCCCCAGGCAGCGACGAATCACTGCTCACCACGGCGGAACTGCTGCACTGACCCCTTCGGTCAATCGCCGAACAGCTGGGCCATCGCGGCACGCGCGGCGGCGTCGCGGGCGGCCAGTTTGTTCAGCTCCTGCGCCAGCTCCGTGAGCCATTCGTCGATACCGACCTGTTTGCGGCTGATCGTCACGCCGCGTACGACGCTGCGCACCTCGGCCTCGACGCCGCCGCGCCGGCCTTGGCGCAGCTCGAGCTCCCGTTCCGGCGCGTGCACCCGAACAGCTACGGCCTGACCGGGTTTGCCACTCATCCGGTCGCTCATGCTGCGCCGGTAGTCGACCTCGACCATGCCCTCGGGCAGCGCGTCGCCCAGCACATTCGTCAGGACCCGGCCATAGGATTCGACGTCGCCGCGGTCGGCCCGCAGCGAGGCGATCATCATGTGCATATCCCAGATCGGGACGATCTCTCCACCCGTCACGACCGCACCTCTACGAATCCACCAGCGGCAGCACGAGTTGCGGTTTGGCGATGTGGTGATCGCTGCGCAGCGGCCGGATGGCGGTGCCGATGGAGAAGAATTCGGTGGTGTGCCCGCCCCAGCGGTGCGGCAGTGACAGCAGCTGCACCCCGACGATGCCCTCCGCGTGCAGGCCCTCCGCCTCGGCCTGCATCCGGGACATGGCCAGCTCGCGCGCGTCGTACAGCGCCTCGGTGTACTGCGGGATCTCCACGTTCTGCCCGATGTTGCCCAGCGCCTGCCGGAACCGTTGGTGCGCGATGTGATACACGCACGTCCCCATGACCATGCCCAGCGGCGCGTACCCGGACTGGATCAGCGTCCAGAAATCCTGACCGGACAGATCGGAGGTGAACGGCTTGTTCTGGTTGTTGCGCCAGGAGCCCGTATCCGGCGACTCCTCGGCCTTCACCGCTGTCCCGACCGCGATGAATTCGGCCAGGTCGCTGCCGAACTCCTTGAACTCGATGTCCAGGCGCACCCCGACGATCCCGTCGGCGCCCAGCACGTCGGCCTCGGCCTCCATGCGGCTCATCGCCAGTTCCCGCGCGTGGTACATCGCGTTCGACAGCGTCTCCAGCTCCTGGTTCTTGCTCCAGCGGCCGAACTGGAAGCCGACGTGGTAGATGCTCGAGCCGAGCACCATGCCCAGCGGCCGGAATCCGGCCTCGCGCACCAGCAGGAATTCGTTGACGCTCAGGTCCGAGGTGAACAGTGTGGTGCTCTGGCCCGGACGCATCTCGTTCAGGCGGCGCATCGCATCTTCGGGGATGGTCTGCTGCTGCTCGTCGGCACTGGTCATAGAGTTACCGCTTTCTCGTGGGGCCCTGCTGCACAGACCGCAGCGGCATGATCGTCAGAGCGTTGCGGGGTGCGCGCGGACCGGTGTGGAAGCGGGATATCGCGGTGCCGAAGACCTTCGCCTCCGCGCCGAGCAGGATGGCGTTGTCGTCACCCTCCTCCCAGGTGCGCAACTGGATATCCGACACGATGGCCCCGTCGGCGCCGGCCTCGCGGGCCTGGCCGCCGAAGGTGTCCCTGGCCTGATGCCGGACCAGGGTGACCAGCTCCGTCGGGCCGGCGACCTCCGTATTACCGGCCATGACGCTCATCTGATTGCGGCTGCGCCAGTCCAGGTACTGCGCCTGCACCGCGATGCCGATGGCGATCCGGGCCGGCGCCCATCCCGCCTGCATCAGCTTAGCCACGTCCGGACCGGACAGCTCCGTGGTGAACGGCTGCGCGGGCCGCCGCGTGGATCGCGCCCGGACCGCGCTGCCGAGGGCGATGAATTCATGGTTGCTCTGGCCCAGATGGCTGCGGGTGATCCGCACGTCGACCACGCCGTCCGCGCCCATCGCGGCCGCCTCGGTGACCATCCGGGCCAGGGCGGTGTTGTAGCCGTGATAGAGCGCCTGCACGTAGGGCCGGAAGTCGACCGCGTACCCGTACGACATCCCCATCCCGAAACCCGGCGCGCCGTAGCCGCCGTAACCACCCGTGGCGGTCCAGCCGATCTGCTGCACGATGCAGCCCATCACCTCCGCGACCGGGGTCAACCCCACCGATTCGATACCGACCGCACCCGGCACGGACAGCAACGATGTGCGCACACCGGAGGTCGAAAAACGCGCCAGCCGATCCTGTGCCGCCTGCGGCAGCCACGCGCCGTCCCCGCTCGTCACCTCCCGGCCTCCTTCCCGCGCTCACGCGATCCCCGTCCATCCTTCCACGCCCGAGGACCGCGCGCCGCCGTCCACCAAAGGTGCCTGGCTGTGTCGCTACCTTCGACCGCGCCCAGCGAACATCGCCCTGATAGAGCTCAGTTCGGATGAACTACGGAGGCGGGCCAGCAGACCGGGACGATCTCGGACGGAATCGGGGGCAAGGGCCGAATGGCGGCGGCTGTAGCCGAAATAGATGATCATGCCGATCACGAACCACACCGCGAACCGTAGCCAGGTGAGCGGCTGCAGATAGGTGATCAGCCAGATCGAGAAGGCGATACCGACCAGCGGCACGATCGGCATCAGCGGGGTGCGGAAGGTGCGCGGGATCTCGGGCTGGCGGTACCGCAGCACGATCACCGCCGCGCACACCACCACGAACGCCAGCAGGATGCCGATATTGGTCAGCTCGGCCGCGGACCCGATCGGCATGAGCCCGGCGATCGCCGCCGAAGCCGCCCCCGCGATCCAGGTGATCCGGGTGGGCACGTGCTTGGTCGGGTGGGTCTTGGCGAACCACTGCGGCAGCAGGCCGTCGCGGCTCATCGAGAACCAGATGCGGGTGACGCCCAGCATGAACGTGAACAGCACCGTCGTGATGCCGATGATCGCCCCCGCCGCGATGAGGCTGCCCAGGCCGGACAGGCCGACGGACTTGAACGCGGTGGACAGCCCGCTCTTGGGGTTGATGTCGGTGTAGTGCTGCATACCGGTGAGCACCAGGCAGACCAGCACGTACAGCACCATCGAGATGCCCAGGGAGTACATGATCGCCTTGGGCAGATGACGTTTGGCGTCCACCGACTCCTCGGCCGCGGTGGACATCGCGTCGTAGCCGAAGACCGCGAAGAACACCGTGGACGCGCCGGTCACCGCGCCGCCGAAGCCGAACGGGAAGTACGGGTGATAGTTGCCGGACTTGATATAGAAGAAGCCGACCACGATCACGATCAGCACGACGACGATCTTCACGGCGACGACGGCCGTCTCGAACCGCGCCGCCGCCTTGATGCCCTGGTTGAGCATGAAGGCGATCAGCAGGCACAGCAGCGCCGCGAACAGATCCACCTTGTGACCCGCGCCGGTACCGGGCGCGCCGAGCATCCACACCGGGAGGTGAATGTTCAACTGCTCCAGCAGATATTCGATATATCCGGAGATGCCGATGGCCACGACCGCCACGATCGCGGTGTACTCCAGCAACAGATCCCACCCGATGAACCAGCCCACCGGCTCACCCAGAACCGCATAGCCGTAGGTGTAGGCCGACCCGGCCTTCGGGATCATCCCCGCGAATTCGGCGTAGGACAGCGCGGCCGCGGCACTGGCGACACCGGCGATGAGGAAGGAAATCAGCACCGCCGGACCGGCCGTACCGTGCGCGACGGACCCCGCGAGAGCGAAGATCCCGGCGCCGATGATCCCCCCGACGCCGATCGCGGTGAGCTGCCACAGGCCCAGAACCCGTGTCAGCCCACCGGTCTCGGGCTCGTCGATCTGCTCGATGGGCTTGCGCCGGAAGAGTTCGCGCATTGCTGGACTGGCTGGCATGTGCTGCTCCTTGTACTGACCGATCGGGGCAGTCTAGGTGTGAGCGGTAACACGAAGATTGTCCGGCTTCATGAACAAATCCGGGCGATTTCGTCCGATAAGACAAACCGGTCGGCCATCCGGTATGCCCTTCCGGCGGCAACAGGCGGAATCAACGGCCGAGCGACTGCCGGCGAGGGAGGGGCCGCACAGCCGCGGCCGCGGGCCGAAGGATCGCTGTCACTGCGTCCGGACATCCGAATGAACGGCGAGCGGTCATACGGCTCGACTCCTCTAGCGCAACAACCTATTCGGCTACGACGGTGATGGTGGTCCAGCCGCCGACGTGGATGCGGTCGCCGCTGCGCAGCGGGATCGGGGTGTGGGCCGGGATCAGATCGTCACTGCCGTTGAGGCTGGTGCCGTTGGTGGAGCCCAGGTCGGTGACGGTGATGCCGGCCTCGTCCAGGTGCAGGCGGGCGTGCGAGCGGGAGACGCCGATATCGGCCGGGGCGATGCCCATATCGATATCGGGTTGCACGCCCTGCGACACGCTGCGCTTGCCGATCAGGAAATCACTGCCCTGCAACGAGATACGGCGGGACGGATAGTAACCCGGGAACTCGACTCGCTCGGCGTCGGGGCCGTTGCGGGCCAGCACCCGCTCGAAGAAGTCACGATCCGCGTCGACAGTCGCGATCCAAACAGACTGCTTGGCGGGGGTTCTCAGCAAAGACCCAACGAAGTCGGGTGGCGTGCCCGGTGATTCGGCCGTCGCCGGGCCGGGGTCGGACAGGTCCGGGCCCGCCATGACGGCGGGCGGCGTCTCGGGCGCGGGCAGGGCCGAATCATGGCCGCAGACCTCGCAGAACCGGCCGGAGGTCGTCGCACCGCAGGCCGGGCATGGCACCTGCGCCGTCACCGGCTCCGGACCGCCGATGGCCGCGCCGCACACATCGCAGTAGTCGGTTGCCCGCGTCTGATGGCCCTCGGGACACGTCATCGCCGCTATTCCTTTCGGACTCGCGCGGTCTTGGTGGATCTCGCGTCCAGAGCCATCTCGTCGAAGGTGTCGATGTCACGCCGCAGCCGCACTGTGCCGGTGCGCTCGTCCACCTCGACCACATTACGCAAAAGCTTTGCGGTGCCCTCGTTTCCGGACTCCGCCGCCAGTCGCACCGCACGCTGCAACTTGGCGGTCGCGGTGTCCAGGTCGCCCTGCTTACGCGCCGCCAGGCCGTCCTGCACCGCCTGGGCGAGTTCGGCCTGCCCGGTGTAGTGCGCCACGCGCCCGCTGATCCGGGCCGACAACTCCGAGTCGGTCGTCCACACCGCTTTCACCAGACCCTGCCCGACCGTCTCCTCCCCGGCCACCACGCTGATCCGCGCGGCCAGCTTCTCCCGTCCCGGCACCGCCGGCTCCAGCCGCACCTGCACGTGGTAATCCCGGTCCTCCACGCCCCACGCGCCCAGCGGATATTCCCCTACCTGCGCGCCTGTCTCGACGCGGCGGTCGGTCAGATCCTGGATCTGCGGGGCGACCTGCTTGACGAATCGGACCGTCGCGCCCGCGGGCGTCCACACCCGCAGCGTCAGTTCGGGGATCGAGCGGCCCATCGACGCCTGCATCATGGCCTGGAAGTCGGCGACCAGTCCCGAACCCTGCTGGACCACGTCGACCGATCCGAGCAGCCCGGAGGCGATGGTGCGCAGCTCCTCGACCACGTACCCGGTTCCGACGCCGCGGCAGTCGCAGGTGAACGCGCCCTGCGACTGCCGGATCTCCTCGGCGAGGTGCTCCGGCTCCTCGTGCTCGTTCTTACCGTCGGTGAGCAGGATGGCGTGCGCCATAGCCTGCGGATACTGCCCGGCCACCTGCCGCGCCACGCCCAGCCACGTGCCCATGGCGGTGCCGCCGTACGGGCGCAGCCTGTCCAGGGCTTCTCGTGCGGCGATGCGAGATTCGGCGCTCGCGCGCTGCAGCGGGCCGCGTGCGGGGAACACCACCTCCCCCTCGTGGGTGCCCTTCACGATGGCGAACAGCGTGCCGTCGGCCAGCTCGGCCAACGCCGCGATGGTGGCATCACGCGCACCGGCGAACCGGTCCTTCGCGGCCATCGACCCCGAACAGTCGATGATGATGATCTCCAGCCGGTCCTGTACGGGCTCGGCCCCGGCGAAATCGGCGTCGGTCTGCACCGTGACGACCGCGTCGACCGTATCGGCGCCGTCAGCCAGGTACTGGTTCTGGTCGACGGCAACCGAAATGCCCTCGATGTCCGGCGAACTCAACTTTCCGCTCCTCGCAGCTCATCGACTTTCGTTCCCACCGCGGCGAGCGCGACGGTGATGTTGTCGTTCCCCCCTCCGGCCAGGGCGTACTCGACCAGATCACGGGCGGCCCGGCGCGGCTGCGACGCGGTCGCGATCGCCGCCAGGCTCACCGGGTCGGACAGGTAGTTCCACAGCCCGTCGCTGCACAGCAGCAATACGCCCGGTCCGCGCACCTGCACTGTGGATATCCGGGTATCGGCGGCCTTGTGCTCGGCGTCCGCACCCAGCCAGCGGACCAGCGCATGCGCGCGCGGATCCCGCATCGCCGCCTGTTCGTCCATCACCCCGGCGGTCACCAGGGCCTGCGCCCAGGAGTCATCCACCGATAGTCGCTGCGAGGGCGGCAGCCCGCGGGCCTCGTCCACGGACAGCCAATAGGCGCGGCTGTCACCGACGTTCGCGATCGTGATCTCGAATTCGTCCGCACCGCCCGAGGGCCGCAGCACCGCGGACACATAGGTGCAGGACGGGGAATGACCGGCGCCCCGCGACACACCCCGCACCGCGTCGAATGCCGCGGCGAGCCCCGCCATCACGGCCTCGTCCGTGGCGCGATCGGCGGCCATCGCGGCCAGGCACGCATCCACGCCGCCGCGCGCACCGGCCTCGGCGGCCAGCTGGGGATCCTCCGAGGTGGACACCCCGTCGCAGACCGCGATCACGACCGTGGGCCCGGCCTCGCCGTGCAGGACCGCGGCCGCGACGGCATCCTCGTTGCGTGCGTGCACCAGGCCGCGATCGGTGATCAGCTGCACCGCACCCAGATCGGCCTCGCTGCGATCGGGCAGGCGACGCAGTTCACCGCACG
This sequence comes from Nocardia alni, assembly GCF_019038435.1. GTDB lineage: Bacteria > Actinomycetota > Actinomycetes > Mycobacteriales > Mycobacteriaceae > Nocardia > Nocardia alni. The sequence continues at coordinate 24,699 of NZ_JAGPOX010000114.1, forward strand.
CCGCGCAGTAGCCGTCCGGATCGAATTCCGTCGCACCGCATTCGGCGCACACCGCCGCGGGATCGACGGTCCGGTCCGGCAGCACCGCGCGGTCGATCGAGAGTTCACGCCCGCACTGCTCGCAGTACCGGTCGGCGCCCCGGGCTCCGGCGCCGCACTGCGGGCAGTGCCGGACCACCGCGGCGGCCTCGGGAGTGTCCGGTTCGCGCGAGTCGTCGTCTCGACCCGGCTCCGCCGTTCCCCGGACGATATCCGTCCACTTCCGCTGCTGGCTCGATGATTCGCCCACCCTGGGTTCTCGACCGCCTTCCCGGTTCATCCTTGCCTCCCCGCCGCTTGGCCGATCAGTTGCTGATAGTCGGCAACGGCCCGGGTGACCGCCGCCAGGTCACAGGGCTTGTGGTCGAGCAGGTCGGCGGCTATCCGATTGGCGGACAGCACATCCCGCTCCTCGCTGACGCCGAGGCGGGCCGCCTTGGCCTGGTACGCGCCCAGGCGTCCACGCAACTCGGCACGCCGGTCCAGCAGGCCCTGCGCCAAATCCACCGACTGCTGAGCGCGGGTGTGCGCGGCGGCGATGCGCCGACGCAGCTCCACCAGCGCCTGGGCGCCGGACGGTCCGGCCGCCAGCGCGTCGAGTTCGGCTCGCAGCGAGACGGTTTCGTCTTCGAGCACGGGCAGCGGCGCGGTGCGGATCTTCAGCTGCGCCTGCTCCCGCACCTCGGCCGCGCGCTCGGCAACCGCGCCGATCGCATCGAGCCGCTCGCGGGTCTCGGCGATGGCCGCGGGCCAATCCGCGCTCAGCGCGCGCATTTCCGTCAGCCCTCGAACCTCGCGGTCCAGGCGCCGCGCCAGATCTGCGGCGCACGTGTCGATATCGGCCGGGGTCAGTGTCAGCGGATCGGTGGCCGAGCGCCCGAGCAGATCGGTGACTCCGGCGGCGATCGCACGCAATTCCGTTGTGATCCCGCCGAATTCATCCAGTCTGGTCTGGATCGGCGTCAGCGCGGCCAGCACCCGGCTGTTGATCGCGTCGACGGCGTCGAGGAATTCGGTGATCCGGGGGATCGCCTCTCGCATCCGTTCGAGGGTGTCGGACAGTCCTACCAGCAGCACCCCGGGCTCGTTCGGCCGCTGCGCCGCCGGGATCGGGCTCGGCAGCATCTGCTGCGGGTGATCACGCAGCAGCCTGGTGAGCTCGCCGCGCTCGGTGTCGCCGAGTTTGCCGCGCTTGGTCCGGATCGCGCGCGCGGAATCCAGAATCGCCTGTGCACGGCCGAAGTCGTCCCACATCAGGTCGAGCAGCCGCGCGAGCGGGCGCCACCGCTCCAGGGTGCGGCCGGACGGCGGAAAGCCGCGCAGCAGCACCAGGCCCGGATGCCGGTCCAGGTCCACCAGGGTCGCGGCGAGGGTGTCGACTTCCCCTGTGCGCGCGGCTAATTCGATATCGATCTCCGCGACGGTGAGCGCGTTCATCGGTGGCCTCATCCGCTGTAATGCGGGGCCGGGGGGCCGGACGAGGGACCCAGTGCGGTCAGGTCCTGGTTGTAGAGCCGCTGCCAGGTGCCGTCGGTGCGGATGCGGCTCAGCACGCCGTTGACGAAGCGGACCATATCGTCCTGGCCCTTGGGCACACCGACCGCGTAATTCTCGTATCCCAGCGGGTCGCCGACTATCTGCAGATTGGGGTCCTGGGCGGCGAGGCCCGCGAGGATGGGCTCGTCGGTGCTGACCGCGTCGACCTGGCCCTGCTGCAGGGCGACCAGGCAGTCGGTCCAGTTCGTGACGCCCAGCACGGTCGGCGGTTGCGCCAGGTGCATCGCGAACAGCGGATCCGCCGAATCCGCGCCCACGGTCACGCAGACCCGTTTGCCGGCCAGATCCGCGGCGGTGCGGATACCGGAGTTTCGCGCGGCGAGAATACGTTCCGGCGCGGCGAAATACACACTGGAGTAGGCGATGTCGCGCAGGCGGTCGCAGGTGACCGAGAAGGTGCGCACGACCAGGTCCACCTGGTGGCTCGTGAGCGCGGGCACTCGCTCGGCGGTCGTGACGATGCGCCATTCGATCCGGTTCGGATCGCCGAACAGGTCGCGGGCTATCTCGCGCGCCAGATCGATGTCGAAACCCTGCAGCTGACCGGTGGACGGATTGCGGAAGCCGAACAGGTAGGTGTTCTGATCGACCCCGACGGTGAGCCTGCCCTTGGCCACGATCCGCGCCATCGTCGAATCCGGCGGGAACGCGCCGGATGTCGGCGTGAGGCTGGCCGTCATGTCACCGCACTGGCCATCGGCCGGCGTGGACTGGGTGATCGGCTGGGAGTCCGGCGGCCGCGGGCCCACCGGCGATACCTGCGTGGCCTGCGGCACCCCGGCCTGCGCGCCGCAGCCCGCGAGCATCCCCACCGCTGCCAGGACCGCCAGCGATCGAAGCAGCCGCGCGCACCGGTTCACTGAAACTCCTTCAACCGCGGCCATAGTCCGGCGACGACGGCAACGGCCGCGAACACCATCAACACCAGTGTGCCCGCGGCGGCGCCGATCCAGGAGTCACCGGCGGAGGCGATCTGGTCACGCAGTTGCGTCCGGGTCCGGCCGAGGCTGTCGCCGATGGCGGTGTCCAGACCGGTGAAGGTCGCGGCCGAGGCGGTGGGCGCGGCGCCGATCGCCTGATCGATCGCGGCCGGGTAGTTCGCCGCGCTGTAGTCCTGGACCTGGATGCCGTGCCCCGCAACCCAGTGTGAAAGCTGCTGCGACAAAGGCGAATTCGACCCGGCCCCGGCGGTGAGCCGGTCGCGCAGGGTGGCGGTCTTGGTCGCGAAGTCCGCCTCGGTGGAGGTGGTGTCGCCGCGGGTGATCAGCTCGAGCGTCTCGTCGGTGCGGGCCTGCTGTCCCAGGATCCGGGCCTGCGCCAAATCCTCGGCGCGAACGGTCGGACCACGCGCGCCGGTATCGACCGCACCGGACGATACGAACGTCGCACCCACCACCCACACCAGTGCCAGCACCGCGGCGCCCGCAGCGAACAGCAGGCCGAGGTTGAACAGCCGGTTGGTGCGCCGCAGCAGAACTCGCGTGCCCGCCACGGCGCCGATCAGCACCACCAGCAGCAGCCCGATCGCCGGCCACGGCGGTCCGGTGATGGCGCGCTGATCGTCGCGGAGCGCCGCGAAGCGCTCGGTGGTGAGTTCGGCGGCGCTGGGCAGCAACGAGGTCTGCATCAGGCTCGAGGCCTCGCGCAGATAGGCCGACCCGACCGGGAAGCCCTGCCGGTTGTTCGCCCGGGCCGACTCCACCAGGCCGGCGTAGACGGGCAGATCCGCATCGATCTGCGCGACGAGCCGGCGGGACCCCGGATCGTTCGTGCCGGTGGTCGCGGTGGCCAGTGCGTCGGCCGCATCGGCCAGGGCCTGCTGATACTGCGCCCGGACCTGCGGGGATTCGACGCCGCCGGACAGAAATGCGGTCGCGGCGCTGGTATCGGCCTGGGACAGTGCGACATACAGGCGTTGCGCCGCGTAATCCAGTGGCTCGGCGCGTTGCAGGGAGGCATCCCGGCGAGCGGTCTTGCCGCTCAACTCGTTCACGCACACCAGACCCGTCACCAAGCACAGCACCACGGCAACGGCGGCGATCACGGTGATCACGCCGGGGGTGGTGGCGGCCACGCGCCGCAGCAGATCCACGCCCGTGCGGAGTGACGCCGGTGTACGAACTCCCAAGCTCCCTCCCCCTCCTGCATGCCGTGCGGGCTCCGCGGCCGGGCGGCACACCGGTGTAGCGGAGCACACTCCGGCGTCGGCGAGTCCGCCGTGCCGGAGTCTTGCAGGCGATCGTACGGGAGGTGATATCGGTTCGCCGAACGATTACTTCTGGACATGCGTATTCATTCGCCTTACTGTTGAGACATGAGCGACGATATGTCTCAGTCCGTACGATTCGAGCTCTGCTCCGGCGAGTCCTGGCGCGATCCCTGGGGGATGTACGCCGCGCTGCGGGAGCACGATCCGGTGCATCATGTGATCCCCGCCGGGCGCCCGGACGAGGACTACTACGTCCTGTCCCGGTACAGCGACGTATACGACGCCGTGCGTGATCCCGAAACCTTCTCCTCCGCACAGGGTTTGACGGTCGACTACAACAACCTGAGCGAGATCGGGCTCGGCGAGAACCGGCCGTTCGTCTTCACCGACCCGCCCGAGCACACGGAGTTCCGCCGCCGGGTCGCCAAGGGGTTCACCCCGCGCCAGGTGCAGGAGATCAGCCCCGCCGTCCGGGAATTCGTCATCGAACGGATCGAACGGCTGCGCGCGGCGGGTGGCGGCGATATCACCGCCGAACTGTTCAAGCCGTTGCCCACCATGGTCGTCGCGCACTATCTCGGTGTGCCCGAAGAGGATCGGGAGAAGTTCGACGGGTGGAGCGAGGCGATCGTCGCCGCCTCTGCCGCCGGGGCCGAGGGCGTGCTGGGCGCGCACGCCGCGGTGACCGAGCTGATGGGCTACTTCACCGCGCTGATCGAAAAGCGCCGTACCGCACCGGGCGACGACACCGTCTCCCATCTGGTCGCCTCCGGCCTGGGCACGGACGGCGACGTCGGCGGGATACTGCAGATCCTGGGCTTCGCCTTCACCATGATCACCGGGGGTAACGACACCACCACCGGAAACCTCGGCGGCGCGGTACAACTGCTGACCCAGCATCCCGAGCAGCGGCAGCGACTACTGGACGATCCGGGCCTGATCCCCGGTTCCGTCGACGAGTTCCTGCGCCTCACCTCACCGGTCCAGGGCCTGGCCCGCACCACGACCCGCGATGTCGAACTCGACGGCGGGACCATACCCGCGGGCCGCCGGGTCCTGCTGCTGTACGGCTCGGCCAACCACGACGAGCGCGAATACGGCTCCGACGCAGCCGAACTCGACGTCACCCGCAACCCGCGCAACATCCTCACCTTCGGCAACGGCAACCACCACTGCCTCGGCTCGGCCGCCGCGCGCATGCAGGCCACCATCGCACTGACCGAACTACTGGCCCGCTGCCCGGAATTCACCGTCGACATCGACCAGGTCCGCTACACCGACGGCAGCTATGTGCGCTGGCCGGTAAGCGTGCCGTTTCTCGCCCATGAGTAGCGATTGGCTGGGTGAGGATCGGTCGTTGCGGGCGGCCGAGCGCATCCTCGACGCGGCGGCGCGATTGTTCACCGAGCGTGGGGTCGCCGCCACGCAGATGGCCGATATCGCCCGGGCGGCGGGCTGCTCCCGGGCCACGCTGTACCGCTATTTCGACAGCAGGCAAGCGGTGCAGCTGGCCTTCGTGCACCGGTCGGCCCGGCGCGTCGGCACCCAGGTCACCGCGGAGATCGGCGATATCACCGATCCGGGCGAGCGCGCGGTGGCGGGTGTGCTGGCCAGCCTGCGGGCGGTGCGCGCGGATCCGCTGCTGATCTCCTGGTTCCGTCCCGGGGATGCCGGGCTGGCGATCGAGATCGCGCAGACCTCGCAGGTCATCGAATCGATCGCCGGAGGGTTGAATGCTCCGGACAGCGGCGCCGGGCAATCGGATTCCGCGCTACTGGCCCGGTGGCTGACCCGGATCATCGTCTCGCTGCTGACCGTTCCCGGCCGCGACGAGGACGAGGAACGCGAGATGCTGTCCCGGTTCCTCGCCCCGCTGTTCGCTCCCACTCACTGATCGGTCCACGCCCGTTCCGGTGCCGCGAACCCCCTGCACAGGGTGCATCCCACGGCATCGAGTGCGGATGGGTGGGAAGGACTTGCGCGCGCCGCCCGCGATCGCAAGGCTGGGAGGCATGGATTCGCTGATCATGTCCGCCCGCGACCTCGAGTTCCTGTTGTACGACTGGCTGAATGTCGCGCGGCTGACCGAGCGCGAACGCTACCGGGAGCACTCCCGGGAGACCTTCGATCAGGTGCTCGAGCTGTCCGCCGAGCTCGCGGCGAAGTATTTCGCCCCGCACAACCGCGCGGGCGATCTGCAGGAGCCGACCTTCGACGGCGAGAAGGTGCATATCCTGCCCGAGGTCAAGCGCGCGCTGGACGCCTTCACCGAGGCGGGGCTGATCGGGGCGGCCATGGATGAGCGCGTCGGCGGCATGCAGCTGCCGCATACTGTGTTCACCGCCTGCATGGCCTGGTTCTACGCGGCCAACGCCGGTACCACCAGCTATCCGCTGCTCACCATGGGCAATGCGAATCTGCTCGCGGCGCACGCCTCCGACGAGCAGATCGACCGGTTCGTCCTGCCGATGGTGCAGGGCCGCTATTTCGGCACGATGGCCCTGTCCGAACCCCAGGCGGGCTCGAACCTGGCCGACATCACCACTCGGGCCGAACCCCAGCAGGACGGTGCCTATCGCCTGTTCGGCCGCAAGATGTGGATCTCCGGCGGCGATCACGAACTCTCGGAGAACATCGTCCACCTGGTGCTGGCCAAGATCCCCGGCGGGCCGTCGGGCACCCGCGGTATCTCGCTGTTCATCGTGCCGAAATATCTTCCGGCCGAGGATGGTTCGCTCGGCGAGCACAACGACGTCGTGCTGGCCGGGATCAACCACAAGATGGGCTGGCGCGGCACGGTCAACACCGCTCCGGTGTTCGGCGACGGTGCGTTCACCCCCGGCGGGCGGCCGGGCGCGATCGGCTATCTCGTGGGCCGTGAGCACCGCGGCCTGTCCTATATGTTCCACATGATGAACGAGGCCCGCCTCGGCATCGGCCTGGCGGCGACGGCTCTGGGCTACACCGGCTACCTCAAGGCCCTGGACTACGCACGGGGCCGCCCGCAGGGCCGCCCGAACGGAGTCAAAGACGGCCCGCAGGTGCCGATCGTCGAGCACCCCGACGTACGCCGCATGCTGCTGGCGCAGAAGTCCTACACCGAGGGCGCGCTCGCGCTGCAGCTGTACTGCGCCACCCTCATCGACGACCAGCGCAGCGCCACAACCGATTCCGAGCGCACCCGCGCCGAAACCCTGCTGCGCGTGCTGACCCCCATCGCCAAGAGCTGGCCCAGCCAGTGGTGCCTGGCCGCCAACGACCTGGCCATCCAGGTCCACGGCGGCGCGGGCTACACCCGCGACTACGACGTCGAACAGCACTACCGCGACAACCGCCTCAACCCCATCCACGAGGGCACCCACGGCATCCAGAGCCTAGACCTGCTGGGTCGCGCGGTCACCACCGACAACGGCTCGGCCCTGTCCCTGCTCCTGGACACGATCGCCGACACCATCACCACTGCCCGCTCCACCGGCGACCCCGAACTGGGCGATTTCGCCGATGCCCTGGCCCACGCCACCCAGCGCATCGCCACCAGCACCGCCCTGCTCTGGAAGGATGCCAACCCCGAACTGGCCCTGGCCAATTCATCGGCCTACCTGGAAGCCGTCGGCCACACGGTCCTGGCCTGGATCTGGCTGGAACAGTCCGTCGCCGCCCACCCCCACAC
>NZ_JAGPOX010000115.1 GCF_019038435.1 Nocardia alni
ACCGCAAGGCGGAGAAGATCGCCGCCGCAAACGCCTACACGCCACTGGCGACGGCGGACGTCGAGCAGACCCTGCGGAGGTTCTTCTCGGATGAGGCGCCGGGATCATGGGCTCGGCGGAGACCGAGCCGATCACGCAGAATGTGGCGACCACGCCCAAGAGGGCGGCGGTGGTTCGACGGATCATGATCGGTATGTCGTGCTGGGGCGTCAGGATGTTTCGTGCGGACGGCTCGCCGACCTCACCCGGCCTGTGCGGCCCGGCTCACACCGCGAGCCAGATCGCCTCGGCCGCAGGGCTTCCCAGGTCGAGGGTGTTGTCGCCGATGCGTACCGCGATGGTGCCCGCGAAATCGCGGCGTTCCACGACCATGATCGGGGTGTCCAGGGCGATGCCGACCGAGTCGAAGTAGCGCAGCATCGCGGGGTCGAAATCGGAGATTCGGGCGACGCGGCCGACCTCGCCGGCCTGGAAATCGCTGAGCTGACGGGCGGGAGGTGTGGGTACCGCGCCGTCCACCGACGGGATGGGGTCGCCGTGCGGGTCGCGGTCGGGGTGGCCGAGTTTGGCGTCGATGCGCTCGATGAGGGTTTCGGAGACCGCGTGTTCGAGGACCTCTGCCTCGTCGTGCACCTCGTCCCAGGCGTAGCCGAGTTCGGAGACCAGGAAGGTCTCCAGTAGTCGATGGCGGCGCACCATGACGATGGCGCCGCGGCGGCCGTCCTCGGTGAGGGTGATCGAACCGTACCGGGCGTGCTCCACCAGGCCCTGGTCGGCAAGCTTGCGCACGGCCTCGGACACCGTGGACGCCGAGACACCCATGCGTTCGGCCAGCAGCTTGGTCGACACCTTCTCCTGTGACCACTCCTGCGCGGTCCAGATGACTTTCAGATAGTCCTGGGCTACCGAGGACAGGACGGGCGCGATACTCGCCACCCCGGTCGGTCCAGCGGTGGATTCGTGCGGCACGGAGAGGTCGGCGAGTTCACGTCGCGTAGCGATATCGCGTTTTCCGGGCACGTTTCGAGCTTATGCAAAGCCGGCCTTGTTTCCCACATCGGTGAAGAGAGTGCGTGTCGAAATGACACGGGTGTGGCCGTGCGCGAAACCGCGTCCCACGCTGGAAGTGAACATCCACACCGCACATGCTGGGCGGGGCCGGACTTGCGTAGGCTGCCGGGTGTGCAGAGATGGCGAAGTCTCGAGGAAATGCCCGCGGATTGGGGCCGGTGTGTGCTCACGATCGGGGTCTTCGACGGCGTGCACCGAGGTCATGCCCAGCTGATCAGCCGGGCGGTGAAGTCCGCGGCTCTGCGCGGGGTCCCCTCGGTGCTGATGACCTTCGATCCGCATCCGATGGAGGTCGTGCGTCCCGGTTCGCACCCCGCGCAGCTGACCACGCTGACCCGGCGCGCGGAACTGGTCGAGGAGCTGGGCATCGACGTGTTCCTGGTAATGCCGTTCACACACGAGTTCATGAAGCTCACCCCCTCGCGCTACGTGCATGACCTGCTGGTGGAGAAGCTGCACGTCAGCGAGGTCGTGGTCGGCGACAACTTCACCTTCGGCAAGAAGGCCGCGGGCACCGTGGCGACGATGCAGCAACTGGGCGCTCGCTGGGGCTTCGAGGTCGACGGCGTGCATCTGGTCGGCGAACACGCGGTCACCTTCTCCTCCACCTATATCCGCGCCTGCGTCGACGCCGGTGACATGGCCGCGGCGGCCGACGCGCTGGGCCGCCCGCACCGGCTCGAGGGCGTCATCGTGCACGGCGACGGTCGCGGGCGCGATCTGGGCTATCCGACCGCGAACGTGGCGCCGCCCATGTACGCGGCGATTCCCGCCGACGGTGTATACGCGGGCTGGTTCACCGTGCTGACCCCGGGAAAGACCATCGGCACCACCGAACCCGGCAAGCGCATGATGGCCGCGATCTCCGTCGGTACCAACCCGACGTTCTCCGGGCGCACCCGCACGGTCGAGGCGTTCGTTCTGGACACCGAGGCCGATCTGTACGGCCAGCACGTGGCGGTGGACTTCGTCGAGCACCTGCGCGGGATGCGCAAGTTCGACTCGATCGAGGAATTGACCGCCGAGATCGGGCGCGACGTGGAACGCACGCGCACGACCCTCGGCGCCTCCGACTAGCCCGATTCGGACCGCCCGGAGCACGCATGTAAGCTGGCTCGTCGGGTTTGCTGCGGTCCGTGGTGGCGCCCGCCCGGGAGTCCCGGATCCTCGAGCGCGGACTGAGATATCAGGAGTGAATACGTGGCTCTGACCACCGAGCAGAAGTCGGCCATACTCAAGGAGTACGGCCTGCACGAGAAGGACACCGGTTCGCCGGAGGCCCAGATCGCGCTGCTGTCCAAGCGGATTTCCGACCTCACCGAGCACCTGAAGGTGCACAAGCACGACCACCACACCCGGCACGGCCTGCTGGCCCTGATCGGTCGGCGTCGTCGCCTGTCGAAGTACCTGCAGGCCAAGGACATCGGGCGTTACCGCTCGCTGATCGAGCGTCTGGGCCTGCGTCGATAAGCAGACACACGAGAGCCGGTTGACATGGCAGCCGACGGGGAGCATTAGAATCTCCTCGTCGGCTAGTCGTGTATGCGGGACCAGGTGGTTCCGCCCGCGGCATAGCCGCACAGCCGTATGCACCCGACCGCGTGGCGTCGGTCTTCGGTAGTGGCCTTTCGGGAGCAGGAATCTGCGCCGCTGGGCTTCGATCGATGACCGCCTCCGCGTCGCCATCTCTTTTTTCATAGGCACCGCCCCAAAGGGGGAACGGTCGGGTGTGCGCTCAGCAGCCAGGAGGGCTGCCGTGCGCCCGTACCCGGGTACGGCAATCCCAGCGCAGACTGGGAACTACATAGCTGGATCGCGCTGGTCAGCGCTGGATCCGGCGAAGACGAGAGGTTGAGACAAGAGTAATGACAGACACAGTGAACAGTTCCGCCGTAGAGGTCGAACCCGGCGTATTCGAATCGGTCGCGCTGATCGACAACGGGTCCTACGGCACCCGCACCGTCCGTTTCGAGACCGGGCGCCTCGCCAAGCAGGCCGCCGGTGCGGTCGTCGCCTACCTGGACGACGAGACCATGCTGCTGTCGGCCACCACGGCCGGTAAGCACCCCAAGGACCAGTTCGACTTCTTCCCGCTCACGGTGGACGTCGAGGAGCGCATGTACGCCGCGGGTCGCATCCCCGGCTCGTTCTTCCGTCGCGAGGGCCGCCCCTCCACCGATGCGATCCTGACCTGCCGCCTGATCGACCGGCCGCTGCGCCCGTCGTTCGTGGACGGCCTGCGCAACGAGATCCAGGTCGTCGTCACGATCATGTCGCTGGATCCCAATGATCTCTACGACGTGGTCGCGATCAACGCGGCCTCGGCGTCGACCCAGATTTCGGGACTGCCGTTCTCGGGTCCGGTCGGCGGCGTGCGCGTCGCGCTGATAGACGGTCAATGGGTTGCCTTCCCGACCAACGAGCAGCTCGAGAACGCCGTCTTCGACATGGTCGTCGCCGGCCGCGTGGTCGACGGTGACGTCGCGATCATGATGGTCGAGGCCGAGGCCACCGACAAGGTCATCGCCCTGGTCGCCGACGGCGCGCAGGCCCCGACGGAAACCGTTGTGGCCGAGGGCCTCGAGGCCGCCAAGCCGTTCATCGCCCGGCTGTGCCGCGCGCAGCAGGACCTGGCGACGCTGGCCGCCAAGCCGACCGAGGAGTTCCCGCTCTTCCCGCCCTACGGCGAGGATGTGTACACCGCCGTCGAGGGCACCGCGAAGCGCGAGCTGAACGAGGCGCTGTCCATCCCGGGCAAGCAGGAGCGCGACGAGAAGACCGACGAGATCAAGCTCGCGGTCCTGTCCAGTCTCTCCGGCGATTTCGAGGGTCGCGAGAAGGAGATCGGCGCGGCGTTCCGCTCGGTTACCAAGAAGCTTGTGCGCCAGCGCATCCTGACCGACGGCTTCCGCATCGACGGCCGCGGCCTGAAGGATATTCGCGCGCTGTCCGCCGAGGTCGCGGTCGTGCCGCGGGCGCACGGCTCGGCGCTGTTCGAGCGTGGCGAGACCCAGATCCTGGGCGTCACCACCCTCGACATGGTGAAGATGGCCCAGCAGGTCGACTCGCTCGGCCCGGAGACCTCCAAGCGTTATATGCACCACTACAACTTCCCGCCGTTCTCCACCGGCGAGACCGGCCGCGTCGGTTCGCCGAAGCGGCGCGAGATCGGCCACGGCGCCCTCGCCGAGCGCGCGCTGATCCCGGTGCTGCCCTCGCAGGAGGAGTTCCCGTACGCCATCCGCCAGGTCTCGGAGGCGTTGAGCTCCAACGGTTCCACCTCGATGGGCTCGGTCTGCGCCTCGACGCTGTCGCTGCTGAACGCCGGTGTGCCGCTGAAGGCTCCGGTCGCGGGCATCGCGATGGGCCTGGTCTCCGATCAGGTCACCAACGAGGCGGGCGCCTCCGAAACCCGTTATGTCGCACTGACCGACATCCTGGGCGCGGAAGATGCCTTCGGCGACATGGACTTCAAGTGCGCAGGCACCCGTGAGTTCGTCACCGCGCTGCAGTTGGACACCAAGCTCGACGGCATCCCGTCCAAGGTCCTCGCGGGTGCGCTCACCCAGGCCCGCGACGCGCGCCTGACCATCCTGGACGTGATGGCCGAGGCCATCGCCTCCCCGGACGAGATGAGCCCGTACGCGCCGCGCGTCACCGCGATCAAGATCCCGGTCGACAAGATCGGCGAGGTGATCGGGCCCAAGGGCAAGGTCATCAACCAGATCACCGAGGACACCGGCGCCAACATCTCCATCGAGGACGACGGCACGGTCTTCGTCGGCGCGACCGACGGCCCGTCGGCGCAGGCCGCGATCGACGCGATCAACGCGATCGCCAACCCGCAGCTGCCGAAGGTCGGCGAGCGCTTCCTGGGCACGGTCGTCAAGACCACCGCCTTCGGCGCGTTCGTCTCGCTGCTGCCGGGTCGCGACGGTCTGGTGCACATCTCGAAGCTGGGCAACGGCAAGCGGGTCGGCAAGGTCGAGGACGTGGTGAACGTCGGCGACAAGCTGCGCGTGGAGATCGCCGACATCGACAACCGGGGCAAGATCTCGTTGGTCCCGGTCGAGGACGAAGACACAGCAGACACATCCGTTTCCTCCGCTTCCGCATCCCCGTCCGACAACACTGCTGCGGTAGAGGCCGGTGCCGAGTAAATATTCTCGTGTGACGAAAAAGAGCTCGAGTTCGGCAACCCCCTTGCTCTCCGGCGAGCGAGGGGGTTCGTCGCTCCTGAAGTCCGCCGTGGATGCGCCGCTGGCCGACAGCGGCGTGCGACGGAGCGTCTTGCCCGGCGGATTGCGGGTCGTCACGGAACATGTGCCGGGGGTGCGATCGGCCTCCATCGGAGTATGGGTGGGCGTCGGATCGCGCGACGAGGGGCCTTCGGTGGCCGGTGCCGCGCATTTCCTGGAACATCTGCTGTTCAAGGCCACGCCGACGCGCTCGGCGCTGGATATCGCGCAGGCGATGGACGCGGTCGGCGGTGAGCTGAACGCGTTCACCGCCAAGGAGCAGACCTGCTACTACGCGCACGTCCTGGACGAGGATCTGCCGCTGGCGGTGGATATGGTGTCCGACGTCGTGCTGAACGGCCTGTGCCGTGCGGAGGACGTCTCGGTCGAGCGCCAGGTGGTGCTCGAGGAGATCTCGATGCGCGACGACGATCCGGAGGATATGGTCGGCGACTCGTTCCTCTCGGCGCTGTTCGGTGATCATCCGGTCGGCCGGCCGGTGATCGGCACCGTCGAGTCGATCGAGGCGATGACCGCCGCGCAGCTGCGCGGATTCCATCTGCGCCGCTACCGTCCGGACCGGATGGTCATCGCGGTCGCGGGCAACATCGACCATGAGCACACGGTCGAACTGGTGTACCGGGCGTTCGCCGATCGCCTGGACCCGACCAGGGATCCCGCGCCGCGGCGCGAGGGCAAGTTCCGCACGCACAGCGCGCCGCAGCTGCAGTGGATCGGCCGCGAGAGCGAGCAGTCGCATCTGGTGTTCGGGGTGCGCGCGTTCGGGCGGCACGAGGGCGAGAAGCGATGGCCACTGTCGGTGCTGAACACGGTGGTGGGCGGCGGGCTGAGTTCGCGGCTGTTCCAGCGCATCCGGGAGGAGCGTGGGCTGGCGTACTCGGTGTACTCGAGCGTCGACACCTTCGCCGACACCGGCGCGTTCTCGGTCTATCTCGGCTGTCAGCCCGAAAACCTCGGGCAGGTGGCGAGTTTGGCGCGGGATGTGCTGGAAGAGGTTGCCGCGGACGGCATCACCGACGCCGAATGCGCCCGGGCCAAGGGCTCACTGCGCGGTGGACTGGTGCTGGGACTGGAGGATTCGGGTTCGCGGATGAACCGGATCGGCCGCAGCGAACTGAGCTACGGCAACCACCGCAGCGTCTCGGAGACCCTGGCCCGCATCGACGCGGTCACCACCGAGGAGGTGTCGGCCGTGGCGCGCAAGCTGCTGTCCCGGCCGTTCGCGGTGTCGGTCGCCGGCCCGTACCGGCGCACGCGGGAACTGCCGATCTCGGTGCGCAGGATGGTGGAGTAACTTCACCGTACTCGGACCAAACCGGTGCCGATCGCAGAACGAAACCCCGTCCGACAGTGTTCGACAAACAGTGTTCGACAACCTGTACGCGAGAGGGCTTCGACTGTGAGAAGAAGGCGATGGAAGCGGATGTCCACGATGCGCTGGGTGCTGGTCGGCGCGCTGGCCGCCGCCGATCTGGCCGGCGCGGCGAGCGTGGCCGTCGCGGCGCCCGATACGGCCCATATCGTCCGGACTCAGGATATGGGCGGCCGCTATCAGACGATCATGGTGTTCTCGCCGGCCATGAACCGGGCGATTCCCGTACAGGTGGTTCCGGCCGCGGACCCCTCGCGGCCGACGGTCTACCTGCTCAACGGCTCGCAGGGTGGGCCGGGGCAGACCGGATGGGACACGCAGACCGACGCGTTCGATTTCCTGCACAGCAAGGACGTCAACGTCGTGACGCCGTTCGGTGGTGGCGGCTCGTACTACACCGATTGGATTCGTGACGACCCGGTCCTGGGCCGCAACAAGTGGCAGACCTTTCTCAACGAGGAGCTGCCGCCGGTCGTGGAGAAGTATCTGAGGGCCAACGGGAATCGCGCTGCCGCCGGGCTGTCCATGAGCGGCACCTCGGTGCTGAACCTGGCCATCGCCAAGCCCGGTTTCTGGAAAAGCGTCGCGTCCTACAGTGGTTGCGCGCAGGCCTCGGACCCCATCGGCCAGGAGGCCATCCGAATCACGGTGGAGAACTGGAGTCATGCGCAGAGTGTCGAGAATATGTGGGGGCCGCTCGACGGACCGCTGTGGCGGGCCAACGATCCGCTGGTGAACGCGGCGCGATTGCGTGGGACTCCCATCTATCTGAGCGCGGGCACCGGCATCCCCGCCGCGCCGCACGACACCCCGTTCGACCGGCGGGCATGGGGTCCCGGTCCGCTGCCGGCGCAGATCTTCGTCGGCGGACCTATCGAGGCGGCCGCCCACTATTGCACGGTGAACTTGACGAACCGGCTGCACGAGTTGAACATCCCCGTGGTGACGGACTTTCCGCCGGTAGGCACTCATTCGTGGGGTTACTGGGAGGATGAGCTGCACCGCTCCTGGCCGTTCCTGGCTCAGACGATCGGCAGCCGACCGTAGATCACGCTGTTCGGTCATCACATCGATCATGAATTTTCGCCGGGCGGTATCGTGCGAAGTTCGCGGACCGGACGGGCGCTGGACGGCCGTCGATGCGGCGTCGGCGGGAACGAGGCGATGGTGATGACCGACAGTCAGCCGCCCGGGCATGCGATCCGCCCGGGCGGGTTCGCCGGCGCACCCGGGGAGTTCGAGGACCTGCCGATCAGCGAGATCGTCCGGGAGTGGGCGCGGCGGATGCCCGGCGATCCCGCGTTCCTGACCGCCGAGCGAACGACGACATGGCGCGAGTACGACCACATGGCCGACGCCGTCGCCGCGGAACTGCGCGAGGGCGCCTCCTCTCGCGTGGCGTTGGTGCTGCCCGATACGGCCGTCGTCCACGCCGCGCTGTGCGGATGCCATCGCGCGGGCCGCGTCGCCGTGGGCATCGCCGTCCGGTCCGGCGTGCGGGAGATCGCGCACATCATGGGGCGTGCCGGGGCTCGGACCCTGATCACCGTGGGCTCGATACGCGGGCGGTCGTGGCGTGAACTCGTCGACGAGTTGCGGGAGCACGGCGTCGAGGCGGCGGATGTCGTTGTGCTCGACGAGGAGTCGGACGTCATCATCCGGCACCGGCTGGGGGCGGCGGATTCCGACGGGACCGGCGGGCATTTCAGCACCGCGGATATCACGATCCTGAACTCGACCTCGGGCACGACCGGGCTGCCGAAGGTGGTGACCCACAGCGAACGACGGTGGATCGAGTTCGCGCGTGAGGCGATGGTGGGCGGGCGGATCGGCCCGGACGACGTCCTGTGCTCGGTCGTGCCCGCCCCGTTCGGGTTCGGCCTGTGGTCGGCGCACTTCCTGCCGGCTCTCCTCGGCATCTCGGTCACCGTGACACCACGGTTCGACGCGGCAGAGACCGCGATGCTGATCGAACGCGAAAAGGTCACCGTACTGTGCTGTGTCAGTACGCAATTCAAGATGCTGCTGCATTCGGAATCGGCGCGCGGACGCGATCTGTCGAGCCTGCGGGTCCTGTACACCGGAGGTGAGCTCGTGCCCTATCGCGACGCCGCGGCGTTCGAACAGCGCACGGGGGCGAAGGTTCTGCAGTTCTACGGATCCAACGAGTCGGGCGCGGTGAGCCGGACCACCGTCGAGGACGACGCGGAGACCCGCCTGCGCACCTGCGGGCACGTCCTGGAGTCGATGCACGTCCGCATCCTCGACGAGTCCGGGGCCGACTGCGCCGGACCGGTCCGGCGTGGGCGGCCCGCGGTGCGCGGGCCGCTCACCTCCGCGGGTTACTGGGACGATCCTGCCGCGAATGCCGAGCTATATACCGAGGATGGCTGGATACTGCTGGGCGACATCGTCGAGGTCGACGAGGCGGGCCGGGTCCGAGTCGTCGGGCGCACAGCGGATTTCATCATCCGGGGCGGCAAGAACATCTCCATCGTGGAGATCGAGGAGCTGGTGCGCGGCCACGCCGCGGTCAGCGACGTCGCGGTCGTCGGCGTGCCCGATCCGATCTTCGGCGAACGCGTCTGTGCGGTGGTGGTTCTCGCCGCGGGCACGCACCTGGACACGAAATCCCTTGCGGGCTGGCTCGAAAGCGAGGGAACCAGCCGGGAATACCTGCCCGAGTATGTCGTTCCGGTCACGCATCTGGAGGTCGGCCCCGGTGGAAAGACCGACCGCCGGGCCGCCCGCGAGAGGGCCGCGCACGCGCTCGGCCTCACCTGAACAGACGCCGGTGGTGCGATCAGCCCTGGGAGAAGTCGAGCTGGGCGGCGGCATTGCCGAGGCTGGTGACCATTCCGGTGCCGATCGGCCCGCTCGAATCGAATAGCGTTGCCGTGCCGACGGATACGCCGTTGGCGGTCAGATGGCTCTCGGCGCGCAGGCCGATGCGATCCCCGACGGGCAGGCGGTCCAGTGCCACGGTGAGATCCGCGTTGATGTAGCCGACGCCCTGCGAACCCCAGTTGGTCACCAGGCTGGTGGCTTCCGCGGCGATGATGGTCTCGACGAACGGGCTGCGCTCCTCGTCCTCCACCACGCCCAGTGGCACCGTCCACAGGCTCTTGCGCCCGGCGTTCTGATGGTCGCCGATGGTGTTCGACCAGTCGTGCTCACTGCGATACCACCAGTCCAGGCCCGCGTCGGCGGGCGGATCCAGCGGGTGGTCCGAATGCCACTCCTGACCGGGCGGCGCATCGGTAGCCCGCAACTGGACCAGGCGGGCCTGCGCGACCTCGATATCGCCCTGGCGGATGCTGGCCGAGGAGATGTGAATCCGCCCGCCCGCGCGAACCACCTCGGTGTGCACCTCGAGTGGCCGCCCCTTCGCCGCCTTGAACAGATCGATCGTGAATCGTGCCGGGATGAAGCCGGGCCGGCCGTGGTCACGATCGAGGGTGCGCGCCGCGGCGGCGCAAATGGCGGGCCCGTTGAGCATGTCCGCTCCCCATCGGCCGAATGCCCACTTCTGCGGCACGTACCGTCCGGCGTCGTCGAGCGTGAACAAAGAGGGCATATCCGTCATGAGCCAATAGTGGCGTACTGCCGACACGAGGTGAAACCGGCCGTCCCGTTCTCAGCCCGCGGAGGTTGTGGGATCGTCATCGGCCGGCCAGCCCGACGGCATCATCATCGGGTAGCGGACGAGCCGGAAGTGGGTGAAGGTCAGGTCGCGGACGTGGGTGAAGTCGGACCAGAGCAAGCGAGCGCCGGGGAGCAGACGCATCGGACGGACGCGGGCACGGACCCGGGCGAGTTCGTCCGGGGTCGCCTCGCGTCGCGGGCCCGCGGTGCCGTAGAGGCGGATGCCGGGCGGTGTGGGGAAGCGGGATCGGAGCAGAGCGCGCAGCCAGAACAGGGATCCGCTGTTCACCGCCATCATGCAGATGCGGGGATCGGCGTCGAGGTTGCGGGCTAACGCGCTGGTGTACTGGTCGAAGTAGTACGCGCCGGGGGTGTCGCGGACGAAAACCGTGCCTACGGGTGTGATGGTCGGCATGCCGTCGGGGTCCACGCAGGACAGTGTCCAGTGGCCGGTCGATCGAGCGCTACGAGTAATCAACTCGCGGAGCTGATTCCAGTGTTCGTCGATAGGAGTCATCGGTTTCGAAGACTACCGCGTCCAGGTGGGATTCCCGGTGGGAACGACCCGGCCGAATGACCTCGGCCGTGGGCAACCGTCAATGGGGGCAGGTCGATTGGAAGGGGTTGCCCGCGAACAGGTCTGCGATCCAGGACGCCCACTGGCTCGCGGCGCCGGTCGGTGCGGAGTGCCCGCCGGGGACGACCAGGTCGTGTACCGGGGTGCCCAGGGCGCACATCTCGGCGATCGCGGCGGTGGACCAGGCGGTGTCCACCAGGACGTCGTTCGCGCCGCGGACGATGTAGGTGGGGTAGGCGGTGGCCTGTTTGGGGAGGTTGTTGTGGGATTCGAAGTCGGAGAAGGGTTTCGCGGCGGCATCGTCGACGAAGTGGACCTCGGCGGGGGTGGCTGCCGTGGCGAGGGCGATCTGGGCGGGGGTCGTGTCGCCGGTGCACTGGGATTCCAGTTGCGGTGCGGCTGCCAGGAGGTCGCCGTGCAGGATCTGGTCGTAGCGATAGGCGGGGTCGGCGTAGCGCACGGCCTCGACCAGGTACGGCGAGATGAGGTATTGGTCCGGGGCGTTGAGCTTTTCGCTGCGGACGGCCTCGACGAAGGGCAGACTCAGCGCGGGGGACAGCAGCAGGACACCCCGGATCTTTACATCGGGGGCATAGGTTTTCGCGGTCTCGGCGGCCGATTCCGCGGCTCGCCCACCCTGGGAGACACCGACGAGGACGGTGTCCGGGGCCAGCGGCAGGCCGGTGTGGTGGGCGGCGCGGACCGAGTCGAGGACGTCGTCACCGGACGAGGCGCTGTCCACGTAAGGGGCCTTGCCCGGACCGTCCAAGCCCTGATAATTGGTCATCACCACGGCTCGGCGCCCGGCCAGTAGCTCGGATACGGCCGGAGCGTTGCCGAACAGGGTGGGGGAATTGGTGGGCGCGCACTTGCCGGCCACACCCGAGGTGCCGTGCGCGAGTGCGATCACCGGCCACCCGCCGGCGGGAGCCGTACCGCCGGGCACGAACACCGCGCCCGACACCTCGATGGGCTGTCCATCCGGTGCGGTCGACCGATAGCGGATGTAGGTGGCCGAGGAGCCGGCCGCCGTGAGACTCGGATCGAGGTTGCTCAGCTGACGCTGCGAGATCAGCGCTCCCGCGCTCTCGGCCTTGTCGGAGGATGTGCCGGACGTGCCGCACCCGGCCAGGATCAGGGCCGCCACAACCGAAAAGACTCTCGCCGCTCGCATACCGGTCTCTCGAATATCGGTTCGGGTCACCGCAACAACCTAGCGGAGCGGACTGGTGCGCCGCGGTTCACGGACATGCCCGCGCGGCCCTCGTACGGCGGGAATCAGTCTCCGTGTGCGCGATTGGCGGCGGAGACGATCGAGTCGAGCAGACCGGGGAGAACCTTGTCGACCTCGATGCGGCGCAGGCGGGCGTAGACCTGGCCGTCGTCGACGATGCGTTCGGTGAGCCCGGCCTCGCGCAGGGTCTTCAGGTGGTGGGTCGCGGTCGACTTGTTGATCGTGTCGTACAGGGTGCCGCAGCGTTGGGCGGTGCCCGCATTGGCCAGCCGGCGCACCATCTCCAGGCGCACGGGATCGTGCAGGGCCGCCAGGACGTCCTGAACCGTGCCGACCGGGTGAAATTCCACCTTCGGCGCCTTGGTATCCGTCATGATCTACCTCACTTCGGGTTCGATGGGAATCAAACCCTCGCTACGGTCGTTCAGTTCGATCGTAATCAAACTTACCTGATCGGGAGATAGCGATGGCAGTGACTACGGCGACAGCCTCGGCGCCCGGCGCCATCACGGCACGCCCCACTCAGCCCTGGGCCTACGCCTTGATCCTGCTGGCCACCGGCGTGGCGCTCGGGGTCTCCGGCGCACCCGCGCCGCTGTACGGCCTCTACCAGAAGCAATGGCACTTCTCGTCGCTGACGACCACGATCGTGTTCGCCGTCTACGCCCTCGCCGCGCTGGTCGCGGTGCTGGTGTCCGGGCGGATCTCGGACGTGGTGGGACGCAAGCCGGTGTTGCTCGGCGCGTTCGTGACCATGATCGCGGGCCTGGTGGTGTTCCTGTTCGCGGACAATGTGGCGATGCTGCTGGTGGCGCGGGCGCTGCACGGGCTCGCGGTCGGCTCCACGGTCGTCGCGGGGGCCGCGGCGCTGCTGGACCTGAAGCCGAAACACGGTGCACGGACCGGACAACTCAGCGGTGTCGCGTTCAATGTCGGTATGGCGGTGGCGATTCTGGGGTCGGCGCTGCTGGCGCAGTACGTGCCGCATCCGCTGCGCACGCCGTACCTGGTGATCACGGTCCTGTGCCTGCTGATCGGCATCGGCGTGCTGGCCATGCGCGAACCGCACACCGCCCGGGTGGCCGGGCCCATCCGGATCGCGAAACCGGCCGTGCCGCAGGAGATCCGGGGCGACTTCTGGTTCTCGGCGCTGGGTGTGATGGCCGCCTGGTCGGTGCTGGGCGTGCTGCTGTCGCTGTATCCGTCGCTGGCCGCGGCCAAAACCGGCGTGCACAACCTGGTGTTCGGCGGTGCGGTCGTGGCGGCCACGGCGACCACCGCCGCGCTCGTGCAGCTGTTCGCCACCCGGATCCCGGCCCGGCGCGCGGCCATCGGCGGCGACATCGGGATGGCCGTGACGCTGCTGCTGACCATTCCGGCGCTGGCGACACACAACTGGGTTCTGGTGCTGGTGGCCGGTGTGCTGCTCGGCGCGACCTTCGGTCTCGGCTTCGGGGGCTCGCTGCGGCATTTGTCCAACGTTGTGCCGCAACATAAGCGGGGCGAGACCATGTCCGCCTACTACCTGCTGGCCTACACGGCTATGGCCCTGCCGACCGTGATCGCGGGGTGGGCGGCGACGCGGTGGGCGCTGAGCACGGTGTTCCCCTGGTTCGTCGTCGTGGTGGCCCTGGCCTGCACGGGCGCCGCGGTGATCGGCCTGCGGGGGAGCCGGACAAGGGCCTGAGCCAGTACGCTGTCGACAGTTGTCGGTCTATCGGATCATGTGACGAGTTAGGCGTTCAGAGCTGTGGTTTGGCGGGGGAGACTTCGAGAGCGTTTCAGAGGCAGAGTTCAGCGTTCCGCACTGCTGCTCTCGGTGATATCCGTGGTGCTCGGCGGGCTGGCCATCGCGGGTGTCAGCTGGTGGGTGCTGTGGATTCTGCTGGGGGCGAAGGCTCAGGCGCCCGATCAGGTGGAACTGACCAGAATCGCGCTGTCGGTGGCCGCCGGGGTGGGCGGCGCGGTCGCGCTGGTCGTCGCGTATCGGCGGCAGCGTGACACCGAGCGCGGCAGGTTCGCCGAACTGTTCGGGGCGGCGGCGAAACAACTCGGCGACGCCGATGTGGCCGTGCGGATCGCCGGTGTGTACGCGATGGCGGGTGTCGCGGATGAATTCGGCGCCCCGGGCCGGCGCCAGCAATGCATCGATGTGCTCTGCGGATATCTGCGGCTGCCGTACGACCCCGCTGCCGGGGCCAATCATCTCGTCTCGCGCACCGAGACGAGCGAGAACGAGGGCGCCAAGCTCGAGGTGCGATACCAGTTGCGGCAGAACGAACGTGAGGTCCGCCGGTCCATCCTCGACGTGATCGTGGCGCATGTTCGCCCGTCGGCCGGGGTGTCCTGGTCGGACCGGAATTTCGACTTCGCCGATGCGGTGCTGGAGGATTCGGACTTCCGGTACGCCGTTTTCGCCGGTGAGCGCACGTATTTCGCCCGCGCGGAATTCATCGGCGACCGGGCGACGACGTTCGAGTACACCCGGTTCACCGGACAGTACGTCTCCTTCCGCAGTTGCGTATTCCGCGGCGAGACGACCTTGTTCCGGAACACCGAGTTCGCGCCGACCGAGCTGGCCCGCTCGGAGTGGCGTGCCATGGACCTGCGATTCGACGGCGCGGTATTCGAATCGCGCGTGGGATTCGAGGGCGCGGTGTTCCGGGGGCCACGGGTGTCGTTCGACGGGGTGTCGTTCCGCGGCGAGCGGACCTCGTTCGCCGACACCAAATTCCTCACCGAGCGCACCGAATTCGACGCCGCGGTATTCGATGGCGAGGCCGTGCGGTTCGACGGCGCGGAATTCGACGGCGCGCAGATATCGTTCGCCAATGCTCAGCTGCACGCCGCGCGAATCGTATTCGACGGCGCGCGATTCGGGACCCGCACGCGCTGGCGGCGCAGTCCCACACAGGGCACCGATTTCTCCGGCGCGGAGTTCCACGGCGCGGTGTCGTTCGACAACGTCGTGTTCGAGGGCCGGGAGACCGATTTCTCCGGTGGCGATTTCTTCGGCGAGATCACCTTCCGGCGGACCCGTTTCGCGGCCGTGGAGACGCACTTCGAACGGCCCAAGGCGTGGGTGGGCGTGCGGGTGGACTGGGATATCGACCCGAACTACAAACCGGCCCAGATCAAACCCGATATCTGGCCGCCGGTTCCGGCGGGGCCGCCCGCGCAACCGGCCGCGTGAAGTAATCCGTCTGCGCGACGCACCGCGTATGGACCCACGTGCGGCCCGCGTGATCGGTAGTCTCGGGGCAATTACCGATGCGGTCGAAAGTAGCCCGAGTACACAGCCTTTAGACCTGCAAGTTGGGCTACTTCCGACCGCATCGGTAACGATCGGCACAGTCGGGAGGCAGGGGATTCGATGCTGGAGCTTGTTCATCTTGTGCGCCGGTTCGGCGACGCCGTGGCCGTGGACGATGTGTCGTTCGAGGTCCGCGCCGGGGCGATGACCGGATTCGTCGGCGGTAACGGCGCGGGTAAGACCACGACCATGCGGATGATCATGGGAGTGCTTGCCCTGCACGGCGGTGAGGTGCGCTGGGACGGCCGGCCGGTGACCGCCGTGGATCGGCGCGCCTTCGGCTATATGCCGGAGGAGCGCGGCCTATATCCGAAACAGCCTGTGCTGGACCAGTTGGTCTATCTGGCGCGGCTGCGCGGCGTGCCGGCCGCCGCGGCCCGGCGGCGGGCCGGGGAGCTGCTGGATCGATTCGAACTCGGCGCCCGCGCCAAGGACAGGCTGGAGTCGCTGTCGCTGGGCAATCAGCAGCGCGTGCAGATCGCCGCGGCGGTGATCGCCGAGCCGGTGGCGCTGATCCTG
Source organism: Nocardia alni (assembly GCF_019038435.1). Classification (GTDB taxonomy): domain Bacteria; phylum Actinomycetota; class Actinomycetes; order Mycobacteriales; family Mycobacteriaceae; genus Nocardia; species Nocardia alni. The sequence continues at coordinate 15,991 of NZ_JAGPOX010000115.1, forward strand.
GACGAGCCGTTCTCCGGGTTGGATCCGGCCGCGGTCGACGCCATGGCCGAGCTGCTGCGGGAATTCACCACACAGGGCGTGCCGGTGCTGTTCTCCTCCCATCAGCTCGATCTGGTCGAGCGGCTATGTGATCGGCTGGTGATCCTCGCGCGCGGGAAGGTCGTCGCGCAGGGGTCGGTGGCCGAGCTGCGGGCGTCCGGGAAACTGCGGTACCGGCTCGTGGTGGACGGGGATGCCGGGCATACGGACTGGCTCGACCGATTTCCCGGGGTCGATGTCGTATCGGCCAACGGGTCGGGCGTCCTGCTGGAGCTGTCCGGCGCCAGTACCGACGAGTTGCTCACCGAGGCGTTGCGGCGCGGGTCGGTGCGCGAGTTCGCCGAGGTGCGGCCGTCGGTGTCCGAGATCTATCGGGAGGTGACCGCGTGAGTACAGCCGAGCGCACAGAAACGCGCGTGGCCGAGCACCAGCAAGGGGGAGTTGTGAACGAAACACCCAGGGGGACCACCGAATCCGCGACTCGCGGCGCGTGGCGCATCGTGATGCAGCGCGAGATCCTGGTGAAGCTGCGCGATCGCGGCTTCCTGATCTCCACGGTGCTGATGGTGGCGGCGATCGCGATCTCGTTCACGGTCAGCGGGTTCATCACCAATCGCACCACGACCGTCACGGTCGCGGCCACCGGCCCCGGGGCCGCACAGGTGGTCCAGGCGGCCGGAAGCCTGGCCGAGGCCGCGCACAAGAAGGTCGCGTTCACCGCGCAGACGGTCGCCGACCAGGCCGCCGTGGAGCAGCGAGTCCGCGCCGGATCGTCCGATGTCGGTCTGCTGCCGACCGCGTCGGGAGGGTGGCGGCTGGTCGGCAAGACCACCAAGGATGACAACGCCGAAATCTACTTCACCGCCGCGGTCACCCAACTCACCATGCAGCGCAACGCCATTGCCGCCGGAACCTCCATCGCCGCACTGTCCCGGGGCAGCGCGGTGAGCTATTCGCTGCTCGAATCCAGTCCGCTCGATCCGTCCCTGGCCAAGTTCGTCGGCCTGATCTTCGCCATCCTGTTCTACATTTCGGCGATGCTGTTCGGCATGTCCATCGCGCAGAGCGTGGTCGAGGAGAAGCAGAACCGCATCGTGGAGATCCTGGCCAGTGCGATTCCTTTGCGGCAGTTGCTGATCGGGAAGGTGGTGGGCAATACGATCATGGCCCTGGCGCAGGTGGTGGTGCTGGCCGCGGTCGGGCTGATCGGGCTGACCGCGCTCGGCCACAGCTCCGAGGTGGGTCAGATCGCCGGGGCCGCAGGGTGGTTCATCGTCTTCTTCGTCGTCGGCTTCCTGGCGCTGGCGGGTCTGTACGCCGTCGCGGGTGCGCTGGCGACTCGATCGGAGGATCTGCAGTCCACCGCGACGCCGATGATCATGGTGGTGCTGCTCATCCTGTTCCTGGGCATCTTCCTGACGGGTACGGCCCGCGTCGTCGCGTCCTATGTGCCCTTCGCGTCGATCGTGACCATGCCCGGCAGGGTCGCCGACGGCAGCGCCGCATGGTGGGAGCCCGTGCCCTCGCTGCTTGTCATGGCCGCGACGACCTGCGGCATCGTGCTGGTGGCGGAGAAGGTCTACCGGCGCTCGCTCATGCAGACGGGTAAGCGCCTGACCATCCGGCAGGCGCTGCGGGTGGAGGATTGAAACCCATTCGCGCTGGTTGATGTGATCCAAGTAACCTGTGCGCCATGGCACGGGACGAACGAGGTGTTACCGCACAGAGCGAAGACTTCGCCGCCTGGTACAACGAGGTGGTCTTCAAGGCCGGACTCGTGGACCGAGGCCCGGCGAAAGGCACCATGGTCATTCGACCGTACGGGTATCGCCTCTGGGAGCAACTGCAAGCCGAGCTGGATCGGCGCATCAAGGAAACGGGACACGAGAACGCCTATTTCCCGCTGCTGATCCCGCAGAGCTATCTGAGCCGCGAGGCCGAACACGTCGAGGGCTTCGCGCCGGAATTGGCCGTCGTCACCCACGCCGGCGGCAAGGAGCTCGAGGAACCGCTGGTGGTGCGGCCGACCTCGGAAACCATCATCGGCGAGATGATGGCCAAGTGGATCGACTCGCACCGGGATCTGCCGCTGCTGCTGAACCAGTGGGCGAACGTGGTGCGGTGGGAGATGCGGCCGCGAATGTTCCTGCGCACCACCGAATTCCTGTGGCAGGAGGGACATACCGCGCACGTCGACGAGGCCGACGCGCGGCGGGAAACCATGCTCGCACTGGACATCTACCACGAGGTCGCCCGGGATCTGGCCGCGCTGCCGGTCGTTCCGGGGGAGAAGACGCCGGGGGAGCGGTTCGCGGGGGCGGTGGCCACGTTCACCATCGAGGGCATGATGCGCGACGGCCGCGCTCTGCAGGCGGGCACCTCGCACTATATGGGCGTCAACTTCGCGCGGGCCTTCGATATCCGCTACACCGGCGAGGCGGGGCGAGACGAGCTGTGCCACACCACATCCTGGGGCATGAGCACCCGGATGATCGGCGGCATCGTGATGACCCACGGTGACGACAAGGGCCTGGTTTTCCCGCCGCGCCTGGCGCCGTACCAGGTGGTGATCGTGCCGATCGTGCGCGGTGCGGACACCGCCGTGCCCGAGGCGGCCCGTGACCTGGCGAATCGGTTGCGTGCGAAGGGGATTCGTACCCAACTCGACGACCGTCCGCAACTCACACCGGGATTCAAGTACAACGAGTGGGAGATGCGCGGCGTACCGATCCGGCTGGAACTGGGCCCCCGGGATCTCGAGGCGGGCACCGCGATGCTCGTACGACGCCTCGGCGGCGAGGGAAAGCAGGCCGTGCCGATCGGCTCGCTGCCCGAGACGATGCCCGCGATCCTCGACGAGTTCCAGGCGTATCTGCTCACGCGGGCAACCGAATTCCGCGACGAGCACACGCGAACGGTCGACGACTGGACCGACTTCGCCGACGCGGTGTCCACGGGCTGGGCCCTGGCACTGCACTGCGGCGCCCGTGCGTGCGAGGAGGAGATCAAGTCCATCACCGCCGCGACACCGCGCTGCATCCCGCTGGACGGCGAGGCGGCACAGGGCGCGTGCGTGCGGTGCGCGGCCCCGGCGGTATACGGAAAGCGGGTGATCTTCGGACGCGCGTACTGAGCTACCGGCGCACCGATTTCGCCGCTCGAGCTGCGGCGGGATCATTTCTGGGTGGTTTCTGGGGGTATGCTGTCAGCGGCGGTGATGGGCTCTGGGCGCGGGGTAATATCGCATGAGTGTCATCTCCACTCCTAGTGCTCGGTCCCGGGCAACGAAGCGGCAGTACGTTATTGCAGCGGTTGATCTCATCTCATCCGGAGGCCTTCATCTGGGGTGAGCAGGAGGGCCACGTGCAGCGGATCCTCGAAGGCGTCAGCCGCCTCGTCGAGCACACCGAATGGGTGGGGGATGTCGCCCGCGAGGAGTTCGCGGAGCGGGGGCATCAGGGATTCATGGCCAACCTGCTGCCGCAGCCGGTCGTGATGAGCGACGCGTTCGGGGTGTTCATGGCCCGGATCTTCCGCAAGCCCGGCACTCGGGTGTGGGGTTTCAAGGAGGTCCGCTACGACCAGGAGTTCTGTGTATTTTTGCAGAAATTCCTGCCGGGCACCCGGGTGGTGTTCGTGGTGCGTGACCCGCGCGATGTGCTGTCCAGCCTGGACGAATGGGAGCGCGCCGGCTGGTGGAAGCCCCATCGGACGCTGGAAGCGATCGAGCACTGGAAGCGGGTCGCGTCCTCGTTCCTGGAGACCACCTCGGTGCCGGTGCTGACGTTCCGCTATGAGGACTACATCCTGGATCCGGAGGGCACCGCTCAGCAGCTCGGCGAATTCGCGTCGCTGGACCCGCGTGGGTTCGACCTGTCGGTCTTCGGTGTCAAGGTGCACAATCTCGGCGCCACCTGGGAGCGTGAACTGCGCAAGTTCGACGAACTGCCGCCCGGGATGCGCGCCCTGCTGGAGGACGAGGGGCTCAGGACCACCGCCAAGGCCTACGACTACCGACTCTAGAGCCGGCGCGATCGGCGGACTCCGATGGCTGTAGAAGGGTAGGCGTGCGGATGGACAGTGCCGAACACGACGAGGTGTGTTACCTGTCGGCTCGGGAGATGGCGCGGGCTGTCCGGGCGCGGGAACTGTCGTCGACCGAGGTCGTGCGGGCGCATCTGGCGCGGATCGAGCGGATGAACCCGGCCGTGAACGCGATCGTGACCCTGGTCGCCGAGCGGGCGCTGGAGTCGGCCCGGGCCGCCGACGAGCGGCTGGCCGCCGGCGCGGCGGTGGGGCCACTGCACGGGATTCCGATGGCGCACAAAGATACTCACGCTACGGCCGGGATTCGTACGACCTTCGGCTCACCGCTGCTGGCCGAGAATGTGCCCGACACGGACGAATTGGTGATCGAGCGCCTGCACGCGGCGGGGGTGATCACGCTGGGCAAGACGAACGTGCCCGAATTCGCGGCGGGCTCACATACTTTCAACACCCTGTTCGGGGCCACCCGCAACCCGTACGATCCGTCCCGGTCGGCGGGCGGCAGCAGCGGCGGGGCCGCGGCGGCGCTGGCCTGTGGTCTGCATCCGCTGGCGGACGGTAGCGACATGGGCGGTTCGCTGCGCAATCCGGCGTCGTTCTGCAACGTGGTCGGGCTGCGGCCCTCGCCCGGACGGGTGCCGTCCTGGCCCGCCCTCGACGGCTGGGGGACGATGGGCGTGCAGGGGCCGATGGCGCGCAGTGTGGACGATGTCGCGCTGCTGCTGTCGGTGCTGGCCGGGCCGGATCCCCGCAGCCCCATCGCGCTGAGCGATCCCGGCGTGGGTTTCGCCGAACTTCCACCCCGCGAGCTGCGGGGGCTCCGAGTGGCGTGGACGCCGGACTTCGGCGGTGCGGTGCCCGAGCTGGGCGGGGCGCTGCCGGTGCAGCGGGAGGTGCGCGAGGTCGTCGAATCCGCGGCGCGGGTCTTCGAGGAACTCGGTGCGATCGTCGAGCCGGACTGCCCGGACCTGACGGGTGCGGAAGAGGTGTTCCGCACCCTGCGGGCGGTGCAGTTCTCGGGCACGTACGGTCCGCTGCTCGCCGAGCACCCCGCCGCGTTCAAGTCGTCGTTGGCACGGAACATCGAGGCCGGTCTGGAGCTGAGCGGGCAGGACGTCGTCCGAGCCCAGCTGCGGCACACCGAGTTGTTCCATCGGACACGAGAGTTCTTCGACCGCTACGACGTGCTGATCGCACCGGTGAGTCAGGTCGTGCCGTTCGACATCGAGCTGGAATACCCCGGCGAGATCGAGGGCGAGACGATGCACAGCTATCTGGATTGGATGCGCTCGGCCTATCTGATCAGCGCCACCGGATGCCCGGCACTGTCGGTACCCGCCGGATTCACCCCCGGTGGGCTGCCGGTGGGGGTGCAGATCGTCGGACCACACCGGGCGGATCTGGCGGTGCTTCAGGTCGGCCGCGCATTCGAACAGGCGACCGGCCACGGGACGGTCCGTCCCGCGCTGGCCGGTTAGCGGGCGAGTGGTTCGTCCCCTACCGGTACCTGTCCTGGGTGTCGGTCGTGCGCGGTAGCGTTCGATTCATGAAGATCCGTGGTGCTGTCCTGGAACGTATCGGTGCGCCCGCGCCGTATGCCGAGTCGACCCCGCTGGTGGTCGGCGAGCTCGACTTGGGGGAACCGGGGCCGGGGGAGCTGCTGGTTCGCATCGAGGCGGCCGGGCTGTGTCATTCGGATCTGTCGGTGGTGGACGGCAACCGGGTGCGGCCGGTGCCGATGCTGCTCGGGCACGAGGCGGCCGGGCGGATCGAGGCGCTCGGTCCCGGTGACAGTGATCTGCGGATAGGTCAGCGCGTCGTGATGACCTTCCTGCCGCGCTGCGGTGATTGCGAGGGCTGTGCCACAGACGGCCGCACCCCGTGCGTACCCGGTAGCGTCGCGAACAACGCCGGTGAGCTGCTCGGTGGCGGGCGGCGGCTGTCGCGCGACGGGGAAGTGATCCAGCACCACCTCGGGGTCTCCGGATTCGCCACACACGCGGTGGTGGATCGGCGCTCGGTCGTGCCCGTCGACGACGATGTGCCGCCGGAGATCGCGGCCGTTCTCGGATGCGCGGTGCTGACAGGCGGCGGGGCGCTGCTGAATTCGGCCGAGCCCGGCCCGGGTGATCGGATCATGGTGGTCGGCCTCGGCGGGGTCGGTATGGCGGCGGTGCTGGTGGCGGCCTCGCTGCATGCCGATCACGGCGGTGGCGAGGTGATCGCGGTGGACACCCTGCCCGAGAAGCTGGCGCTGGCCTCCGATCTCGGCGCGACCCAGGTGTACACCCCGGCGGAGCTGGCTGAGCAGGGCATCGTCGCGGATGTCGTGGTGGAGGCTGCGGGCAATGTGCGCGCCTTCGAGACGGCGGTCGCCGCGACGGCGGCCGGCGGCACCACGGTGACGGTCGGTCTGCCCAGTCCCGAAGCGCGGGCGAGCATTTCGCCGCTGGCGCTGGTCGCGGGGGGCCGGTCCGTCGTGGGCAGCTACCTCGGCTCGGCGGTCCCGGCGCGCGATATTCCCGAGTATGTCCGGATGTGGCGGTCGGGCAAACTGCCGATCGAGCGACTGGTGTCGTCGCGGCTGCGGCTGGAGGACATCAATCACGCGATGGACGAGCTGGCCGCTGGGCACGGGCTGCGACAGGTCATCGTCTTCGACTGACGCCGGTTCCGGGCGGTGCCGTGACCGTGGAATTGCACAGCTCGGTCGGGTCACCCGCGACGGCGGTGGCTTCGAGGTGACCGGATAGGCTCGGATCTCGGCGATCGTGGCAGGCCCGTCTGGCGGCGGGTCGACACACGCGGAACGACAGTGAGGACAGGAGTCGAAGGTGATCCGAGCGCAGCGGAGCGAACCATGGGCACAGCGCGCCGTGCGCGCGACCGAGCCGAGCGTCAGCGCGGTGGCGTCGTGAGTGCGAACCAGATCCGGGTGGGTGTGCTCGGCGCTCAGGGCAAGGTCGGGCAGGCGATCTGTGCGGCCGTCGAGGCTGCCGATGATCTGGAACTGGTCGCCGGGCTCGACAAGGGGGACGCGCTGGCGGGTTTCAGCGAGGCCGGTGCGCAGGTTGTGGTCGACTTCACCCATCCCGATGTGGTGATGCCGAATCTGCAGTGGCTGGTGGAGCACGGTATCCACGCGGTCGTCGGCACCACTGGCTTCGACGAGTCCCGCCTGGCGCAGGTGCGTGGCTGGCTGGCCGGTCAGCCGCGGGTCGGGGTGCTGATCGCGCCGAACTTCGCGATCGGCGCGGTGTTGTCGATGCGGTTCGCCGAGCAGGCCGCGCGCTGGTTCGATTCGGTCGAGGTCATCGAACTGCATCACCCGAACAAGGCCGACGCGCCCTCGGGTACGGCGTACCGCACCGCCGGCATCATCGCCGAGGCCCGCAAGCAGGCCAGCCTCGGCGCCGGCCCCGACGCGACCAGCACCGAGCTCGACGGTGCGCGCGGCGCGAATGTGGATGGGGTGCGGGTGCATTCGGTTCGTCTGGCCGGGCTCGTCGCCCACCAGGAGGTGCTGTTCGGCACCCAGGGCGAGACTCTCACCATCCGCCACGACTCGCTCGACCGCGCCTCGTTCGCGCCGGGCGTGCTGCTGGGGGTGCGCCGGATCGGTGAACTGCCCGGGCTGACGGTCGGTCTCGATGCGCTGCTGGATCTGTAAGGTGCGATCGGGTGTCTGAGGACAACAACACCGGTCGCCTGGTCCGAATCGTCGGATTCATCGCCTTCCTGGTGATCGCGCTGGCGTTCTATTTCCTGCTACTGGGCCGCATCGCGGTATCGCTCATCGGCAGTGGGAAGGCCGCGGCCGTCGCGATGGGGATCGGCGTACTGATCCTGCCGATCATCGGCGTCTGGGTGGTCGTCACGAGTATCCGTGCCGCCCTGGCACATCAGCATCTGGCCCGGCGAATCCATGCCGAGGGGCGTGAACTCGACGTGTCCGAGCTGCCGCGCCGGCCCTCGGGCCGCATCGAAAAGGCGGCTGCCGATGAGCTTTTCGAACAGGTCAAGCTGGAGTGGGAGGCCGCGCCCGACGACTGGCGCACCAACTACCGTGCCGCCCGCGCCTACGACTATGCGGGCGACCGCACCCGTGCCCGCGAAACCATGCGCCGGGCCGTCACTCTGGAACGCGCCGAGCGCGACTCGCGCTAGATAGCAGTGCGCGACCACCGCGGCGGTCGCGCACTGCCGGGTGTTCAGTGTTCGCGCGGCGGGTGGACGCGGGCCCAGTGTTCGGCGATATCGATGCGGCGGGCCAGCCACACCTTGTCGTGAGATTGGACGTGGCCCAGGAACCGTTCCAGGGCACGGGTGCGACCGGGCCGCCCGACCAGGCGGCAGTGCAGGCCCACCGACAGCATCTTGGGTGATCCGGCCGCTCCTTCGGCATACAGGACGTCGAAGGCGTCGCGGAGATAGGCGAAGAACTCGTCACCGTTGGCGAATCCGGCGGGGGAGGAGAACTTCATGTCGTTGGTCTCCAGGGTGTACGGCACCACCAGGTGGTCGGTGTCGTGCACGCGGGTCCAGTACGGCAGATCGTCGGCGTAGGAGTCCGAGTCGTAGGTGAACCCGCCGTGCTCGACGACCAACTCGCGGGTCTGCGGCGAATCCCGGCCGGTGTACCAGCCGCGCGGCGCCTCGCCGAACAGGTCGGTGATGATGCGCACCGCCTCGGCCATATGCTTGCGCTCGACCTCGGGATCGGCCAGTTGGTAGGACAGCCATCGCAGCCCGTGACAGGCGATTTCGTAGTCCAGGCGCTTGAATTCCGCCACCGCCTCGGGATTTCGCTCGAGCGCCCGGGCCACACCGAAGATGGTCAGCGGGATATCGCGGCTGGAGAACGTCCGCAGCACCCGCCACAGCCCGGCCCGCGAGCCGTATTCGTACAGCGACTCCATGCTCAGGTGCCGATTCGGGAATGCCTGTGCCGGAACCATTTCCGACAGGAACGTCTCGGATGCCTCGTCGCCGTCCAGGACGCAGTTCTCCGAGCCCTCCTCGTAGTTGAGCACGAATTGCACGGCGATGTTCGCCTCGCCGGGCCAGTGCGGATGCGGCGGATGCGGCCCGTAGCCGACCATGTCGCGGGGATAATCACTCATCTCTACTCCCTGATTATTCTGCCGTCGCCTGGTACCGCCGTCCTGGCCAAGCGCAGGAATTACTCTGTGCCGTCGTATAATTCGTCCGCCGCGAGATCGACCTCGGGACCGAGAACGTCCTCGGCGCGCAGCTGGTCGCGGGCGGCGGAGGTGAGCGTGCCGAACAGCCGCAGTCGCGCGAAACCCCCATCGGGGTACACGTCCAGGCGTGCCTGCACGACCGGCTCGGTCACCTCGAGCGCAAAGCGGTGCCGGGTATCGGGCTGGAGATCCGTGCGCGGCAGCAGTTGCACCTCGGTGCCGTCGGCGCGGATACCGGTCAGCGCCGCAGCGCCCGGACTGTTGGACAGGAAGTACGAGGTGTCGATCTCGACCATGCGCAGCACACCCTCGCCGGTCAATCGCACCTGTACCCAGTCGTTGTCGGCGTCACGCCGCCGCGCGGTCTCCCAGCCATCGCCCATCATTCGCGCCCGTCCCGGCATGAGCAGGTTCTGCGGATGCGAGTAGAAACGGTTCGAGCAGTCCGCCACCCGGCCGCCGTTCTCCAGCGCGGCCAGATCGAACGGGCCCGAATCCAGCCAGCGCAGATCGGGTTTCGCCAGGCCGTGCACGCGCAGCCGGGCCACCCCGCCGTCCGGGTAGATGCGCAGCCGCACGTGGGTGAAGCGCTGCTCGGAGTCGACCGGGAACGGATTCTCGCTGTCCCCGGCGATTTTCGAGCGCGCGACCAAGGGGGTCCAGCCCTCCAGTGCGGCGATACCCGCGGCGGACGGATAGCCTTGTACCGCAATGGCTTCCACCGATACCTCGGGTGGGTAGTTTCCCTTGAACCATGCGGTGTCCACGATCGCCCCGCGCACCACGCCGGGTACCCCCAGGCGCACGATGGCGGTGTCACAGTCCTCGGACGCGGGGGCGCCGCCGTGTGGACGACGTCGCCGCCGGGTCTCCCAACCGTCGTACACCTGGCCCTTGTGCCCGAACGTGGCAGGCTGATACGTCGAGGCTTCCGGGCGAATCAGGTTCTCCTTTTCCGCGAACGACTCGTCGTCGGCCCAGATCACCGCACCGCCGAGGGTGCGCACCGCCAGATCGGGGAGCAGGGTGAAATCGGTAGCGCTACTCACAGCGTCGGCAACTTCCTTTCTCGCAACTGATGTAACACCTCGACGTCGGCGGCCGGCGCCAGCTCCGTGATGTCCTCGGGTTCGAAGGCGCCGCATTCCAGTCCGCGCAGTACCACCGTGGCGAGGGCCTGCGCGGTCGCCGGTTCGTCCACGACCGCGCCGCCCTGTCGCTGCAGATAGCGGTCGATGCGCGGGGCCGCGCTGGCGAGCGCGCCCCGGAAGAAGCAGAACGTCGCGAGCCAGCGCGTCAGCAGATGGCCCGGATGCATATCCCAGCCCTGGTAGTAGCCGCGCTCGAGCGACCGGGTGACCAGGCGGAAGTGCCGGCGCAACGCCGCAGGGGCCTCGATGCCCACGGGCAGCACCTGGGTCGACCCGTCGCACACCCAGACCCCGGTCTGCGCCGCGGCGGCCTGCATGACCGCTTTGGCATGGTCGGCGACCGGATGCTCCAGCGACTGGAACTGCGGGGAGATTCCGCAGGCGGCGCTGTAATCGTAAGTGCCGTAATGCAATCCGGTGCAGCGCCCGGCGGAGTGGGCGATGGCCGTCGCCACCGTCGCGCTGCCGTCGGCGGCGATCACGGCCTGCGGGCTCTCGATCTGCAATTCGAAACGCAGTGCGCCCGAGGGCAATCCGTGTGCGGACTCGAGCGCCTCGCAGACCTGCACAGCGATGTCGACCTGTTCGACCGCGCGCAGTTTCGGCACGGTGAACACGAATCCGTCCGGCACCCCGCCCGCGCCGTCGAGCACGCGCTCCAGTGTGTGGATCGCCCGCTCGAATTCGCCGCCGGCCAATCCCTTGGTTCGAATGCCCCGGGAGAACACCGTGTCCGGGAGCGCGGCGAGCACCTCGCCCGCGCGGGTGGCATCGCGGTCCTCGACCTGGTCGCCGCGGGTGCCGTAGCCGTCCTCGAAATCCAGTCGCAGATCCTGAATCGGTCGCTGCGCCAGCGTGTCCCGCATTCGCGACACCACGTCCGAGCCCGCCAGCTCGGTCAGCATCTCGGTGTGTCGATCGGCCAGATCCGCTGCGGCCGTGCCCCATTCGTGCGGCAGGTCCTTGGTGGCTTCGGCGGCGCAGACGTACGCCGTGTGGATCGGCTGACCGGGACGGTCGCCCGGATAACGCCGGTTCAGCTCGTCGTCGACCGCGCGCAGGCGCTCGCCGATGCCGTGCAGCAGGGCATCCGGCAGATTCATCGCTCAGCTCCTTCGGTACCGAACTCGGCCAGCAGTCCGGTGTAATGCTTGGGCCCGGGGGCGGCGAATTCGCCCCGCCCCGATTTGCGCAGTCCCAGGGTGAGCAGGGACTGCACCGTCAGTGTGGCCGCCGCGACCCCGTCGACGACCGGCACCCCCACCTGCTCGGTCAGGTACTCGCACAGATCCGCCATGCCCGCGCAGCCCAGCACGATCGCCTCGGAGTCGTCGTCGGCCACCGCGTCGCGGCAGGCCTGCGCGATGACTCCGCGCACCTTGGGGTCCTCGAGTTCGAGCACCGGGATATCGGTGCCGTGCACACCTCGGCAGAACCGTTGCAGACCATAACGTTCGGCGAGATCCGCGGCCTGCCCGGCGGTGCGGGTCAGCGTGGTGACGACGCTGAAGCCGCGACCGAGATGGGACGCGGCGTGCATGGCCGCCTCGGCGATTCCGATCACCGGACCCCGCGCCAGCTCCCGCGCGGCGTACAGGCCGGGATCGCCGAAGCAGGCGATGACGTACCCGTCGACGCCCTCGCGCTCGCCGCGGGCGATCTCGGCGAGCAGCCCGGGGACGGCGAGCGCCTCGTCGTAATGGCTCTCGATCGAGGCCGGACCCATCGCCGAGGTCACCGACTCCACCAGGGTGCCGGGCCCGGCGACGGCGCGGGCGCAGTCATCGATGAGTGTGGTCATCGAGGCGGTCGTGTTGGGGTTGACGACCCGAATTCGCACGGAGTTCTTCATCAAAGGTCGCACTCCCGATCGATTCATCCCGCGTCGCGGGCTGCTGCCTCCGCGAGGCTACCGAGCCGGTGTTGCCTGATTGTTGCAAGAATTGTATATCTTCCGCCGGATCAGGCGGCCGACCATGCGGCGTCGACGGGAACGATCGCGCCGTTGACGAAGGATGCGGCCTCGGAGGCGAGGAAGACCGCGACCGAGGCCATCTGGTGGGGTTCGGCCAGGGATGCGGGGAGCGCCAGTACCGGTTGCAGGCGGGCGGAGCCGGCGGGGTCGAAGTTCGGGGTCGGGCCGGCGATTCCGGTGAGGGTGGGGCCGGGCAGGATCGCGTTGCAGCGGATGCCCTCCTTCGCGTACGCCCAGGCCACGTTCTTGGTCAGGCCGATCACGCCGTGTTTGGACGCGGTGTAGGCGACGCCCGCCGCGCCGCCGCGGATTCCGGCTTCCGAGGCGGTGTTGACGATCGCGCCCGCGCCCTGGGTGAGCATCTGCGGCAGCACCGCCCGGGTGACCAGGAATGTGCCGCTGAGGTTCACCCGCAGCACCCGGTCCCACATGTCGGTCGAGGTGTCGGCGGGCAGCGCCATATCGTCCATGATTCCGGCGTTGTTGCAGAGCACGTCGATGCGGCCGAAGGCGTCGAGCGACTGTGCGACGAGGCGATCCACGGCGGCCTCGTCGGAGATGTCGACCGACAGCCCGATCGCGGCCTCGCCGATCTCCGCGGTCGTCTTCTCCGCGTTCTCGGTGTCCAGGTCGGCGACGACGACCTTGGCGCCCTGCTGCGCGAAGGCGATGGCCATGGCCCGGCCGATGCCGGATCCGGCGCCGGTGATCAGTGCGACTTTGTTCTCGAATTCAGCGTTCACGTGTGCTCCTCGGTATGAGGTCTGGTTTCGGATCGGGACATCGTGTGCTGTCCAATAGCTGAATCCTCCAACCAGTACCGGACACCATTGTCCGGTAGTCTACTCTGCATGACGGAGGGGCATCGAGTCAACCGAGGTCCACGGGCTGCGGCGGAGAACAGGGCCGCGCTCGTCGCGGCGGCTCGCGAGGTATTCGCCGAGCGGGGCTTCGATGCGCCGATGAATCTGATCTCCCGGCGCGCGGGTGTGGGGCAGGGGAGCCTGTATCGCCACTTCCCGAATCGCGAGAGCGTCGCCCTGGCGGTCTTCGGGGAGAACATCGCCGAGCTCGAGGAGTTGGCCGCGGCGCCCGACGCGACCCTCGCGGCGGTGCTGGCGGTCATCGTCGATCAGCTCATCGCCTCGATCGCGTTCATCGTGATGCTCGATCCGGCCGATGCGGCCGATCCACGTCTTGCCGAGGTGAGCGGGCGAGTGCGGCGGCTGCTGGCGGACAAGCTCGCCCAGGCCGGTGCGGCGGGCACGATCCGCCGCGATATCACCATCGAGGATCTGGTGTTGGTGATGTCGATGCTGTCCGGGCTGCTCCGCGCCACCGATGCCGCGGCGCGACCTGCGGCCGGTCGCCGGGCCTGGCAGCTGCTGTGGCGGGGCATGGGAAGGGTACCCGGTGCCGAAGATCAGAATTAAGTTATCCTCAGAAGAGAATCATATTTCCGTTCACGAGGAGGCGGACCCGTGGTACGTCCGCAGGGTAGAGCGATCTCCGGTGAGCATCGGCGGGTGGCGCTGGTGACCGGAGCGGCACGAGGGATCGGCGCGGCGACGGTGCTGGAGCTGGCCGACCGCGGATGGTCGGTGCTCGCGGTGGACATCGCCGGCGAGGATCCGGCGCTGCCGTACGCGATGGGAAGCAAGCGTGAGCTGGTGGCCCTGGCCGCCGAGGCTAGCAGCCGGGTCAGCCGGGTGGGCGCGGTGCGGCCGTTCGTGGCCGATGTGCGCGATCCGGCGGCGATGCGCGCCGCGGTCGCCGAGGCGATCGACGCGTGGGGCGGGCTCGACGCCGCGATCGCCGCGGCCGGAGTCATCGCCGGCGGAGTTCCGCTGTGGGATATGCCGATCGAACAGGAGCGGGCCGTCCTGGACGTCTGCCTGGGCGGCGTGATCAACACCGCCCGCGCGGCGATCCCCGCGCTGCTGGCCCGCCCGGAACCCAGGTCGGGCAGATTCCTGGCGGTCGCCTCGGCCGCGGCGACCAAGGGGCTGCCGCAGCTGGCGGCCTACTGTGCCGCGAAAGCCGGTGTAGCGGGACTGATCCGATCGCTCGGCGCGGAGCTGGGCGGTACCGGGGTCACCGCCAACGCGGTGAGCCCCGGCTCGACCGACACCGAGATCCTCGCCGAGACCGCCCGCCTCTACAGCCTGCCCGACGCCGGGCGGTTCGGCGGCCAGCAGCCGGTCGGACGGCTGCTCGAACCCGCCGAAATCGCCGCGGTGCTGGCCTTTCTCGCCAGTCCCGACAGTAGCGCGATGACCGGCGCGACGGTCGCGGTGGACGGCGGTCTGGCCCTGTGAGGCGAGCGTAGATGACCGAGTGGTTCCTGTTCCTGCCCCAGATCAGGCTCGGCGTGCCCGAGATCGCCGATCGCGCCCGCGCTGCGCAGGACAGCGGATTCGACGGTGTGGCGTTCATCGATCACCTGATCGCACCGGGTGCCGAGCAGCAGCCGATCTGGGAGGCGATGACGGTGGCGGCCTGGGTGGCCGCGCGCACCGAGCGGCTGCGGATCGGGCATCTGGTGCTGTGCGACGCCTTTCGGCATCCGGCGGTGCTGGCCAAACAGGCTGTGACACTGCACGAGGCCTCCGGCGGACGGTTCGAGCTCGGGCTCGGAAGCGGGTCGGTGCCGCGCGAGCTGACCGGCTTCGGCGTCACGCGGGACGCCGCGGCGGCCCGGCGGGAGCGCCTGCGGCACACTCTCGAACAACTGCGCGGATATTGGAGCGAACCGGAAACCGATGGGCTCGTACAGGTTCCCCGACCGAGCACACCGATTCCGATCGTGCTCGGCGGTTCGAGCGCGCCGATGCTGGAACTCGTCCGCGAGCATGCGACGTGGTGGAATCTGCCTGTGGTGCAGCTGGATCGGCTCCCGGATCTGCGAGCGCAGATCGGTTCGGCGCGGATCTCCACCCAGCACATGGTCGGCTTCGTCGGCCGGGGCGCTGACACCGAACAGGTTCGCGCACACAGTGTCCGGCGCTTCGGCTACCTCGGTGACGGCCTGGTGGTCGGTGACGCCGCACAGGTGATCGAGCATTTCGCCGCGCTGTCACGGCAGGGCGTCGAGCGCTTCTACGTGTGGTTCGCGGATTTCGCCGCCCCGCGCACGCTGGCCGAATTCGGCGCGACGGTCATCGCGGAATTCCGGCCCGCGTCCTGATACCGGCGACAGTGCCATCGGACCGTCAGTCCATGCCGCGTTTGCCGGGGGTCCAGAAGGGCTTTGTGCGGATAGCGCGCCGGGGCCAGTCACGTTCTTGGACAAGGTGTTTGGTGATGAGCTGGATGGTTCTGGCCTCGCCCGCCAGGTATGCCCGGCCGGGGGTCGGTGGAAGGTCCAGGTCGCGGACGGCCGACAGGAGAGTTTGCGAGGCGGCGGCGGTGTCGGCGCCGCGCAGGGGGTGGGAC
>NZ_JAGPOX010000116.1 GCF_019038435.1 Nocardia alni
CGCCCCCGCTGGCCGCCGCCTGGCCCGAACGGGTCGCCGCGGCGCTGGCCGAGGCGCTGGGGCAGGGGGAGGCGTCGTTGGAAGGGGTGGCTCGTCACCTGGCCACGAGCCCGCGCACGTTGCAGCGGCGGCTCACCGAGGCGGGCACCACCTGGCGGCAGGAGCTCGATCGGGCGCGGCTGCGCCGGGCGACGGCCGCCGGACCGGTGGGCCCGGCCCGGCAGGCCGCGCTGCTGGGCTACTCCGACGCCGCCTCCATGCGCCGCGCCGCGCAGCGGTGGAGCGTCGCGGCGCGGGCGCGTTCGATGGTGGAGGTGGAGCCGGGGCGGCCCGACGAACCCCGTTTCAGGCCTTGATGTGGGTCGCCGCGATATTCCAGAACGTGGCTGGTTCTAGCGAGTCGATGTCCCAGCTCTCCGCGACCGCGTGCGAGGCGGCCACGATGGCGGGCACGTCGAAGTCGTCGCGGGTCGCGGTCCCCTTGGCCTCGAGTGCGGCGATGACATAAGCGGTCGCGCTCTCGCACGTGTGCTCGTGCCCGATACGTCGGGACCCGTGGTGCGGAAACGCGGTGTGCTGGGGCAAAGCAATCTCCAATCAAACTCGGGACGTCGACTGTCGATCACATGGCTGCGACCATCAGGCACAGTCTTATGTGCTGGACGGTATGGTTGCTAGCCCGAAACACGCCACTTTCGGGCAAACGCGCCAACTTCGGCCTCAAAAGCGTATACCCACTGGAGATCTTGGTTACGCCAGCGGATATAGCAATCGAATCATGTGTCCGATCGTGTGCCCGACAGTAGCTCTTCGTAGCGGTATTCGGACTCGATTCCCGAACCCGACGCATGCGCCGCCTCTTCGCGCCGTCGCAGTTCCACCCGGCGGATCTTCCCGGAGATGGTTTTGGGCAGTTCGTAGAACTCCACGCGCCGCACCCGAAGATAGGGTGCGAGGTGGTCGCGGGCGTACTCCAGGATGGATCGGGCGGTGTCGGCGTCGGGCGCCCAGCCCGCCGCCAGCGCCACGTACGCCTTGGGGACGCTCAGGCGGGTGTCGTCGGGCTGCGGGACCACCGCGGCCTCCACCACCGCCGGGTGTTCGATCAGCACGCTCTCCAGTTCGAAGGGCGAGACCTTGTAGTCCGAGGATTTGAAGACGTCGTCGGTGCGGCCGATATAGGTGATGTAGCCGTCGGCGTCGCGATTGGCGACGTCGCCGGTGTGGTAGTAGCCGCCCTCCATCGCCGCGGCATTGCGCTCGGGATCGCCCAGGTAGCCGGTCATCAGGTTGACCGGATCCGCGTTCAGATCCAGGCAGATCTCGCCCTCGTCCGCGAGTTCGCCGGTGATCGGATCCACCAGCACCACAGGCACTCCCGGCACGGGACGGCCCATCGAGCCCGCCTTGACCGGCTGGCCGGGGGTGTTGCCGACCTGCAGCGTGGTCTCGGTCTGCCCGAAGCCGTCGCGAATCGTCAGGCCCCACGCCTTTTCCACGCGCGCGATGACGTCCGGGTTGAGCGGCTCACCGGCGCCCAGGATTTCGCGCATGGCCGGGGGCCGCTCGCCGAGCTCGGACTGAATCAGCATGCGCCACACCGTGGGCGGCGCGCAGAAGGTGTTGACCTGCGCGCGGCGCAGCTGTCCGAGCAGGGCCGCGGCGTCGAAGCGGGAATAGTTGTAGACGAAGATCGTCGCCTCGGCGATCCACGGCGCGAACAGACAGCTCCAGGCATGCTTGGCCCAGCCGGGTGCGCTGATCGCCAGGTGCACGTCGCCGGGGCGCGCGCCGATCCAGTACAGGGTGCTCATATGGCCGACCGGATAGCTGATCTGGGTGTGCCGCACCATCTTCGGCTTGCTCGTGGTGCCGGAGGTGAAGTACACCAGCAGCTCGTCGGCGACGTCGGTGACGGACTCGAACGGTCCCGCGGATTCCACGGCGTCCGCGTCGGAGTAGACGTGCCATCCAGCGGGCGCCTGCTCGCCCACCGCGATTCGTTCGTAGTCGCCGTCGACACCGTCGAATTTGGCGGCGTCGACGGCGTTCGCGATGACGAAACGGACTGCGCCGCGCTCGATTCGGTCGGCCAGATCCTCCGGGCCGAGGGCGGCGGTGGTGGGCATGACGACCGCGCCCAGCTTCCACACCGCCAGCATCGCCTCCCAGAGCTCCACCTGGTTGCCCAGCATCAGCAGGACCCGATCGCCCTTGGCCGTGCCGAGCGTGGCGAGCCAGGTCGCCACGCGGTCCGAGCGCGCGGCCATCTCGGCGAAGCTCACTTGCCGCTCGCGGCCGTCCTCCTCCACGATCCACAGCGCGAGGCGGTCGTTGTCGCGGGCGATCACGTCGAACCAGTCTGTGGCCCAATTGAATCGGCCGCTCAGCTGCGGCCAGGCGAAGTTCGCCAGGGCTGCGTCGTAATCGGTCGCCGTGGACAGCAGTTGATCCCGCGAGGCGCGGTAGAGCTCTGTGTTCGTGGTCATTCCACGTCTCCTGTCTGGATCTTCGCGCCATCGCGCGCCGTGTCCGCGCCGAACAGCCGCGCGGACACCTCCCGCATCTCGATCTTGCGGATCTTGCCGGTCACCGTCATCGGGAACTCCTGCACCACATGCACGTAGCGGGGGATCTTGTAGTTCGCGAGGCGACCGGTGCAGAACTCGCGCAGTGCCGGTGCGTCCAGTGGCGCCACTCCCCATCGCATCCGCACCCAGGCCACGAGTTCCTCGCCGTAGCGCTCGTCGGGCACGCCCACGACCTGGGCGTCGAGGATGTCGGGATGGGTGTAGAGGAATTCCTCGATCTCGCGGGGATAGATGTTCTCCCCGCCGCGGATCACCATATCCTTGATCCGCCCGGTGATGGCGATGTAGCCGTCGGAGTCCATCGTCGCCAGGTCGCCGGTGTGCATCCAGCGCGCGGAGTCGATTGCCTCGGCGGACTTCTCGGGATCATCCCAGTAGCCGAGCATCACCGAGTAACCGCGCGTGCAGAATTCGCCCGGCTCTCCGCGCGGCACCGTCAAACCGGTTGCCGGGTCGACGATCTTCACCTCCAGGTGCGGCCCCACTTGGCCGACAGTAGCGGTGCGCTGGACCAGCGAGTCGTCGCGCCGGGTCTGCGTGGACACCGGTGACGTCTCGGTCATGCCGTAGCAGATGCACACCTCGGACATGCCCATTCGCTCGATGACCTGCTTCATCACCTCGACCGGGCATGGCGATCCGGCCATGATCCCGGTGCGCAGGCTGGACAGATCGAAGGTGTCGAAATCCGCCTCGGCCAGTTCGGCGATGAACATCGTCGGCACCCCGTACAGCGAGGTGCAGCGCTCGGCGGCGACGGTCTCCAGGGTGGCGCGCGGGTCGAAGCCCGGGGCCGGGATCACCATCGCCGCGCCGTGGCTGGTCGCGGCGAGATTGCCCATCACCATGCCGAAGCAGTGGTAGAAGGGCACCGGGATGCAGATCCGGTCCTCGGCGGTGTATCCGCACAGTTCGCCCACGAAGTATCCGTTGTTGAGGATGTTGTGGTGCGAGAGCGTCGCGCCCTTCGGGAATCCGGTTGTGCCCGAGGTGTATTGGATGTTGATCGGATCGTCGGGGGAAAGTTCCGCCTGCGCGGCGGACAGTTCCGCCGGATCGGCGCGGCGGCCGGCGTCCAGCAGGGCGTCCCAGTCCGGCCCGTCGAGCAGGATCACCTGTTGCAGCTCAGGGCATTCCGGCCGGGCCTGCTCGATCATGCCGGCGTAATCGGAGGTCTTGAATTCCCGCGCCGAGATCAGCATACGGATTCCGGCCTGGCGCAATACGTAGGTCAGCTCGTGGCTGCGGTAGGACGGGTTGATGTTCACCAGGATCGCGCCGATCTTCGCCGTCGCGTACTGCGCGAGCGTCCACTCCGCCCGATTGGGCGCCCAGATCCCGACCCGGTCGCCCTTGCCGATGCCGGCCGACAGCAGACCCAGCGCGGCGGCGTCCACCTCGGCGGCGAACTGCCGGTAACTCCACCGCACCCCCGTGCCGCGATCGATCAGCGCATCGCGATCGCCGTGAATCGCGACGATACGGTCCAGGTTGGCGCCTATGGTGTCGCCCAGCAACGGCTCGTCGAAGGTCCCGTGTGTGTAACTGGCCGACTCGACT
This sequence comes from Nocardia alni, assembly GCF_019038435.1. Taxonomy (GTDB): domain Bacteria; phylum Actinomycetota; class Actinomycetes; order Mycobacteriales; family Mycobacteriaceae; genus Nocardia; species Nocardia alni. Next base: position 4,152 of record NZ_JAGPOX010000116.1, read on the forward strand.
CGGCCCGTGGTGGTACTCACACTATTAGGATCCAGCTCACAATCTCTGCTCCGCTACCCCCGAAAGGGGGTGGGCCATCCGGGCGGGCAGGGTCGCGGCCCCGCTGCTCGGATCCGACGAAAGGGGACCGCGATGGATGTACTCCGCCCTCGCGACTCCGACGCGCTGCGCGCCGAACTTCGGCAGGTCGCCGCCGTATCCGGGATGCCGGTGGTATTCGGCGGCCAAGTCGACGAGGGGAGCCTGACGCTGTCGGAGTTCCTGGGTACCCGGACCAGCGCGATGCGCGGGTTGCTGGTACGGCCGGATTCCGGGGTCGGCGGCATGGCCGTGGCCAGCAAACGCCTGACCTCGGTAGCGGACTATCGGCTCGCGTCCACGATCACCCATCACTACGACGTCCCCGTGCTGGCCGAGGGCCTGCGCGCGGTCGTCGGCGTGCCGGTGGTGGTGGGCGGCCTATCGCGCGCGGTCCTGTACATCGCCAGCCGTGATGCCGGCCCGATCGGGGATCGCGCCGCGGACCTGGCCAGGGCGGCAGGGCGGCGGCTGGCCGTGGAGCTGGCCATCCGCGACGAGGTCGACCGGCGGCTGCGATTGCGCGAGGCCGCCGCGGCGCCGACGGGTCCGGACGTCGTCGTCACCGAACAGCTTCGCGATATTCACACCGAGATCCGCGTCATCGCGCAGACCCTGGGGGACGCCGCGGCCCGAATCCGCCTGCGCGACCTGTCGGACCGGGTGGCGCGGCTGATGTCGGGCCCCGATCTGCTGGACGACGTACCGGCCCTGACACCCCGCGAACTGGACGTGCTGGCCCATATAGCCCTTGGCTGCACGAACACCGAAGCGGCCCAACGTCTTTCGCTACGACCGGAAACTGTGAAGAGCTACCTGCGCAGCGCGATGACCAAGCTCGGCGCGCACACCCGCCACGAGGCTGTGGTACGCGCCCGCCGCCTGGGTTTGCTGCCGTGACTCGGGCTGGTCGACCGGGCTCCTGCGAAGGTGCGGTGAGGGGTGATGCGCTACAGATCCCGATCTGCCCGGCCTACCGCTACATTTTGTTGTCCCGAACATCCGGTTTCCGCCAAATCCGATAGGAGAATGTAGCGGGAGGCCGGTTCTCGCGAATCCGATGCACAGCGGGGCATGATTCGTCCGGAGACGACAAGGGCCGCCGCGGGGCGTTGACGTCCGGCGGCAGCCCTTGGGGGATACGACTCAGGCCTGGGGCTCGATGAGCTGGATGTCCAGCTCGATGGCGATCTTGTCGCTGAGCATGGCATTGGGGAGGCCGGGGGCGACATCGAACTCGGTGCGCTTGATGGTGCCGGTGGCCGAGAAGCCGGCGTGGCGCTTGCCGTCCTGGTGCTCCCGGACGCCACCCCATTCGACGTCGAGGGTGACCGACTTGGTGACACCGCCGAGGGTGACCTCGCCGGTGACCTCGAACTCCTCGGCCACCTGGACCGGCTCGAGGGCCTTGAAGTGCAGGGTGGGACGCTTCTCGACGTCCAGCAAGTCGGCGCTGCGGGTGTGTGCGTCGCGCTGCTCGTTGCCGGTGTCGAAGGAGTCCAGGTAGACGGTGGCCTCGATGGTGGCGGCGGCGCCCGACGGGTCGACCACGAAGCTGGTGTCGAACTTGTTGAAGCGGCCACGGACCTTGGAAATGCCCAGGTGGCGTACGGTGAAGTTGACCGAGGAGTGGGCCGGATCCAGGGTCCATGCACCGGTGGTGAGGGTCTGTTCGGAAGTCGTCATACCGAACAGCCTTCCGGACCATGGTCCGCTTAGCCACACCGCCCTTATCCTGGTACTGCCAGGGCGCGGATAACGAACCCCGGATCGGACAGGATGGTGAAGTGGATTACCAGGGTGTTGCGGGGAGACAGGGGGCAGTGAAGCCTGCTCGTGTGGCAGATCCCACACCTGCGGCGCCCACGCCCGCGGCGCAGTCCGCGAGTGCGGCCGTGCGGAACGAGTTCGCCGAATTCCTGATCGCCCGTCGCGGCCAGCTGCAACCCGAGGAGGTCGGGTTGCCGTCGGGGCGTCGCCGTCGCACGCCGGGACTGCGGCGCGAGGAGGTCGCGGCCCTGGCGGGCGTGAGCGTGGACTATCTGGCCCGGCTCGAGCAGGGCCGGGACACCAACCCCTCCAGTTCGGTCCTGGCCGCACTGGCGGATGCGTTGCGGCTCAACGAGGTCGAGCGCCACCACCTCGCCAAACTGGCGCTCGGGCTGGATCACGTGGCAGGCAACTGCCCGTCCAGCGGACAGGCCCACGAGCGGGTGTCCGAGACCGTGCAGGCCGTACTCGACGCGCTGCATCCCACGCCGGCCTTCCTGCTCGGGCGGCGGATGAACGTGCTGGCCTGGAACGCCGCCTGGCACGATTTCGTCCTACCGCTCGGAATAGGGGACGACCAGGCCAGGGGCATCGGCGGAGAGGTCAATCTGGCGCACTACCTGTTCGGCCATCCGCAGGCGCACACCTGGTGGGTCGATTGGCCCAACGCCCTGGACGTGACGACCTCCATGCTGCGAACTGCCCGTTCGCAGTGGTCCGACGATCAACAGCTCGCGGCGACGATCGAGGCGCTGCACCGTTTCCCGGAGTTCACCCGCCGGTGGCGTGAGCATCGGATGACCGACTTCCGTTCGGCCACGGTCCGGCTGCGTCACCCCCTGCGCGGCGAGGTCGAGGTGGAGATCGAAACCCTCAACCCCGCAATGGATCAGAGCATCATGGTGTGGCTGGTCGACCGCCGCCGGGCGCACGCTCCCGGCCTCCGCTTGGTCAACGAGTAAACCTGATCCGCTCGCGTTCCGGTCGACGATCGGCGTGGCAGTCCGGCTGATGGGGTCAGGGTGTGGCGGGCAGGTGGCTGCGGCGGTGGTTGCGGGCCCAGCCGAAGCTGAGCTGCACCGCGCGCTTCCAGTCGTCGTATTCGTCCTCGCGGCGCGCGGGATCCATATGTGGAGCCCAGCGTCCGGCGGGGCGCCAATTGTGGCGCAGGCCTTGCAGATCCGGCCAGTAGCCGACCGCGAGACCGGCCGCGTACGCCGCGCCCAGGGAGACGGTCTCCGGCACGAACGGGCGCATCACCGGGATGCCCAGGGAGTCGGCGACCATCTGCATCAGTAGGTTGTTCGAGGTCATTCCACCGTCCACACGCAGGGTCGCGGCCTGCAGGCCGGAGTCCGCGTTCATCGCGTCGACCACGTCGCGGGTCTGCCACGCCGTGGCCTCGAGCACCGCGCGGGCCAGATGCCCCTTGGTGATGTAGGAGGTCAGTCCGATCACCAAACCCCTTGCGTCGCTGCGCCAATGCGGTGCGTACAGCCCGGAGAAGGCGGGGACGATGCAGCAGCCGCCGTTGTCCTCGACCGTGCGCGCGAGGGTTTCGATCTCCGGGGCGCTGTTGACCAGGCCGATGCTGTCCCGGATCCATTGCACCAGTGAGCCGGTCACCGCGATCGGACCCTCCAGCGCGTACACCGGGTCGCGGTCGATCTGATAGCCGATCGTGGTGAGCAGGCCGTGGGTGGATTGCACGATCTCACCGCCGGTGTTCATCATCAGGAATCCGCCGGTGCCGTACGTGCATTTGGTTTCCCCACGGGCGAAACAGGTTTGGCCGAACAGGGCCGCATGCTGATCGCCGAGCGCGGCGGCGATGCGGATACCCGGCGCGACCCGGGTGGTGACCCCGTGCGGTGCGGTCGAAGCCTGGATCCGGGGCAGCCACGCGGCGGGTATGCCGAAGAATTCCAGTAGTTCGTCGTCCCAGCTCAGGCTGGACAGGTTCATCAGCAGGGTGCGGCTGGCATTGGTGACGTCGGTGACGTGCTCACCACCGTCCACGCCGCCGGTGAGATTCCAGATCAGCCAGGTCTCCATGGTGCCGCACAGCACCTCGCCGCGTTCGGCCCGCTCGCGCAGCCCGGGGGTGGTGTCCAGCATCCAGCGCAGCCGGGGCGCGGCGAAATAGGTGGCAAGCGGCAGGCCGCACAGCTGCCGAATCCGCTGCGCGCCAGGGCGTGTGCTCAGCTCGTCCACCAGATCCTCGGTCCGCACGTCCTGCCAGACGATGGCGTGCCCGATCGGAATCCCGGTGCGCCGGTCCCACACTACGGTGGTCTCGCGCTGATTCGCGATGCCCAGCGCCACGATCTGATCGACGCCGATTCCGGCGTTGCGCAGCGCCTGCGGCACGATCCGCTCGACATTGCGCCAGATCTCCAGTGCGTCCTGCTCCACCCAGCCCGGTCGCGGGTAGTACTGCTGGTGCTCGCGCTGGGACACCCCGGCCAGCTGCGCCCGCTGATCGAACAGGATGCACCGGGTCGAGGTGGTGCCCTGGTCGATCGCCAGGACATATCGTTGCGTCATCGGCCCGCGGTCCCTTCGTCATCCCGGCGCGCTGCCGGCCGGGATTCAACGTAATTCGTTGCGCACCAGGTGGATTTCCGCCAAAAGCGCGCGGGAACGACGGTGCCCTCGGTGCTCAATGCCCCGTCACCAGATCTCGCGAGATGGCCTGGGCGGTATCGCGCACCAGCGTGACCAGTCCCGGCCGGTGCCGAAGCTGCGACCCGCACAGCCTGTCCACGGGTCCGGTGATGCCGATCGCGCCGACGACCAGGCCGCCTCGGGCACGGATGGGTGCGGCAATCGCGGCGTGACCGCGTTCGAACTCTTCCACCTCCCCGGCCCACCCGTTGCGCCGCACCTCGGTCAGCGCCCGGGTGAGCGCCGCGCGGTCGATCAGGGTGCGGTGGGTCAGCGGAGTCGGGCGGCTGTGGCGGATCGCGGCGGCCAGATCGGGTTCGGCCGCGAGCAGCACCTTGCCCAGTGCGGTCGCGTGCGGGGGCAGATGCTCACCGACGTGCATGGCCTGTTCGGAATTGTCGGGCCGGAAGACGTGGTGAACCACCAGGACCGCGTGCTCGGCGTGGGGCGTGCCGCCGGTCAGTGCGCCCACCCGGACCGCCTCACCGGTCCGTGAGGCCAGCGAGTCGGCCCAGTTGATCGCCCAGGACCGCAACTCGTTGGCGTCCATACCGGGTGCGCTGAGCTGGCGAATCCCTGGGCCGAGCTTGTACTTACCGGTGGCGGCGTCCTGGTCCACGAATCCGACGCCCTGCAGGGTGCGCAGGATGCCGTGTGCGGTGGGTTTGGCGAGGTCGAGGGCGGCGGCGATATCGCCGACCCCGAGGCGGCCGGAGCCATGGGCGAGTAGCCGCAGGATGGCTGCGGCCCGTTCGATCGATTGGATCGGACCGGGCATGAGAAAAAACCTATCTGGAAAATTTTTATTCGACAATGTCGAACGATCGGTGATCGCCCTACCGCATCACAGCGACTGCATGTGACCTGCGACATAACGACCTCCTGAGCGTGAAGCTAACCGCGCCGATCGATGGCCGAGAAGCCCGACCGTTCGGCATTGTCGAACGGGACGGATTCCCGAGGTAGTGGGCGATTCGTACCGTTTGCCGACAAGGCCGCAGTAGCGGCCTACAGCTCTTTCACGGAGGATCAACGGTGAACTTCGGGACAATATTCGTCAGCGAGGCGTTCGGCACGGGCGTGCTGATCCTGCTCGGCGCCGGTGTGGTGGCGAATGTCTTACTAGCCAAATCCAAGGGATTCGACGGCGGCTGGCTGCTGATCTCCTTCGGGTGGGGGCTCGGTGTGTTCGCGGGCGTCTATGCCGCTTACAAGACCGGCGCACACCTCAATCCGGCGGTGACATTCGGCATTCTGGCCAGCGGCGCGCACCAGTACGCGCCGGGGGTCCCCATCACCTTCGGCAACACCATCGCCTATCTGGCCGGGCAGTTGGTCGGCGCGTTCCTGGGCGCATGTGTCTGCTTCCTGGCTTACCGGCAGCACTTCCAGGCCGAGCCCGACGAGGACAAGAAGCTCGCGGTGTTCTCCACCGGTCCCGCGATCCGTTCCTACGGCTGGAACTTCCTCACCGAGGTGGTCGCCACCTTCGTGCTGGTGTTCATCGTGCTCGCCTCCGGCAAGACGCCGTCCGGGCTCGGCCCGTTGTCCGTCGCGATGCTGGTGGTCGGCATCGGCGCCTCGCTGGGCGGCCCGACCGGATACGCCATCAACCCGGCCCGCGATCTGGGGCCGCGCATCGCGCACGCGGTACTGCCGACGAGGTTCGTTCCCGCCGCCGCGGCCGCGCGGGTGCCGGTGACCGTCGGCGCCGGCGAAGGCAGTGGGGCACAGGAACAACCGGCGATCCCCGCACAGCCGTACAAGAAGCACTCCGACTGGTCCTACGCATGGGTTCCGGTGCTCGGACCGATCGTCGGCGGCGTAATCGCAGGCATCGTCGCGCACCTCGTGTTCTGATCTCGAGTACCGAAGACCCTTCCGCACACTCGCTTTCCCGAAAGGACGTCCGATGACGCAGTACGTCGGAGCCATCGACCAAGGCACCACCAGCACCCGCTTCATGGTTTTCGACCACAGCGGCAACGAGATCGCCCGTCACCAGCTCGAACACGAGCAGATCCTGCCCCGCGCGGGCTGGGTGGAGCACAACCCGACCGAGATCTGGGAACGCACCCGCGCGGTCATCGAGACAACGCTCACCAAGGCCAATCTGACCGCCGCCGATCTCGCCGCGGTCGGGGTGACCAACCAGCGCGAGACGACCGTGGTGTGGAACCGGCGCACCGGACGCCCGTACTGCAACGCCATCGTCTGGCAGGACACCCGCACCGACCGCATCGCCGCCGAGCTCGAGCGCAACGGACACGGCGATACCATCCGCCGCAAGTCCGGGCTGCCGCCGGCCACCTACTTCTCCGGCGGCAAGCTGCGCTGGATCCTGGACAACGTCCCAGGGGTGGCGAAGGACGCCGAGAACGGCGACGCTCTGTTCGGAACCACCGACACCTGGCTGATGTGGCACCTCACCGGCGGCGTGGACGGCGGTGTGCATCTCACCGACCCGACCAACGCCAGTCGCACCATGCTGATGGATCTGGAGACCCTGGACTGGGATCCGGAACTGTTGTCCATCTTCGGAATTCCGCGCGCGATGTTGCCGCGGATCGTGCCCTCGTCGAATCCCGGACTGTTCGGCAAGACTCTCGTCAGCGGCCCGTTCCACGGCGAGGTGCCCCTGGCGGGTGTGCTGGGCGATCAGCAGGCCGCGACCGTCGGACAGGTGTGCTTTCGTCCGGGCGAGGCCAAGAACACCTACGGCACAGGCAATTTCCTGCTGCTGAACACCGGCGAGGAGGTCGTGCGCTCCAAGCACGGGCTGCTCACCACCGTCGCGTACAAGTTCGGCGATCAGAAGCCGGTGTACGCGCTCGAGGGTTCGATCGCGGTGACCGGATCGGCGGTGCAGTGGCTGCGCGATCAGCTGGGCATCATTTCCGGTGCGGCGCAGAGTGAATCGCTCGCCGCGCAGGTGGAGGACAACGGCGGTGTGTATTTCGTGCCCGCGTTCTCCGGGTTGTTCGCGCCCTACTGGCGTTCGGACGCGCGCGGCGTGATCGTGGGCCTGTCCCGCTACAGCACCAACGCGCATCTGGCGCGCGCCACGCTGGAGTCGATCTGCTATCAGACCCGCGACGTCGTCGCGGCCATGCAGGCCGATTCGGGTGTGGAACTCGACGTGCTGCGCGTGGACGGCGGCGTCACCGCCAACGAACTGTGCATGCAGATCCAGGCCGACTTCCTCGGCGTGCCGGTGTCGCGGCCGGTGGTGGCCGAGACCACCGCGCTGGGCGCGGCTTATGCGGCGGGCCTGGCGGTCGGGTTCTGGAACAGCACCGACGAGCTCGAACAGAACTGGCAGGAGGCCAAGCGCTGGCAGCCCGCGCTCGGTGAGGACGAGCGCGAGAAGGGTTACGCGCGGTGGAAGAAGGCCGTCGAGCGGACGTTGAACTGGGTCGACGTCGACGAGTGAGGGGCGTCCGCTCGACGTAGCGCACCGTCGCCCAGCCGGACGGTGCGCACCTACCCGGCGGACCGGCCGAATGTTTCGTCCCCTCGATTCGGGGCGATATGACAGTGGACCGGTCCGCCCGGCAGTGTGGCGCCCCCGTCGGGCGCCCTCGCCCTGTGATTTTGTGAAAGTTATCGGCACAAGGAGAAATACGGGCATGACCGCACGATTGGATCCCACCTACCGCGCCGGGGCGCTTGCCGGACTGGGCGAGCAGGAACTCGACGTACTCGTCATCGGCGGCGGTGTGGTCGGGGCCGGAGCCGCCCTGGACGCCGCCTCGCGCGGTCTGACGACTCTGCTGGTCGAGGCCCGTGACTTCGCGGCCGGAACGTCCAGCCGCTCCAGCAAACTCATCCACGGCGGTCTGCGCTATCTCGAGCAGCTCGATTTCGCCCTGGTGCGCGAGGCGCTCAAGGAGCGCGGGCTGCTGCTGAACACGCTGGCCCCGCATCTGGTGCATCCGGTGTCGTTCCTGTTTCCGCTGCAACATCATTGGGAGCGCCCCTACATCGGCGCGGGCGTCGCGCTGTACGACACCCTGGGCGGCGCACGGGCATTGCCCATGCACCGGCACCTGAGCCGTTCGCGCGCTCTGGATATGGCGCCCGCGCTGCGCAGCGACTCGATGACCGGCGCGATCCGCTACTACGACGCGCAGGTCGACGACGCCCGCCACACCATGACCCTGGCGCGCACCGCCGCCCGGCACGGCGCGAAGGTGTTGACCCGGGCGAAGGTGATCGGTCTGCTGCGCGACGGTGAAAGGGTCGTCGGCGCAACGATTCTCGATCGGGAGACCGGTCAGGAATACCAGGTCCGCGCCCGGTCGGTGATCAGCGCCACGGGTGTGTGGACCGACGAGATGAACGCCATGACCGGTGTGGATTTCCCCTTCCACGTGCGCATGTCCAAGGGCGTGCACATCCTGGTCCCGCGCGAGCGCCTGAACCTGCACACCGGGCTGATCATGAAGACCGAGAAGAGCGTGCTGTTCGTGATCCCGTGGCAGGAGCACTGGATCATCGGCACGACCGACACCGACTGGTCGCTGGACAAGAATCACCCCGTCGCCAGCGCCGCGGACGTGCGCTACATCCTCGACCATGTCAATTCGCTGCTGCGCGAGCCCCTGACCACTGCCGATATCGTCGGCACCTACGCGGGCCTGCGGCCGCTACTGTCCGGCGCGTCCTCCAGTACCGCCAAGCTCTCGCGCGAACACGCTGTGGCACAGGCGGTTCCGGGGCTGTTCGTGATCGCGGGCGGCAAATACACCACGTACCGGGTGATGGCAGCGGACGTCGTCGACGCCGCGGTCGAGGGATTCGGGCGCGGCGTGGCGCCCTCGATCACCGAGAAACTGCCGATCCTCGGCGCGGCCGGATACCACGAGCTGCTGGAGGATATCGATAGCGTCGCGCAGCGGGCCGGCCTGTCGGTCGCCGCAGCCAGGCACCTGGTGTCCCGCTACGGCTCGCTGGCCGCGGAGCTGTTCGCCATGATCGACCGCGAACCCGAACTCGGCATGCCCCTGCCGGGCACCGAATACCTCGGCGTCGAGGCGCTCTACGCGGCCACTCACGAGGGCGCCCTGCACCTGGACGACATCCTGACTCGCCGCACCCGAATCTCCATCGAGGTCCCCGACCGCGGCCTGGCAGCCGCGACCGTCGCCGCCGACCTCGTCGCCGAGACACTGAGCTGGGACGAGGCCGCCAAGGCCGAGGAGCTGGCCCGTTACCGCGATCGGGTGCAGGCCGAGCTGACGGCGAACGCGGCGCTCGACGACACGACGGCGAACGCGGCCCGCCTGACCGCCCCCTGCGGGTAAACCCGACGTGCACGAATTGGGAATGACGGAGCGCGGCGTCATTGTCGGCGTTCCTCAGGGGCGGCTGCCGATTGTGCACTACCGTAAGGTGAAGTTGCGAACTGTTAGCTGATGTACCTGCCGGGGATTACCGAGGAGGCCGTCTCGTGAACAGTGTCATCGACGACGCACCCTTCACCTCGTTCCACAAGTGGCTGGCAGTGGCGTGTTCCGGCGGTCCGCTGCTGGACGGGTACATCCTGAGCATCGTCGGCACCGCCCTGATCGGGATGACTCCGCAGCTGGGGCTGAGCACCACCGACACCCAGCTGATCGGCGCCGCGGCACTGGTGGGCATGTTCGTCGGCGGCGCGCTGTTCGGCGTGCTGACCGACAAGATCGGCCGCGAGGTGATGTACACCGCCGACCTGGTGGTGATGGCGTTGTGCTCGATCGCCTCGTTCTTTGTGGAGACGACCTGGCTGCTGGTGCTGCTGCGGTTCGTCATGGGTATGGCCGTGGCCGCGGACTATCCGATCGCCACCTCGCTGCTGGCCGAATGGCTGCCGCTGCGCCAGCGCGGCACCCTGCTCGGATTTCAGATCGTGGCCTGGTACGCGGGCTCGGTGCTGGCCTATCTGGTCGGCTACCTGATGTTGACGCTGTTCGGCCACGGCAGCTGGCGCTGGCAGTTGGCCTCCGCGGCGGTGCTGTGCGTGATATTCCTGATCATCCGCCAGCGGACCGCGCCGGAATCACCACGCTGGCTGGCCCTGCACGGCAAGTCCGAGAAGGCCGCGGGGATGATCGAGAAATTCCTGCACGTGCGGGTCGATCCGAGCGATCTGGTCGAGGCCGCGCATCAGGCCGATCCGGTGAGCAGCGGTTCGGTGCTGGAGCTGTTCAACGCGCAGTACCGCAAACGCACCTTGTTCTGCGGCGGATTCTTCCTGTGTCAGGTGGCGGTGCTGTTCGCGATGCTGACCTTCGGCCCGCAGATCCTGTCCTCGTTCGGCCTGCCCTCTGGCACCTGGATGGACACCCTCGGCACCGCACTGATCAGCCTGGTCTTCCTGATCGGCTGCCTGCCCGCGATGCGACTCATCGACACCATCGGCCGCCGGCCCACCATCATCTGGGCGTTCGGGCTGATGATCCTGCCGCTGCTGTTCATCGGCGTGTGGCCGACGATGCCGGCCGCGCTGGCCTTTCTCATGCTGTGCGTCTACGCCTTCTGCTGCGGCGGACCGAACGTGCTGGACTGGACCTACCCGAACGAGCTGTTCCCCACGCATATTCGCGCGACGGCGGTGGGCCTGGCCACCTCGGTCAGCCGCGTCGGCGCCGCGCTGGGCACCTATCTGCTGCCGTGGTCGCTCGATCACCTGGGTATGGGGACGACGATGCTCTACGCCGCGGGGTTGACCGCGATCGGATTCCTGATCTGCCTGTGGGGTGCGCCCGAGACGATGGGCCGCCGGCTCAACGCGGCCTCCGCGGTCAGCGGTCCGGTCCGCGGGGCCGCCTGATCGCGAGCGGATCGTAACCGTACTGGTCGTTATGCCCGGCGCGTACGCGAGTGTTATCGCAGCGTGTCGGTTATTGTCTGGCTATCGCTGGGGGAAATTGCCGACATGGACTCCGGAGGTAGGGATGACGAGCACGGTGACCGGCACGGCGCACCCGGGGACGGGGCCGGCGGTCGAGGTGGTACTGCCGGATCCGCCCGCGGTCGTCGACGCCGACGCCGTGCGGACCATCGTGGCCGAGGCCGCGCGGGAGATCACCGGGGTGTCCGCCGACGTGCAGGTGCGGGCCAGGCTCACGCGCGGGGAGGCGGTACTGAGCATGCGGCTGCCCATCCGCTATCCGATGCCGATATGGCAGGTCAGCACCGTATGCCGCAACCACGTGCTGGAGCGGATGCGAGATCGGACCGCTATTCCGGTGCGGCGCTTTGATATCGAGGTGAGCGAGTTGGTGGAGACTCGCCGCACGGCGGAGTCGGATGCGGGCGAGGTGGTGTCGTGAGTGGAGCGTGGCGGAGCGAATCGTGGGCGCGGCGCTTGTCGTGTGGCGGGGCTGAGTGTGGGCGAGGTGGAGTCGTGAGTGGGGCGTGGCGGAGCGAGCCATGGGCGCAGTGCGTTCGCTGTGTGGCGGGGCTGAGTGCTAGGGAGAGGGAGTCGTGAGTGGAGCGTGGTTGAGCGAGCTTGGGGCGCGGCGCGTTTGCCGTGTGGCGGGGCCGAGGGCTGGCGAGGTGGAGTCGTGAGGCGGCGTTCGCGTCGTACGGTGCCCGCGCTGGCGCTGTCCCTGGCGCTGCTCGCGGGTTGTGCCGCGGTGGTCTTGTCACTGGTACAAAGGCTCACCAGCGCAAGGCAATTGCTTTCCTATGCGAGCGCCTCGGCTCGCCTGCGCGTGATGACCTGGGACGACCGGTGGGTGCTTGTCGCGGGCGCCGGCGCCGTCGTGGTGGGCCTGGTGCTGGTGGCGCTGGCGATACTGCCGGGCCGCGCGATCCTGTTGCCGCTGACCGGCGACGACCAGTTCGCCGCAGGTGTGGGCCGCCGGGGCCTGTGCGGTTCCCTGCGGGCGGCGGCGCATTCGGTGGAGGGCGTGCACTCTGCGCGTATCCGGCTGCGCCGCAAGAATGTTCGGGTCACCGTCCGGACCGGCTACGCGCATTCGGCGAACCTGACCGAGACGGTGCGCGCCGCGGTCGACGAGCGGATCGCCCGTATCGGACCCCGTTCGGCACTGCGGGTATCGGTGGAGGCTCGCACCAAGCCGGGACTGACGTCCCGGCGCCGGAGCGTCGCCGGCGAGCCGCGTAAGGCCGGTGCGCTATGAAATACGCGGGGACCGCGATGAAGTCGGCCAACCGTCCCGCCAAGCTGAATCGGGCGTTGCTCGGGTTGTTCGGCCTGGGGCTGGCCGCGGCGGGCGGGCTCGCGCTCGCCGCGCACTTCGGCCGGTTGAATTGGGTCGGCGCCCGCGACGCCCTGCTGCCGAATCATGATGCGCCCCAGACCTGGATGCTGTGGACGGCCGCGGCGACGGCGGGCCTCGCGGGCCTGGGGTGTCTGCGCTGGGCGATCGCGCAGGTTCCGCGCACCGAGCGTGCGATCCGGTGGCAGGCTCGGGTCAAGGGTTCCACCGATACGACCGTGCTGGACACCGCGACGATGTGCGCCCCCGTCGCCGCGGACATCGAGGCATACGACGGCGTCCGCTCCGCGCGAGCCCGGCTGTCCGGTCCCGGCCGGGGACCGGGCCTGCACCTGGTCGTGACCGCATCCCCGGACATCGACGTCCCCGGCCTGCGCGACCGCATCCGCGCCCACGCCCTCCCGCGCCTGCGTCAGGCCCTGGAACTCGACACCCTGCCCGTACGCATGGAGGTCCGCTTGGCGGCCGAACGTCCTCGGCGACGCATCGGCAGACGCTGAGCCGCTTCGGCTGGAGTCCACCTGTTGCGCAGCCGGTTCCGGTGGATCCCGGCCAGACGAGTGCCGGGATGACGGCGCTCTGCCGTGCCGGGTTGGCGGGTTGCTGTGCTGGGCGACTGCGCTCTGCCCTGCCGGGTTGGCGGGTTGCTGTGCCGGGCGACGGTACTCAGGCATGCCGGGTTGGCGGCTGCGGTGCCGAGATGGCGGTACTCAGCCGTGCCGGGATGGCGGGTTGCTGTGCCGGGCGACAGTACTCAGCCGTGCCGGGATGGCAGGCAGGCGTGCCAGGATGATGGTGCTCAGCTGTGCCGGGATGGCAGGCAGGCGTGCCAGGATGATGGTGCTCAGCTGTGCCGGGATGGCAGGCAGGCGTGCCAGGATGACGGCGTTCAGCCGATGGGACCGAAGATGTGGTTGGTGTAGCGATTGTCGAAGCGGCCCTTGGGGTCCAGGCGGCGGCGGACCTCCAAGAAGCGGTCCCATTCGGGATACAGGGCGGGGAGGGTCTCGGCGGACTGGCTGTGCCGTTTACCCCAGTGCGGGCGTCCGTGGTACCGGTTGAATACTTCCTCGCAGGCGCCGAAGTACCCGCGCCATTCCATCCCGGCCACCTGATGCACGGCGACATAACAGGATTCGCGGTTGTGCACCGGTGACAGGAAGGCGTCGTCGGGAGCGACGAAGCGCACCTCGGTCGGCATGGGGGTGTCGTAATGCCGTCCGATCTCCTTGATCTCGCGGATCACCTCGGCGGCATGCTCGCGCGGCACCGCGTATTCCATTTCGGTGAATCGGAACAGCCTGGGGGAGGCGAAGACTCGATACGAACGCTCCACCTGGCGGCGGTACGATCCGGCGGAAGCGGCGAAACGCTGTACCGGCGGAATGAATTTCGGCTGCACGCGGCACAGCCGGGTGAGGACGTCGAAGGCGTAGTTGTTCAGCACCACATCGGCGAACCATTCGGTAAGCTTGCCGCGCGGCTGCTCGTGCAGATCCACCCGGTTGTTGCGCTTGGTCATCGCGGTCGAGCTGTGCGCGAACATGTAGAACTCGAAGTGGTCGTTACTGTCGACGTAATCGTCGAGACCGGCGAGCACCTCGTCGAACGGAATCGGCCGCTCGACGCCCTCGAGTACGAACGCGGGCACCAGTTGCAAGGTCACCGCGGTCACGATGCCCAGCGCGCCCACGTTGACCCGCGCGGCACGCCAGCCGTCGGGGTCGGTCCGCTCGTCGAGTTCCACGACGCTGCCGTCGGCGAGCATCAACTCCACCGAATGTAGTGCGGCGGAGAGGTTCTGGAGCTTTCCGCCGGTGCCGTGCGTCGCCGTGGCGGTCGCTCCGGCGATGGACTGCACGTCGATATCGCCCAGGTTGGGGAATGCCAGACCCAGCCCGTACAGGGTGTCGTTGAGTTCGTGCAGGCGCGCACCGCCCTCGACGCGAACGCGCGCGTTGGCCAGATCGACGTCCAGGACGCGGTTCAGCTTCGTGGTGTCCACCAGGATTCCGCTGGTCAGCGCGGTATCGGTGAAGGAATGTCCCGCGCCGAAGGCCCGGACGACGCGATCCTCGGCCTCGGCGCGTTCCAGCAGCGCAGACAGCTCGTCCCGGGAATGCGGTGCGGCCAGCACCGCCGGTGCGCACCTCTGATCACCCGCCCAGTTCACCCACGAATTGGTCATGCGTCCAACTTTAGGATACGCACAGGTCGGACGCTACTGGAACGTGAATTTCGCGACGTGGGCGTGTCTCGCCGCAATTTCCCCTATGTGGCCGCTATGACCCGTGTCTCACTTACGCCGGGTGACGAAGCAGGCCGACTTGGCGCGGTCGATCTCCGCATCATCCATCGGCGGGGTGGTGAACGGCACACGCGGCAGGCAGTCCGCCCGCGCGCCGTCCAGCACGATCGCCATATAACGCCGCCACACCTCGGAATTCACCGGACGGGCGAACGCGGCGATCGACTCGACCATGCTCATCATCGCGAAGAAGTCGGTGGCGGTGATGCCCTCGCGGAGCGCGCCCTCGACGTGTGCGCGCGCGATCAACTGCTCGAGCTGCGGCTTGATCCGATCGCGCACCGAGTCGAAACGTTCCATCGCATCGGGTACTTCGAGCATCACCTCGCCGAACCCGCGATTGTTCGCCATGTTCTGGCAGCCGTATTCGAAGATCGCCATCACGCCGGCCCAGGCGTCCGGATTACGGTTGGCCGCCTCGACCGCCTCGGCCATCTCCGCCACATTGTGGTCGAACACCTCGACGATCAGTTCCTGCTTGTTCGCGAAGCGCCGGTACACCGTGCCAACGCCGACGCCCGCCGCCTCGGCCACGTCGTCCAGCGTGACGTCCAAGCCGCGCTCGGCGAAGAGTCTGCGCGCCGCCTCCAGGATGCGCTGCTGATTACGGACGGCATCGGCCCGCAGGCGCCGGGCCGGCGGGGCGGTAGTGGCGGGGTTCACAACAACATCCTAACAAGATTCGGGATTAAGTGGAGGCGGTATCTCCGTTATTCTGGTAGCTTCGGTTGAAGCGGAGGAACAACCTCCATATTAGCTGTCTCGGACCACACATTCGACAGGGGAACCATGACCACTCCAGATCTCGAGGAACGGGCAAGACCGGCGGCGCACCGCCGGGACGACCGCGCGAGCCGTCGCGGGTCACATGCCCTGCGTTGGTGGGTGCTTGCCGTGCTCGGCATCGCACAGCTGATGGTCGTGCTCGACGCGACCGTGGTGAATATCGCGCTACCTTATGCGCAGCGCGCCCTGGACTTTTCCAATACCGACCGGCAGTGGGTTGTCACCGGTTACGCCTTGGCCTTCGGCAGCCTGCTGCTGCTCGGTGGGCGTCTGAGCGATCTGTTCGGGCGGCGCACCACCTTCATCGTCGGACTCATCGGCTTCGCCGCGGCCTCCGCGATCGGCGGCGCGGCAACCGGATTCGACATGCTCGTCGCCGCCCGCGTGGCCCAGGGCGCATTCGCGGCCTTGCTGGCCCCGGCCGCCTTGTCGCTGCTCACGGTGACCTTCACCGAGCCGTCCGAGCGTGCCAAGGCATTCGGAATCTTCGGCGCTGTCGCCGGCGCCGGCGGTGCGCTGGGTCTGCTGCTCGGCGGCGCGCTCACCGAATGGATGTCCTGGCGCTGGGTGATGTACGTGAACCTGATCTTCGCGGCCATCGCGCTGGTTGGCGCGGTCACGCTGCTGGCCCGCCACGTGAGCAACGAACGGCCGAAGATCGACGTCCCGGGCACCGTCGCGGTGAGCGCGGCCCTGTTCGGCATCGTGTACGGCTTCTCGAACGCCGAGAACCACGGCTGGTCCAACGGTGTCACGCTGGGCTTCCTGATCGGCGGAGTCGCGCTGCTGGGCGTGTTCGCGTGGATCGAGTCGCGGGTGAAGAATCCGCTGCTGCCGCTGCGGATCGTGCTGGACCGCACGCGTGGCGGGTCCTACCTGACCATCTTCGTGATGGGCATCGGGATGTTCGCGATCTTCCTGTTCCTGACCTACTACCTGGAACTGACCCTGCACTACTCGCCGATCGTCACCGGTGTGGCGTTCCTGCCGATGGTGGCGGCACTGGTCGCCGCCTCGACCACGACACCGTCGCTGCTGCTGCCCAAGCTCGGGCCGAAACTCGTTGTCAGCGGCGGATTCCTGATCGCCGCGGTCGGTATGGCGCTGCTGACCAGGATCGGTCTGCACACCGGGTACGCCTCGCACATCCTGCCGGCGCTGGTTCTGCTCGGTATCGGACTGGGCGCCGCGATGTCGACCGCCTTCCAAAGCGCCACGGCCGGTGTGCATCACGACGACGCGGGTGTGGCCTCGGCAATGGTCAACACCAGCCAGCAGGTCGGCGGCTCGATCGGTACCGCGGCGTTGAGCACCATCGCCGCCTCGGCCGCCTCGAGCTACCTGACGCACCGTCAGGCCAGCCCGCTGAACGTCGCGCAGTCGCTGATCGAGAGCTACACCACCAGCTTCTGGTGGGGCGCCGGGATCTTCCTGGTCGGCGCCGTCGTGATGCTGGCCCTCATGCCGAACACCGCACCCGCGCCCGCCGAAGGCGAGCCGGTGCTCGTGCACTGAGAACCGAACCATCCCACAGGGATACGAGCTGTGCCCCCACCTGTACACCGGTGGGGGCACAGCATATTTCTCAGCAGTTGTTCGGGGCGGGGAGGTTCGCGAAGCGGTCGGCCAGGTAGCCGAACGCGTGGGCCGCGCCGGGTGCCATCGCACCGAGGTGATCAGCGCCGGGAACCATCTCGAACAGCACGGGAGTTCCTGCCGCGCAATATTTTCCGGTCGAATGCCGGGCCAGGCGCGGATTCACCTCATCACTGCTTCCGGCCCACTGATACAGCGGTGCGCGGATGATGCCCGGATAGGTTTCCAGGCTGTTCTGATGGATGATCGCGATCTGTGCCGGGCCGACGTCGGCGACCCCGCCGTGGAAGTAGGCGGGGAAATCCTTGTTCGGGGCCGCGGCGATGATCTCGTCGGTGCAGGCGTTGGCGATCCGATGGCGCAGCGCGAAACCCGCCGGATTCAGGGCCGGATCCAGCGACATCACACCCGGATACTCGCGTTCGAGCCCGACCGCGGCGGCGAAGCCCAGCCCGAACAGCGGATGCGGGGCCTTGCCCAGATCCAGGGCGAGCTTGCCTATGTTCACCGGCACCCCGCCCATCGCGACGCCTACGATCGGCAACTCGGGGGCATAGTCCGGGGCCATCGCCGCCGCGAATCCGGTCGCCATGCCGCCGCCGGAGTATCCGGCCAAACCCACAGGGCTGCCGCCCAATCCGGCCGGGCCGAAGCGCCGGGCCGCGCGGATGCCGTCCAGCGTCAGCCGCCCGCCCAGTTGTGCGGCGCCGTACGCGCTGGTCGGACCGAGATGGTCCGGCACCGCCACCGCCCAGCCGTGTGCCAGCAGCAGATTCAGCGCGGGCGCCTCCTTCAGGCTGCCGTTGAACAGCGCGTGCGACGGGGCGCATCGCAGACCGAGAGAGTTCACGAACGGCTGATACGACACCAGCGGCCGCCTGCCGCCGGGAGTCAGCACCGTGGTCATCGCGGCGATCGGCGCCCCGGCGGAATTGGTCGAGCGATACAGCAGCTGCCAGGCCGTCACGCCCGGGAAGCCCGGTGCGGGCACGGTCCGGCTGCGCACCACATCGCCAGGCCGGAAATCACCGATATTCGGCGGGGCCGCATAGAAGCGGTCCGGATCGGGTATGGGGTACACGGCGGCCTGTGCAGTCGGGGCGCACAGGCCGCCGCCAACCATCGACAGCAGCGCTGTGGCCATGATCAGTGCGGGACGGCGCCATCCACGCACCCGCAACGGTCTGCTGTGCATCATCACTCCTCGAGTCGCGGGATGCGGAATTCGGGCATTGTGGAATGCCCGCGTTTTCCCGTTGGTGGGGCAAATCTCTGGCAAGCGAGCCGAACTGGGCTATTACAGCAGTCGCGATCTCATCGACCGGACCGCCGCGCCGAACGAACACGACGGGCGCGATCGGTGAGCCGCCGATGCGGACGCCGGTGGGCAGAACCTCCGGCCCGCACCTCTCGCTCTAGATCGCTGGCAGTTAGCATGTCTGAATGACCAATGGCCCGGGGTAGGCATTTCCGGCGGCTGCGAGGAGTACGAGCGCTGCTGGGCAGCGCGGCACGATGAATGGCACGACGACGAAGGGCAGGCGCGAGGATTGGGGCCGTGCGATGAGTGAACCGGTCGGACTCGCCGCTGCACCGGAGCCTCCTGCGCCCGATCGTGCGATCGGTGGGCGATTCGCTACGGTAGAGCTTCTGGGCACGGCGGCCAGTGAGCACAGTGGTACCGGCGCGTCCCAGACTGTGTGGGTGTGGCCGTGATCCTGATGACCAGCCGGGCACAGGCGACACGGAAAGGAGGCCCCAGCATGGCCCATGATCGAGCCGGAAGACCGGCACGGGCCACCGATCTGGAGGATCTGCCGCACCTGGTGACCGCCTACTACGCGCGCATTCCCGATCCGGCCGAGCCCGCGCAGCTGGTGCAGTTCGGCACCTCCGGACATCGCGGATCGAGTCTGGACTGCGCCTTCAACGAGGCGCATATTCTGGCCATCACCCAGGCGATCGTGGAATACCGCGCCACTCGCGGCATCACCGGTCCGGTGTATCTGGCCCGCGACACACACGCGCTGTCCGAACCGGCGTGGACGACCGCGCTCGAGGTGCTGGCCGCCAACGAGGTCACCGCGATCATCGACGCCCGCGACCGCTACACCCCGACCCCCGCGCTGAGTCACGCGGTGCTGCGCCACAATCGGGGGGGCACCCGGCATCAGGCCGACGGGATCGTGGTCACCCCCTCGCACAACCCGCCCCGCGATGGCGGCTTCAAATACAACCCGCCGCACGGCGGCCCCGCCGACACCGTTGCCACCGACGCCATTGCCGAGCGCGCCAACGAGTTGCTGCGCGGCGGGCTGGTCGGGGTGAAGCGCACCACCGTGGCCCATGCGCTCGCCGCCGGCGTCGAGCGATACGACTATCTTGACCACTACATCACCGACCTGCCGAATGTGTTGAACCTGGACGCGATTCGCGGTGCGGGCATCCGCCTCGGCGCGGATCCGATGGGTGGCGCCAGCGTCGACTACTGGGAAGAGATCGGGCAGCGCTACGACCTCGAGATCGAGGTGGTCAACCCGTTCGTCGACCCCACGTGGCGGTTCATGACCCTGGACGCCGATGGCAAGATCCGCATGGACCCCTCCTCGCGCTACGCCATGGCCTCGCTGGTGGCCATCCGCGACGACTACGACATCTCCACCGGCAACGACGCCGACGCCGACCGGCACGGTGTGGTGACACCCGATGCGGGACTGATGAATCCGAACCGCTTCCTCACGGTCGCGATCGAATACCTGATCGCCAACCGGATGGGGTGGGACGCGCTGACCAAGATCGGCAAGACCGCGGTGACCTCCGCGATGATCGACCGTGTGGTGAGCGTGCTGGGGCGGCAGGTACACGAGGTGCCGGTCGGGTTCAAATGGTTCGTGCCCGGATTGTTCAGTGGCTCACTGGCTTTCGGTGGCGAGGAGAGCGCGGGCGCGTCGTTCCTGCGGCACGACGGGACGGTCTGGACCACCGACAAGGACGGCATCCTGCTCGCGCTGCTGGCCGCCGAGATCACCGCGGTCACCGGGCAGAGCCCCTCGGCTCGCTACGCCGAACTCGAAATACGCTACGGTTCAGCCGCTTACGCACGCATCGATGCGAACGCCACTCCGGAGCAGAAGAAGCGCCTGGCCGCGCTCACCCCCGAGGACATCACCGCCACGGAGATCGCAGGGGAGGAGATCACCGCCATCCAGACCCGTGCCCGGGGCAACGGCGCGGCCCTGGGCGGGGTGAAGGTGAGCACCGCGAACGCCTGGTTCGCGGCGCGGCCGTCCGGCACCGAGGACAAGTACAAGATCTACGCCGAATCCTTCG
Source organism: Nocardia alni (assembly GCF_019038435.1). Lineage (GTDB taxonomy): Bacteria > Actinomycetota > Actinomycetes > Mycobacteriales > Mycobacteriaceae > Nocardia > Nocardia alni. The sequence goes on from NZ_JAGPOX010000116.1 coordinate 24,918, forward strand.
AGGGCCCTGAGCATTTGGCGCAGGTGCAGGCGGCGGCCGAGGAGGTCGTGGGGCACGCGCTGGGGTGAATGCCCCGCTGGTGCGGTGTCCTGCCGGCCGGAATCCGCTGGTTACGGTGGATCCCATCCAGAGGCAGGGAACGATGGGATCTCGCCGTCTTGTTCAGTACTCGTCGCGTTTGCGGGGCCAGTTGTCGTAGGTGTCGCCGCGTCCCAGGGGCGCGCGGTCCAGCAATTGCCAGGTGGCGTTGAGGCCGTCGGTGCCGCGGTCGTAGGTGGAATAGGTGTGGTAGACCACGCCGTCGTCGCCGAGAGCGAAGCAGCTCAGCGCCATCAGCTCCATGACGTCCAGCATGTTGCCCGCCGGGCGGTTGGCCGCCGACGTACGCATGATCTCGAAGAAATCCTCGTTGAATCCGTTGTCGCCGAGGGAAACCCAGTCGATATCCCAGCCGAACCGCTGCTTGTAGGCGTTCAGGGTAGGCAGCGGCGACCGCGAGGCCAGGATGAATGTCACGTCGCGATGGGCCAGGTGGGGGACAGCGCCGACCAGATTGTCGGTCTCGAAGGTGCAGCCCGGGCAGCCCTCGGGGGTCTTCGGGCCATGCATGAAATGCCGGATGATCAGCTGGGAGCGTCCGTCGAACAGCTGGGCCAGGGTCTTCTCCCCGTTGTTGGTGTCGAACCGGTAATCCTTGGTGACCGGTACCCAGGGCATCGTTCGCCGCTGCCGGGCCAACTCGTCGCTGCGGCGGGTCAGCTCTTTCTCCTGTGTGCGCAGCTCCTCGTAGGCTTTGCGCCACTCTTCGCGGGTGCCGGTGTCATGAATGGTCATACGGTCGTCCTTTCTCGGGCACAGATGTTCTGGAGATAGGACCGCGTGAGTAGGTCGAATTCATCGCCGAGATCGAGAGAACCGGCGTCCGGCTCCATTCTCGCTATGGGATTGTCGGAAACCAGATGCTCGAGCGGACGAATGGAGCCGGAGGTCGGGGCGATCGCTGACCGCGGGCCGCCTGGCCGGGCTGTCGATCGCCCCGGGACAGCGACACGCGTTCGCCTCGAGCGTAAGGGGCGTGCAGCCAAGGGAGAACCGGCCTCCCGCTGCATTCTCGGTACGTAATTGTCGGAAAGCGGACGATCGGGCCGACAAAATGCAGCGGTAGGCCGGGTTTCGTTCGAGTGGTGATGCGGAGTCGGCCCGCAGAGCGCGGCTCGGTAGTGGTCGTGCGCTGACGACGGCTCGCGGGCGCAGTGCCGGGTCGGTAGGAGAGAATCGGCCTCCCGCTGCATTTTTCGAGCGGAATCCTCGGAAACCAGAGCCTCGGGGCGGGAAAATGCAGCGGCAGGCCGGGCGACTCGCCTGTCTGGGCGTCGGCGAGCGGCACTCGGCGTAGTAAGTACCCGTGTCCTCGCTGGAGGCGACGCAGCGACATTCCCGGCATCGTCTACGCCTATGAGTCGCTGTAGGGCGATCGTGGACCGTGTGCAGCAAGTCGCGGGCTTCGAGTTGCTTGTGTTGCCGTACCGCTGTCTGATTGAGCGCTGGTCGAGTGGCGGTGCGCCATCGCTCGACGGTATCGCCGCTGTCGGAAGGCGGAGTGACAGGCTGTGCCGCAGCGGAAACTGGTTGATGGCGCAGCAACGAGTACCGGGCTACTCGAGGCCGGGGCGGAGAACCACCCCGGATTCGTTGCACGCTTGAAGGTGCGTCTTCGAAGCAGAGAACCGCACAGAGGTCGCGACCGAACGCCGGCAACGACTGCACGACCCGGCCATCCCCATCGAAGTGTTCCGTACGAAGCCGTCCTACGCACCCAGGTAGGCGCCAACGAGGTGATGACCGCACAGCTTCTTCGATGTTCGGCACGGTCAGACTCGGGTTGTGTGCCTGCTCCACGGCGCGCCGGTAGTCCGGCCAGACAGCTGTCGGCTGAGGGGCGGTAACTGCTGCGCGGGTTGTTCGGCGACGGAACCGTCAGGGGGCGAAATTCCTGGGTGATGCACGGTGGCTGCGGTGGGACCGGATAAGCCCGTGCGGAGCCGGAATGCACGTAGAAGACGATGTCGGAGCCCATGGGGGTGCGTAGCGTCTGGGCCGTGGCGAGGATCCCTGGGCGAAGGCTGGGATGCGGCCGGGGGGTGAGATAGTTCGACGGAGAAGTAAGTGTTCGAGGTGGTTGTGGACGAGCGTGTGGAACCGGTATCGCCGGCCAGTGGTGTGGACACTCGGCGGTTGCCGGTGGAGATTTGGGGGTTGATTCTTGCGGCGTTCGTCATCGCCCTGGGGTTCGGGCTGGTGGCGCCCGCGTTGCCGCAGTATGCGCGGAGTTTCGGGGTGGGTGTGGCCGCGGCGTCGGCGATCGTCAGTACTTTCGCGCTGATGCGGCTGCTGTTCGCGCCGGTCAGCGGGCGGCTGGTGCAGCGGCTGGGGGAGCGCGCGGTCTATGTGACCGGGGTGCTCGTGGTGGCGGTGTCCACCGGGGCTTGCGCACTGGCACAAAGCTATTGGGAACTGATCGTGCTGCGCTCGCTCGGCGGGATCGGGTCGACGATGTTCACCGTGTCCTCGCTGGGCCTGGTGATCCGGATGTCCCCGCCAGGGCAGCGCGGGCGGGTGTCCGGGCTGTGGTCGACCAGTTTCCTCATCGGCTCGCTGCTCGGGCCGCTGCTGGGCGGGGCGTTGGCGCGGTTCGGGCTGCGGGTGCCGTTCGTGATCTACTCGGTCGCGCTGCTGATCGCCATCGCGCTGGTGTATTGGAGTCTGCGCGGATCTGAGCTGGCCACACCCGTTCGAGCCGAGAACATCCGGGTGATGGGCCTGCGCCAGGCGCTGGCCCGGCCGGCGTACTGGGCGGTGCTGTGGTCCAGCTTCGCCGAGGGCGCAGCCGTTTTCGGGGTGCGGATGGCGTTGGTGCCGCTGCTGGTGGTGGAGGCGCTGCACGCCGCACCCGGGCTGGCCGGGGTGGCGTTGACGATGTTCGCGGGCGGGGATATGGCGATGATGTTCGCGGCGGGGCGACTGTCGGATCGGTGGGGGCGCAAGCCTTTTCTGATCATGGGCACTCTGGTGTGCGCGATCGGGACTACTGCGCTGGGTATGGCGCCCAGCGCGGTGTGGTTGCTGGGATTGTCGTTCGGGGCCGGGATCGGGTCGGGGATGTTCACTCCGGCGTTGCAGGCAGCGGTCGCCGATATAATCGGGCCCGATACGCGGGGTGGGCCGGTGCTGGCCGGGTATCAGATGGCGTCGGATCTGGGGACCGTGCTCGGGCCGGTGGTGGTGGGCATGATCGCGCAACGGGTGTCGTTCGGGTTCGCGTTCGGGGTGACCGGCGGGTTGTTGGCGTTGGCGGCGGTGGCGTGGGTGTTCGTGCCTGAGACGTTGCGGTGGACGATTGTCAGGACGGCGGCCGGTGAATCGGGTTGACGTTCCCGCCGCTGTGCTGATCCTCGCTGTGCCGAATGTTGCTATGCCGGATTTCGAAGACGGCGGGACTTTGGCAAAGTGTGGGCCGTGAATTCCTCGGGAACGAAGTATCAGCCGCGACCGATGTCCAACCGCACCACCTACTTGCTGGGCGGGGTCGCGATCGTCGTGATCGCGCTGGTCGTGGTGTACCTGGTGCGGTCGAACAGCGGTAGCGACCTGAAGGTGCAGGACGACGGCTACGGTCCGGTGCACGATGCGGGGGTGATCGCGCTGATCGACTCGGACGGTGCGATCGTGCTCGGAAAACCGAACGCCGCCAAGACGATCGACATGTACGAGGATCCGATGTGTCCGTCGTGCGGGTCGCTGGAGCACTACTACGGGCAGCAGATCTCGAAGGAGATCGACGCGGGCAAGCTGGCCGTGCGGTACCGATTCGTCAACTTCCTGGATCCCAAGTCCGGCAGCAAGGACTACTCCACCCGCGGCATCGCCGCCAGCGAGTGCGTCGCCGACGACGGTGACGGGCCCACGTTCTCGAAGTTCCATCAGGCGATCTTCACCACCAAGCAGCCCAGCGAGGAGGGCGGCAACCTCACCAACGACCAGCTGTCCGCGATCGCCAAGGACGCCGGGGCCTCGACCGACGTGCAGCAGTGCATCGCCAAGGGCGACCGGTTCGACGAGGCCCGCGATCACGCGTCGGCGGCGTTGACGGCGCTGAAATCGGCTGTCGGCCAAGTGGAGACGCCCACTGTGCTGGACGGCGGTAAGAACGTCGACACGGACAATCAGAACTGGGTGACCAAGCTCGTGGGTTAGTGGGCCCGGCGCCGAGTACGAGGCGTCGCCCGGACAGCATCCCCAGCCGTCCGGGCGACCCTCGACCGGGCAGGTGCCCACTCCCGCCCGGGCGCGACCGAGGTGTGCAGCCCCTCGGTTCGCTCGCTGCGCTCACTCACGACCCCTCGTCGGCCTGTGTGTCGGCTCGGCCGTGGGCGAACGGTTGGATGTTCTACTCACACTTGGCGATCGGCCAGCGACTGCGCCATCGCTGTGCGGCGCGCTCGGTCGTTTGCGGCTTTGTCGTCCGGTGTGCGGTGTCGCCGCGAGCGAACGGTAACGTGATCGCTCGTTCGTCCGTATCAGTCGGAATGCGGACAGATGTTGGACGGACACGCATTTGATCGTTCGTAGTGTCTCGTTGACCTGAGTGCGACTCGGTCGCGTGTGCATTCGTGTTGGTTGGTGTGCGGCTCATCGTTGGCGGACGGCCGTGCGAATAGTCCCTCCCCGACCGGTCGGCAGCAGGATAAGCGCATATGGCCCAAGGAAGATCGCCGCGCCGTCGAGAAGTCGGCTGTATACCGCCGCCAGCCTGGTGATCGCGAGCATCGAAGGCGTCAGCCGAGGTACTGACAGCCGTGGTGCCGCGAGAGCTGTGTCGTGGTCGAGCGGCAGAGTTCATCGGCCGCCCGGCTCCTCGTCCAGCAGGGCCTCGTAGATCCTGTTACGGGCGTCGGCGACGGCGTTGACGGTGTCGCGCAATTGCCGGGCCATTGCGGCGTATCCGAATCCGGCCGGTGTCGTATCGAGCGCGGATTCCAGTCTCTGCCTGAGCTTTTCGAGTGCGGCGATGCGCTCGCGCTCCACGGCGACATCGATGACGGTCGGCGACGCCGGGCGGTCCGGGGTGTCCATGATGGGGCGTGTCCTCGTGGGCGATGCGCTGCGGAGCGAACCATCGGCGCCGGGCGAGGCCTCGCACGCCGGCGCCGAGCGCCAACGAGGCAAGGTCGGAAGTGGTGCGCCGCGAAGCGAACCGTCGGCGAGAAGCGACTCCGGGTACGACGGCACCGGGCGTCGGCGAGGCGAGGCCGGGAGTGGTAGCTCCGTCGAACTCCACTCCGTCGGGGCGGCCGGAGTCAATACCGCCGACTCGCCCGGTGGCAGATGCATGGTGAATTCCCCTCAGTGGCTTGATGTGTCGATGGCGGGGTTCGGCAGGTCGTCTTCGGGTGTCATGGCCGACAGCCCGGAGTGCGCGAGATGCTCGAGCGGATAGGTGAGATCGGACGGGTGCACCGGCGCGGGAACGGCTGTGGGGGAGGGCCATAAGACATCGGGCGCGCCAGGATCGTTGTGCGGGAACAGATACCGCGCACCCTCACGGCCCGAGATGTGCTCGGCTCCGGTAGGCGTCGTCCAGCACAGCCGGTCCGCATCGGCCCGCCGCACCCGCCAGGGCAGAGTTCCCTTGTCCGACAATTTCTTCAGCCGATGGTGGCGCGAGCACAGCACCACGAGGTTGCCCAGGTCGGTACCGCCGCCGCGGCCCGGATGGCCGAGGTCGAACGGCTCGTGATGGCCCACGTCCGACTGCGCCGCGGGCATCGAGCACCCCGGAAATCGGCACAGCCCGTCCAGCGCCCGGATCTCCCGATCCTGCCAGGGTGCGGGATCCGGGGACATCGCCTCCTCGGTGTTGGTCGGATCCTCGACACGTTCCGGAATCACCTGCAGCTGAGCGCCTTCGGCGATATCACGGACCACATCGGCGTCCACCGGGCCGTATCCCGACAGATGCGCCGGTGCGTCCTGATCGCCCAGCAGCGTGCGCGCCGGAATGCCGATCTGTATCAGCGGTCGCCGCGGCGCCTTGGGTTCCGTTGCGGTACAGCGCTTCCCACGCCCGCACTCGCAGCGCAGCCGCTGCGACCCATCCGCGAGCGCGACCAGCGCATCGGCCCGCCGCTGCGGCATCGTGCGCGGATCGAATTCGCACACCTCCAACGCCATCTCCCGCAGTCGCATAGCAACGGTCTGTGCCCCCACCGCCGGCAGCAGCCCGTCGAAGACCGCCATCCCGTCCTGCACGGCCCGAATCCGCACGTCGCGATCCTGCTCGCGCTGCTCACGCCGCCGCCGCTCACCGTCGGGATCGAGCCGGGCGACCCACCGCCGCGCAGTCTGCCGCAACCGCATCGGATTGGCCCGCACCGCCGCCTCGATCAACGTCTCCTCGACATGCTCGAGCACCTCATCCGGCAACTCCCGAATGTTCTCGGCGATGACCTGCGCCCGCGCCAGATCGATCCGCCCAGCCCCGAATGCCTCCCGCGTTTGCGGCAGCCCATCCAGCGCCACCCCGATATCGATCAGCGCCGCAGCCACCCCCTCCGAGATCTGCACCGCAACCGCCGCCTCGGCGGCCGCGAAATTTCCCGCCGCCCCGGAG
>NZ_JAGPOX010000117.1 GCF_019038435.1 Nocardia alni
GCATTGGGATTCTCGATATCTCACTCGTTTTCACGGTCGGGGATCGGGCTCGGCGGGGGTGATGGGGTTTCCGCCGCAGCGGTTCGATTGTCCGATGATGGTGCGCGCGAGAATGTTTCATAGCCGGGTTGCGGTTGTGGAGACGCTCGGCGCTTGGGAGTTGTCGAGTTGGATCGAGGGGGTGACCAGCGTGGATGGTGTGGTGGAGGAGGCCGTCGCCCATCAGGTCGCGGTCGGTGGGTGCGGGCACTCGACAGACACCGTGCAGGCGGCGGAGGTCGAATTCGCGGAGGTTTATCCGGCATTGCTCACCATCCTCGGTGGTGCTGCCGCGTACGGAGGTGCGGTTTCCGAATCGCTGGGCCGACTCCGGGTGTGGCGGCTGCTGAGTGCGCTGGCCGGATCGGCCACGGTCGAGGACATCGACGGGTTCGTCGCTCGAATCCGGTGTCTGACCTGGTCTGATCCCTGCGATGAGATCTGGTATCTGCACCTTGCCGTCGAGGACCCGGTGCGGCGGGTGTCCTGGGTGCTGGACGGTCAAGACTTCGATTGACCTCGACCGGCCGACGGTCTCACTGCGTGGTGGCGACGGTGGCGAAGGCTGCCCACAGCAGTGGTGAATCGCGGACCGAGCACTCGTCACGCCAGGCGGTGAGGCGCTCGCGCTGCCATCGCATGAGTGCGGAGATGGGGTCGGGGTGCTCGTGGGCGGTATCGATCGCGCAGACGGTCTCCTGTAGCGGGTGCTGGTCGGTGTTCACGCCCGCGAAGCGCTGGTAGGCCAGGTCGGTGGGGAGGGCCCAGCGGCCTGCGGTGACCAGTTCCGCGCCGCCGTTGATCATGGCCGCCAGTAGGCCGAGGGTTTCGCCGAAGCGTAGGTCGCCGCCGCTTTCGCAGGCGATCAGTGCTACCCGGCTGGGGATCGGCCACAGTTCGGGGCCTGTTCGCGGCTCGCTGTCGAGGGTGTGGGTACCCAGGATCAGGTCCTTGGCCGACAGCGGCCGGTGGGTGCGCTCCGGCGGGACGAAGCCGGAGGTCTCGGCTGTGCACGCCAGGTGGAGGCGGGCGTTCTCGCTGCGGCCGGATTCCGGCGCGGCGGCGGTCACGTGGCCGACGTAGAGCAGGCGGGAGGCGCCCGCTCGCAAGGTGCGGCCCAGCCAGGCTCGATCCTGGTCGTCGCGGCGAAAGGCCTCGACCGGATCCGATACCGCGGGGCGCAGGCGATTGTCCGGGAGGTATCGGCCGATCCGCTTGGTGAGCGGCGCGTGCGCGGACATGCGGCCCAGCACCGAGCCGAGGGCGGAATCGGCGCGGAATCCCGGCACACGGGGATCGAGCACGGCCACCACCGGCAGGTCCCTGGTCTGCGCCCAGGAGCGTGCAATACGCCCGGGTGCGTGAACCAGCCCGGCCGGTGCGAGTTGGCTGATATCGGCGATGTCGAGCAGGCGCAGGCCGGGATCGGGCGCCAGCAGTTCCCAGGGGATCTGTGCTGTCCGGGGCGAGGGTTGCAGCCTGATGTGCGGCCGCACACCGCGGATGTACAGGTCATAGAGTTGCCCGGCGAGACCATGTGGAAGCAGGGTCCGAGAGAGTGCTTGGGCGAGTTCATGTTCGGTGTCGTAGTTGGCGAATGCTCCTGTGGTCAGGGCATATTCGATACCGTTCGCCGAGGGGTCGGGCAGTGAGGCGCTCACGCGAGCCACCACGTCGTCCACCTGGGCCTCGGGTATTGCCGCCACCCCAGCGCTCGCGGTGTCGTCCAGCCAGCGCCACGACACGTAGTGATCACCGGCGTCTGCCATGCGGACCAGCACAGTTGGCTGCCTCGAGCCGGTAAGCTGCTGCGCCTCGCCGGCGTTGGGCTCCGCTGCGGTCCGCGGTGCTGTGTCTGTGGTTTCCTCGCCCCGTCCGTTCACAGTGGTAACACCCGATCGTCGCGGATCTGGCGACCGTACCGGCGTTCGGCCTCGGCGATGTAGTCCTCCAGCACGATTCGCCCGCCGGGTTCGTACCTCAGCCGCGGTGGTGCGGCGATGGCGATGCCCTCGCCCGCCGCGACCTCGGCCAAGGCGGCGGCCAGTGTCAGGGCGCCGGTGAACGCATCCGGTGGCTCCTGCACCTGCGGCATCGTCCAGCTCCCGGGGGCGATGGGCGCCGGTTCGGCGGACTTCACTGTGGCCCCGGCACATTGGGCTTCGATGAGATCGGAGACGAGCCCGGCGTCACCGCAGCGGTAGGCCAACCGGAATGCCGAGCGCATGGCGGGCTCGGCCACCTCCCGGTTCCAGCGATGGCGTTGCTCACCGCCGGGAAAGGTATGGCGCACCGCGTCGATGGCCAGGGCGGACGGCACCGCGAGCCAGAGGGCCTCGGTGAGCGCTTCCGGCCCGGCATCGCCGAGCGCTGATTCGAGTAGTCGCGCATGCCAGAAATCGACCTGGGCACAGTGCAGACCGAGACCGTGCTCGGCGAACACCTGGAACGATTCCGCGAGCAGTCGCCGCGCTTCGTCGTGACGACCGAGCGAAAACGCCGCCGTCGCAACGCGAATACGAGCGTCGGCGGCCTCCAGCGTCGCATCCGAGGCGGTGAACTGCGTGAGGCTACGCCCGTACAGTTCGTACGCCTGCGCACCCGCGCCGCGCAGCTCGGCGACGAAACCCTGTGCCTTCAGGCCGATCCCGGCCCGGGGGCCGAGCCCGGAGCGTTCGAAATACTTCTGGCTCGCCGCGAGCAGCGGCACGGCCTCCTGCGGGCTTCCGGATCTGATGTGCATCAGCGCGATATTCTGCTGGGTCTCCGCGACGCCGTTGTGGTCCTCGGCCGTGCCGAACGCATCGAGTGCCTGGTATGCGAAGTCCAGCGCCAGCTCGCCGCGCCCGGTCTCGAAGTACGCGGCGGCCAGATTCATCAGCGGATGTCCGGCCAGCGGCGGCGCGAATCGCCTGGCGGAATCCAGGGATTCGGTCGCCAACTCGATGGCGTAAACCCATTGCTGGCGGTGGATGGCGACCGCGGTGCACGACAGCAGGCAGGCCACCCGCAGCGTGCCCTGCTCGGGATCGTCGGTGAGCAGCGACCGCGCCTCGGTCAGCGCGGCCTGTGCTCCGTCGAGATCGCCGAGATGCTGCAACGCCTGCGACATGTTGACCAGGGCGGTGGGCCGCATCGCACCGGCATCGCCGGGCATCTCGGTCAGCGCGGCCTGGAACCAGCCGACCGCGCGGCGGTGCTCGCCGAGTTCATCGGCCATACTCGCCGCATTGACCATGGCCGCCAATCGCATTCGTCCCGAGATCGCCCGTGCCGCGTCTTCGAAGATCCGCAGAGCGCCCGCCGCGTCACCGCCCTGGTAGGCGGTGGCGCCGGCCTGGAGCAGAGCGCGTCCCTCGGCATCGTCGTCCATCTCACGGCTTCCCGGCCCCGGCGACGATCACGCCACGGCTTGTGATCCGACGCTGCTGCGCGACAACGGTGTACGCCTTGCCGACCCCCGTGGCGCCTGCGAGCGAACTCGGCGTGGTCGACCGGCTTCTCGATGCGGCGCAGAGGCTGGAGTCCGAGGTGTGAGCTGTCGTTCCGTATCGCATATCAGAAGTCCGTATCGGTAGTGGCGGCGGCGATCTCGGCCAGCAGCATGGTGTCGTCGGGTGCCCGGCCCGCATTGCGTAGCCGAGCGGCGGCGAATTCCCTGAGCTGCGGGCGAATTCGGGCGTCATCCGGATCGGCGACATCGGAGGGTCCGACACCGGGCACGTGAATATCCACTGCCACAGTGGATTCCCAGCCGTCCGGAGCGGCTGCCGACCCCGTCCAGAGGTCGCCGGTGAGGGTCAGCTCGGCCACAGCGGTGGCGGCGGGAGTGCGGATCAGGGCTCGGGGATGTAGGTGGGGTGGTACGGGAGTGTGCAAGCCGGGCGCCGCCACGGCGGACACCTGGATCACTGTCGTCCCAGGGCGACGCCGAACCTCCCAGGACAGCGTTCGTTCGGAGGCGTCGACGATGCCCGGTGGACAGCGCCGCCAATCCCAGCCGCCGGTGCCTCGGGCCAGCACCAGGACGTCGGTGACGGTCGTCGGACCGGCTGCGAGCGCGTAATCCTCGGCACGGTCCGCGCCGGAGCGAGACGCGAGATCGTCGTCCTCGTACGCGTCGATCGCATCGGCGCCGTCGACGAGTAGGTCGCATTCGGTTGTGAGCGTTCTGATATCAACGTCGATCAGCCGCTCGTCGAGCGGAGGGATGCCGTCCAAGGTAGAGGCGGGCCACCACCGTGCCGCCCAGTGCGCATAGCCGAGTTTGTATGCCCGTGGCGCCAGTTCAGGCAGGCCGGGGTCAGGCGTGAACTCGGTTGGCACGCTGTCGAAATCGGCGACCGCGAGTGCGATGTCAGCGCCGTACACCGCCCAGATCCACTCCTGGGCGGCCTCCGTATCATCGATCAAGGCCACTGGAAACCGCTGCGAGGCAAGCACACTCCACACCAAATGCCCACCGCGCACTTCCAGCACCGCCGTATCCAATGGTGCGGTGCCCTCACCCAGTGTCGGCGCCACCTCGGGGCCGATGAACATCGTGCCCGCCGGGCCGCCGCGAACGATGATCCGATCCGACATCAGCTCACCCTCGATTCGGCTGAATCCGCTTCGACGCCTGTCGAACTCGTGCTGAGCGCCTGCTTCACCCGCATCCGGTGGTCGAGCATCACGGACCGGGCCACCCCATCCAGCACGTCCCAGAACTCGCTCGCCTCGGTCAGCGGTAACTCGCGAACGTCGCGGCCGTGCAGCCGAACCCACAATCGGCGCAGATACGGCCGCCAGGGTGTGCGCAGGTCGGCGGCGACGGTGGTCAGCGGACCGCCGGGCTCGTCCGAGGTCCGGACTGCGAGCCGACGAGCCTGTAGTACGTACGCCTCGCGCCGCCAGCGCCCATTGATCACCTGCTGCGCGATTGTCTCGACCGTCGGATCCTCGCCGAGGGGTCGCAGTCCCAGGGCCAGGACCACCCCCGCCGCGGCGGCCAGGCGCAGCGACTCGTCCAGCAGCGCCCACGGCGCACAACTGCGCGCGATCTCCGCCCCGACCAGTTCGGGAACGGTCGGCAGATCGGCCCGATCCAGCGCCGCCTGCAGGACGGTGAAGACCCGCTCGTAGATCGACCGATCGAACGGTCTCGGCAGGGTGGCCGTCGAGGCGGTCGAGCCCAGCGGCGGCGGTGGTGGCGCGGGCTGGTCGGTCAGCCCGAGATGCTCTGCGTTCGGCACGGTTTCGGCGAACCACAACCGGATCCCGGAGTGTGTTCCGGCATACTGGGCCAGTAGTTTGCCGATCGCGGTCTGCCCCTCTCTCGTAGAAGCACCTCGTGCGGCGGCACAGGCATCGAGCAGGGTGGCGAGTTCGGCCGCAGGGTCCGTGCGTGCGCCGTCGTGCATCGGCCTGCGCTGCCAGGCCACCCGGATCAGATCGGTCAACTCCCGGACGCGGTCGGGCTCGGTCAGATACTCCCGCAGCGCCCGAGTGGTTCGCCCGGCCGCGAATCCATGGAGTTCGAGCAGTGCGGTCTCGGCGATCCCACTGTCCCGCAGACGATCCGGTGGACCACTGGCCGTCGCGAGCTCGAAGCATCGCTGAAAGTACAGGTCCTGTGGATTGCCGTCGGTGATCCGCAGGCTCCGCCGAACCTGTTTGAGCAGGGTGAACCATTCGGCGGTGGCCCGCAGCGCCGGTGCCGCCGCGTGCACCCGGGTGATCACCTCGGCCGCACCCTCGGTCGTGACGATAGGCCCGGCGCACAGCGGGTTCTGCACCGGCCGGATCACCAGCGGGTCCAGGATCAGCTTGATGGTGCGGCGCAGCGGGCCGCCCTGGGCCCCGCTGAGCGCCTCGACGCCGTCGAGGGCACGCCAGGCCTCATCCAGCACCATGTCGCGAGGGCGTCGCATTTGCTCAGGTTAGACGGTATTTACGGCGTACTCCACCCTGCGTATGGCCGATCGCCGCCGGCGCAAACCTGGGATCGGTAGGGATCCGATCGTTTCTACATTTCTCGCATCGGCTCAACCACCACGAGCCGCATCTATTCGGAGGAATCTCATGAGCACCACACCTGTTCGCCTGTGCGCCGCCGGTCTCGCCGCCTCCGCGGCCCTCGCCCTGGCCCTGACCGGCTGCAGCAGTTCATCGAAGACCACGTCCCCGACGCCCGTCGCCGCCTCGGCCGCGCCGGTCTCGCAGACATCCGCGGCCGCGACCCCGGGCGCTTCGACGCTGTCCGTGGACGGCAAAGCCGTCTCCGCCATTTTCATGACCACCTGCGTGAACCAGGGCAGCTTGCTCGCCCTCGCCTTGACCGATACCGGCAACGCGAGCTACGGCAACCTGGCGGTGAGCGCTACCGTCGCCGGCGGCGGGACCGTGCAGGCGGTCGGGATCAGCGGCAGCAAGGGCGGTTCGTCCGGGCTGCCGTATGCCATCGGATTCGGCAAGGGCGCGCCGGGTGGGTCTGCGTCGGTCACCAAGAGCGGCAAGACCTTCCGGATCACCGGCCAGGGCGTCGGCACCCCGGACCCGAGCAATCCGCTCGGCGGGGTGAAGTCCTCGAAGTTCGATATCACCTTCGCCTGCCCGACCGTGATCGGAGGCTGATCATGACCACGAGGATTCGAGCGCTGGCGCTCGTGGCCGGTGCAGTCGCAATCGGGTATTACCTCTGGCACGGATTGACCTTCCACTCGGACGGGCTCTATGACGGCGAAATCGGCTGGGTCGGTTGGCAGATGGCGTTGCCGATCGTCGCCCTGGCCGTCGTGCCGATCGTGTTCGCCTTCAGCGGCGAGGGTATCGCCCAGGCTCTCACCGGCCGCAACAGCGCGGCATTCCGCGCGGGTCCGGTCGGGATCGGGACCGTGACCTCGGTCCGGCAGACCGGAGTGAGCGTCAACGACCAGCCCCAGGTCCGACTGGATCTGCGCGTCGAGGGGGCCGACGGTCACGCCTTCGATTCCCAGGCGAAGATCATCGTCCCGCTCACCGAACTCGCACTGATGCGGCCCGGAGTCGTCCTGCCGGTCCGCTACCTCCCGGGTCGCACCGACAGGGTCGAGATCGATCGATCCGGGGACCGGGCCCAGATGCAGAATACCTGGAACGAGAACATGATTCGGCGTGGCCTGACCACCCGCGGCAAGCTCGACATCGCCGCCCGTGGCATTGCCGCCCAGGCTGTCGTGCAGTCGCTGTCGGTGCCCGGCGAGATTCGCGACGGCTACACCAAGGTAGCCCTGGAACTGGCGGTGACCCGCCCCGATGGCACCATTTTCAGCACCAGCACCGCAAAGTTCGTACCGTCCGGCAGCGTCGAACTGGTCCAGATCGGCCGAGTCGTCCAGGTGCACTACCTACCCGGGGCAGAGGAGGACGTCGTCATCGCATTACCGGTCCAAACATGAATCAGCACAACCGAAACCGCCGCAGTCCGACCCGGGCTGCGGCGGCTTCCTGTGGTTCTCCTTCACCGGGCGATCGCGCTCTCGGCCACGGTGAACTGATTCTCCGGACGAGCCAGGCCGTAGTGACCGCGCAGCGTGGTCGACTCGTATTCGGTTCGGAACAGCCCGCGCTGCTGCAGGATCGGCACCACCTGGTCGACGAACGTCTCCAGTCCCGACGGCAGGACCGCGGGCATGATGTTGAATCCGTCCGCGGCGCCGGAAACGAACCACTCCTGGATGGTGTCGGCGACCTGTTCCGCGGTGCCCGCGAAGGTGCGATGACCGCGACCGCCGCCGAGCCGGGCGATGAGCTCGCGCACGGTCAGCCGTTCCCGGCGGGCGAGGTTGACGATCAGCGTGAATCGGCTCTTCGCGTCCTGGATGTCGTCCTCGAGCGGAAGGTCCTCGGGCAGTTGGCCATCCAGATCCAAGGCCTCCACCGGCAGGTTGAATCGCTCGGCGAGGTTGCGGCGCTGGTAATCCGGCAGGATCAGGTTGGCCAGTTCCTCGTCGAGTTCGCGGGCATGCGCCTCGGTGTCGCCGATGACGGGCACGATTCCCGGCAGGATCTTGACGGCCTCCGGATCGCGGCCGAGTCGTCGCGCGCGGTCCTTCAGATCGGTGTAGAACGCCTTGCCGTCGTCGAGGGTCTGCTGCGCGGTGAAGACGGCTTCGGCGTAACGCGCCGCGAATCCCTTCCCGTCCTCGGACGAACCCGCCTGCACCAGAACGGGATACGCCTGTGGGGAGCGCGGCACGTTCAGCGGTCCGGCCACCCGGAAGAACTCGCCGGCGTGATCGAACTGGTGCACCTTGTCCGGGTCGGAGTGGATGCCGATCTGCTTGTCGCCGACGTAGGCGTCGTCGTCCCAGCTGTCCCAGAGTTTCGTCGAGACGTCGACGAATTCGGCGGCCTTCTCGTAGCGCAGCCGATGGTCGGGGACGTCGTCCAAGCCGAAATTGCGGGCCGCGTCGGCGCCCGCGGTGGTGACGATATTCCAGCCCACCCGCCCGCCGGATACCCAATCCACCGAGGCGAACCGCCTGGCGAGGTTGTATGGGTCGTTATAACTGGTCGAGGCGGTGGCGATGAGGCCGATCCGGCTGGTGCGCAGGGCGGCGGCGGTGAGCAGGATCGTCGGCTCCAGCTTGCCCGTCGGCCGCTGTCCCGGTTCGGCTTCCAGGACAGGGGAGTCGGCGAAGAAGATCGAGTCGAACAGGCCACGCTCGGCGATCTGCGCCAGCCTGATGTAATGCTCGACGTCCATGTGCGCCAGCGGATCCGACTCCGGTAGCCGCCAGGAGGCTTCGTGGTGGCCGGTGGACATCAGGAACGCGTTCAAATGCAGGGTTCTGCTCATGACACACTCGAGGCTCGGCGAACATGGATCATGGCAGTTATTTTGCAAACCTAATGGTCTTGTCGGAAGTATTGGATTCGCGCTGACCCGAAGAGTTGCGTTCGACGATGCCGTGAAGAGCGACCCGGCGACACTCCGAGTTGCGCCGCCAGTGCGGCGGCGGTGTGGGGGAACCGATCGAGCAAGTCGGTGGCCTCGCGGTTTCCGGTCGGTTCGGTCTCCTGCCAGCCTCCCTGGATGCCGAGCAAGCCGGCGAGCGCGTCGCAGGTGGCTGGGTGGGCGGACAGGAGGCCGGTGACCGGTCCGCGCGCCGCCGCCATCACCGGCGTCGCGGTCGGGGCGGGTTCGGCCGACCAGGGTGGGACGAAGGTGTCTACGGCGGGCAGTGCGCCGGGGAAGGTGCGGCCCGCCTCTCGGACCAGTCCGGGGATCAGGCTTCCTGTCTGATCCTTCAGCGTGGTGATGAGCTTCGGCAGCCACGGCAGCAGCACCGTGTCCGGCAGGGTGCCGAACGCCTTCGACAACAGCTCCACGACAAAGGGTTTCAATCCGGGGGCAGGGTCGATGGCTTGGACGAATCCGCTCACGTATTGCGGGACCGTCGGCAGTACCAGTGGATTGGACAGCATCGCGTCGCAGCGCTCGCGCAGTTCGGCCATGGTCAGCAGCCCGAGTTGGAACCGCGCTGCCCACAGCAGGGCTACTTTGGCCGGTGTCTCCGGATGCGATTGGAGTACGGCCAATTCCAATTGGGTGTGGTCGCAGCCCAGGGACAGGGCCAGGTTTTCCATGCCGAACAGGAAGCCCAGCACGGCTGCTACCTGGGCCGGGACGGTTTCCTCGGCGGCGAAGGCGGTGGGCAGCAGGGTGCAGTAGTGGGCGTAGCCGGCCGTGACGAAGCGCTCGCACCAGGCCGGGAGGCCGTCTGCGGTGGAGCGGAAGTAGTTGAGCAGCAGTCGGATTCGGTGCAGCACCACGGGCGCGTCGTCCACGGTTCGTTCGGCGGCCAGGAGTTCGACCGCGCGGTGGCCCAGTTCGTCGGCGAGCCGGACCGACCTGAGATAGACGAGCGCGTCCTCGACCGCCGCCAGCGCGAGCGCCGCTGTCGCGTCCGGCGTGGCGACCGCGGCCCGCAGACGCTGTTCCAGTACCTGCTCCACCGATACGCCCTCGTAGCCGAGTTCCACCAGTGACCGTTGGTGCTTGCCGAGCCCGATGTCCCAGCTCTCCTGGATCGAGGTCTCACCCAGGCCGCGCGAGCCCATGATGGGGCGCAGCGCGTCCTGCGGCAGCAGTCTGCGCAGCAGCCACAGCAGGTCCGAGCACGGTCGCAGGTTCGGATCGGCCTTCAGGTCCAGCAGCGCGCGCTGCAGCGTGCGCTTGGACAGATCCAATCCCAGGGGTTCCAGCCGGTCGAGCACGTCGCGGGCAAGCGGCGGCAGGGCCGCGTAGCCGACCTGGCCGATGCGGTCGCCGCCGAGCAGGATCTCGCACAGCCGCCGCACATCGCGCCGACCCGGTACCCGGTCCTTCTCGATGCAGGTGACGGCCGCGTCCTGGAAGTCATACGGCGTCGGACGGGCGCGATTACGCAAGCCCGCCAGCAGGATCGAGGTCTCGAAGATGGAGATGGCGTCGGCCGTGCTGGCCAGATAGCCGTTGTGCCGGGCCAGCCGGACGATATCCACCGACCATTCCAGGAGTTCGGCCTCGTCCAGTGGGTCCAGGACCGGCGGCCGGGACAGGAACCCCGAAAGCCTGTCCGTCACTGCGTCCTCCGTTTCCGCCGGAAGGACCTCCAGCTTCGTGGAGCGCTTGGTCGTCCCCTGCTGGCCCTCCAGCTGGAAGGACCGCACTCGGCCGCGCCGCAGGCCCTTCGCCCAGGTGGCCGCCGCGATCGACACCGCGCCACCGGCGAGCCCGAACTGCGCCTCGATGGCCGAGTGGCTGGACGGGATCAGCCCGTAGTGCCACTTGGTCGCCGAGCGCGGCGTGATCTCGAAGGCCGCCTCCGCCGCGGCCAGTCCGAACTGTTCGACCGGGCTGGCCGCATGCGCCGCGCCGCAGACGTACAACGCCCGTGCCGGATCGATTTCGTTGGCGCCCAGGTGTTCCCGCATGCGGGTCCACATATACCGTTCGCGGTCCTCGTCTTCGGCGGTGCTACCGCGGCGCAGCCGCCGGAACAGGCTGCCGATCATCACCATGACCTGGCGGTAGGTGTCGTAGTCGGCGTCCACGAGGGGCTGCTCCACATACTGGTCCCACCACTCCGACCAGTGCCGGACCTTGCCGTGGTGCAGCAGATGTTCTTCCAGCTCGGCGAAACGTGGCCGGAGATCACCGATTTCGATGCCGACCGCCTCGCCGTGCAGGCCCTCGTTCTCGGGCTGCTCACCCTCGGCGGACGCATCCGACTTCTGGCCCTGGGGAGCCCACTGGAAGACGTGATCGGTGGACCGATCGACCAGCACCAGTTCGACGCCGGGCGTATCGAGCGCGTAGGCGATGGCTTGGTACTCGGCCGACGATTCGGTGATCGGTGCGACCACCGACAGCGGCGCCCACTCCGCCGGGAAGCCGTCGACCTCGGTGGCGAAGGCCTGCAGGGCGATCGGTAGCCGGCAGTTGCGCAGCTCGTCCAGCAGCGGCCGCATATCCTCGCACAGTTCCAGGTAGATGACGCTCGGCCGCTTCTCGCGCAGCCGCCGCACCATCGCCAGACCGGAGGCGGGGGAGTGATGGCAGACCGGGAAGATCTCCAGCCGCTCCGCGAGCGCTCGGCCGACATCGTCGACCATGCCCGCCAGGATGTCGCCGGCGGCCCCGGGCGCGCCCGCGAACGCGACGGCCGCGTCGGACAACTGATCCCGCAGCGCGGCAAAGGTATTCGGTGCGGTCCTGGTATCGGGGACAGTCACGACAGCCTCGCGATCGCCGCCCGGCCACCCTCCAGGAATTCACCCCAGGCGGCATTGCCCTTCTTGTCCTTGGTCCGCGGCTCGACCACGCCGTGCAGGTACTTGTTGAGAATGGCCAGGTCCTCGGGGGTGCGCCGGGCCAGGGAACCGACCAGCGAACCGGCGAGGGTCTCGGCGCGCAACTCCTTCGCGCCGAAGAATTGGCTGTGCAGGATGGCGTCCTCGAGCACGCCGATCTGCTCGGCGGTGGACAGCGCCGACTCCAGCTTGTCGTCGTCGCTGGTGGCGGCGGACGCCGCGGCGCGCAGATCGGCGAAGCTCTCCAGCAGGATATCCAGCAGCGTGGGCGGCAGTTCCAGTTCGATGGAATGGCGACGCAGCAGTTCCGCGGTGCGGAAGCGCACGATCTCCGCCTCGCTCTTCTTGTTGGACACGATAGGGATTCGCACGAAGTTGAAGCGACGTTTGAGCGCCGAGGACAGGTCGTTGACGCCCCGGTCGCGACTGTTGGCGGTGGCGATGATGGAGAAGCCGGGCTGCGCGAACACCACATTGTCGTCGTCGAGTTCGGGGATCGACACGTACTTCTCCGACAGGATGGAGATCAGCGCGTCCTGCACATCGCTGGTGGAGCGGGTGAGCTCCTCGAAGCGGCCGATCACGCCCTGCTCCATGGCCGTCATGATCGGGGACGGGATCATCGACTCCCGCGACTGGCCCTTGGCGATGACCATGGAGATGTTCCACGAATACTTGATGTGGTCTTCGGTGGTCCCGGCGGTGCCCTGCACCACCAGGGTGGAATTGCGGCTGATGGCCGCGGACAGCAGTTCGGCCAGCCAGCTCTTGCCGGTACCCGGATCGCCGATGAGCAGCAGACCCCGGTCCGAGGCCAGGGTGACGATGCTGCGCTCGACGAAGCTGCGGTCACCGAACCACTTCTGCTCCACCGCGCGGTCAAGTCCGTCGGCGCGCTCGGAGCCGAGTACGAACAGCCGCACCATTTTCGGGCTCAGTCGCCACGCGAACGGCTTGGGGCCCTCGTCGATGGACTCCAGCCAATCCAGTTCCTCGGCATACTTGACCTCGGCGGGGGCACGCAAAACGTCGTTCATGAGGGGTTGTCTCCTAGTCGAGAAAGTTCTTGAGTTCGTTGACGAGCTTCTGGATGCGCCCGGAAATCACCGGGGTGCCGAGGTTTTTGAACCGCTCGCGGAACCACGGGTTGACGCTCTGGTGGCCGGAGCTGTTCACCGAGCCGACCGGGATGAGCTTCACCCCGGAGCGGTGCACCGCCTCCATGGCCTCGAACAGCGGCTGGGAGCGATCGAACTCGTAGAAGTCCGAAATCCACGCCAGCACGGTGTTCTTCGGGTCGGTGATTTTGGGCTGGGCCATGGCCATGGCGACCGGGCCGTCGTTGCCGCCGCCGAGGTTGGTGCGAAGAAGCACCTCGAACGGGTCGTGCACCCACGGGGTGAGATCGAGGGCGCGGGTGTCGTAGGCGATGAGATGCACATCCACCTTGGGCAGGCCCGCGAAGATCGACGCCAGAATGGTGCAGTTCACCATCGAGTCGACCATGGAACCGGACTGGTCCACCACCACGATCATGCGAGCCGGGACGGTGCGCTTGGCGGTCTGGCGATAGTAGAGACGGTCGACGTAGAGGCGCTCGTCCTGGGGGTTCCAGTTGGGCAGGTTCTTCCAGATGGTCCTGTCCACATCCAGATTGCGCAGGATGCGTTTGGGCGGGACCGAGCGGTCGACGTCGCCGGCGCTGGCCTGCTGCACCTGGGTGCGCAGGACTTCGGCGACCTCGTCGATATAGCAGCGAATGAGGCGTTTGGCATTGGCCAGGGCCACGCCGGACAGATTGTGCTTGTTGCGCAACAGCTGTTCGATGAGCGACATACTCGGGGTGAGTTGAGCGGCCAGGTGCGGATCGGCCAGTACCTCGCGCAGCCGCATGCGGGATACCAGTTCGCCTTCCAGGCCGGTGAGCACGCCGTGCACGGCGCCGGCGCCTTCCTCGCCCAGGCAGCGACGTAGCCAGGTGGCATCGGACTGCCAGCACGCCAGCTGGGTGGCAGCGACCTCGCCGGACCCGGTGGCGAAGACGTTCAGCAGCAGTTTGGAAACCAGTGCGGCGGTGCGCACATCGGCCGCGTCGATGGGTCGGGGCGTTTCGACTCCGGTCGCATCCTCGGCGACCTCGGTCGCGGAGTTCTCGGCGGTGGATTCTCCAGCTGCGGAGTCCTCGGTCGCGGAGAAGTCGAGACGTTCGAAATCCGCCTTCATCTCCGGATAACGTTGCACCACATTGTCGATCGACATGCCCGGATCGAGCACGGCCAGCGGCAAACCCAGGTCGCCGACGATGCCCGCACTGGCCTGTTCCAGCGTCGGTTGCTGGTCTCCGGCGAAAACACCGGCCAGCAGACGCCAGTACAGGATCTGACGCCGTGTCTCGTGATTCGGCGCACCGTCCACCCGACTGCCGCCCTCCATGGAATCGTTTCGCGATGCGGTAGTCATCGGCGCAGCAACCGTCCTGCGCGCTCGCGCAACACCGCGACGGCATCGCCCGACTTCGCTTGCGCCTTGGCGACTTTCGGATCGGTCGGGCCCAGTGCCCAGTCACCGTTGTGGAAGGCGGCGAGCGCGCTCTTGACCTTGCGCCGCACGGCGAGCGGTCGCAGCGACCAGCCGCCATCCCAGCGCAACACTCCGATCACGGCGCTGGAGGCGCCCACAGCGGCCGGAGTGAGGGGACCGGCGGACGGCAGCGCGTCCAGTTCCACTCTAATTCGCTGATCACCCAGCTCCAGCACACCGTCGCTGAACCTGTACCCCTCCAGGAGAACCGGTTCGGCGATGTGCACCGGATCGCGATCCAGCGGGGCGGCGGACGGGCCCTGTGCCTGCGGCAACTGCACGGTGGCGGTGACGAATGGATCCGCGGCATCACCGGCCTTCGCCCGGTCGTCATCCCAGAGCAGATCCCCGGTCGCGGTCAGCGGCATGTCGGTCAGCTCCAGTGCGCGGTGTTCGGCCAGCGCGGTGAGCAACTGCCGATGCACACCCAGCAGCTGCCATATCGCCGGTCCCGCGATGGTGTCCACCTTGGCCGCCGCCACCGACACCCGCACCCGGCGGGCCGGTGCGCCCGCGATCTCGATCACGCCGTGCAACTGCGCCTGCACCGCGGTCCCGTGCTCGTGAAGCTCCACGCCCAGCGGCAGCAGCCGGCCCGAAACCGACTCGCTCGCAGTGGATCCCGTGCCCCGCCGGGACAGCAGCAGTGCGCGCGTCCAGAGATCGGCCCAGCGTCGCGCGGGCACCCTGTCCATGGTGGCGATCGGTGCGCAGGCGCTGAGTTCGGCGGTGAAGCCGTCCAGGAGCATCGCCAAGCGCCGCAGCGTGGGTTCGGCCAGTAGTGATTCCACGGTGCGATCCGCGGCCGCCACCAGGTCGTGGTCCACGCCGCGCCATCCGGCGATGGCCAGTTCGCCCAGCCAGGCGCGGGAACCCGCCGCGAGCGGGCTCGGGGTGGCGCCATCCGGTGCGGTTGTCCACTCGAATCGGCTGCGGCCCAATGCCGTATCGGCCTGATCGATCAGTGCGTCGTGCACCGAGCCCAGGAGTGCGGCGCGGGCGGCGGCCAGCGCGGTCAGTTCGTCGGCGCCGATCGCCCCCGTGCTCACCTTCGATACCGCCGCCGAGACCGCCTCGGCCAGTGGCGAACCCGCCACCGCCGCGGCCAGCGCCGCCAGCGCCGCGCTCTGCGGCTCGGAGACCCTGGCGAAGCCGTTGACCAGTGCGGTGTCGAAGCCGCTCACCACGTCCAGGGCTGCCTCGACGCCGACCGGCGCATCCGCCAGCGCGGCCAGCTGTACAGCCTGCATCAGCGACCCACCCCCGCGGGGAACCAGTGCAGCTCCGGGATCGGCGTCGCACTACCCGGCAGCTCCAGGTAGGTCAGATGCCGCAGGAACCGGCTGAACACCGCGGCGGCCGGAGCCGGATCGCGAGTCCCGTTGAGGCAGGCGGCGAGTCGGTCGCCCTCGGGGACCTCGACACGCAGGAAACGCGCCACCCGGTCCTGCCCGTACTGGAGCACCGCCTCATCGATGAGCGCGTCCAGATGCTTGCAGACCCATCCCTGATTCAACCCGCCGCACGGCCGGTTGTTGTTGGTACTGCAGCTCAGCCCGTGCGTCCCCGCTGTCACCGACGCCACGTACACGCGTGAGATATCGGAGCCGCTCGAGACCACGCCCTGCAGGCGTCCGTCGGCCAGCTCCACGAACGGCACTTTGTTCAGCTTGCGCGGTGCGACGGCGGGCAAAACCCGTACGACAGAAGCGCTTTCCCACGCCGGTTCCTCCGGCGGGGCACTCGGATTCGAGGCCATCGTTCTTCCTCCCGGTCGATCACGATGGGCTCAAGGTATTCGACGGCACCGACAAGTTCCGCCGCGGTCCCGAATCGGCCGGTAAAGAGCTCTTTCGCAAGGGCTTTCGGGTGCGTCCGGCGGCGATGACGACCGCCGTGGTCCGAGCCCCGGCGATCAAGACCGCCGGGCAGGCCGCGCACCGGATGTCGTGGCGGCCTCGATCAGGCCAAGGCGCAGAACGCTTTCGGCCGAGGCCGTAACGGCCTCCTGCGCGGTCCGGGGTTGCCAGCCCAGCACGCGCCGCGCCTTGTCGCTCGTCGCGCGGTGCGGCCGGCCGAGCATGGGCAGGGCCTGACGGGCGGAGGCATCGAAAAGGGCGGCCAGGCGCACCACCCAGTCGGGGAGGGTTCCGGTGGGTACGCGCCGGGCGGCCTCGCCGAGGGATGCCCTGATCGCCAAGGCCATCTCCCGCAGCGTCATCTGCCCGGCCGTGGCCAGGAATCGCTCACCGACGGCGGCCGGATCGGTCATGGCCCGCACGTGGAGGTCGGCGACGTCGCGCACGTCCACGAGGCCGGCGGATACCTTCGGCAGCCGGGGCAGGGCGCCGCCGAGCAACTGGACGATCGTGGCGATGGAGGTCCCGTAATCCGGGCCGAGCGCCGGACCGAAAATCCCGGTCGGGTTCACGACCGAGAGTTCGAGATCCTTGCCCTCGTTCGCGACGAAATCCCATGCGGCGCGCTCGGCTAGAGTCTTGGACTTGGCGTAGGTGGTGACGCCGTTGCTCAGCTCGGTCCACGACGACTCGTCGTAGGGGATGTCGGTAGGGGCGTGACCGTAGCCGATCGCGGCGAACGAGGACGTCACCACCACGCGCCGCACGCCGGCGTCACGGGCGGCGCGCAGCACCCGCAGAGTGCCCTCCCGCGCCGGGACGATGAGATCGTCCTCCCGCGCGGGATTGGTCGGGGGAAACGGCGAGGCCACGTGGAGCACCCGGTCGCACCCGGTCATCGCGTCGTCCCAGCCTCGGTCCGAGGTCAGGTCGGCGGCGGTGAAGCTCACGCTGTCCGCGCGAGAACTTCCGCTCGCGGCCAGCATCGCCCGCACCGCCGGGGCGCGCTCGGGCGAGCGGACTGTGGTCCGCACCCGGTAGCCGTCGTCGAGCAGTCGCACTACGCAGTGTGCCCCGAGGAATCCACTGCCTCCGGTCACCAATACCTGTTCGCTGGTCATTTACTCGCTCGCTTTCAACAGTTCGGCGGTGGCATCCCACAACCTGCTTTCGCGCTGACGGTCGATCGCGAACGGTTGCACGTCGCGTTCGGAGTCGACGACCACGAACGCACCGTCTCGCAGGTGCGACCAGCGGTCGTCCAGGGCGATCGAGGCGAGCGCGGGGCCGGAGGTCTCGGGCTTGGAAACTCCTGGAAGACGCCCTACCGCTCGCGCGATACGTTGCAGCGCGGGGCTTGCCTCGCGTCCCAAACCGGTCCCGGGCATGAAACCGGGTTCGAAGACGATCACGTCGATGCCCGCCCGAACGTGCCGCTGGAGTTCGTGGGAGTAATAGAGGATCGCCAGCTTGGAATTGGAGTACGCGACGCCGCCGGTCCGCATCGAGGGGGACACGCCGGCCGCGGCGGGCCGTGCCAGCTCGACCGGATCCCGCCACTGAGCAGCCGGAACGCCGAGGATGCGGCGCGGGAGATTGACGTAATAGGTATTCGAGCCCAGCAGTACGATGCGCGCGGGGGCGCACAGCGAGCCCAGCAGGTCGCCGATGAGCTGCGCGTGGGCCAGATAGTTCACCGCGAAGGTCAGCTCGTAGCCGTCACCGGAGGCGGTGCGGGTGTCCAGAACCGAGACCCCAGCGTTGGCAACCAGCCCTCGTAGCGGTCGTACGGTGTTCGAGCCGAGCAGGTCGCGGACCTGCGAGGCCGCGGCACGAACCTCGGGCAATCGCCCGAGATCGCAACCGACCGCGTGGGCATTGGCTCCCGCCGCCCGTGCCGCCTCGGTGACCTCGGTGAGGCCGGCGCTGGGCCGCCCCACCAGGATCAGGTCGGGCCGTCGCGCCGCCGGACGATTGGCCATCGCCAGTGTCGCGGCATGCCCCAATCCGCCGGTCGGGCCGGTGATCAGTATGGTTCCCGGATCGCTCGGGGATGGTGAGGTGCTCATACATCGAGAGTCCGGCCGGTGCCGATGGTTAGCCAGTCGTGCGCTTGTCCTGGGAATGGCAGGGCCAGGATGACGCCGTCGCCGTGTCTCATACTGGACCGATGGAGATGCTGGAGCTCGGCCGCGCACTGCGTGGCTGGCGCGACCGCATCGTTCCCGCGGTCGTCGGCGTTCCGGTCGGTGGTCGGCGCCGTGCGGCAGGGCTGCGCCGCGAGGAACTCGCCCAGCTGGCCGGGATCTCCGTCGACTACCTGACCCGTCTCGAGCAGGGCCGCGCGACCTCACCCTCGGAGCAGGTCGTGGAATCGCTCGCTCGCGCGCTGCGGCTCACCGACCCCGAGCGGGAGCATCTGTTCCGGCTGGCCGGTCGCGTCCCGCCGGGTCCCGGGGTGGTGCCGACGCGGATCACGCCCAGCGTGCAGCGGCTCCTGGACCGATTCGCGCATACGCCGGTCGTCGTCTACGACGCCGCCTGGAACCTCATCACCGCCAACGCGCCGTACGACGCCGTGCTCGGCCAGACCACGCACTGGACCGGAATCGAACGAAATGCCATCTGGCGCAATCTCATCGGTGTAGATAACCGGACCGTCCGCACCCCGGTCGAGGAGGCGGATCTGGTGTCCGCGCTGGTGGCGGATCTGCGGATGAGCGTCGCCCGATATCCGGACGACGTCCGGCTGCACCGCTTGGTCGGCGAACTCGGCGCGGCCGGCCCGCGATTCGTCGAATTGTGGGATTCCGGCGCCGTCCTGCCGCCACAGCAGGAACACTCCCTGCACAAGACCATCGAGCACCCCCACGTCGGCCGCATCACCCTGGACTGCGACGTCCTCATCGTCGCGGGCAGCGACCTGCGCATCATGGTCTACACGGCCGAACCCGGCAGCGAGGACGCGGACCGCCTCGCGATCGCCGCCGTGCTCGGCACCCAGACGCTCACCGAATGATCAGCGGAGAGTGCTAGTGATCGTCAGTGGTGTAGTCGCCCGGGAACCGTGGGGTGCGGGTGGCGCCGAGGCCGAGGCTGCGTGCCCAGTCCACGGCGTCGTTATCGGTGACGTCGGAGTCTGCCAGACGGGCGGCTGCCAGACTGGGTGGTACCGCGTTCGCATCGGTCAGTGCTCGCCATTGGCGGCCGGTGATCGCGAGGTAGCGCAGACCGGTCAGCTTCCCGAGAATCGTCGGATCCTGGATATCGGCGCGGGACAGATCCAGACAGCGCAGGTTCGCGACGGTGGTCAGGGTGGTGATGTCGATCGGCCTCGTGGTCCGCAGATCGAGGGAGGTCAGGTGCGGGTGGCCGTGCAGTGGAGTCAGGTCGGCGCTGTCCAGTGTGACGCTCAGGGATTCGACCGGTAATTCGGCTATCGGGGTCAGATCGTCGGTGCTGCAACGGCTCAGGCTGATTTGCCGCAGCCGCTCCGCGAGTGTCAGTGGAGTCAGATCGACCGGGCTCGGGACGTTGTCGATGTGAACGGCTTGGAGTGTCGGCGGGATCGGCTCGGGAATGTCACCGTAGGCAGTCCGGTCCGGCCGGCTCGGCGAGCCGGGGTCGTCCAGATCGAGATTGTCGTCGTCGACCTCGTAGAAGCCGTATTCCAGCAACTCCAGATACCGGCCGAGTAGCGTGGTGATCGAGTCGGTGAGGTGGATGGGGCCGCCGTAGTAGTAGTCACGACCGATCGCAATGACTTGACCGGGGCGCCCGTTTCGCGCCGGGGCCATGTCGACCGCCAGGTAGTTGCCGTCCTCGTTGCTGCAGAAAGGCAGCCAGCTCTCGTGTGCTCTGCAGCGCCGAACCGTATCCGGAGGATCGCCGTCCAGAATGACCGAGTCCCACGCCGAATCCCATGGGGGAGGATCTTGTTCGCACAGATCGAAGTTCGACTCGACAAGTAATTCGAGCGGTAGCCAGGCGGTGTTGTTCAATAAACCGCGCCCCTGGTCGCCGTCGGCTATCAGATACAGCGCCCGCAGATCGGCGGGTAGTGGTCCGCCGAGACGTTTTTCGGCTTCATCGAGTTGGGCGCTGGACACCGGTGGCGGAAGCTCTTCGGATTTCCCCAGGACCGCCGCACGGGCCGCCATATACATGTGGAACCTGGTCGTCGCCAGTTCTGGATCACCTTGTGGCCCTGCGGTACTCGGCTGTTGTGCCGCGCCCGGATCCGGAAGCTTGTAGTCGGGGTCCAGCACGACCTGGATGCCCCCGGTGCGGCCGCCGAGCCTGGTGATCTGGGGTGGAAGCCCCCGAAACACTCCCCACTCGACCATGTACCTTCCTCTCCCCTTATCCGCGGCTTCACAGCACGCCCGGGCAGTGTAAGCGAGGAGAGTACGTCGGCTCGTCGGTGCGAGTTTCCAGGGCTGAGAGCAATTCGGCGCCGCTCATTTGGCCAAGGTGAATTGCATGACGTCGAGGTGTCCGGTGCGGAAGTGGTCGGCGCTTCCGGTGAGGTATCGCAGGTAGCGGGAGTAGGTTTCCGGTGAGGTGATTCGTTCTGCCGTCGCGCGGTTGTCCTGGAGTGCGCGGGTCCACAGGTCCAGGGTGCGGGCGTAGTCCGGTCGCAGGGATTGGATCTGCTCTGTGCCGAATCCGGATTGCCCGGCGAGTCTGGTGATGAGGGCCGGCTGCGGAAGCTGGCCGCCGGGGAAGATCTCGCGCCGGATGAAAATGTGGAAGCGGGCGTCGTCGCGGGTGACCGGGACGCCGAGCCGGCGCAGGTCGGCGAGGGTGTGCCCGATGATGGTATGCAGCAGCATCCGCCCGTCGGGAGGGAGATTGCCGTAGCAGCGAGCGAAGAACTCCTCGTACCGTTCGCGGCGGAAGTGTTCGAATGCGCCGATGCTGACGATGCGGTCGACCCGCTCGTCGAATTCCTCCCAGCCTTGCAGCCGTACCTCGACGCCGGTCAGGCCCCGGCGCTCGATCTCGTGCCGGACATGGTCGTACTGGTTGTGGCTCAAAGTCAGGCCGATGACGTGAACGCCGTACCGGGTGGCTGCCCGGAACATCGTCGCGCCCCAGCCACAGCCGACGTCGAGCAGGGTCTGGCCCGGCGTCAGGTCGAGTTTCCCGAGCGACAGGTCGATCTTGGCCGATTGCGCCTGCTCCAGCGACATATTCTCGCGCTGGAAATAGGCGCAGCTATATGTCATCGATGGATCGAGGAACAGCCGGTAGAAGTCGTCGGATAGGTCATAGTGCGATTGCACATTCTCATAGAACGGTGCCAGCCGGGTCATGGAAGCCTCCCTGATCAGTGCTCGATTGGCGGCTACCTGGAGATACGGGGTGGGGGCGGCTCGCGGTTCACCGAAACTCGTGCGGGTTAGCGATGGTCTCCGCGCTACATCACGCCAGGGTAGGGCGGGTACAGGACCGTCACCGCGCGCGTTCCAGCGACCGCCTGCCCGGCGCGATCGTGGCGGCCGCCCGGGTGAGACGCCGGCCGGCCACATCGATGTCGGCGGCGGACAGGGGGCGCAGGGGGTGGACGCACAAGCAGCAGTGCGACGCGATGCCGGTGGTCGAACACCGGTGGGAGAGGCTGACGACGGGTTGCTGTTCGCGGGCGGGATCGTCGTCGCAGAGCAATCCGGTGGTGGTAATTCGGCCAGCCCCACGGCAGGGTCGGTGGCTGCCGCACGGCCGACCCACGCTCGTTGTTCGTCCGGGGTGTCGGCGACGTCGAACGGCGGTGCTCGCCGCCACGACCGCGAGCGCGGGGCCCCGGCGAAGGTCTTGTCGACCGGGTCGCGGCTGACCCAGCCGCGATCGCACAGCGTTTTCAGGATCGCGCGGCCGGTGGCCTGGGTCAGCCACTACCTGCGGTGGCTTCGAATTACTCGGCCTTGACGACCGGATGAAAGGTGTCCGGTGACGCGGCGGTCCAGTCCGCCAACCAGCTCTCCGGCGGCTCGGCTAGTAGCTGCCCGGGTGAAAGCCATTCGTACAGTTCGGCATACGACCGCAGCGTGGTGGGGGAGATCTTCTTGCGCAGCATGTGCGGGGTGAGGCCAGCCGGATCCGACACGCCGAGCGATGCCATCAACTGCACCGCCTGGCGCACGGTGCCCTCCTGATACCTCTGTGCGCGCACACTCTTGTCCGCGACATCGAGTGCCCGTGCGCGCCGGGGGTCCTGCGTGGCGACGCCGACCGGGCATTCGTTGGTATGACAGCGCTGTGCCTGGATACAGCCGACCGCCATCATCATCGCGCGGGCGGCGTTGGTGTAGTCGGCGCCCTGGATCAACCGCTTGACGATGTCGTTGCCCGCGGCGACCTTTCCGCTGGCTCCGATCTTTATCCTGTCCCGGAGTCCGGTGGCGACGAGCGCGTTGTGCACGGTCATCAGTCCGTCCGTCAGCGGCAGCCCGACATGATCCTCGTATTCCAGTGGGGCAGCGGCCGTTCCGCCTTCGGCGCCGTCGACGATGATGAAATCCGGTGTGGTTCCCTCCGCGAGCATGGCCTTGCACAGGGCCAGTACTTCGGTGCGAGAACCGACGCACAGCTTGAATCCGGCCGGTTTACCTCCGGACAGTTCTCGCATCCGCGCGACCACCTGGATCAATTCGCGAGGGGTGCTGAACACCGAATGTGCCGCGGGGCTCACGCATTTCTCGTGCGCCGGAACGCCGCGGTAGCGGGCGATTTCCTCGCTGACCTTCGCGGCGGGCAGCACTCCGCCGAGACCGGGTTTGGCGCCCTGGCTGAGCTTGAGTGCCACAGCCTTCACGTTGTCGTGCGCGGACTTGTCGGCGAACTGGTCGGGATCGAATCGTCCCTCCGCCGTGCGGGTTCCGAAATAACCGGAACCGATCTCCCACACCAGGTCGCCGCCGCCCTCGAGGTGGTAGGGCGTGAGCCCGCCCTCGCCGGTGTCGTGGGCGAAGCCGCCCATGGCCGCGGCCTTGTTGAGCGCGCGCAGCGCATTGGCCGAGAGCGCTCCGAAGCTCATCGACGAGACATTGAGCAGCGACATCGAATACGGCTTCGTGCAGTCCGGTCCGCCGATCAGCACCCGCGGTGGCTCCTGCGGCTCCGGGACCGGCGCGATGGAATGCACCAGGTACTCGTAGCCGATCTCCTCGATATCGCGCTCGGTGCCGAAGGACAGTTCACCGTGAATGCCCTTGGCACGCTCGTAGACGATCGTGCGGACGTTCCGGTCGAAGGGCCGCCCGTCGAAGTTGCGTTCGATGAAGTACTGCTGGAGCTCCGGACGAAGACTTTCGAGCAGGTACCGCATATGCCCGAGAATCGGATAGTTGCGCAGGACCGAGTGACGACGCTGGGTCAGGTCGTACACCCCGACGGCGAGCAGGCCGGCCAGCAGTGCCACCAGCACCCACCACGCCCACGACCCGATCGACGCCGCGACACCGACGATCACCACCGCGACCGCGATGAACCCCACGACAAAGAACCGAAACACCACGAACCTCCTCCAGGCGGCTATCTGTTCGTAGCCTAAGCCCGGCCGCGGCGAGGACGCCGAACACGATCGCTCAGGAGGTCTACTTCGCCAGCGCCGCCAGCGCCTCGTTGGCGTGGATGTTCATGTTGAGTTCACTGTGGATGGCGGCGATGATCTTCTGGTCGCTGCCGATGACGAAGGTCGCGCGCCTGGCGGGGAGCCCCGGTATAAGGCGTTTGATTCCGTAGGCCTGGGCGGTGGCTCTGCCGGCGTCGGCCAGCAGGGGGTAGCCCAGGTTGTGGGTGTCGTCGAATTTCTTCTGTTTGGCGACATCGTCGGCGCTGATACCCAGGATCTGGGCGCCGCGGTCAGCGAACTCGGTGACGATATCGCGGAAGTGGCATGCCTCCCGGGTGCACCCGGGACTGAGCGCGGCAGGATAGAAGAACAGCACGACCGGCCCCTTGTTCAGGATCGTGCTGAGCCGCACGGATTCACCGTGCTGGTCGGAGAGTTCGAACTCGGGCGCGTTATCGCCTGCTTGCAACATCATGTACTCCTGAGCTCATTCGTCGGTCCGGGGAAGGCCCGGTCCACGGAGACCGGGCCTTCCCCGTTCGTGCTTTGATTCTTAACCGCCGGCGCGGCGGCGGAAGGTGCGCTTGCCGCCCGCCTGGGCATGCGCGCCGTGTATTTTGGCGGAATTCTGGGCGGACCCGCCTGCCGAGGCGTGGCCGTTCTTCAGTGCGAGGGCCTCTCGGAACTTGCGCTTCGTTGCTTCTGCCGGTGACTCGGCTTCGTCCGCGGAGTTTTCGGCGGGGAGTTCTTTTTCATCGGCCATGGATACAGCCTGCCACCTGGTCGGGGCGGATGGGGAACGAGGAGGAGATACGCGACTCGACGCGCGGTAGCCATGGTTGACGCGGCCCGGCATCGGGCGCATGGTGAGCCGATGAGTGAGTCGTCGTCACGGCGCGATGGGGTGCGGGACGGGCTGAAGCTGACCAGCCTGGACAGTCCGCTGTTCGATGGGGCGGGGGCGAGTAAAGGGGAACTGCTCGACTATGTGGAGGCGGTGGGGGAACGACTGGTGCTGCGGTTGCGGGACCGGCCGCTGTCGGTGGTGCGGGTGCGGCCGGGGCAGGAGCCGTTCATGCAGAAGAATCTGCCGAAATACACGCCCGAGTGGGTGCATCGCGTGACGATGTGGGCGCAGAGTTCGAAACGTGAAGTGTCGTACGCGCTTTGCGATGATGTGCGGACGTTGCTGTGGTTCGGTAACCAGCGGGCCGTCGAGTACCACGTGACGCTGTTGCTCGCCGAGAACCTCGCCGACTACTCCGGTGGTCCAACGCATCTCGTCCTCGACATCGATCCCGCCCCCGATCGGCCGTTCCGGCAGGCGGTCGAGGCCGCCGAGCTCGTCCGCCGGGCGCTGGCCGACGACGGGCTCGCGGGCGCGGTGAAGACCAGTGGCTCCAAGGGGGTTCACATCTTCGTCCCCGTCGAGCCCGGGGTGGGCATCGAGGACGCCGCGGCCGCCACCCGTGCCGTCGCGGCCCGTGCCGAACGCCTGGATCCGGCCTTGGCGACCACCGCCTTCATCCGGGAAGACCGGGGCGGCAAGGTGTTTCTCGACTCCACTCGTGCGGGCGGCGCGACGGTGGTGGCCGCCTACAGTCCTCGGGTGCGGCCCGGGGCGACGGTATCCTTCCCGGTGAGCTGGGCCGACCTGCCCGACATCGATCCGCGTGATTTCACGATCCGCACCGCCGCAAGGGAACTCGGCGATCGTGACCCGTGGACCGAGTACATGCCCGCGCCGCAGTCCCTGCCCGCCGACCTGATCGCGGAGGGCCACACCATCCCGGTGGCCCGGGTGCAGGCCATGCACGAGGGCAAGCGGCGCGCCCGCGCCCGGCGCGACCTCTGACGCCCGATATCGTTGACAGCCAAGGGGTTACGTTGATTTCACTGCTCGTCCACGCCGTCCTCGGACTACTCGCCATCGCCGCGCTGGTCCGGCTCAACCTGTCGGTGTTCAAAACCCCGATCGGCGGCCCGAAAATCAGTGTGCTCGAGGCGATCTACGGTCTCATCGGTATCTCGTCGGTCGTCCTGGGCTGGTATTTCAATGTGCGTTTCGTGCAGCACTACGGTGGAACCAACCCGCTCTGGGGCGACGGCGCCAGCTGGACCCACTACATATCGCTGATGTTCACCAACGACGCGGCACGCTCGGCATCGCAGGATTACACCATCGCGAACGTGCTGATCCTGCCGCTCTGGACCATCATCGATGGGCGTCGCCGCCATCTGTCCGCACCGTGGCTCTACTTCGTGATCAGCCTGTTCACCAGCTTCGCCTTCGCGGTCTGCGCATACCTCTACACGCTCGAACGGATGCGCCGCCACAGCTTGGCCGCGGCGCCATCCGAACCGTTCCAGGTTTGACGAACCGACAGACGGTTCCCGGATGTGCTGAGCGCCTGAAACCACGTGCGGACACAACGCCTCCGGGCCGGCGCGTGATCGCATGCGGCGCGGATGCGAGAGAACGGGATCCGGCGACGCGGACATGGCATTGCGCTGGAAGGATATTCGTCAGGTGATCGAGCGAGGAGGAGTTCAATGGATCTGGGTCTGAAGGGCAAGCGCGCGGTGGTGACCGGTGGGAGCCGAGGGATCGGTCTCGCAGTGGGCCGGGCCCTTGCGCAGGAGGGCGCAGATGTCGCACTCGTCGGCCGCGACGCCCGGGCCGCCGAGGAGCAGGCGACCGTGCTCGCGGCCGAGACCGGCGTGCGCGTGATCGGGATCGGCGCGGACACCGGTGACGACGCCTCGGTCACGGCCATGGCCGAGGCCGCTATCGAGCAGTTGGGCGGCGTCGACATCCTGATCAACAACGCGGCCAGGACCAACCCCGGCGCGATCGAGGAGTCGGACCTGGAAGCGGAGATCAACGTGAAGGTGCGCGGCTACTTGCGCTGCGCCAGATCCTTCGCGCCCGGGATGGTGGAGCGCGGTTGGGGCCGGATCATCAACGTCGGCGGCCTTGCCGCGCGCCGGACCGGCTCGGTCGTCGGGTCCGTGCGCAATGTCGCCGTTGCCGCGCTGACCAAGAACCTCGCCGACGAACTCGGCCCCCAGGGCGTGAACGTCACCGTGGTACATCCCGGCGCCACCAGCACCGAGACCGCCACCACGGCGTTCGCGGCCACCGCCGCCGCACGCGGGGTGACGCTGGAACAGATCCAACGCGAGTTCGGTGCGACCATTTCGATCGGCCGGATCGTCGCCCCGGAGGAGGTCGCCGCGGTCATCGCCTTCCTGGCCAGTCCGCGCAGCGTCGCGCTCAACGGCGACCCGATCATCGCCAGCGGCGGCACGCTCGGTCCGATCTTCTACTGACCGCCGCCTTTGGTTTACCGCACCGGACATGAGCGCGCGGTATCGATTCGATTATCGGTGGACGAAATCCTCTCCGGCGCAATGGCAGTGCAGACGTACCGCGCGTGACCCTCAGCTGGATGAATGCTGGGCGGCGTCGTGGTCGAGCAGCGCATCGCCGCCGGTGACTCCCCACTCTCGCAACACGGCGCGGGTGTCGCTGCCGATCTCCGCGGCGGGGCCGCCGGGGGTGGCGGGCGTCGCGGAGAAACGCGGTGCGGCAGCGGGTTGCACGACGCCGTCGCGGGCCACGATGCTGCCACGGGCCGCCATGTGCGGGTGGGCTGCTGCCTCGCTCAGACTGAGCACGGGTGCGACGCAGGCGTCGGTGCCCTCGAACACGGCGGCCCATTCGTCCCGGGTACGCTCGGCGAATCTCTGCCGCAACAGATCTCGCAGGTGCGGCCAGGTCGATCGGTCGTGCTGGCGATCCGGGTCGACATCGAGTTCCAGTAGCTCGACCAGTTGCCGGTAGAACTTCGCCTCCAGCGCGCCGACCGCCACATGACCGCCGTCCTTTGTCGCGTAGACGGCGTAGAACGGCCAGCCGCCATCGAGCTGGTTGGCCCCGCGCTCGGTGGTCCACGCGCCGCGCGCGAGTTTGGCGAATGTGCTCGCCAGCAGGTGCGCGGTGCCGTCGACGATCGCCGCGTCGACCACCTGCCCGTGCCCGGTGCGCTCGACCGCGTACAGTGCGGCAAGCACCCCGATCACCAAATAGCAACCGCCGCCGCCGAAGTCGCCGACGATGTTGAGCGGAATCTGCGGTGGTCCGCCCGCCGTGCCGATCGCACCGAGCGCCCCGGTGAGTGCGATATACGTGATGTCGTGACCGGCGGTGGACGCCAATGGCCCCTGCTGCCCCCATCCGGTCATTCGTCCGTACACCAGTCGCGGATTGCGGGCCAGGCACTCGTGGGGGCCGATGCCCAGCCGCTCGGTCACGCCCGGGCGGAAGCCCTCGATCAGCACATCCGCGGCGCCGGCCAGCTCGAGCAGCGCGGTGCGACCGGAAAGTTGCTTCAAATCCAGTACTACCGAGCGTTTTCCGCGATTCAGCACGTCCGTCGGCCCACCCCGGCCCACTTCGCCGATGTGCTCGGGGCGATCCACCCGAACCACCTCGGCGCCGAGGTCGGCCAGCAGCATTCCGGCGAAGGGGCCTGGGCCGATGCCGCCGAGTTCGACGACGCGGCAGCCCGCCAGTGGTCCGGTGTTCATTCAGCGTCCTTTCCGGACCGGGTGCGGTGGTCGGCGACCGCGGTCGCGGCTCGGTGGCGTCCTGGGATACGAACACCGGTAGGGCGATCTCGGCGCGCGGCTGCGGCCGGGCCCTGTGAGCATGAACGGTGTGCCGTGGCTAGATGAGTTCTGACCCGAATTGGGTAGCCCTAATTGCTGGGACGAGCGTCGTATTGTCCTGAATCGGTGAGTGCTTCCGCTGAGTGAGATGGAATCAGCATGCGCAATTGGTGCAGTGCTATAGAGTCCGAACGGTCGGATCCGAAAGATATTCGTGGGCAATCCTGTTGAGGTGTGTCCGCGCGACGAGCGAGGTATGAGCAATGGGTCGTGTCGAGGGCAAGGTCGCTCTCATCACCGGAGCGGCACGCGGCCAAGGCCGCTCGCACGCGGTGCGTTTGGCGGAGGAGGGGGCACGCGTCGTGGTCACGGACGTGTGTCACGACATCAGTGATGCGCTGCCCTATCCGCTGGGGACGAAGGAGGAGTTGGAGGAGACCGTCCAGCTCGTCCGGGCGACGGGCGGGGAATGCGTGGCAGTGCAGGCCGATGTGCGCTCGATCGGGGAAATCCAGGCTGCGGTCGACGCCGCGGTGACCGAGTTCGGCCGCCTCGACATCGTGATCGCGAACGCGGGCGTCATGAGTTCCGGCCGCGCGTGGGAACTGCCGGAGGAGGCCTGGGACGTCGTCATCGATGTCAACCTCAAGGGTGCGTGGAATACCGTACGGGCCGCGGTGCCCGGCATGATCGAGGCGGATGCCGGAGGATCGATCATCCTCACCAGTTCGGCGGCAGGCATCCGCGGTCACGTGCCTTATGTGCACTACGTGGCCAGCAAGCACGGCTTGGTCGGCCTGATGAAGGGTCTCGCCAACGAGCTTGCGCCGCACAATATTCGGGTGAACACCGTACATCCGACAGGGGTCAGCGATACGGGGATCTCGCTCGGTGTGCCCGCTGAGGAGCTTGCCGCGCGCGAACCGATGTTCGCGCTGTCCGCGATGAATCCGCTGGCTCCCTATGTCGAGCCGCGTGATGTCTCCAACGCCGTGCTGTTCCTGGCCTCCGATGAGGCGCGGTACGTCACGGGCCTGCAGTTCACCGTCGACGCCGGTGCGACCAACAAGCCGTGATCCGCCCGACGATCATCCGCCAGAGGCGTACGACCCTTGACGAACTGACGAACTGGACTATATGGAGACCGGGTAGTCCTGGGTGACACGGGAATTCAGACCGTGACACATGTATCCGAGATCGTTGCTGCCACGAATCCACAACATGGGACAGGAGTTGATCGTCGCTGTTATCGCGGCGGCACTTGCGACGCTGATCGTTGTGGTCGGGGACAAGCTACGCCCGGCGTCGTGGCGGCACAAGAGCGATGAGGGTGCGGGTGAGCTGGTCCTCGATCTGATCAAGACGTTCTTCACCGCGGTTGTCGCCTTCGTGGTGGTGGTGTGCTGGCAGCAGTTCGAGGATGCGCACGATCACACCGTGAGCGAGGCCAATGCGCTGGTCAACGTCTACTGGGATACGCACTCGATGCCCGCGCCCGAGAATCATCAGATTCCCGCCTTGGTGAGCGAGTACACCCATCAGGTGGTCACGCAGGAGTGGTCGTCGATGAAGAGCCAGGGGCGCATGAGCCCCGCCGCTCAGACCGCCTTCGATCACATGCGCGGTGCGGTGACGGCCGTGAATTCGACGGATCCGACGGTCGTCGACCTGCGCTCGCGCGCCATGGACCAGCTCGAGCAGGCCGCCCAGGCGCGTCAGCAGCGTGGCCTTGACCTGACGAGCGCCATTCCGCGGTTCCTGTACGTGGTCCTGATCTTCGGCACCGTTCTGCTCATGCTGTATCCGGTGCTGTCCGGCGTGCGCGTGAGCTGGCGCAGCGCGGTGATGACCGCACTGCTGGGCTTCGTGGTCGGTTCGGCGCTGCTGCAGATCTACAACCTGGAACGGCCGTTCGCCGGATCGATCGTCGTGTCCAGGGATGCCTTCGACGACGCGGTGTCGCGCTATCAGCAGATATCGACGGATCAACTGCCCGCCGCTCCGTAGAAATCAGCCCACCGGCGACGAATGGGGTTGTAGATATGGTGTCCGGAAGGCGAAGGACGACAGAGGGTTTCGTAGCGATGGCGGTGCTGCTGCCGTCGCTGGCCCTGTGCGCCGGACCGGCGGCCGCGGATCCGACTCCGCCGCCGTTCGGCGGGATCAATACCGGCAGCAGCGATCCAGTGGGCACGAGCGGCAGCTCCGGACCGGTGGGCGCCCCGCTCGGCACCGGCAGTTCGAGGCCGCTGCGACTCGGTCCGGTTGTCTCACACCGTGTGTCGCCGGAGACCCCGCTGCGTCTCGGCCCCGACGCGCCCGCCATCCCGAGCGCCGTGGCGGCCCCCGCCGCTCAGGGCGGGACGCTGGGAAATTCGCTCGGGCTCAGTACCGGAAGCGTCCAAACCGCCTGTGCCGGTAGCGCTGTAGTCGGCAGTTCGGGCCTGCTGCTCGGCTTGCTGACCGGCAGCGCACTCGGATCGGGCGTTCTCGAGCCCCTCTCCAGCGGATCCGTGCTCGTCCCCGGTTCGAGCGGATCCGCGCTCGGCAGCGCGGCCGTGGGCAGCGCCGCCACCGGCAGCGCACTGCTGACCTGCCTGCTGCTACTACC
>NZ_JAGPOX010000118.1 GCF_019038435.1 Nocardia alni
CCCGCCGCCTCACCCACGCCATCACCGCCCGCCCCTGGAAACGCCGCCTGACCCAGGACATGGGTTTCGGCATCGCCCACGAGATGTACGGGCTCGGACGAGGCTAGTTCGCGGTATCGCCCACCAGGTCATCTACCCGCGCAACCACTATGCCGCGACAGTGGAGCTATCTATCACTGTCAGACACACAGACGCCATGGTCGTCATAACCGACGATCTCGTCGGCACAGTGGCTGTCCATGACCGGTAAACCGGCACGCCCACGAGCACACCGTCGTCTTGCGCGGTCGTGATCACGTAGCGGCACCGACCAAATTCTCCCCGCGCAGCCGCTGGGAGATGACCTGGGTGATGCCGTCGCCGCGCATGCTCACCCCGTACAGGGCGTCGGCGATCTCCATGGTCGGCTTCTGGTGGGTGATGACGATCAGCTGCGACTTTTCTCGCAGCTGTTCGAACAGGCCGATGAGGCGGCGCAGGTTGGTGTCGTCCAGGGCCGCCTCGACCTCGTCCATCACGTAGAACGGTGAGGGGCGGGCGCGGAAGATGGCCACCAGCAGGGCCACGGCCGTGAGCGACTTCTCGCCACCGGACAGCAGCGACAGGCGCTTGACCTTCTTGCCCGGCGGGCGTGCCTCCACCTCGATGCCGGTGGTCAGCATGTCCGTCGGATCGGTGAGCAGCAGCCGCCCCTCGCCGCCGGGGAACAGTTTGGCGAAGACGCCGACGAATTCCCGCTCCACGTCCTCCCATGCCTCGGTGAAGACCTGCAGGATGCGCGCGTCCACCTCGGCGACCACGTCGAGCAGGTCCTGACGCGCCTTCTTGACGTCGTCGAGCTGGGTGGACAGGAAGTTGTAGCGCTCCTCCAGCGCCGCGAACTCCTCCAGCGCGAGGGGGTTCACCTTGCCCAGGGTGGTGAGGTCCTTCTCCGCGCGTTTGGCGCGGCGCTGCTGGGTCGCCCGGTCGTAGGGCATCGGCTGCGGTTCGCTCACCGCGTCGCCACGCTCCTTGGCCTGCTCGTACTCCAGCCATTCCAGCGCCGAGGGCGGCGTAGGCACGGCTGGACCGTATTCGCCGATCAGATCGTCCAGGGCCAGCCCGAACTGATCGGCGATGGTCGTCTCCAGCTGTTCGATGCGCAGGGCGGCCTCGGCGCGGGCGACCTCGTCGCGGTGCACCGCATCGGTCAGCTGGGTCAGCTGCGTGCCCAGGGCACGCGCGCGCTCGCGCACCTGGTCGACCTGTCCGGCGCATTCGGTGCGGCGGCGCACCAGCTCGTCGCGCCGCGCGGAGGCCTGCGCCACCACGGTTTCCAGCTCGGCGGCCACGCGCTCGGCCGATTCCGCGACCACCGCGGCGACGGCGGCGGCCTGTCGGCGCGCGGCCTGCGCACGTTCGGCCCGGGCCCGGGTCTCACGCTCGGCCCGCGCGGCGCGGCGCAGCGAATCCGCCTTGCCCCGAACCGATTCCGCGCGTTCCTCGGCGGTGCGCACGGTCAGGCGCGCCTCCACCTCCATCGCACGGGACTCGGCCAGCGCGGCGGCGGCCTCCTCGCGGTGCAGGCCCGCCGTCTCGGTCCCGGCGTCGGATTCCGAATCTCCATGGACCTGTTCGGATTCCACCCGCCGCAGCCGGTCCTCGAGTTCGGCGAGCTGCTCGGCGGTCTGCTCCCGCGCGGTCTCGGCGTCGGCGCGCTGGGCCACCAGCCGATCGCATTCGGCCTGCGCGCCCCGGGCCGTCTCGCCCAGGCGGCCGAGCCGGTCGTAGATCGCGACCATGGCCTGATCGGATTCGTGCAGCGCCAGCAACGCCTGATCGGTCGCGTCCTTGCGGTCGGACTGTTCGGCCTCCGCGCCCGCCAACGCCGCCTCGAGTTCCTCGGCCTGCCGCTGCCAGGAAGCGAGTTCGGCCGCGGCCGAATCTATATCGGCCTGGATCTCGAGCTGACTGGGCGCGCGGTCGGATCCGCCGAGCAACCAGCCCGAGCCGCAGATATCGCCGCCCCGGGTGACGATGCGCAATTCCGGGCGCGCGGAAAGGACTCCGGGCGCGGCGGACATATCCTCGACGACCACGGTGCCCGCCGTCAGGGCTGTGATCGCACCCCGCATCTCGGCGGGACAGTCCACCACCTCACGGAGCCAGCGCGCACCGGCGGGCAGCGGCTGACCGGACGAATTCACTTGCGCGGCACCGCCGTACACCATGGCGACCCGGCCGCCGTCGGCGTCCTCGAGCGAGCGCAGCGCGGCGTGCGCGGTCGCGGCGCTGTCCGCGCCGACCGCATCGGCCAGCGGCCCGAGCGCGGCGGCCACGGCGACCTCGAATCCGCTGTGCACCTGGAGAATTCCCGACAGCGGCCCGAGCAGTCCGGCGGACTGATGCTCCAGCAGCCACGCGCCGCCGTCGCGGCGCGCGAGCCCCATGGTCAGCGCCTCGATCCGCGCGGTCAGCGAGGCGACCTTCTTACTCGCCTCGCGATCGCCCTCGCGCAACTCCGCGACCCGCGTCTGCGCCTGGTCCAGCGCCTTCGCGGCGTGCTCGTAGGTGGTGTCCAACGCCTCCTCGCCGGCGTCGAGCTCTCCCAGTTCGCTTTGCACCTGCTCGAATTCGGCCTCGGCGGCCGATCCGCGGGCGCGCGCCTCGTTCAGGGTCGCGGACAGCCGGGTGATCTCCGCGTCGGCGGACTGCGCGCGGTGACGCAGCGTATCCACCTGGCCGGACAGCCGGGCCAGCCCCTCGCGGCGGTCGGCGATGGCGCGCACGGCGGCCAGATGCGCCTGCTCGGCGGCCTTGGCGGCCTGCTCGCGATCGTGCAGCTGGTCCCGCGCGGCCTCCAGCGTGGCGGTGGCGACCTCGACGGCCTCGAGCAGCTCGGCCTCCTGTTCCTCGACCCGCTCGGCCTCGGCCTCGAGCTGATCGGGATCGCGGCCGGCGCCGGTGGGCTGCTCGATGGTCAGGTTGCGGGCGCGGTCGCGGGCGATGCGGATGGTGGCGTTGACCCGTTCGGTCAGCGCCGAGAGCTGGAACCAGGTCTGCGCGGCCGCCTCGGCGCCGGGGGTGAGCTTGGAGAGCTGGAATTCGTGCTGGGCCAGTGCGGCGTTGGCGGCGTCGAGTTCGGCCTCGACGTGGATCCGCTGCTCGCGGGCGTAGGCCTCCTTGCTCTGCTGGCTCTCCAGTTCGGTGCGACGGGCGACCAGGTCGTCGGCGGCCAGTCGCAGCCGCGCGTCGCGCAGATCGGCCTGCACGGTGGCCGCGCGCCGGGCCACCTCGGCCTGCCGGCCCAGCGGCTTGAGCTGGCGACGCAGTTCGGTGGTCAGGTCGGTGAGCCGGGCCAGGTTGGCCTGCATGGACTCGAGCTTGCGGACCGCCTTTTCCTTGCGCTTGCGGTGTTTGAGCACACCGGCGGCCTCCTCGATGAAGGCGCGGCGATCCTCGGGGCGCGATTCCAGGATCGCCGACAGCTGCCCCTGCCCGACGATGACGTGCATCTCTCGCCCGATGCCGGAGTCGCTGAGCAGTTCCTGCACATCCATCAGGCGGCACGAGTTGCCGTTGATCTCGTATTCGCCCGCGCCGTCGCGGAACATGCGGCGGGTGATGGAGACCTCGGAGTAGTCGATCGGCAGCGCGCCGTCGGAGTTGTCGATGGTCAGGGTGACCTCGGCGCGACCCAGCGGCGCGCGCCCGGCGGTGCCGGCGAAGATGACGTCCTGCATCTTGCCGCCGCGCAGCGCCTTGGCGCCCTGCTCACCCATCACCCAGGTGAGCGCGTCGACCACGTTCGACTTACCCGAGCCGTTGGGACCCACCACACAGGTGATACCCGGTTCGAGGCGAAGCGTCGTCGCGGACGCGAAGGATTTGAATCCCTTCAGCGTCAGGCTCTTCAGGTGCACGCAGGTAGGCTACCCGTTCCCACCCCGTTGCCCCGCGTACGCCGGACCTTCAGCCAGAGCCAGCCGCTGTGTAAGTCCACACATCGGACACATCCGGCACATCGGTCAGAACCGGATCGACACCTTACCGCGACACCCGGACGCCTCCCACCCCGTCACCGCACGAAATGCCAGCGCCGCACCCCACGGCCCGATCACCCACATCGGCCACGGATAAGTGAACTGCCCCATGCCCAACGAGATCAGGCCCCAGATCATCAGGCTCAGCACACCGACGCCGACCCACGCGGCCCCTTCGATGCGCTGCCAGATCGGAAAGCGGATCGGGTGCGAATTCCGCTGCGGGGTCTCACGTTTGGACAAGGTCGGCAGATCCGACAGCACGACCTGGAGATCCTCGCGGGTGGTGGCGGCCCAGACCTGCGCCACCCGCTGGTCGTATTCGGTGAGGTCGATCCGTCCGGCGCCCAAGTGCCGAGCCAGCAGATCGGCGACCTGCTGACGCTCGGCGTCGCCGGCACGAGTTCCGGGGGTGATGTCCATCTTCCTGTCCTCTCACGAAGCATGTTCCACAATGGAATATTTACTAATCATCCGACTTCCACTGTGGAATGTAAAGGGCACTGAGCCGCCTGAACGATCGACGCCACAGAGTCGATAAGTTAACGACAATTTGCGTTATGTGGCGGGTGAATGAGAAGGTAGAGCTCTGTTTCCCGGACAAGGAGTTCTTCGTGGATCTGGACTGGTCACCCGCCGATCTGGCATTTCGCGACGAGGTGCGGCAGTTCCTCGACGAGCAGTTGACCCCCGAACTGCGCCGCGCCGGGCGTTTGGCGACGAGCGTGTACTCGGACCATGAGGCCAGCATGCGTTGGCAGGCGATTCTGCACGCGCGCGGCTGGGCCGCGCCCGCCTGGCCGGTGGAGTACGGCGGTCAGCCATGGAGCCTGGCTCAGCACTACATCTTCGAGCGCGAATCCACCCTCGCCGGGGCGCCGGCGCTGTCGCCGATGGGCATCCGGATGGTCGCGCACGCGATCATCGCGTTCGGCACGCAGGAGCAGAAGGACTACTTCCTACCCGGGATCCTGTCCGGCGAGGTGTTCTTCTGCCAGGGGTACTCCGAGCCCGAGGCGGGTTCGGACCTGGCCTCGCTGAGCATGGCCGCGGTGCGGGACGGCGAGGATCTGGTGGTCACCGGCAGCAAGATCTGGACGACACACGCCACCGAGGCGAACTGGATCTTCGCCCTGGTCCGCACGGCCAAACTCGAGCGCAAGCAGCAGGGCATCACGTTCGCGCTCATCGATATGCGCTCCCCCGGGATCCAGGTGCGTCCGCTGGTCATGACCTCGGGCGAGCAGGTGCAGAACCAGGTCTTCTTCGATGCGGTGCGAGTCCCGGTGACCAACGTGCTCGGCCGCGTCGACGACGGCTGGACCGTGGCCAAGTACCTGCTGAACTTCGAACGTGGCGGCGGCGCGGTGGGCCCCGCACTCCAGGTGATGGCCGAATCACTCGCCACGCACGCGCTGTCCGTCCCTGGCCCGAACGGCGGTGCGCTGCTGGATGATCCGGCCTTCGCCGCACGCCTGGCCGATATCCACATCCGCGCGAACGTGCTGGAGATCCTGGAATCGCGCACCATGTCGGCGATCTCGCGCGGCGTGAATCCGGGCCCCGCGGCCTCGGCGCTGAAGATTCTCGGCACCGAACTGAGCCAGCAGCTCACCGAACTCACCCTCGAGGCGGCGGGCCCGCGCGGGCGCGCATACCAGCCGCATGCGGCGATGCCGGGCGGCCCGGTGGCCGATTTCGTGCCGCCCGCCGACGGATACCTCAGCGGCGCGGAGTGGCAGGCGGCCGCGCCCCTGCGTTACTTCAACGACCGCGCGGGCTCGATCTACGCCGGTAGCAACGAGATTCAGCGCAACATCATCGCCAAGGCCGGACTGGGCCTGTAGGACGGGACTCGACATGGATTTCGAATACA
This sequence comes from Nocardia alni, assembly GCF_019038435.1. Classification (GTDB taxonomy): domain Bacteria; phylum Actinomycetota; class Actinomycetes; order Mycobacteriales; family Mycobacteriaceae; genus Nocardia; species Nocardia alni. The sequence continues at coordinate 5,899 of NZ_JAGPOX010000118.1, forward strand.
CCACCGAACAACAGCTGCTGCGGGACACCGTCACCGAATTCCTCGCGGCGCGTTACGACCTGGACAAGAGCCGCACCGCCGCGCGCGTGGGGCAGGGCAGGCAACCGGACATCTGGCGTGCCCTGGCCACCGAGGTCGGCATTCTCGGCGCCGCCCTGCCCGAGGAGGTCGGCGGATTCGACGGCGGACCGGTCGAGACGCTGATCATCGCCGAGGCCCTGGGCGGGGCGCTGGTCGTCGAACCGTATGTGGACACCGTCGTCGTGGGCGCGGGGCTGCTGCGCCGCGCCGGGGGCGACCGAGCCGCAGAACTGTTGCGGGGCATCGTCTCCGGTGAGGTGATCACGGCATTCGCGGCCTTGGAGGCGGATTCGGGCTACAACCTGCGGCAGGTGTCGACCACCGCACGCCGCGAAGGGGATTCGTGGATCCTCGACGGCGCCAAGGTCGTGGTGAGCAGCGCGCCGCTGGCCACCCATCTGCTGGTGACCGCGCGCACTCCCGCCGGACTGTCACTGTTCCTGGTGGACCCGGCAGCTGCCGGGCTGACCATGCACCCCTACCGAACCATCGACGACCACCGCGCCGCCGACCTCACCCTGGAGGGTGTACGGGCCGACGCGCTGCTGGGATCCGAAGGCACAGCACAGGATTCACTGGACGCCGCGGCGGACGAGGCCATCGCGGCGATCTCGGCCGAGGCCGTCGGAGCCATGCGCCGCGTCCTGACCGACACCGTCGAGTACGCCAAGCAGCGCAAACAGTTCGGCGTCCCGATCGCGAGTTTCCAGGTACTGCAACATCGCATGGTCGACATGCACCTGGAACTCGAACAGGCCATCGCCGCAACCTATCTGGTGACGTTGAAGCTCGACGCCGAACCCGCCGACCGCGCCCGGGCCGCCGCGGCTGCCAAGGCCACCATCGGCCGCGCGGCCCGCTTCATCGGTCAGTCCGCGGTGCAGTTGCACGGCGCCATGGGCATGACCGAGGAACTGCCCATCGGCCACTACTTCAAACGCCTGACCGCGATCCAGTACGAATGGGGCACCACCGACCAGCACATCGCCCGCTACGCGGCACTGACCCGCCCGGCCTGACCCGCGTGATCGCCCGGCTCGGTGAACATCAGGACCGGGCCGCGAATGCCTCGACCTTGTCGAACAATTCGTCGGTCCATTCCCATCGAGGAGCCACCGGGCACACCGCCATGGCCATGGCCCGTGGCACCGCCGTGCCGACGAACCATTCGGGAGCCCGCTGTGCCAGGTCCTCGAACTCGTCGACCACCCATCGACCGAACCATTCGGCACGGTACTGCCTGCGGAAGGCGCTCTCGGCAGCGACGATCGGAACATATCGCGCCGAGACCGGGTCGGTCTCCAACAAGCCCAACGTGATCGCCTGTGCCGCCGAAGGGTCGTCGATGATCGTGCGGGGCGTGCAGAGTGACGGATCGAGTCCTGCGGCGCCGCCGGCCGCTCGGAACGCGGCGGCCAATCCGGGCCACCGCGCCTGTGTCTCCGCTCTGACCTGGTCGAAGGTACCGAGGCCAGTGAGCTCGGATGGCAATGTCGCTGCTTTGGTATCGATCTCGGCCACCCGCAGGCGCGCTGAGAGCAGGCCGAGGCAGGCTCGGTCCGATCGCGACAGGTCCCGGCTCTCGAGGTGTGCCCGCGGCTCGCTGTCCGCGCACGCCAGGAAGGTGAGATTGTCATGAGCGGGCAGCGCGCGAAGGGTGGGAACCCGGGCCTCGAGAAGCGACGCCACCGCTGCCTGCGGTGAGGCGCCCACGAGTGGATCCAGGTAGAGCGGTACCCCCCACACATTGACCATCAGCACGCCGTCGACCGCCAGTCGGGCCAGCACGTCGGACCAGAACCGCTCGTCGAACACACAGTCGGCATGCCCGTCCGGGGTGTACAGATCGACCGCTATCACGTCGAATGTCTTGTCGCAGAAGCGCATATAGTCAGCAGCGTCCGCATGGACCGCATCGAATCCGATATCCGGAAAGTGCATCCCGAACAGCCCCGTGCACATCTCGATCGCCTGTCGATTGGTATCGACGGCGGTGACATGAGCATCCGGCGCGGTGGACAGGAGCGGACGAATGCCGCCGCCGAAGGCCAAACCGAGAAGACAAATCTCGCCCACCGGCCCGAGCAGACCCGCGACCGCGAAGTCGTCCAGGTATGTGCCGACGAACACGCGGTCGTCCGCCATCATCGTGTCGTGCGCGTCGATGACCAATCGCGACCGGCCATACAATCGGTTCATTGCCGAGAATTGTGGCCCGGCCCGGCCGGTCGTGGCCCGCCAGCGATGGGAAATCGGCCGCGGGCCCGGCGTAGACACTTGGTCGCGTGTCGGCAAGCGTGTGGGCGTATCGGCAGTTCCGCCTGGCATACGCGGCCAACCTGACCTCCACACTGGGATCGGCGTTCTCACCCGTCGGGATTTCATTCGCGGTGATCGGCACGACCGGACACGCGGCATACCTGGGATACGTACTGGCAGCGGGGATGACCCCACGCCTGATCCTGCTGCCGATCGCCGGGGCGGTCGCCGATCGGCACTCCCGCACCGGCGTCATGATCACCTCGAGCCTGGTGAGCGCGCTGGCACAGGCCGCGGTGGTCGCACTGTTGGCAACCGGGACGGCAGGGGTAGGGGCGCTGATCGTTCTGGTGGCCGTCACGGGCGCCTCGAACGCGTTCTTCAAACCGGCCGCCCAGGGCATCTTGCCGATGCTGGTGCCGCCGAAGCTGATCCGTCAGGCGAACGTGCAGTTCCGCATCTGCACCAATGCCTGCATCGTCCTCGGCCCGGCGCTGGCGGGTGTCCTCATCGCGTCCACGCATCAGCCGCAACTGGCGATAGTGATCGACGCTGTCAGCTTCGTCGCGGCGGTTCCGCTGTTGTCGGTGTTGCGGTTGCCGCGCCGAGAGTCGGTGGATACCAGCACGATCGGACTCTTGCGGGAGGGCTGGACCGAGTTCTGGGCGCATACCTGGCTGTGGGCCGTGGTCGTGCAATCCGCGGTCACGAATGTCGGCGACTCGACGGGCTTTCGCCTGCTGGGGCCTCTTGTCGCCCAGCATCGCTACGGGGGTGCGGCGGCATGGGGGCTGCTGGTGTCCGCGCAGGGGCTCGGATACCTTCTGGGCGGGGTGGTTTCGATGTGGTTCACCCCGCGTCGTCTGCTGCGTGCGGGCGTCGGCTGCGCCGCGGGGCTCGCACTTCCCCTGATCGCCATGGCCCTGTCGAGCCCGCTGCCGGTCCTGCTGGCGGCCACGCTGCTGTCCGGAGTGCTGAACGAGCAGTTCGGCGCCGCCTGGGCGACGACCATGTGCCAACACCTACCGGAGGAATTGCTCAGCCGCGCTTCCTCTTACGACCTTCTGGGCTCACAGCTGCTGATACCGGCCGGATTCCTGGCCGGTGGCGCCGCGGTCGGCGAGTTCGGCGCCGATGGGGCCCTGTGGTTGTGCGTCGCCCTGATCCTCGTACCGACGGCGCTGGTCCTGTCCAGCCGGAATGTGCGCACTCTCGAACAGCCCGGCACCATAGCATCACCGTGAAATCCGTTTTATACCATGATGCCCAGGAATATATTCGGACAGTGCTGATTCGGTCCGGAAAAGTAATTGCGTACACCGGATGATATGTGATGCATCATGTTTCTATCAGGACCACATCGGCGGCTCCCAGCGGCGGGAAGGTCACACAGCGGCGGCACAGATATGCTGAATTTGCACCGCAATCCACCTGACCTCACCAGGATTTGCAGCGGCGCATTCGAAAGGAGAATACTATGCCCACACCGGATGGACGCAACATGGTTTCCACCGTAGCCGATCGTCGCCGAGCCCCGCTCGGACAGATCTCTTCGCAGAGCCTGTCCAGCGTGCTGGCGAGCCTGGCTAATTCATCGGCAACCCGGGTTTCGTTCAGTAGCGCGGAACACTCGTAATAGATATTGCATCGGGTAGCACCGGCCGTCCCATGAATCACCCAATAATTCCCTTTCGGCAGTTTATCGTCAAGGTGCACAGCCGGTGCGACTTGGCATGCGACTACTGCTACATGTATGAGCATGCCGACCAATCCTGGCGCGGTCGTCCACTGGAGATCGCTCCCGAGACAGCCGCGCAGATCGGCTTCCGGATAGCCGAGCACGCTGCCGCACACGAACTCGTGGACGTCGTCGTCGTGCTCCACGGCGGCGAGCCGCTCTTGCTGGGTGTGGACCGTACCCGGGAGACGCTCGAACTACTCCGAGACGCCATATCCGTGGCGACGCGGCCCAGATTCGTCATTCACACCAACGGGGTGCTCCTCAGCGAGAAGTACCTCGATCTATTCACCGAATACGATGTACGAGTAGGTGTGTCACTCGACGGCGACCGGCTGGCCAATGATCGACACCGTCGATATCGCAACGGCCGCAGCAGTTACGACAAAGTCCTCGCCGGCTTGGCCCTGCTGCGCCAACCGCGATATCGACCGCTCTGGGCAGGTCTGCTGTGCACCGTCGATATCGCCAACGACCCTCTGGAAGTATATCGGGGCCTACTCGAACAAGACCCGCCGCGGATGGATCTGATCATGCCGCACTGCAATTGGCAGACCCAACCGCCCGGCCTGCGAATCCCACGTGATCCGCGACATCCGACCGTCGGCGGAGGTGAATATACCGACTGGTTCACCACTATTTTCGACGCCTGGAATGCCGAGGGGCGGCCGGTGCCGATTCGGACATTCGACTCACTGCTGGCCTCGATGTATGGGCGGCCCAGTGGCGCCGAATCATTCGGATTGGATCCCGTCGATCTACTCGTCATCGAAACCGACGGCAACCTCGAGCAGGTCGACTCCCTGAAGACGGCGTATCCCGGGGCCGCGGCCACCGGCATGGACGTATGGCACAACAGTCTCGACGACGCCGCGGTACTACCGGGAATCACGGTCCGCCAGACCGGTGCCGAGGGTTTGAGCGCCACCTGCCGTTCATGCCCGGTGGTGCAGGTATGCGGCGGTGGCTTCTATCCCGACCGTTATCACCCGGGCAACAGCTTCGACAATCCGTCCGTGTACTGCGCGGATCTCAGAGAAATGATCGAACACGTCATGAACAGTGAGACCGAAGCGGGCCGGGGCGGGGCCTCGTCGTCGGCCCGCTCCGACATCGAATCTGTCCATAGCTTGTCCGCAGACCAGTTCGCCCAGTTGGCCGCCGGTTTCGGGGATGCGTCCACGGTGGATTGGCTCGTTCAGGCTCAGGTTTCGATTCAGCGTGAACTTCTGGCCGCGGTCGGACGATTCGGTCCGCAGCACGACGAAAGTTTCACCGCGGCATGGGATCTGCTGGTATCGCTGGATTCCACGGCCCCCGAGGCGGTCGAGGAAGTACTGGCGCATCCCTACACTCGCGTGTGGGCCACCGGATTGCTCCAAGGTGTAAGTCAGGGCGAGCCCGCAGCAGACGATGTACGCCACTTGGAAGCGGTGGTCGCCGCCGCCGCATTGCGCGCGGGCAAGCAATCGCGACTGCCGGTCCCCGTCCGCGCCGGCGTGGCGCCGCTGCCCACCTTCGGAGCGCTGCGGGCCGATACCGACGACCGGATATGGATCGATACCAGTTCGATCGACGGCCTCGATATCGTGCAGCCACTGCGCCGGATGACAGCGACCGGGCTGACGGTCACGCTCGAGGACACCGACCCTTATCGGCGCGCCCATGACTTCATCACCGATCGGCTCACCGACGACGCCGCGGACGAATGGCAGCGAACCTTCGCCGCGGCACTGGATTTCATCGACGATCAGCTGCCAGTCTATGCCCCCGGAATGCGAGCGGGATTGCGCACCGTGATGCCGATGACGCCCGACGGCGAGGGCCGAAGCGCTTCGGTCCGGCTGGCATTCGGCGCGGTGGGCGTCGGACTGCGGACGGATCCGCCCTTGACCGCGATGTCGCTCGTGCACGAATTCCAGCACGTCAAGATGGGAGCGATCCTCGACATGTTCGAGCTGTTCGATCTCTCGGACACCGAGGAGCGGCTGTACGCGCCGTGGCGACCGGATCCGCGCCCGCTGGAGGGGTTGTTGCAGGGCAGCTACGCGCATATCGGCGTCACCGATGTCTGGCGGACACTGCGGATGGTGCGCACCGGCGCCGAACGCGAGGCAGCCGAAAGGCAATTCGCCCGCTGGCGCATGATGACCGCCGAGGCGATCCGCAGGCTGAACGACACCGGATCACTGACACCCCTGGGCGAACAGTTCGTGCGGGGCATGGGTGACACGGTCGAACCCTGGCTCGCCGAGCACGTCGACCCCGGCACCGAGGCCGCGGCACGGCACGCGGCCGAAAAACATCGTGCCGCTTGGGAAGCGCGCGTGGCTGCGAATTCACGATGACGGGCGTGGAGAATACGCACAGCCTGACGGCGAACCAGTTCACCGAATTGGCAAGCGGTTCGGGCAGCGCCGAGACCGTGGGCCGGCTGGTCGTGGCCGAATCGTCGATTCAGCGCGAGTTGCTGGCGGCGGTCGGCCAGTTCGGGCCGCAGCGGGACCGGCGCTTCGCCGCGGCGTGGGAACTGCTCACGGCCTTGGACGTCACCGCGCCCGACGCGGTCGCCACCGTGCTGGCTCATCCCTACGCACGAGAGTGGGCGGTAGGCCTGCTGAACGATCTACAGGCGGGCACACCCGCGCTCGCCGATGCCTACCATCTGGAGGCCCTCGCGGCGAGCGCGGCCGTGCACGCCGGGTTGGACCTGCGGGTACCGGTGCCGGTCCGCGGCGAGGTCGCGCCCCTGCCCACCTTCGGCGCACTCGCCGCCGACGGCCAGGACCGGGTGTGGATCCACGCCGGGTCGATGGACAGGTTCGAACTGGCCGAGCCGCTACGCACGATGACAGCGGGTGATCTGACCGTCACCCTGGAGGACACCGACCCTTATCGGGTGCGGCCGTATATCGATACCGAGATCCATCCGGCCGATCGACTGCCCGCGAAGCAGGCAGGCGTATGGCGCCGTGCCTTCATCCGGGCCATGAATTTCATCGATCTCCACCTGCCCGGGTACGGCGAGGGGTTGCGGGCCGGCCTGCGAGCGGTGACACCGCTGCGGTCCGACGGCGTGCACGACCGCAGCGCGTCTGCCCGGCTGGCGTTCGGCGCGGTCGGCATCGCGCCCCGCCGGGTCGAGCCGATATCGCTGGCGCTACTGCTGATTCACGAATTTCAGCACGTGAAACTCGGCGCGATCATGGACCTGTTCGAGCTGCACGATCTGGCGGATACGCAACCACGCTATGCCCCACCGTGTTTCGCCCACCCGCGCCCGATCGAAGGGCTGTTCCAGAGCACCTACGCACACCTGGGGATCTGCGAGTTCTGGCGCATACACCGAAATCTGACGAGCGGCGACGCGCATGCCGCCGGGCAAGCGCACTTCGCGCGGTCCCGCGCCCTGACCCTCGCCGGGATCGAGCGACTGCTCGAAGCGGATTCGCTGACCTCCATGGGCCGAACCTTCGTGCTGACGATGCAGGACAGCCTCGCGCCGTGGCTCGCCGAATCCGTCGATCGCGACGCCGAGGCCGCCGCCACCCGGGCCGTGGCCGATCAGCTGCGCCGCGAGGACGCCCTGGCCGACCGATCAGGCACGGCGAACGCGCGCTAACGTCGGGGAATGCAGTTGTCGGTGGGATGTGCGCAGTGGACGCACGCGGCGTGGCAGCAGCGGCAGCCGAACCCGCGGGAACGGCTGCGCGGCTATGCCGACTGGTGCACGGCCGTGGAGGGCAACACCACCTTCTACGCGACCCCGGCGCGCAAGACCGTGCAGGGGTGGGCGCAGCAGACCGCGCCCGAATTCCGGTTCGTGATGAAGCTGCCCAAGACGATCACCCACGAGCGCCGGATGCGCGACGCCGATGGGGATATGAACGAATTCCTCTCGGCCGTCGAACCACTCGGCCCGCGCATCCACGCCCTGTGGGTGCAACTGCCCGCATCCTTCGGACCGACCGACCTCGGCGCGCTCGCCGGATTTTTGCGACGGCTACCGCCGGAGTACCGGTACGCGGTGGAGGTCCGCCATCCGGCGTTCTTCACCGGCGAGCGGGACGCGCGACAACTGGAATATCTGCTGAACCGCGTCGGCGCGGAATGGATACCCTTCGACACCACAACACTTTTCGCCGCGCGGCCGACCAGCCCGGGCGAACAGGAAGCGTGGGGCAAGAAACCTCGCCTCCCGGGCCGGGACCGAGCACTCACCGAACACCCGATCGTCCGATACTGCGGCCGCGACGACATCGACGCGACGATCGCGGGCTGGCAGCCCTGGATCGAAGTGGTGACCGCCTGGTTACGCGAGGGCCGCTCCCCCACCTTCTTCGTCCACACTCCCGACAACGCCGAATCCCTCACGCTGGCCCGGGAATTCCACGACCAGGTGCGCGCGGTCGTCCCGGAACTCGATCCTCTGCCGCAGCCGGCGCCGATCGAGCCCATGACATTGTTCTGATCATCCGGTCGCAGGCGACTCCCGCACAGGCGCGGATCGATCGACCTATCGCGATCAGCCACCCAACTCGCTCGCGCCATCGCGCGAACAGCCGATCGGCCCCGCGACCGGAGCCGCGGGGCCTGACACACTGGGTGATTACCGGACCGGGTCGAAGTTCCGGGCCGCGATGTACGTCGGCCGGGGGACCGGCGCTGAATACGGCGTGGTGATGAGGGTGTTCTCGACGCTGTTGAAGACCAGGAAGATATTCGAGCGCGGGAACGGGGTGATGTTGTTGGCCGAGCCGTGCATGACGTTCGAGTCGAACAGCAGCGCCGAACCGCGCGCACCGGTGAACTGGGCGATGCCGTGGCCGTCCGCCAGCTCGGTGATGTGCTCGTGCGAGGGCACGCCGATCATCTGTTCCTGCAACGACTCCCGATAGTGATCGGCCGGGGTCTCCCCCTGACACGGCACGAAGGTGCGGTGCGAGCCGGGCATCACCATCAGGCTGCCGTTGAACGGATAGTTGTCGGTCAGCGCGATCGACAGGCTCACCGCACGCGGCGCCGGCATTCCGTCTTCGGCATGCCAGGTCTCGAAGTCGGAGTGCCAATAGAAGCCGGTGCCCTCGAAGCCGGGCATGTAGTTCACCCGGCTCTGGTGGATGTAGACATCCGAACCCAGCACCCGTCGCGCCAGCCCGAGCACGCGGGGATCACGCGTCAGCGAGTCCACCAGCGGGCTGATCTTGTGCACCTCGAAGATCGATCGCACGCGATTCGACTTCTTCTCGATGATCACCCGTTCGTCCAGGCGCAAGTCCGGATCCGAGGACAACCAGTCGACCTCATCGGAGTACTGGGCGACCTCTGCGGGCGAGAGCAACTCGTCGAAGATCGTGAACCCGTTGGTCTCGAAGTCCGCGGCGTCGAATCCGATCGGCGTCTCCGAGTCCATCCCGCCCCACACCGTGGGATCGGTGCGCTCCAACAGAGCCGACGGGCCCTGGATGCGGGTCGGATAACGATCGATTCGATTGTCGGCCAACGTCATCGGTGTCTTTTCCTCCTACTCCTACTACTTTTTTCCGTACCGAGTCCTTTGGTCTTCGGATGCCGGGCCCGTGCGCGCGATGATCACCGTTATTCTACGACGACCAGCGGGTAGACGCCGTTCTCGTCGTGAACTTCCTTGCCGGTGACCGGCGGGTTGAAGACGCACAGCATCCGCATCTTCGTCCGGGTCTCGACGCGATGGCGCTCGTGCCCGTTGAGCAGGTACATCGAACCGGGGCCCAGTTCGTAGGTGACGTTGTTGTCGAGGTCGATGAGCGTGCCCTCGCCCTCGACCAGCCAGACCGCCTCCACGTGGTTCTGATAGTGGAACTCGTGCACGGTCCCCGGCTGAATGGTGGTTTCGTGGAAGGAGAATCCGACGCGGTCACCGCCCAGCACGATCCGCTTGCTGCGCCAGTCCTCGGCGGCCACGTCGCGGTCGGTGCCGGTGATCTCATCTGTTGTTCGAACGATCATGATCAGTGGACTCCTCGCACGTTGTGCACGGCACCGGTCAGGATGTTCAGCCCGTGCTCGAGTTCGTCATCGGTAAGGGTCAACGGCGGAAGTAGCTTCACCACCTCGTCCTCGGCCCCGGAGGTCTCCACCAGCAGGCCGTTCTCGAACGCTATACGGCAGACCTTACTCGCTTGTGAGGGTTCGGCGAAGACCAAGCCCTGCACCATGCCCCGGCCGCGGGTGGAAATTCCGTCGTGATCCTCGGCCAAGCCGCCGAAGGCCTCGTGGATCCGCGCGCCCTTCGCCTCGGTCGAACGCTGCAGCTTGTCATCGGACCAGAAGTGCTCCAGCGCGACCGTCGCGGTGACGAAGGCCGGATTGTTGCCGCGGAAGGTGCCGTTGTGCTCACCGGGCGACCACTGGTCCAGCTCGCGGCGCATCAGCACCAGGGCCAGCGGCATGCCGTATCCGCTGATGGACTTGGACAGCGTCACGATATCCGGTGTGATACCGGCGATTTCGAAGGAGAAGAACGGACCGGTGCGCCCGCAGCCCATCTGCACATCGTCGACGATGAGCAGAATTCCGCGCGCGGCGCACAGCGTCGACAGGTGGCGCAGCCACTCGGCACGGGCGACGTTGACACCGCCCTCACCCTGCACGGTCTCCACGATCACCGCCGCGGGCTTGTCCACGCCGGACGAGCTGTCGTCCAGGGCGCGCTCCATCCAGGCGAGTTCCATGTCGCCATCGAGGAAGCCGTCGTAGGGCATCGGATTCGCATGCGCCAGCGGCACACCGGCGCCGGCCCGCTTGGTGGCGTTACCCGTCACCGCGAGCGCGCCCAGGGTCATGCCGTGAAATGCGTTGGTGAAGTTGAGAATCGTGGTGCGCCCGGTCACCTTGCGCGCCAGTTTCAGTGCCGCCTCGACCGCGTTGGCGCCGGTCGGTCCGGGGAACTGCACCTTGTAGTCCAGCCCGCGCGGCTCCAGCAGCACACGCTCGACCGTTTCCAGCAGCTGCGCCTTGGCGACCGTGGACATATCGAGTCCATGGGTAATGCCATCGCGCGCGATATAGTCGATGAGTGCTTGTTTGAGCACAGGATTGTTGTGCCCGTAGTTCAATGCGCCGGCACCGGCGAAAAAGTCCAGATAATCTTTACCGCTGCCATCACGCAACCAGGCGCCCTGGGCGGTGTCGAATAATGTCGGCCACGCCCGGCAGTAGCCGCGAACATTCGACTCCATCGTTTCGAAAACTGTCATTTCGGCGGTGGTCATCGCTTATCCTCCGTGGTGTGATCGTCGCTGTTGTGCAGCGGCGAGATCCGGTACAGGTCCTCAGATTCGTGACCGCCCGGAAAATCATCAGGCCGGAACAACTGCTCGCGGTTCATCTCCGCGCCGTGGCGGCGTGCGAGCGAGGCGAACATCGCCTGCGAGGCCTCGTTGTCCGGCGAAACCGTCGTCTCCAGTGTCGAAATGCCATGTTCGGCAGCGTTGCAAACCAGATGATCGAGCATCTTTACGCCGATTCCACGCCCCCGGAAAGACTCATCGACGGCAACCTGCCAGATGAACAGTACTTCCGGCGCCTCCGGGCGCAAATATCCCGTAACGAATCCCGCGATGGCGTCGTCGACTTCCGCGACCACGGAGGTCGCTCGGTAGTCCCTGCACCACAGGAGATAGGCATAACTCGAATTAACGTCCAATACCTCGGAATCCACGGCCAAGCGCCACATGAGAGCGCCGTCGCCGATTCGCGGCGAACGAATCACGACTGCCCCATCGGGAGAGTCGGTTCGGGAGGTGGGTAAGGAACTCGAGGGTGTGCTCAGCGTTCGTGTCGGCATCACTCTTCAAGGTTTGCCACAGAACTTTGAGTTAACCCGGTCGGCTACTTTACGGTCGTGTTACGGAAATATTTTCAGTGAGTTTCCTCACTGAAGGGTATATTTACGATGAAGCGCGCGCCACCACCGGGACGATCGCCGCATTCCACCCGGCCACCGTGGGCCGCAACGGTTTCCGCCACCAGCGCCAGCCCGATCCCGGTGCCGGTCCCCGCGCGGCGGCTACGGCGCACCGTCACGAAACGGTCAAATATTCTCGTCCGATCCTCGGGCGCCACGCCCGGTCCGGCGTCCTCGACGGTGATCACCGCCTCACGCCCGACCCGTCCGGCGGTGACCGCGACCACACCCCCACCGTGCCGCTCGGCATTCTCCAGCAGATTCACCAGCGCGCGTTCCAGTTCGAGTTTGCGGCCGAGCACCGTCACATCGATCGAAACTCGTAACAATTCGGGTGGGTAGCGCAATTCGGCGAGCGTGTGCTCGAGCAGTTCGCGCACCGACAGCGGTTCGGCGTCGGCGCGGTGCATACGGGCCTCGGCGCGCGCCAGCGCCAGCAGATCGTCCAGCAACCGTCGCAGGTGATCCAGCTCGGCCTGCACCAGCGCGAGCGCCCGGCGCGAGCGCTCCGGCAGATCCTCTTCGTGCCGGGCCATGACGCCAACACTGGTGGTCAGCGTGGTGAGGGGGGTACGTAGTTCGTGGCTGACGTCGCCGACCAGGCGGCGTTCGCGCTCGATCCGCCGCTGCAACGAGTCGACCATGGCGTTGAAGGTGTCCACGGTCGGCGCGAGGTCAGGATCGTCGGTATCGGGCAACCGGGTGCCCAGCTCGCCCGAGGCGATACGGGCGGCGGTTCGGGTGACGCGCTGCAGCGGTTCGAGCAGCCGCCGGCTCAACCACAGCCCGACGACCCCGCCGATCGCGGTACCGCAGACCGTGCAGACGATCAGTGTCATCCACACGCCCCGATCGATCACCGATACCGACGCCGCCAAGACGCAGGACACCAGCCCCGCGGTCAGGGCGAAGGAGATGACCGCACGACCGCGAAGACTCTGGCTACGTGACAGCAACCGCCGACGTCGTACGGGGAGTGCGACCGGATCGCGTGTGAAGTCAGTGCCGGACATCCCCAAACCGTATATCGGCGGGCCGGACTCCGGCAGGCGCGGAAGCGATCAGCGCTGCACGTCGAGGCGATACCCCAGGCCGCGCACCGTGACCACGATCACCGGATCCCCGGGATCGCGCTCGATCTTGGTACGCAGCCGCCGCACGTGCACGTCGACGATTCGCTCGTCACCGAAAAATCCGCGGTCCCAGACCCTTTCGAGCAGCACGTTGCGCGACAGCACCCGTCCCGGCGTCTCGGCCAGCTCGCACAGCAGCCGGAACTCGGTCAGCGTCAGGTGCAGTTCCTCCTCGCCCCGGCGCACGGTGCCGCCCTCGGGCGACAGGATCAGGGGCGCGTCGGGATCGGCGTCCAACAGCACCTCCTGCGGCGCCTGCGGCTCGATCATGTGATTGGCGCGCCGGCGCAGCGCCCGCATCCGGGCGGTGATCTCCTTGATCTCGAACGGTTTTGTCACGAAATCGTCGGCGCCGGCCTCCAGGGCGGCCACCACATCATGGGTGTCGTCACGGGCGCTGACCACGATGATCGGCACATCGTGGTCGCGGCGGATCTCGCGGATGCAGCTGAAGCCGTCCATATCGCCGAGCATCAGATCCACGATCATCACATCGGGGGCGCCGTTGTCGCGCAGATGTTCGAGGGCGTCCTCGGCCTCCTCGGCCTCGGCGACGTCGTAGCCCTCGTCCTCCATGGCCAGCCGCAGAGCGCTGCGGACCCGGTCGTCGTCTTCCACGATCATCAGGTTCGCCGTCATATTCCATTCCCTAGCTGACACGTGGCAACGAGTTCTTCTCCGAGCCCATGGACTCGGCATCCTCTTCGGGCAGCGCCTGTTGTGGGTACCCGAACCACGCTCACGTAAACGTAGGGCAATCGAGTAGGGGGCTTCAACAACCGGACGGCTCCACCGAGCCGATGCGAAACCGTTATTGGCCTGTTACATTGGAGTTTGCCACCGAACGGCCCTGGATGTGATTACCGACACACCGATTCACAGTCACGACAGGGACCGATCGCACCGATCGGCGCCCGGATCACCTCTCACCACGAGAGAAGCTGAAAGGTAGCGGGATACCCCACAACTGAACACGGGAAACATGCGGCAATCGCCATGATGCGCCGCAGCGCTCGAACGCACCGTAAACTGGCCGCGAACAGTTCGGCGATGGTGCGTGGCGAGGGCTTGTCCTGCTACCACGCACGGGGCAAGTGCAGGAGACACCATGTCAGGTCGCCCACGACGGAGCGACGGCCTTCCAGGCGTGCAGTACCAGCAGATTCAAGACCAGCAGAATCAAGACGAGGCTCGCAGACGTGGGATTCGCCGTAGGCGGATCCCGTTGCGCGCCACCAGGACCGGGCTCGTGCTGAGCCTGGCCTTCGTGGCGGCGTTACTGGCCGCCTGCTCGTCCTCGGGCTTCACCCCGAAGGCGGCGCCGAAAACCTCGAGTCCGGCGCCCGTCATCACGGTCACCCCCAACGGCGGCCAGAACGTCGACCCACTGGGCAAGATCCAGGTCACCGCCTCACAGGGCCAGCTCACCTCGGTCACCATGACCAACGAGGACGGCAAGGCGATCGACGGCATCTTCACCCCCGACCGCACAGCGTGGAAGCCCAGCAGCCCGCTCGGCTACGACCACACCTACACCCTGACCGCCCAGGGCCTCACGCTCACCGGGCCCATTGCGCCGGCCAAGGCGACGTTCACCACGCTCACCCCCGGTAATCAGACCAAGGCGTACCTGACCACGACCGGCAGCGCGCCGATCGGCAACGGCGGCACCTTCGGGGTCGGCATGGTCATCGTCGCCCACTTCGACGAGTCGATCCCCGACAGGGCCGCCGCCGAGCGACACCTGACGGTGACCACCGATCCGCCGGTCCAGGGATCCTGGTACTGGGTCGACGACCAGAACGCGCACTGGCGGCCGGAGAAGTACTGGACGCCGGGCACCAAGGTCAAAGTCGCGGCCAATATCTACGGCGCCCAACTGGGTGACGGCCTCTACGGTCAAGTGGATTCCAACGCCTCCTTCACCATCGGCCCGTCGCATGTCTCGATCGCCGACGACAACACCAAACAGGTGCAGGTGTTCGAGAACGGCAAGCTGATCCGCACGATGCCCACCTCGATGGGTATGGGCGGCACCCAGGTCGTCAACGGCAAGACCATCTACTTCTGGACCATGCCCGGCACGTACACCGTGATGGGCAGGGGTAATCCGGTGATCATGGACTCCTCCACCTTCGGCCTGCCGGTCAATTCCCGGCTCGGCTACAAGGAGGCCATCAGCTGGGCCACCCAGATCAGCGGCGACGGCATCTACCTGCACGAACTGGATACGACGGTCTGGGCGCAGGGCAATACCGACACCTCGCACGGCTGTCTGAACCTCAACCAGACCAACGCGCAGTGGTTCTACAACTTCTCCCTCCTCGGCGATCCGGTCGAGATACACAACACCGGCGGACCGGCGCTTCAGGTCTGGGACAACGGTGACTGGACCCTGCCGTGGGACCAGTGGTTGAAGGGCAGCGCGCTGAGCAGCTGACCGGCGAACGCGACACCGAAGGCCGCCCTCCGGGAACATCCGGAAGGCGGCCTTCGGCGTTGCCGATCGAACTACGGGCCTAACTCTTCTTGGGGTACGGGAACTGCTTGTCCAGAGCCAGGTTCACCTGGAGCACGTTGACCACGGGCTCACCCATGAACCCGAGCGCACGGCCCGTCGTGTTGGCCTTGACCACCGCGCGGACCTGATCCTCGGACACACCGCGGGCCTTGGCGACCCGCGGAATCTGGATGTCGGCGTACGCCGGGGAGATATCCGGATCCAGGCCCGAGGCCGACGCGGTCACCGCGTCGACCGGCACCGGAGTGTGCACCGAGGCGTTGCCGCGGATCGGGATGATCTGCCCCTTCGAATAGTCCGTGCCGACCGTCGCGCACTGCACCTTCACGCCGTCATAGGTGTCCATGAACGGCTTCGGGTACAGCGGGCACGGCTCGTTGACGCTGATCACCTGGGAGGGGTTGTAGACCTCGCCACGCGAGTTGCGCGGGCCGAACACCGCGAGTACCGCACCGACACCGCTCGAGGTGCAGAACGGCCGGCTGCCGTCGACGTTCTCCCGGGCGCCCACAGTCGCGCTCCGGGTGCACACCGTGCTCAGCAGTGCCTGCGTGATGGTCACGTCCTTCTTGGGATTCTTCGTCCCGGTCGGATCATTCTCGGGATCGGCGCTGGTGATCGTGTCGACGATGCTTTCCGGGCCCTGGTTGCCGAATGTGGAGCTCACCGGGTCGTAGCCGTCCGGGATCGGGCTGACGCCCGTCTTCGGATCGACCGCGGGCACGGCATTGCTGGGGCGCGTCTGGAAGTACTGCACCAGCGCGTTGCCCTTACCGTCGGTGAAGGCCTGGCCGATCAGGCTGCTGCCGACGACCTTGCCGTTCTGCGTTATCAGCGACCCTTCTGCCTTGTCGTGCAGGCCGGGCAATTGAGCGATCGCGAAAACCACCAGCGGATAGGCGATTCCGCAGATCACCGTCAAGACGAGCAGCGCACGCAGCGCCGCCAGATGCTGACGAATCCAGGTCGACATTCTCATTAGGACATCCCCGGGAAGAATTGGATGATCAGGTCGATCAGCTTGATGCCGATGAACGGGGCGATGATGCCGCCTATGCCATAGACGTAGAGGTTGCGGCTGAGCAGCTTCGATGCGCTCGAGGGCCGGTAGTTGACACCTCGCAGCGCCAGCGGGATCAGCGCGACGATGACGAGCGCGTTGAAGATCACCGCGGACAGGATCGCGGTCTCCGGGCTGTGCAGACGCATGATGTTCAGTACGTCCAGGCCGGGGAACAGCGACACGAACATCGCGGGAATGATCGCGAAGTACTTGGCGATGTCGTTGGCGATGGAGAACGTGGTGAGAGCGCCGCGGGTAATCAGCAACTGCTTGCCGATCTCGACGATCTCGATCAGTTTGGTCGGGTCCGAATCCAGATCGACCATGTTGCCGGCTTCCTTGGCGGCGGAAGTACCGGTGTTCATGGCCACGCCCACGTCGGCCTGGGCCAGGGCGGGCGCGTCGTTCGTACCGTCGCCGGTCATGGCGACCATGCGGCCGCCCTCCTGCTCCTTGCGGATCAGGGCGAGCTTGTCCTCGGGAGTCGCTTCCGCGAGGAAGTCGTCCACGCCGGCCTCGTCCGCGATCGCCTTGGCGGTCAGCGGGTTGTCGCCGGTGATCATGACGGTACGGATGCCCATCTTGCGCATCTCGTCGAAGCGCTCGCGCATACCCTGCTTGACGACGTCCTTCAGATGAATGACGCCCAGCAGCTTGGCGACGCCGCTGCGCACCTCACCGACGACCAGCGGCGTACCACCGGAGGCGGAGATGCCGTCCACCGTCTGGCCCAACGCCGCCGGAACCTCACCGCCCTGCGAGCGCACCCATTCGGTGACGGCGCTGGCCGCACCCTTACGCAGCTGATGCCCGTCGGACAGGTCCACACCCGACATCCGGGTCTGGGCCGTGAACTCCACCCACTGCGCGCCGGTCAGCTCACCCGCACTGCGCTCACGCTTGTTGAACGCCTGCTTCGCGTACACCACGATCGAGCGGCCCTCGGGGGTTTCGTCCGCGAGGCTGGAAAGCTGTGCGGCATCGGCCAATTCGTCCGCGGTGACCCCGGGCACCGGCACGAAGTCCGAGGCCTGGCGGTTACCGAGGGTGATGGTGCCGGTCTTGTCCAGCAGCAGGGTGTTCACATCGCCGGCGGCCTCGACGGCACGGCCGGACATGGCCAGCACGTTGCGCTGCACCAGCCGGTCCATGCCCGCGATGCCGATGGCAGACAGCAGCGCGCCGATGGTGGTCGGGATCAGGCACACCAGCAGCGAGACCATCACGATGCCGGTGACGCCATATCCGTTGAGCGACTGCGTGTCCGGGACGCCCGGGTTGTTGGTCTTGGAAAAGATGGCCAGCGGCTGCAGGGTCGCGACGGCGAATACGAAGATGATCGTCAGCGCGGCCAGCAGGATGTTCAGCGCGATCTCGTTCGGCGTCTTCTGCCGCGAGGCGCCCTCGACCAGCGCGATCATCTTGTCGATGAACGAGCCGCCGGGCTCCTGGGTGATCTGGACAACGATGCGGTCGGACAGCACCGTGGTGCCGCCGGTCACGGCCGAGCGGTCACCGCCGGATTCGCGGATCACCGGCGCGGACTCACCGGTGATGGCCGACTCGTCCACGGAGGCAATGCCTTCCACGACATCACCGTCGCCGGGAATGACCTGTCCGGCCTCGACGACGACGTAGTCACCGCGCTGCAACTCGGGTGCCGCGACGCCCTCCTCGATCGCCTTCGTACCCGGCGACCAGTCGACCAGGCGCCGGGCGACGGTGTCGGTCTTGGCTTTACGCAGCGTGTCGGCCTGGGCCTTACCGCGGCCCTCGGCCACGGCTTCGGCCAGGTTGGCGAAAAGCACTGTGAGCCAAAGCCATACGACGATCGCCCAGGCGAAGAACGTCGGGTGCCGCACCGCCAGCACAGTGCTCCAGATCGCACCGATCTCGACGATCAGCATGACCGGATTCTTGTACAGCGTCCGCGGATCCAGCTTCTTCAGCGCATCCGGCAGCGACTTCAGCAGCATCTTGGGATCGAACATGCCGCCCGAAACCCGGCCCTTGTGAGCCACGACGGTCTGCTGCTCCTGCTCCGGAGTCTGATGAACGGTTGGAGTGGTCATATCAGTGGATTCCTTCAGCGAGCGGTCCGAGCGCGAGCGCGGGCAAGAAGGTGAGGGCGACCAGGATGATCGTCACACCAGCGACCATGCCGACGAACAGCGGCCGGTGTGTGGGAAGCGTGCCCTCGGACGCGGGCGTGTAGCCCTGCGTCGCCAGCGAACCTGCCAGCGCGAGAGCGAAGATGATCGGGATGAATCGTCCGAACACCATCGCCAAGCCCAATGCCGTATTCCACCACGGAGTATTCGCGGAGAGACCGGCGAACGCGGAACCGTTGTTGTTCGCCGCGGAAGTGAAGGCGTACAACACTTCCGACAGTCCGTGCGGGCCGGTGTTCGCCATCGCGGCGCGCTCCCCCGGCAGGGCCATCGCGACGCCGGTGCCGATGAGCACGATCAGCGGTGTGGTCAGGAAGTAGGCCGCGGCCAGCTTGATCTCGCGCGGGTTGATCTTCTTGCCGAGGTACTCCGGCGTCCGGCCGACCATCAGACCGGCGATGAAGACCGTGATCACGGCCAGGATCAGCATGCCGTACAGGCCCGAACCGGCCCCACCGGGCGCGACCTCGCCCATTTGCATGTTGAACATCGTCATCATGCCGCCGGTGCTGGTCATCGAGTCGTGCGCGGAGTCGACCGCACCGGTGGAGGTCAACGTGGTCGCGGCCGAGAAGGTCGCGGAATCCGAGACGCCGAAACGGTTTTCGACGCCCTCCATGGCCGCTCCGACCGCGGTCGGCACGGTGCCGTGATGGTGCAACTGGAAGAAGTTGGTCAGCACCAGGCTGAACAGGGCCAGCGATGCCATCACCGACACGATCGCCACACCCTGCTTGGCGCTGCCGACCATCCGGCCGAAGGTGCGCGGCAACGAGAAGCTGATCACCAGCAGCAGGAAGATCTCGACGAAGTTCGTCCATGCCGTCGGGTTCTCGAACGGATGCGCGGAGTTCACGTTGAGGAACCCGCCACCGTTGTTTCCGAGCAGCTTGATGACCTCCTGGCTGCCGATCGGGCCACCGGGAATCGACTGCTTACCCGTGTTGCCGACCGTGGTGGCGACCTGTGACCACAGATGGAAGTTCTCGATCACGCCACCACCGATCAGCACGATCGCGAAAACGAGCGACAAGGGCAGCAGAATCCGGATGGTCCCCCTCACGAGATCCACCCAGAAGTTGCCCAGCTCGGAGGTGCGGTTGCGCGCGAATCCGCGCACCAGCGCGACCGCCACGGCGACGCCCACGGCGGCGGACAGGAAGTTCTGCACGGTCAGGCCGCACATCTGCACGACGTGGCCCATCGTGGTCTCACCGGCGTAGTTCTGCCAGTTGGTGTTCGTCACGAAGCTGATCGCGGTGTTCCAGGCCAGGTCACCGGTCATCTTGGTGCCGGGATTGGACAGATGCAGCGGCAGATGGCCCTGCACCAACTGCATGAAGAACAGGAAAAGCACGCTGATCGCCGAGAAGGCCAGCACACTGCGGGCATAGACCGACCAACTCTGCTCGACCCCGGGTTCGACGCCGATCAGCTTGTAGATGACCCGCTCGGCCCGGCTGTGCTTGTCACTCGAGTACACCCGGTACATGTAGTCGCCCAATGGCACGTGGACCAGGGCGAGCGCGATGATCAAGGCCGCCGCGAAGACGATCCCCGCTGTAGTCGTGTTCACCTAGAACCTTTCGGGGTACAGCAGCGCCGCGACCAGATAGACAGCGATGCCGACGGCCAGAACCAGACCGATGATGTTCTGCGTCACAGCCGCTCAACTCCCCGTTGGATCAGCCCGAGCAGGGCGAAGATCGCCAGGGTTACCACCGTGAACACCACGACAGACATGTGTCGAACCTTTCTTGGACATACGGCGCACACGAATGCGCCGCAGTGAGTCAAGCGTTCAAATAGCCCGTTTTCGAGTGCCTTGACACCTTCTTAGCGCCTCGGACGCCCGCATTGACGGACCACTTACGGGTGTTCCCCACGTGTCGCCCGCAGGGCGTAAAGGTCGAGGTCAACGCCATCAAGAAAACGTCAATGCGGCCGAAGGGCGCGTCGGCGGCGGTAGACAGGGGGAAACCCGGCCGCATCCGCAGACCGGCCGTCTTTCGTTAACCAGGAGACGTCATTTGCCGGACCTCGCCGCGATGTGCAGCATGGCCGCGATAACTCCCGGACTTGCGTGCGGCGCGCTGATGACGGGCACCCGCACACCAGCGCTGCTCCCGCGCGTGCCGACGCGACGCGCCACGGCTGCGGTCCGCGTCCAACAGGGGCAACGGCCATACACGCGCGAGATGATGAACTGGTGAAACGCGGCCAGCTTCGCATCTACCTCGGCGCCGCCCCCGGAGTGGGCAAGACCTTCGCCATGCTCGGTGAGGCGCACCGGCGCCTGGACCGCGGCCGCGACGTGGTGGCCGCGGTCGTGGAGACGCACAACCGTCCCAAGACCGCCGAACTGTCCGAGGGCATCGAGCGCATCGCGCCGAAGATGATGGAGTACCGCGGCGCCACCCTGCCCGAACTCGACGTGGAGGCGGTGCTGCACCGCGACCCGTCGGTCGTGCTGGTCGACGAGCTCGCGCACACCAACGTGCCCGGTTCGAAGAACGAGAAACGCTGGCAGGACGTGCACGAACTGCTCGAGCGCGGCATCGACGTCATCTCCACGGTCAACGTGCAGCATCTGGAGAGCCTCAACGACGTCGTCGAGCAGATCACGGGCGTGGTGCAGCGCGAGACCGTGCCCGACTGGGTGGTGCGCGGCGCAGACCAGGTGGAGCTGGTCGACATCACCCCGGAGGCGTTGCGGCGCAGGATGTCCCACGGCAACGTCTATGCCGCCGAGAAGGTCGACGCCGCGCTGCGCAACTACTTCCGTCCCGGAAACCTCACCGCGCTACGGGAATTGGCGCTGCTGTGGCTGGCCGACCAGGTCGATGCCGCGCTGGCGAAATACCGCGAGGACCACCGGATCACCGACACCTGGGAGGCCCGCGAGCGCGTCGTGGTCGCGGTGACCGGCGGCCCGGAGTCCGAGACGATCGTGCGCCGCGCCAGCCGCATCGCCGCCAAGTCCAGCGCCGACCTGATCGTGGTGCACATCGTGCGCGGCGACGGCCTGGCCGGGGTGTCCACGCAGCGGCTGAACCGGCTGCGCGAGCTGGCCACCGGCATCGGTGCCAGTATGCACACCGTGACCAGCGAGGACGTCCCGAATGCCCTGCTGGATTTCGCGCGCGGGGTGAACGCCACCCAACTGGTTCTCGGCACCTCGCGGCGCTCACGCTGGGCCCGCATCCTGGACGAGGGTATCGGCTCCACCGTGGTGCAGCTGTCGGGCAAGATCGATGTACACATGGTCACCCATGAGGAGTCGAATCGAGGGTTCCGGCGACGGGCATTGCTGATGCCGCCGGAACGCAAGGTGGTCTCCTGGATCGCGGCGATCCTGGTCCCGGCGGCGATCACCGCGCTCTGCTATTTCCTCCTGGACAGCCATCTGGACCTGGCCGGGGAGAGCGCGCTGTTCTTCGTCGGCGTGATCTTCGTGTCGCTCGCCGGCGGCGTCGCGCCCGCCTCGCTCTCGGCGGTGCTGGGTGGTGTGCTGCTGAACTGGTTCTTCGTCTCCCCGCGCTACAGCCTGACCATCGCCGAATTGAACAACTTCCTGACCATCGTGGTGATGGCGATGGTCGCGGTCGCGGTCGCGGCGCTGGTGGACATCTCCAAGCGGCGAGCGACCCTGGCGCGCAACGCGTCCCGGCAGGCCGAGCTGCTGACCCTGTTCGCGGGGGCGGTGCTGCACGGCGCCGATCTGCACGGCCTGCTCGAACACGCTCGCGAGACCTTCGGCATGCGCGCGGTCAGCCTGGCCACCGAGAAGGACGTGGTGGCCTGTGTCGGGGACGAGCCCGCGCGCCGGGTCAGGGACGCCGACACCGCCATCGAATCCGGGGACGACCGGCACTGGCTGCTGCTCAACGGCCACGCCCTCACACCCGGTGACCGCATGGTGCTCGGGGCGGTCGCCAGTCAGGCAGCCGGCCTCGTCCGCCAGCGCCAGCTGTCGGACGAGGCCCAGGCCGCGGCCGGGGTGATCGAGACCGACCGGCTGCGCCGGGCGCTGCTGTCGGCGGTCAGCCACGATCTGCGCACCCCGCTGGCCGCGGCCAAGGCGGCGGTGTCGAGTCTGCGCAGCGACGATGTGGAGTTCTCCCCGGAGGACACCGCCGAGTTGCTGGAAACCGTGGAGGAGTCCATCGACCAGCTCACCGGGCTGGTCGGCAACCTGCTGGACTCGCAGCGACTGGCCGTCGGGGTGGTCAAACCCCAGATGAAACCGGTGTATCTGGAGGAGGTCGTGAACCGGGCCGTCCTCGGCATCGCCATGGGCTCGCGCGGGCTGCGCCGCGCCGCCATGGACCGGGTCAAGGTGGAGGTCGGCGATGTCGCCGTCCGGGCCGACAGCGGCCTGCTGGATCGGGTTCTGGCCAACCTGATCGATAACGCACTGCGGTACTCACCGCGCGACACGCCCATTCGGGTCACCGGCGAACGCACCGGAGACCGCGTGGCGCTTACCGTCGTCGACTACGGCCCCGGAGTGCCGACCGGACTGGAGGATCAGCTGTTCGAACCCTTCCAGCGGCTGGGAGACCGGGACAACTCCACCGGGATCGGGCTGGGCCTGTCGGTGGTACGCGGGTTCGTCGAGGCGATGGGCGGCGCCGTCCACGCCGAACCGACACCCGGCGGCGGGCTCACCATCGTCATCGATCTACCGGGCGTTCGACAGGAACCACGGGATACGCCAGACACAGCAGAGGAGACACTCAGGTGACGACACCCCGTGAGGGAGCTTCCGAGCGAATCGACGACACATGGCACGTCGCGCACGAGGGATTCGAGCGCCAGCGACTCGTGAGCGGAGCGCAGCGGAGCGAGCAATCAGCACAGCGCGCCTCGCGCACGACGCCGACGAGCGCCAGCGAGGACGGTGTAGTCAGCGATGCGGACCGCCTCGGCGCCGCGCGCGCCCACAGCGGGTCTCGCGATCACGACCAGGCCGGGGCCGTACCGACCAAGGTGCTGGTCGTCGACGACGAACCGCAGATCCTGCGCGCGCTGCGCATCAACCTGTCGGTGCGCGGCTACGAGGTGATCACGGCCGCCACCGGCGCCGCAGCGCTGCGGGCGGCGGCCGAGAAGCATCCGGACGTGGTGGTCCTGGATCTCGGCCTACCCGATATCGACGGCATCGACGTGCTGGCGGGCTTGCGCGGCTGGAGCCAGTCCCCGGTGATCGTGCTGTCCGCGCGCACCGACTCCGCCGACAAGGTCGAGGCCCTGGACGCGGGCGCGGACGACTACGTGACCAAGCCGTTCGGCATGGATGAACTCCTGGCCCGCCTGCGCGCCGCGGTGCGACGCGGCGCGACAGCCACCGAGGGATCGGATCCGATCGTGGAGACCTCCTCGTTCACCGTCGACCTGTCGGCCAAGAAGGTCATCAAACACGGCGGCGACGTACACCTGACCCCCACCGAATGGGGCGTACTGGAAATGCTCGTACGCAACCAGGGCAAACTCGTAGGCCGCCGCGAACTACTGCGCGAGGTGTGGGGCCCGTCATACGCCACCGAAACCCACTACCTGCGCGTATACCTCGCACAACTGCGCCGCAAACTCGAGGACGACCCATCCCACCCCAAGCACCTGCTCACCGAGGCCGGCATGGGCTACCGCTTCTGTGTTTAATGACTGTGTCTATTTGCCCCTCCGCTTCGCTCCGGGGCGGGTTTTCGGCGCCCTGGGGGCGCGTCGGTCGGGCACCGCTGCTTGCTCCTTCGTCGCCTACGCAGCGGTACCCGACCGACGCGCCGCGCCGAAAACTCCATTGTTATTGCCTCCGCCTAGGGGTTCCGGCGTATGGAGA
>NZ_JAGPOX010000119.1 GCF_019038435.1 Nocardia alni
GCTGATCCCCATCGACTCCCCGCCCTACTACGCCGCCACCGTCGTGCTGTCCGATATCGGCACCAAGGGCGGCCTGGTCACCGACACCAACGCCCGCGTCCTGCGCCCCGACAACATCCCCATCGAGGGCCTCTACGCCACCGGCAACACCATGGCCGCCATGTCCGGCGGCTCCTACCCCGGCGCAGGCACCCCGATCGGCTCCAGCGTCGTCTTCGGCTACCGGGCGGCCCTCGACCTGGCCGGCGAAAGCCAGCAGTGATCCACGCCTAGCCGAGGTCACCGAGTACGCGCCCCGCGGTCGTACCGACGACCGCGGGCATCTCGTCCGCCGGACGTTCGGCGGGGGCGAAATGCTGGCGATAGCGCTCCGGCGTGGTCGAGAGGCGGCGAACGAAGACCCGGTGCAGAGTCTCTCCGTGGCGGTAGCCGACCGAACGGGCTATCGCGGTGATGGTGAGTTCGGTGGACTCCAGCAGGCGGCGGGCCGCCTCCAAGCGCAGATCTTCGACGAAAGCCGCAGGGGTGGTTCCGGTTTCGACGCGGAAGGCACGCGCGAAATGCCGTTCGCTCATCCCGGCGCGCTGCGCCAGAGCCGACACCCCCAGATCGCCGTCGAGGTGATCGGGTAGCCACTGCTGCACCGCGCGGATGGCCGGAGTGCGGGCGGGTTGGCTGCGCAGCTGGGCGCTGAATTGGTCCTGACCGCCGGTCCGGCGGCCGAAGACCACGAAGGCGCGGGCGATCTGCTGTGCCATCTCCCGGCCGAGATCGTCCTCGACCAGGGCCAGGCCGAGATCGATGCCGGCCGCGACACCTGCGGAGGTCCAGCGGTTGCGATCGTGAACGTAGATGCGATCGGGTTCGACGGTCACACGCGGATAGGCGCGGGCCAACCGCTCGGTCGAGCCCCAATGCGTGGTGGCCCGGTAGCCGTCGAGCAGTCCCGCGGCAGCGAGCAACAGCGCGCCGGCGCATACCGAGGTCACCCGCCGGGACTTGCGGGCCAGGGCGGGCAGCTCGCGCACCACCTCCGCCGACACCGCCCCGGAGACGAAGCCGCCGACGACTACCAGCGTATCGATCCGCTCGTCGCCGTAGGCCAGCTCGTGCAGGGAATGCTCGACCACGAGGGTCAGACCGCCGCCGACTCCGATCGACCGGCCTCCCGGCGAGGCCGTCAGCAGCCGGTACAGCGGTCTGCTGGTCATCTCGTTGGCGAACGCGAAAACATCCATCGGCCCGGCCAATTCGACCAGCTGCATCCCCTCGTACAGGACGAAGACGACGGTACGCGGCGCGGACATGCCGTCATCATCGCAGGCGGGACGGGTGAGCGCCACGACCGGCGAGCGGCCGGACTCCCCCGTCGCCGCGTGCCCCGGCGACAGGGAGGCCCGTACCGGCGGCCACATCAGCCGGCGCGCCCGGCCCGACCGCCCGCCATGGACCGCTCGAGGAACGGGATCACCTGCGCGGCAACATACTCCGGGAACTGGGCATGCGGATAATGTCCGCCGTCATGGATCATCACGACCCGGCCCAGGCCGTCCGGCAGGCCCGCGACGATCGCCTTCGCCTCCGCCTCCGGATCGGCCCAATCCGAATCCGCCGAACCCATGATCACCAGCGCGGGGCAGCGGACATCCGCCAAGCGGGCATGCGCGTCCGCGGGCGTGGTGCGCCCGGTTTTCATGAACTCCTCCCAGCGCTCGGGCCGCCGCAGAACGGACTCCAACTCGGCCAGGTACCGGTCCTGGTCGGCGGGCTTGGTCGGATAGGCGATGTCCAGATACCGCAGCCACCAGGGCAGCGACTTCATCATCGTGGTGAGGGCGAGGCGAACCAGGCCTCGGCGATACCGGCGGTTGGTGAACAGGGATCCGGCAGACAGGCTCTGGGTGAGGGTGAAGGGGGCGATTTCGACGATCGCGGTCACCATCTCGGGGGCCTGCGCCGCCGCGATGGTGGCCGACCCGCCCGACAGTGAATGCCCGACGATCACCGCCGGACCGCCGAAATACCGGATGACCCCCAGCAGGTCCTGCGCGACATCGGTGCGGCTGATGGCGGCCTTCCCGGTCACCGACGGCCAGTCGAGGCTGGACTCACCGTGCCCGCGCATGTCCACGTTGACCACCCGGTAGCCCGCGGCCACCAGGGGACCGACAAGGTGGCGGAAGTCCTGGCGCATGGTGCCCATGCCGTGCGAGAGCACCACAAGTGGACCCTCCCCGACCACATCGCAGGCGAGCCGTCCGTGTTCGAGTGTCACGTACTCGGTCATTGTCGTTCCCTTCCAGCGGAATCCGGCCGCGATTCGCGACCTGCTGGAATTGAACGCCGGGAGAAGGGGTTCGGACGATACCGAAGTCCGGAAGCGTCAGTCGTATGACCGGTTTCGTCAGATACTGATCCCGGGCGCCCCGGACAGGACCTCGACGGGGTTCGCAGCCGAACCCCGCACAAGGCCCGCGGCACTCAGACCCGGCGCCGGAACGCCTGGACGATCAGCAGCACGATCACCGCGCCGACGATCGAGCCGAGCCACAGGTGATTCACCGGCGGGTGGATGCTGAATTTGTGCGGCGCGAACACCACGCTGCCGAGGGTGCCACCGACGTAGCCGCCCACGATGCCGACGATGATGGTGCCGATCCAGCCGATACGCTGGCGGCCCGGAACCAGAAGGCGTGCGATCGCACCGACGATCAGACCGATGATGATCATGGTGATGATGCCCATGGCATGCTCCCTTGCATCGGGGGGCGGATAACTTATCCGACGGTAGCAGCCGGAGATCGCGCGGGGGGATCAGTGAGTGTTTTGAAAGAGGCGCCGAAGTTACGCGCCGAGCACGGGCTCGACGCGTAACTGTCAGTCGGAGGCGGGGAGCGCCTTGGCCTCCTTCAGCGCCAAGACCTCGTCCGCGACGGCGGGCATGCCGGGACCGGGCTTGGTACAGAGTAATTCGATGGTCGCGGCGGCGTCGGTGTAGCGCTTGCCCAGGGCCGTGCCGTTACCGTTGCCGGATGCGTTGGCGCCGTTGCGGTCCGCGGCGGACAGGACCGCGGGGGCGCCGCCGATGGTGAGATCGATCGGATCTGCGGGGGCCTTGACGACGATCAGCTCGGTCGAATCGACCGCGCTGTAGACGCGGGTGCCCGGAGTGAGTGTCAGTGCCATGAGAGGTCCTCCTGGGGGGCGTGGTCAGTCGGTGCAAGCGGAATTCGCTGCCACATAGCCGAATACGGCCGAGGCCGCGATGCTCGCTCCGGCGCCCAGATATTTGCGACCCATGACCGAGGCGGTGCAGTTGCCCGTGGC
This sequence comes from Nocardia alni, assembly GCF_019038435.1. Lineage (GTDB taxonomy): Bacteria > Actinomycetota > Actinomycetes > Mycobacteriales > Mycobacteriaceae > Nocardia > Nocardia alni. Next base: position 3,328 of record NZ_JAGPOX010000119.1, read on the forward strand.
GTACAGGCCCTCGATCGGCTCCCCCGCACTGGTGAGCACCCGGGAGTGCTCGTCGCAGAGTAGGCCGCCGCTGGTGCCGATGTCTCCAGGGTACAGAGCGACGGCATAGAACGGGGGTTTGGCGATGGGCCCGAGACAGGGGTTCGGGGTGTGGGTGATATCGCCGTAGAACCGTTCGTGATCGCCCTCGCCGCGGTGGAAGTCCTCGTCGGCGCCGGTCGCGGCGAATGTGTTGAATCGATCGATCGTCGCACGCAGGGCGGCGGGCGGGATCTCGCACTGGTTCGCCAGATCATCGAGGGTGTTCGCGCGTTTGAACATGCTGCCGATCAATTTTCGGGGCGTCATCCCCGCGGGCGCCATGCCGAACGGATAGTGACCCCGGTGGTATGAATCGATGATCAGCCAGGACGGGATTCCCACGCCGGTCTTGCGGTGGTGGGCGAAAATCTCCTGCCCGGCTTCCTGATACGAACACGACTCGTTGAAATACCGCTGCCCCTGAGCATCGACGATGATCGATCCGGGTTTACAGCGCTCGGACAGGCACATTCCCGGTGTGCCGTCGGGGGTGATCCACGAGGGCATCCACCAGGCCTCGTCCAGCATGTCGGTCGCGGCGCCCAGCTCCATCGCCAGGCGGATCGCGTCGCCGGTGTCACCGGGATTGGCCGAGGTCCACTCGGTTCCGGCGGGCTGCTCGCCGGAGAATTCCTTGCGCATCGTCTCGTTGCGGGCGAAACCTCCTGCGGCGAGCAGGATTCCGTCGCGCGCTCGGACGCGCACATCACGGCCATCGCGATGGATGACGGCCCCGACGACCCGGCCGGCCTCGACGACGAATTCGGTGAGCGCCGATTCGCGCCAGATGGGCACCTGATGCCGCGACAGCGCGTCGATCAGCCGTGAGATGAGCGCGGCGCCGTTGGCCGCCAGGCGCCGACGACGGACCCGCCCGGCGACCGTGCGCCGCCCGACCCTGGCCATCGTCGCCATACCGGCTCGCGTGCGCATCAGCGACATCGACGCGGCCTCGACCGTGTAGATCACCATGCCGCCGGCGAAGCCCGGGCGAATCCGGTCCGCGAGTTCACCCAGTTGGTTCTTGTCGAAGATCTCCGGCTCGATCGATCGGCCCCGCGCGGATCCACCCGAGCAGCCCCGGACGCCGGCGTAGTAGTCGCTGTATCCCTCGCAACGCCGGAATCGCAGACCCTCGCCCTCGAGGAAGCCGACCATCTCGATACCGGAGTTGATGTAGGCCAGGCGGCGGTCCTTGGAGGAGGCCGGGCCCGCGTCGCCGACGACGGTGTCGAAATACCGCAGTGCGTCCTCGAGCGAGTCCGGCACCCCTTCGCGCTGCATGAGCGGATTGTTCGGCAGCCACATCACCCCGCCGGACATACACGTCGAACCGCCGAGGAGATCGGATTTCTCCACCACCAGAACGTCTTTGCCGAGGGCGCGGGCGCGCAGTGCGCCCACTACCCCTGCTCCACTACCGACTACAAGGAAATCCGTCGTTTTATCCCAGTCGCTCATCACTGCTTCTCCTTCGCCGCCTCGCGCAGCGCGGGCGCGGTCCCGATGACTCCGTCGGCCTCCAGCGTGTCGATCTCGGAGTCGGTAAATCCCAGTCCCGCCAGCACTTCCCGGTTGTGCTCGCCGAGCAGCGGCGCGTGCCGCCGATGCCACCCGCCGGAACCGTGCGCCAGGGTGAACGGCACGGTGGCGTGCCGGACCGGTGAATTCACCGGATGGTCCACGGACTCGAAGAAGCCGCGCGAAACCAGCTGCGGCAGTTCGGCGATCCGATGGGGTTGCATCACCTTGGCCACCGGAACACCGGCATCCCAGAGGATTTCGACGATCTCGTCGCCGCTGCGGGGCTCGCACCACGTGGCGAGGTGTTCGTCGATGAGGTCGTGGTGCTCGCGACGACCGTCGGCGGTGGACAGTTCCGGGCGCATCGCCCAGTCCGGCTTGCCGAGCGCCGTTCTCAGATCCACCCACTGATCGTCGGTGGCGACCGCCACCGCGACCCACGAGTCGTTTCCGCCGTACTCGTCGACGTCCGCGGTCCGGTACAGATTCTGCGGCGCCGCCCCGGGACCCCGATTGCCGTCCCGCTCCAGCAGTTTCCCGTACGCGGAGTGCTCGACGACCTGTTCGGCGGCGATATTGATCGCGGCGTCCGCCATCGCCGCCTCCACCAGCATCCCGTTTCCGGTGCGCCGCCGGTGTTCCAGCGCCAGCAGCAGCGCGGTGGCCCCGTGCAATCCGGCGTTGGGGTCGCCGAGCGCGAACGGCTCGACGGGATTCTGATCGGGATGTCCGGTCAGCCAGGTGAGCCCGGAGGCGTCCTCGATGATGTAGGCGAAGGCCGGATTGTCCCGCCACGGGCCGTCGAGCCCGAATCCGGGCATCCGGACCATGATCACGTCGGGACGCAGCCCGCGCACGGTCTCGTAGTCCAGCCCGAGATGTTCCAGCACACGCGGGGTGTAGTTCTCCACGATCACATCGCATTCGCGGATGAGCCGGTGCAGCACCTCGAGCCCGCGCTCGGTCCGGAAGTCCAGCGTCACGCTCTTCTTGTTGGTGTTGAGGCTAGAGAAGATGGGCGAACGCTCCCACCACTGTTCCTCGCTGAGCGGAACTCCGGCGATGAGCCTGGTCCCGTCCGGCCGGGCGGCGGATTCGAGGTGGATCACCTCGGCGCCCAGCATCCCGAGCAGGTGGGTGCAGGACGGTCCCGCCCAGAAGGCGGTCATGTCCAGGACGCGGATTCCCTTGAAGGGCAGATCGTCCGGAGACTCGTCCGAGTTCACCTCGCGGAGCGCGGCCGATTCGGCGCGATACCGTTCGCCGTGCTCACCCAGTCGCGGCGCGGGCCGCGGCGCGGGCGCGGATTCCGAGCCCAGCCGATAAGGCGGGCCGGGCTGGGTGTACCCGTCGCGCGGGTTGGTCACGAACGACCCGCGTGACGCGTAGTGATCCATCTCGGCGATATTCTCGCCGTTCGCGACGCGGGAGTTGGGAATCCTGAATGCCGTTGCCAGACCCAGGATCTCCTCGACGGTGTGATCGGCGAACCACGGGGAGATCTCGTCGGCCAGGGAGCCCGCCTTCCCGCTGATCGAGAAGGGCGCGCTCTCGTCGATCCATTCCGGGTGCCCGATCATCGCGCACAGGTCGAACCACTGCTGGGCGGTCCCGCAGCCGACGGCCACCAGACCGTCCTTCGCGGTGGCCACGCCCGGCACCATGAGCCCGCGCCCCGGCCGCATCAACCGACCGAGCGATTCGAAGAACGTGACGGAATAGTAAGTGAGCGTGAGGATCTGGGTCTCGAGCATGGACAGGTCGAGCAGTTCGCCCACCCCGGTGCGCAGGGTCCGCCAGCGCGCGGCCAGGATCCCCGCCGCCGCGTAGGCCCCGGCGGTCCATTCACCCGGCTGCCCGCCGACGGAGACCGGGGCACGATCGGGCGCGCCGCGACCGAGCCCGATGATTCCGCCCGACCACGCCTGCACGGTGAATTCCGTTGCGGGACGGTCACTCCAGGGTCCGTGCAGCCCGAACGGGGTGATCGCGGCCACGGTGAGATGAGAGTGCCGGTCGCGGATCGCCTCCGGTGCGAGCGAGGGGTGCTCCGCCACCCGCGATCCGCGACTCCAGACCACGGCGTCGGCCCCTGCCAGCAGCCGGTCCAGGAATTCGATCTCGCCATCGGCGTCGACGACGACGCTCTGCTTGGAGCATGCCAGAAATCCGAACAGCGCGCCGTCCGCGCCGGGCGGGAGATCGGCGTGCGAGGCCGACCAGCGTCGCAACCAATCCCCTTCGGGTGGTTCGACTTTGATGACCTCCGCACCGGCGTCGGCGAGCAGCTTCGTGCAGTAGGCTCCCGCGATGCCGGTGGACAGATCGACGACACGGTACCCGTCGAGCGGTTCCACGAGTTAATCCTCCTGCGCGCGGCCGCGCCGGCTGAGCCGCCATTCGGGCGGGAACTTGGCGTCGTTGTCCTTGACCGCGTTGTTGATACCGCGACCCATCGCCTCGTCGAACATCATGTCGCTCTCGTCGGGCCGGGCGAACCCGCCGACCGTCTCGAACAGCCCGGCGATCATGCTGCCCAGATATTCGCCCTGATACTGCTTGTAGAACTCGAAGAACTGCTTCTGCATGAATACGGTGTCGGTCGGCCGGTTCGCGGCACAGGCCTGCGCGTACTTGGCCACCTCGTCCTCCAGATCGTCCCGGGGGACAACGCTGTTGAGGAAGTTGCACTCGTACATCTCCGCGGCGGTGAAGGCCCGCCCGGTGAACACCATCTCCTGGAACTTGCGCAGCCCCATCGTCTGCGCCCACCACCACATCCGCGGCGCCCAGCCCACATAGCGGAATGCCGGATGCCCGAACAGCGCGTCATCGGAGGAGATCACCATATCCGCGTCGGCGGCCTGATAGAAGTGCCACCCGTAGCAGTAGCCCTTCACCTCCAGGATGCTGATCTTCTTGAAGTCCTGCAGGCCGCGGATGCCGGAATGCGGTGCGGCATACCAGGAGCTGATCGTCGCGCCGTGCCGGAAGGACTTCTGCGGCGGATAGGTGACCTCGTCCGGGCCGATCCGGTATTCGGCGAGTTTGGGCCCCTGGTCCTCGCCCGAGAACGCCGTCATGAACTCCGGCAGGTCGGCGCCGGTGCCCAGATGGTCACCCGCGCCGCGGATCACGAGCACCTTGACCTCGTCGTCCACGTTCGCGCGGTGCAGCAGGTCGGCGTACCGGATCCGCGCGGCGATGGTCGGCGCGTTGAGGTGGTCGGGCCGGTCGAGAGTGATCGTGGCGATCTTGGTCTTCGGATCCTTCTCGTACTTGATGATATCCTCGGGGGACGGCACCGAATCGCTCATTTGGTCACTCCATTCGTATTGCCGTTCCATGCCGGGGCGGACGTCAGCACCTCGGGTTCTCCCTCGGTGATCAGCACCATCTCCCGACCGAACACCGCACCGATCCCCTGCTCCCACACGTAGCCGGTGACCGCGAGCACCATTCCGGGCTCGAGCCGGTCCGCGGCTGCGGTGTCCGGGAGTTCCGGCGACACCACCGGCGCGTCGAATCCCAGGCCCAGCGCGTGGGCCACCGGCATCGCCGGCAGCGGCTCGTTCGCGTCGCGGTAGGCGTCGAGCAATCCGGCGGCCGGTTTACCCGGCACGCACGCGGCCAGCAGGCGGGACCACAGCCGATCCCACCGCCGGTACAGATCGGCCACACCATCCCTCGGCGGCCCGGCGGGCCAGGTCCGGCCGACCTGGGCGATGTATCCGTTGGCGATCACGCCCGCGGAGAACGCCACCAGGTCACCGGATTGCACGTGCCCGTCGCCGCGCACCCGCCACGGGTGGTCGGGCGCGGTGACCCAGGCGGCGTCCTGGGTGGCCGGGGTGCTCACGCCTCCGGCCGCCATGGTCTGCAACATGATTCCGGAGAGCGTCTTCTCGGCCGCGCCTGGTTCGAGCGCGGATACCGCTGCGGCCAGGCCATTTTCCGCCGTTCGGATCGAATCACGCAGTACAGCAATCTCTTCCGGGGTCTTGATCCGCCGGGCCGTGGCGATCGCCTGTTCTCCATCGACCAGTTCGGCCTGCGGAAACGCCATGGGTAGCAGCTGTCCCATCAGCGGAGACAGCGCGTCGGTACCCACCCGCCGCGCGGTGGCGGCGCCATCGATCTTCCCCAGCACCTCGAGGATGTTCATCGGATTCCACATGATGCCGTAGAGGTGCTCGTGCGGAATGTCCTCGGGAACGCCCTCGTCCCAGGTGCTCAGCAGGTGGATCGCGCCGGTCTCGCGCACCAGGACGCAGCCCGGGCCGAAGGGCCTGGTCCCGGCGGTCCACAGCTGTGGCGTACCGGTGACGTAGCGGATGTTGGCCTGTCTGCCCAGGACGAGCAGATCGAGGTCGTGGGCGTGCATCTCGGCCAGCACGCGCTCTCGTCGCCCGAGTCGGAGAGCGCGTTCGTCGGCCAGGATCTCAGTCGCCATAGGGGGCGTAGGTGTAGTCGGTCAAGGGAATGAAACCTTCCTCGGTGATCACGACGATCTCCTCGCTGCGGTAACCACCGGTCCCGTCCTCCCACACCACCGGCTCGACCACGAGCGTTGTGCCCGGGGTCAGCACGGTGTTCCGGTCGAACTCCTCGCCCAGATCCGTTCCGATCATGGGCATTTCGGCGGGGCCGACGCCGATGCCGTGTGCCAGATAGAAGTGCGGCAGCCAGGGTTTGCGGCCGTCGTTCGCCGCGATCGCGGCCTCGGCCAGATCGGCGCAGGTGGCTCCAGCACGGGTCACCGCGAAGACGGCGTCGCGGATCTCCCGCCAGCGGGTGAACTGCGCCTGCTGCTTCGGGGTGGGATCCTGGCCGACCACCCAGGTGCGTCCGAAGTCGGAGCAGTAGCCGCCATAGCTGATGCTGACGTCGATCCACAGCACATCGCCTCGCACAAGCTCCCGCTCGGTCGTGAGCAGGGGCAGCGCCAGATCGCTGTGCACGGTCCACACGCCCGACGCCTTGCTCTCCGGCATGACCTGCCAGATAGGGTCGAGAATGCTTGCAGTGGCGCCCAATTCGAAGGCGCGGCGCACGAACGCCGCCGACAGGTCGATCTGCCGGATGCCCGGCGCGAGCGCTGCCTGCACGTCGACCATCGCGGCGTCGGTGATCCGGCAGGCGGTGCGGATGCAGGCCAGCTCGTCCTGGGTCTTGACGAGTTTGGCCACGCTCAGAACCAAGGCCGCGTCGGTGGGCGGCGCGGCGGGAAACAGTGCCTTGTGCGCCCGTCGCATCGCCCCGGTCAACTGGTCCACCGCGATCCGCGCCCCGGCGGGCACCAGATCGCCGAGTATCCGCGCGAAACCTTCTGCCCCCTCGTCGAATTCGAGATATACGGGCCCGTGGACATGATCGGCGGGGAGATCCGATTCGGTGGCCGAGCCTTCCCGGAAGGGCAGGAACAGATGCGGCCACTCGTCACCGGCCACGACTACCGCGACCGGCGACTCCACGTGCCACAGGCCCGCTTCACCCAGCGGCCAGCTCGCGCCGGTCGCGTACATCACCGACTGGTCCTCCAGCAGGATCAGCGCGTCGACGCCCTGCTCGGCCATGACCGCCCGTAACCGCCGGCCGGTCTCGCGCCGCATCCGGGCGCGATCGGGCACGTCCGGTATCGTGATCTTCTCTGACGCAGCCGAATTCGTCATTCGACGCCCAGGAACTTCTTGATGTTGCCGCTGACGATCTTGACGGCGTCCTCCGGTCCCACCGCGTCGACCACCAGCTGCAGCGACTTCTCCGAGTAGCCGAACGTGCTCTCGTTGTGCGGATAGTCGGTGGCCCACATGACCTTGTCCACGCCGATCTGGTCGATCAAGCGCAGCCCGAGCGGATCCACCATGAACGAGGCGCTCATATGCTTGTCCCAGTAGTAGCGGACATCGTGCTTCAACGTGGGCTCGCACATGTGGCGGTATGAGGCATAGAGATGCTCGGCATCCTGCAATGCCGTCGGCACCCAGGCGATTCCGCCCTCGAACCAGCCGACCTGAAGGCCCGGATGCCGGTCGAGGATGCCGGAGAAGATGTACCGGCCGAACATCTCACGGAACGAGTCGACGTTGACCATCATGCCGATCACGATGGTGTTGAACTCGCAGGGACTCTTCAGCCCGGTCTCTCCGATATGGTGCGTCACGGGCACGCCCGACGCCTCGATCTCATCCCATACCGGGTCCATAGCCGTGCTGCCGTAGTCGATCTGGTTGCCCGCGTCGTCCACACCGCCGTTGAGTGGCAGTAGGAAGGTCTTCAGGCCGAACGACTTCAGCTCGCTCAGGGTCCGGCGCGCACCCGCCGGATCCCACCAGTTGATCAGGCCCGCCGCGTGGAACCGGCCCTTGGAGCGCTCCTGCAGGCCCGCCATGTACTCGTTGTAGATCCGGAACAGACGTTCACGCATTTCCTTGTCCGAGTGAAAACACAACGCCAGCACGGCATTCGGGAACGCCAGCTCCCGTTGCACGCCGTCCTCGGCGAGCTGCTCGATCCGGGCCTCCAGATTGCCGCTCGCGGCGCCGACCAGATCGTCGTACTGCATCAGCACCGAGCTGAACTCGCCGGGCAGGAACGATTGCCCGCTGTGGCCGACCTGATAGGCGCCCTCCTCGTACCAGATCCGCGGGGCCTGATCCTTCAGCTCCTCGGGCAGATAGTGGTAGAAGATGTCGTCGGAGAGCGAGATGTGATTGTCCGCGGAGAACACCTCCGTGCCCGGCGGCAGACCCACGTCGCCGGCGGCGTGGCCCCTACGGTACTTCGGTGCGCCGAATCCCTCGGCCGGATATTGCAGCGCACGCTGTGCGGGAGCTGACATTGATTGCCTCCCTAATGCTTTCGTTTCGGGTTTGGTCACCACTCGACCGGCAGTTCGTAGACTCCGTATGCCAGTCGGTCGTGTTTGAATTCGATTCGATCGATCGTCGTCGCCAGGCGCAGCGTCGGAATCCGGCGCAGCAGCGTGCGAAAGACGATCTGTAGTTCGGCGCGGGCCAGCTGCTGGCCCACGCACTGGTGCCGCCCGTGGCCGAATGCCATGTGCTGGTTGGCATTCGCCCGGTCGGTGTCCAGACGGTCCGGGTCGGAGAAGACGTCGGAGTCCCAGTTCGCGGGCGCCAGATCGATGATGATGCCGTCGCCGGCGTGGATCACCTCGCCGCCGACCTCGATGTCCGCCAGCGCCACTCGCCGCTGCCCGGTGTGGATGATGCTGAGGTAGCGCAGCAACTCCTCGACCGCGTTCGCCAGGACCTTCGGGTCCTCGGTATCCCGCATGACCGCCAGTTGCTCGGGATTCTCCAGCAGCGCCAGGGTGCCCAGGCCGATCATGTTGGCCGTGGTCTCGTGGCCCGCGATGAGCAGGCCGACGGCCGTCATCGCGGCCTCCCACTTGTCGATTTCACCGGCCGAAACGTGTTCGGCCAGATCGGAGATCGCGTCCTCGGCGGGATGCTCGATCTTCTTGTCCACCAGATCGGCCAGATACTGCATCATGCCGACGACGTTCGCCTGGGACTGTTCGGCGGTGGTATTGCGACCGAGACCGACATCGCTGTGGTGCTGGAAGAACTCGTGATCGGCGTAGGGCACGCCGAGCATTTCGCTGATGACCAGCGACGGCACCGGCAGTGCCAGCGCCGCGACGATATCCGCCGGTTTGGGGCCCGCGAGAATGGCGTCGATATGCTCGTCGGTGATCTTCTGGATCGCCGGGCGCAGCGCCTCGACCCGCTTGAACGCGAAGGGTTTCGTCATCATCCGGCGGTGCCGGGCGTGCTCCTCGGCGTCCCGGTTGAACACCGACGCCGGACGGGTGTGCGACATGGCCTGCATGCCCTCGTTCCAGTGCGGGAATCCGTCCAGGCGGTCGTCCACGCTGACCCGCGAGTCGTAGTACAGTGCACGGGCTTCGGCGTATTTGGTGACCAGCCACGGCGTGCTGTCATCCCAGAGCTTCACCCTGGCGAGCGGACCCGCCTCGGCCATGTCCAGCACCGCGGGCGGCGGGGCGAACGGGCAGCCCACCGCCCGCTCCAGCGGATAGCGCGGCACGGTGGTCTCGGTGTCGATCGTCTTCTCGGCCATGGGCTTTCGTCATTCCTTCCCGATACGGGACTTCATGCCCGCGGTGGTCCCGCCATCCACCGGCAGCACCGTTCCTGTCACATACGCCGATCGATCGCTGCCGAAGTACAGCGCGGCCTCCGCCACATCGCGCGATTGCCCGTCCCGCCGCAGCGGTTTGGTATCCCGCATGATGTCGCGCGTCGCCGCGATGAACCGCTCGGATTCCTCCGGACTCATGCTCGCCACCGCCTTCTCGAGCAGCGACGTCGGAATATTCCCGGGCGCAATGCAATTGATCCGGATATCGCGGTCGGCGAATTCCATGGCGGCCGATTTCGTGAAGTGGATGACCGCCGCCTTGGACGCGCGATACGTCATCACCCCGGCGCCGGCCTGAATGCCGCCGATGGAGGACACATTGACGATCGAGCCACCGCCGCCGGACACCATATGCCGCGCCGCCTCCCGGGTGCCGACCATGACACCCAGCAGATTCACGCCCAGCACCTGATGGAAATCCGCGAGGTCGTCCTCGAGGAATCCGGGATGCATCGCACCGGAGACACCGGCGTTGTTGACCATGATGTGCAGTCCGCCGAACAGGTCCACCGCGGCAGTCACCAGGGCGGTCATCTGTCCGGGGTCCGCGACGTCGGTCTCCACGAACACGACGCCCGGGCCGTATCCGTCCGCCAGCGCCTTTCCGCGCTCGGCATCGCGGTCGGCGACGACGACCCGGGCGTCCTCGGCCGCGAATCGTTCGACGATCGCCTCGCCGATTCCGGCGGCGCCGCCGGTCACGATGGCGACCTTGCCCGTTAATTCGTTCACCAAGTTCGATGCCTTCCTCCACGCCCGCACGCGCCACGGCGACCCGCCGTGGGCACGTTCGGACACATCACGAAATCCCTTGGGCTACCAAGGATCTGACCTTCATCAGCGGGCTGTCGCCAGGCGCCGCACGCAGGGCCCATGCTATTGATCGCAAGGGCCCGGCGGCCCGATGTCCCACTCAGTAGAAACCGGCGATCGAGGTCGGCCTCCGATTCCTCGGACCGGGACCGATCAGCAACCGGCCGGCGCACCGCCCTGCATCTTCAACAGGCCGCAGTACGTCGCCGCGGCGACCTTCCACTGGCCGCCGACGTCCACGGCGGCGCCGTTCTGATTCGGCAGCGCCGGGCTCCCGTTCATCAGGATCGAGTAGGTGACCGCCGCATGCGCGGGATCGGCGACCTTCACCGCCGACACCGACGCCGTCGAGGCGGCGCCCATCGGGCTCTTCGCCTGCGCGGCGATCGCGGGGGCGAAGGTCGAACCGTTCTCCAGCAGACCGACTTTCTGGTCGGGGGGTGTCTTGCCGTCGAAGAAGGCGACGAAGGCGTGAGTGATCTCCTTAACCGCCGAGTCGTTCGAATTCGTCGCGGCGGCGGTGGGCGCGGCGGGGGCCGCAGTGGTCGTCGTGGTGACCGGGGCGGAACTGTGAGTCGAACTGGAGCAGCCGGACAGGGGCACCGCGGCGATGACGGCGGCGGCGAGCATTATTCGGGGAGCGATCAGACGGTTCATGGTGCGTCCTTGCACGAAGGGGAAACGGGTATCGAGCCGCTCGGTCCGGATGTCCGGCCGCGGCGCACAAGCCCATCGGGCCCGGCCGACACACATCAAAGTCCCGGCGGCGCATCGCATCCGGGCTTCTCCCGCTCAGCGGAAAACCATCCCGGCGCCGGCAGCGCGGCCACCACACTCGCAGCTACTTCGGACTCACTGCTTCGGCTCGGCCGCTCGAGATCCGTCGCGAGTGACCATCGATCGCACCGTCCGATACCGCCGCCGAGGCCGATGCCACGCCCTCTCATCGATCCCGTGGAGTCGACTATGCCCACTGCCCCATCTCCGGACGATATCGCCACCGTCCCCGATACCGGCCGCCTCGACCACGCCTCGCGCCTGCGGGTACTCGTCGTCGTGCTGGCGACCGAGGTCGTCCCGATGCAGTACACGATGATCGCCACGGCGCTGCAGAAGATGACCGGCACGCTCCGAGATGTCGGCGGCAACATCAACTGGGTGGTCATCCTGATCGGCCTGGTCGGCGCCGCCGCGACACCGCTGCTGGGCAAGATGAGCGACATCTGGGGCAAGAAACGCCTGTTCGTGACCTGCCCGGTGCTGTTCATCTCCGGAGCGCTCATCGACGCGCTCACCAGCAACTGGCCGCTGTTCCTGATCGGCCGCGGGCTGCAGGCGTTCGCCGTCGCGACCCAGTTCATCGCTGGTGCTCTCCGGCCTGGGCTTCGCCCTCCTGCCCTACAGCTGGGCCACCTACGCGGGCCTGTACGTGCTGGCCGGGGTCGGATTCGGCTTCTTCTACGCGGCCGCGGCCAACCTCGTCGTGGACGCGGTACCGGCCGAACAGCAGGGCATCAGCACCGGAATGCTCGGCGTGACAATGAATATCGGCACCGCGGTCTGCCTGGCCGTGGTCTCGGCCCTGCAGAACGCCAACCCCGTCGTCGCGCACATCGATGTGCTGGGTCACCATGTCGACCAGGCGATCCCGGCGGTGTTCGCCGATCGCGCCTACACCGAGAGTTTCTGGGTCGTGCTGGGCACCACTCTGGTCGCGCTGGTCCTGGCGGTGCTCAGCGCCACGGCCGCACCCCGGCCACCGGTGGCGCGCACAGCGCCGAGTAGGACACCGTCACAAAGCGATGAACCGGCCGGTGCGGACGCCTTCGACGAAGGCGTCCCACTCGGCCGGCGTGAATCGCAGTGCCGGGCCCTCGTCATCGTCACGGGTGTTGAACACCGCGACGGTGCCGTCACGTAGCGGCGCGAACGCCACACAGTGGCCGTCCGGCCCGCTGGCCGCGGCTTTGAACATGCCTATCGGATCCAAATCCTTCTTGCGGAGCATCGGTGAATCTCCCATTCTCATCCAGAGGTTGCGGCATTCGCCGTGTCCGCGGCGAGTGCCACGGGCAGTGTCAAGGCGACGCGGGCGGCGTCGTCGATGAGCAGGTCCAGATTTTCGAGCACGCTCACGACGTTCTCGGTGGTCGCGGCGAGCGCCTCGGTGTCATCGCCGCTCGCGGCATCGAGCACCCAGTGCAGGCACAACCCGACCTCGAACACATGCTGCGCGAGCTGATCGATAGTGGCCGCCAACCGCTTCGCGGTATCCGGGTCGAGGGGGACCTCCACGCGCGAAATGGTGGCAACACGGTGAGGTGATGACCGCCCGAAATTCTGGGCGCGGCGACTATCTGGCATCGGAAACTCCCAGCCGAAATTGCTCGAACCTTCGAGCACGCTTCCGGACACGAGGAGTACTACCGACCAGGGTAACACCCCGATCGGCTGTATGTCAGCGAGGCTCGTCGAAATGTGTTCGGCCCGGCGGAGATCCGGCGACCGAATGGACGATGCCCGCCGCGATATCGACGAGTTTGACATTTCGATTCTGCGAGGCCGTGCGTAAAATCGCAAATGCACGTTCACGTGTACAGCGGCGCTGGGCCATGACAATTCCCAGCGCCTGATCGATGACCGACCGCGACGCCAGCGCCGCCCGCAATTGTTCGACCAGTCGCTCCTGTTGTGCGGTGGTGATCACCGCGGTCAACAGCATTCCCGCCTGCTCGGCGATCAATGCGGCCGTCCGTTCGATTCGGTCGTCGAGAGGTTCGAGGTGATCCCAGAACAGGCTCAGCGCGCCCTGCGTCTCCCCGGTCACGGTGAGTGGATGCGAATAGATCGACCGCACCCCCTGCTCGAGCATTCGCGCGGGACATTCACCCCATCGGTGCTCACTGGCCGTGTCAGGCACCCATACCGGACGGCCGGTACGAATCGCTTCCACGCACAACCGGGCATCGTCACTGTCCCGCGCCGCGAGAACGGGTGGGACATGCGCCTTCGACGAGATCACCGTCATCGCGTCATCGCCACGGATCAGCGTCACCCCGGCCATGGGCCGGCCCGGCACCATCCGTGCCGCCAGATCGCTGGTATGCCGCAGCGCCTCCTCCAAATCCTGCGTCGACAGCAGCAATTCCGTCAACTCGGCCAATCCGGCCGCCAGGTCCCCGGCCGGATTCCGGTCTTCGGGCATCACACGCACACCTCGCCGTGGCGCACACGGTTGGTTTGTCGTGGCACCGACCCAATATTTGACACCGACTATCGCCGGTCAACCCCTAACGGGCCGTTGGGCGCCGATCAGCGGGCGGTCCCACGGTACTCCGGACGATCGGCTTCGTTTCCGCGGCTCTGTCCGGAACCCGTGCGGGGGCATCGGCGATGGCGCGCACCGCCGTCAGCGAGGTCGTGAGCAGTTCGATCATCCGGCTGTAGCGGGCGGGGAAGTCGACGTGGGCAGCGAGAAGATCGGGGTCCTCGATCGCCGCGACGACGGTGGGGCCGGGGTGAGCCAGGGGCCACAGGCCTGCCAGCAGCATGATGGTCGCGGAGGCCAATTCTTTTGCGGCAGAATGTGGTAGGGCGGGTAAGCAGGTGTGGATGATCGCGGCGAGGCGGTCGTTGTCGGCCAAGGCTCGGCGTTTGAAGCCGCGGACGGTCTCGACCGATACCGTCCGCTCGAGCACGCTGGCCAGGACGCTCGCCAGTTCGCAGAGCACCGGGCGGGCGGCCAGCGAGGCGGCGTAGGCGTCGGCGAAGGCGCGTGCCGGGGTCGCCGGATCGGGTGCGGATTCCAGGGTGACGGGTGTGAGTTCGCCGGACAGGGTGTCCAACCACGCGCCATAGACCCGGTTGAACAGCTCCAGGAACACCGCCTCGCGATTCTCGAAGTACCGCAGAACATTCGAGGTCGCGATCCCGGCCTCGCCGCCGATGTCGCGCAGCGTGACGTCGGCGATCTGCGTCCGGCCCAGCAGCCGTTCGGCCGCGTCCAGGATCGATTGCCTGCGCACCTCCCGGTTCTCCGGGCTGCGGGCCCGGATGAACCCTTGTGTGGCCTCACTCACGACTTCACCTCGCTGACGCTCGACTCCACCTGATTCACAAACTTCCACCTCGCTGACAACTCTGCCCCACTCACCACCGTGCCCATCGACGACGCTCTCACCCACGACTCCACTCACCGGAAGTCAGCGCGCCCACGCGCCTGCTCTCATCTTCCAGCCGTACACCCCAGGATACCGATCGAGGTAGATAAGTGAATCGCGTTCTGTTATCGTACAGATAAGGGAACTCGATTCTGTTATCTCACCGATCGGCAAGGAGCCACCATGATCACGTACGAGAAACTGCTGGTAGGCGGCGCGTGGACGACCCCCGCCAGCTCCGGCGTCCTGGAAGTCCACTCCCCGCACGACCAGTCCCTGGTCGGCGTCGTCCCGCACGCCTCCCCCGCCGACGTCGACCATGCCGTGGCCGCCGCCCGCGCCGCCTTCGATCACGGCCCTTGGCCGCGCCTGACACCCGAGGAGCGCGGCCGGGTCATCGCGCGCTTCAACGACCTGCACGCCGCCCGCGCCGACGAGCTGGCCGCGCTCATCACCTCGGAGAACGGCTCCGCGAGCTGGTTCACCGGCATGTTGCAGCACGCACTGCGGGATCAGATCGCCAACTTCCTCGGTGCCGCGGCCGAATTCGACTGGGAGACCGAACTTCCCGGTCAGAACGGCGGCCGCACGGTGACCCGCCGCGCACCTGTCGGCGTGGTGGCGGCGGTAATCCCGTGGAACGCACCGCACCAGTCCGCGCTGGTGAAGCTCGTCCCGGCGCTGCTCGCGGGCTGCACCGTCATCCTCAAGACCTCCCCCGAAACCGCCGTGGACGGCCAGCGCCTGGCCGAGATCCTGGCCGAGGCGGGCTTCCCGGAGGGTGTGGTCAGCGTGCTGCCCGCCGACCGCGAGGTCAGCGAGTACCTGATCGCCCATCCGGGCGTCGACAAGATCGCCTTCACGGGCTCGACCGCGGCCGGGCGGCGCATCGCCGCCCTCGCCGGCGAGCAGCTCAAACGGGTCAGCCTGGAACTCGGCGGCAAATCGGCGTCGATCGTGCTGGCGGACGCCGACCCGGCCCAGGTCGCGGCGGGTCTGAAATTCCTCTCACTGGGCAACAACGGCGAGGCTTGCATCGCGCACACCCGCATCCTCGCCCCACGCACCCGGTACAACGAGGTCGTCGACGCGATCGCCGACATGATGCGCGGTCTCGTCGTGGGCGACCCCGCACAGCCGGACACCTGGATCGGCCCCATGGTCAAACAGGCTCAGCAGCAACGGATTCAGTCCTACATCGAGTCCGGCATCACCGAGGGCGCCCGCGTGGTGCTCGGCGGCCCGGGCGCACCCGACACCCCAGGCCTGGAGAAGGGCTTCTACGTGCGCCCGACCCTGTTCGCCGATGTCGACAACGCGATGCGAATCGCGCAGGAGGAGATCTTCGGCCCGGTCCTGACGATCATCCCCTTCGACACCGAGGACCAGGCCGTCGCCATCGCCAACGACTCCCCCTACGGCCTGTCCGGCGGCGTCTGGACGGCAGACTCGGAACACGGTCTCGCCGTGGCCCGCCGCATCCGCACCGGCACCTTCCACGTCAACGGCGCCCCTCGCGATATGCGCGCCCCCTTCGGCGGATTCAAGGCGAGCGGCATCGGCCGCGAATACGGCCCGGTCGGCCTGGGCGCCTATACGGAGTACCAGTCCATCGGAGTGTGAGCGAAGAGTTCGTTTCGATGTCGGCGGCCCGGCGGGAATTGTGGTGCAAGACGGGGCAAGTGCGGTGTGAGCCTCGCGTGAGCGTGCGGGGTCAACCTTCGAATGCCTGAACAGAACAGGCTTCGGAAGGGAGATTCTCATGCATGACGTAGTGATCGTGGGGGCTGGGCCGGTTGGTCTTCTGCTCGCCTGCGAGCTCGGGCTTTCGGGGTGCTCGGTGCTGGTGCTCGAACGGGAGGCGGCGCCGGGGTCGCCGTGGCGGACGGCGCCGATCGGGATGCGGGGGCTGTCGGCCGCCTCGCTTCAGGTGTTCTACCGCCGGGGAATGCTGGGACCGCTGCTGACCGCGTCGGGCGTGCCCGAGGTCGGTGTCGATTCGGACGAGCCCGCAGGCCCGTCCTTCGCGGGGCACTTCGGCGGCATGGTGCTCGATCCGGCAAATATCGATCCGGCCGCGTTGCCGTATCGATTGCCCACCCCGACACCGGAATTCATGATGACCAGCCTCGAAATCGTGGAGACCGTGCTGTCCGCGCGGGCGGCGAAACTCGGGGTGGAGATCAGGTACGGGGTCACGGTCTCGGCCGTCACGCAGGACGACCGGAGTGCGATCGCGCACGCCGGGAGCCACGGGTATCCCGCGCGGTGGGTGGTCGGTTGCGATGGTGGGCGCAGTGCGGTGCGCGGGCTCGCCGGTTTCGAGTTCGTCGGGACCGAGCCGCAGTTCACCGGGTACACGATGCTCGCCACGCTCGCCGACCCCGAGCAGCTGCGCCCCGGGTTCAACCTCACGCCGACCGGCATGTACATCCGAATGCGGGCCGAGGGGCACATCGGCATGATGGACTTCGACGGGGGTGCGTTCGATCGCTCACAGCAGCCGACCCGCGAACATCTCCAGGACGTGCTGCGCCGCGTATCCGGCGCCGACGTGACGATCACCGAGGTTCATCTCGCCTCGAGCTTCACCGACCGGGCGATGCAGAGCACGACCTACCGCAACGGACGGGTGCTGCTCGCCGGCGATGCCGCGCACATCCACTCCCCTCTCGGCGGGCAGGGCCTGAATTCCGGCATCGGCGACGCGATGAACCTGGGCTGGAAGCTCGCGGCGGTCGTGTGCGGCGACGCGCCCGACGGACTGATCGACACTTACACCCGCGAGCGTCACCCGGTCGCCGCCCGAGTGCTCGATTGGTCCCGCGCGCAGGTGGAGATCATGCGGCCCGACCCGCATGCCCAGGCGATCCAAGGGGTGATCCGCGACCTGCTCACGACCCGCGACGGAACGACCTACGTCTTCGGAAGGGTCACCGGATCCTCGATCCGCTACGACCTCGGCGGCGAGCATCCGCTGATCGGTCGCGATGCACCGGACCTGCGGCTCGCGGACGGCACCCGCCTGGGTGACCTGATGCAGGACGGGCGCGGCGTCGTACTCGACTTCAGCGACCGATCCCTGCACGCGCCGGCACTGGGTTGGGAGAGCCGGGTTCACTATGTATCCGGTTCGGCGAGAAATGATCTCGGGCTGAGCGCTGTGCTCGTCCGTCCCGACGGCATCGTGGCGTGGGCGAGTGACGACGCCCCCGATCGGGCGGAGTTCGAGCGGGCGGTCGGGCAGTGGTTCGGGAGTTCGGCGCTCTGAACGGTTCGCGCGGGGTGCGGTCGGCTCGGCTGGGAGCGCCGGATGTCCTGAACCGCCCAAGGATTCACGCACTACCGGCTGCTCGTCCGGCCCGGCCGCCGCCCCCCTCGGGACGCCGGTTCGCTCGCGTGCGATCAGTCGGTGTAGTAGCCGGCCGCGAGGTCCTCGAGCAACGTGGGCCCGGTCGGTTTCCAATCCATGAGTTCACGGGTGACCTCGGCGGAGGCGGGCTGGTCGCCGCCCAGCAGTTCACCGAACACGCCGAGTTTCTCCGTGTCCACCGCGGCAGCGGGCAGTCCCGTCTTCGCGGCGATGACCTCGGCCACCTGACGCATCGGCACGCCTTCCTCTCCGACAGCGTGCAGCACCGCGCGGGCGGGAGCCTTCTCGAGAGCCAGGAAGAACAGGCGGGCGGCGTCGCCGATGTGCACGGCGGGCCACCGGTTGCGCCCGTCGCCGACGTAAGCGGCGGCGCCGAGCTGACGGTCCAGACCGACAAGCATGGCGATCAGGCCGTTTTTATCGCCTTCGCCGTGAACCGAACGCGGCATACGCACCAGCCCGGAGCGGATGCCTCGCTCGGACAAGGCCAAGACGGCGTTCGCGGTTCTCACCCGTGCACCGGCGGGCCCGGCGGCGTCGAGGTGGTCGCGTTCGGTCGCGAACCGCCCCAGCAGGATCGGGGTTCCGGAGGCGGCGATGAACGTCTTCCCGGTGTCCGCGAGGGCCTCGCCGATCTTGCCCAGCAGCGCCACCTCGTTGTTCACGGCCGCATCGAACTCGGCGAAGTCCAGCGTGAAGGCGAGGTGGGCGACCGCGTCGGCCTTCGACGCCTCGGACACGATCCGATCGTGATCGGACATGTCCCCGAGCACCGCCGTGCCGCCGAGACCCCGAATCTTCTCCGCCGAGGCTTGCGACCGGGCCAGGCCGACGACTTCGTGACCCGCCGCGATCAGCTCGGCGCTCAGAGCGGTGCCGATCCAGCCTGACGCGCCTGTGATGAATACGCGCATGTTTCTCTCCATTCGCACTGTGATGTTACTTGGTCACATCACACTACCAGTGATGTTACCAAGTAACATCACCTAGGATGGGTTCATGAGCCGTTGGGAACCGGATGCGCGCGGCAGGCTGTTGCGCGCCGCCCTCGAGCTGTTCTCGGAACAGGGTTACGACGCGACGACGACGGCGCAGATCGCCGAGCGCGCCGGACTGACGAAGACCACGCTGTTCCGGCTCTTTCCGGACAAGCGCGAGATCGTCTTCCAAGGGCAGGGCATGCTGGTCGAGCTCGTCACGACCGGTATCGAGGACGCGCCCGCCGAATCGCCCCCGGCAGAGCTGGTGGTCGCGGGCCTGCGGGCCCTCTCGGGCGCGCACGACCAGGAGAATCGGGAGGTCGGGCGCACACTGGACCCGATCGTGGCCGCGAGCCGAGAACTGCGAGAACGCGCCGTATTCAAACGCTCGGCCATCGTATCCGCATTCGAACAGGCGCTGGTCCGCCGGATCGGTGACCCGCGCCGGGCCGGTGTGCTCGCGGATATGGGAGTGCGGGCCTACTACACCGGCTACGAGAACTGGGTCGCCGACGATGGTCAGCACTCCCTCACCGACCATGTGCTCCGCGAGCTGGCGGCGTACGAAGACGCCGTTCGGCAGATGTGAGGACGCCGTTCGAGGAGAAATCGGCTGGCTCTACCCTGAACAAGGTTCACCACAACCGGATTCGACAGTCGGGAGCGTACTTGTGTCGGTCTACCACGGGCCCTGCCGAATCACCGTCGTCTCCGTCGAGGCACTCTGGCCGCAGCGGGTCGCGGTCCGGGTCGGCCGGCACACGTACATCGCCATACTCCCGGGCGAGCCGGGCGCGAGCTGTCAGGTCGACGAGGACCAGTGGGAACTTGTCCCCCAGCACTGGAACGACGGCCAGTGGAGCGCGAACATCCGCAACCTGACCAGCGACTGGGTCACCCAGGGCGACGTGGAACAGCAGGTGATCCACAGCAAGGACCACGATTGGCCGAGCGACCGAGCCGAACGAAACCTCGTCATCGCCCTGGAGCGCGGCGTCCCGTTGGACCGCCGCGAGGATCGGAACCGCACCGTGGACGTGCCTCGTCCCACCGCGTCGCTGTCGGAGCACTCGCAGGACACGCAGCCGTACAACGACGTTCCCCTGCGCGCGTCGTCAGGGGTCCAGCGGCCCGTTTCACCCTCCCGTCGC
Source organism: Nocardia alni (assembly GCF_019038435.1). Classification (GTDB taxonomy): domain Bacteria; phylum Actinomycetota; class Actinomycetes; order Mycobacteriales; family Mycobacteriaceae; genus Nocardia; species Nocardia alni. The sequence goes on from NZ_JAGPOX010000119.1 coordinate 23,600, forward strand.
CGCGCCGCGCGCAAGGTTGCCCCGCAGAACACTGTGCAGCCTGACGACGCGCCGAACAGGACACTCGACAAAGCAGTTCCTTTCGGGCGACTAGGCACGCCGCAGAGGCCGAAGGAGACCGGTTCCCCGCAGTGACATCGGCTCAGCGATCGGCAGGCGTCACCGCACTTCGGCGGGCTCCGGCGGCCGGTCTCGTTGCGGCATGTACAGGGCGATCACGGCGACCACCACGGCGACGAGTTCCAGCACCGCCGCCACCACGAAAGCTGTTGCGTATCCGGCGCTCACCGCCAGGACCCCACCGATCGGCCCGGCCGCCAGAATCCCCAGATCCCAGCAGGAGGTGACCGCGCCGACCGCCGCACCCGGACGCAGCGGTCCGGTGCGGCGCAACGTGACCGCCACCGTCGCCGGATACATCAGCGCCAGCCCGGCTCCGGCCAATGCGGCCCCGACCAGGACCGCGGGCTCCGAGCGCAGCAGACCGGCCACCAGCAGACCCAGCGCCTCTACACTCAGCGACCACATCGCCACCCGGACCCCGCCCACACGATCGACCAGTGGACTGCCCGCGAACCGGGTGATCAGGAACGCGACAGCGAACAGCGCCAGCACAATCGCCTGACCACCGCCGTGAAAGCTGCGCAGGTACAGCACGGCCAGCGCGGACACCGTGCCGTAGCCATAGGCCGACAGCCCGAACACCAGTCCCGGCAACCTGATCCCGGCGGGCGCCAGATCGGCGAACCGCCGTGGCATATCGGTATCGGTCCGGTACGCCTGACGCCTGGTAGCGGTGGTGAGCACGGCGGACAACAGTCCCAGCGCCGTCACCGCCCACCAGACACCGCGATACCCGGACACCGAATCCACCGCCGCGGCCAGCACCGGCCCCGCGGCCAGCCCACCCCACATCGACAGCCCGAACCATCCGGCCACCCGACCGCGCCTGTCCGCGCCGGTACCGGAGAGCACCCAGGGCAGCGCCCCGGAGAACAGCGCCGCCTCCCCCGCACCCATGACCAGCCGAAACACCAGCAGGACAGCAGGATCGGGGGCCACGAGATGCCCGATCCCGCCGATCGCCGTCAAGATCCCCCCGAGTATCACCACCGGCCGAGCCCGGCCGCTGTCCGCGGCAGCCCCCGCGAACGGCCGCCCCACAGCGGTGGCCAGAAAGGCGATCCCGACCGCACTGGCACTGAGCACCGGACTGCCGCCGAACCGATGCGTCACGAATGCGGGCATCTCCTGAACAGTGGCTCCCAACGCCAGATATCCAGCCAGCACCGCGAGCCACAGCCGGATCAAGGGGATCTTCGCGTCTTCAGCCACCTCTAGAAGATAACGATCGTTACCATTCGGGTCAATCGCTGTCCGGAATGTACTGTTGAGTCAATTGCGCACAATGCCAGGCATATTCGGCTCACCGAGCCGCGGTGTCTCGACCACCTTCGGGCGAACGAGACGATGCGCACCATCACGATTCGCGATCATTGGCGACCCTCGACGAGACCTCACGGACAACTACCTGCTTCCCCGTCGTTGATAGACCGTCGCCACTTCGTCAGCCAGCGCGCTGTCGATGCGACGGCGAGTGTATTCGTCGATTTCCGGAAGGCCGGAGAGTGGGAACCATTCGACCGCAAGGGATTCGTCATCATGGACGTGAGCGTCACCACCGACCGGCTTACACCGGAAAACCAGATCGAGGTAGTGGCACCGATCACCCGACGGATATTCAATCACTGGCGAGACATCCACCAGTGCAAGGGATTCGGGCTCGACGGTCAGCCCGGTTTCCTCGAAGCATTCACGCACGATGCCGTCCGCAGGCTGCTCACCGGGCTCGAGTATCCCCCCGATGAGCGACCATCTTCCGTCGTCGGCACGATGGTTCAGCAGCAGCCTCTCATGCTCGTTCACCACGACCGCGGTGACCGCGGGCAGCCACAGCAGTCGGGTGCCGACGAACTGACGGAGTTCAGCAATAAAATCGGGAATAGGCACAAGTCCGGAGCCTAGCCGGATCCGGCACGCGGGTTTGCAGGCCCGGAGAACCGGCCTCCCGCTACATTTTCCGGGTGAAATTGTCCGAAACCGGAGTTTCGATGCGGAAAAATGTAGCATGAGGCCGGACGCGGCGGACTCAGGTCCGCAGGTTCAGGAGCAGGTACCCAGCCAGCGAGGGAGCATCGGTGATGACACCCTCACGCACCATCGCCTCGAATTCCGCTCGGGCGAACCATCGTTGGCACATGTCCTGCTCGGTGGCCTCCCTGTCGGGCTCACCGGCTATCAGATCGGTCGCAAGGAACACGTGGACGCCCTCACCGGTCATCCCATTCGCACAGTGCAGATAGCCCAGCCGTTCGAGCCTCCCTGCCGCGAACCCGGTTTCTTCGGCCAGTTCCGCCACGGCCATATCCTCCGGGCTACCCGTCACCCCCGGCGGGAACGAGCCCGCCGGGAACTCCCAGGACCGCGCCCCGACCGGATACCGGTATTGCTCAACGAGGTGAAATCCGTCGTCCTCCATGGGTATGACCAGCGCGAAGTCGGGCTTGTCGACCACCGAGTAGACCCCATGCGACCCGTCCATCCGCTCGATCCGGTCCTCCCGCACCGACATCCACGGGTTCCCGTACACGACTTTCGACGACAACGTCCGGATGCACATGTCTCCAGTCTCGCGGTTCGACGCAGCGCGGGTAAGGATCCGGTGCCCATGTGTCGTAGGCCGCAGGGACAGCCCGCTCTACGAAGGCGTCGCCGCCGCACTCGTCCGGCGCGGCCACGACGAGCAGACCACCCGAACAGCGGAACTCGACCGGTGGCGGTTCGCCCCGAAGTGAGTAACTGCCACAAAGCTTTCGTTCCGATTCCGCCAGGGCTGCTTGGTCGTCCGTGGTGTCAGGGTCGCACGAGGACCTTGGTGGCTCGCCGGTCACGCATGGCTTGATAGCCGGTGTCGATGTCCGCCAACGTGACCGTGTGGTCGAACACTGGACTGGCGTCGAGGTCACCGGCGAGCACCTTGTCGAGCAGGGAGGGGATGTAGCGGCGCACCGGGGCGAGCCCACCGGTCAGCGTGAGGTTGCGGAGAAAGCATGCCGCGGTGTCTATTCCGAAGTGTGGGCCACCCAGCAGGCCGAGTGTGCCTCCGTCGCTGCACACTTCGGTCGCCGTTTGGAGCGCGACGGGCTCGCCGACGCATTCCATGGCGATGTCGACGCCGCTGTCGTCGGTGAGTTCCCTGATTCGATCAATGGCCTGCCGGCCCCGGGCCGCGACGATATCGGTGGCCCCGAACCTGGTCGCAATGGGATGACGCGACTCGTGGGTGCTCACCAGCAGGATCCGCTCCGCCCCGGCATGGCGCGCGGCCAGGACCGAGCACAGGCCGACCGCCCCGTCACCGACCACGACGACCGTTTCACCGCCGGACACGCCCGCGGCCTGGGCTCCGTACCACCCTGTGCTCATGACATCGGCGAGGGTCAGGATCGCCGGCAGGCGCTCGTCGTGTTCGTCCGTCGGCAGCGGTATCAGCGTCGCGTCCGCGAACGGCACGCGGACCGCCTCGGCCTGGCCGCCGTCGCTGTGCCCGCCCCACATGCCCCCGGCCGAGCAGGAACTCGGCAAACCACGCACGCACTGCCGGCAGACCCCGTCGGCGAACATGAACGGCGCTACCACCACATCGCCGGGACGTACGGTGGTGACCTCACGTCCGATGTCGACGACCACCCCGACGAATTCGTGGCCGCACCTCGGCCCCTGCACGGGGCCGGGCAGACCGCAGTAGCCGCGCAAATCGGTGCCGCAGACAGCCGCTGCCACAACGCGCACCACCGCGTCGGTGGGCGTCTCGACCCGAGGGTCGGTGACCTCGTCGACCCTGATGTCGCCGGGTCCGTGGAACATCGCGGCCTTCACGAGGCACTCCGCTGCGTGTGGTAGGCCGCCCGCATCTCGTGCAGCGTTTCGACCCAGCCCTCGGCGAGATCTTCCGGGTCGGCTGTGCCGTCGGCGGTGAGGATCGACAGCGTCGCCTGCCCCTGGTAACGGGTCAGAATGCTGAAGCAGCTGTGCGCGGGCGGCAGCCACGGTATCGCGATGACCTGCTCGACCGGGCTTCCGGCCACCGACAACGGCCCGATGGCGCGGAAGCTCGACGCGGTCAACGCGACGTTGCGGCGATCGCCCAGGCGTGTGAGGCAGGCGGCGCCGATCCGCGGCGGCACGTCCTCGATGAGAGCGCGCGCCGCAGCCCTGTATGCCTCGACTCGACGGCGGGACACGCGGGTCATCACCGCCCGCAGGCGACGCCGGGGATCGGTGTCGCCACAGGGCAACTCGACCCGCATCAACCCGATCAAGCTGCCCGCCGTCGCAGTGTCTTCTCCGGGCCTCCTGGTGTCCACCGGGACGCACACCGGCAACCCGCGCCGACGCGGCCACCGGACCCTGTCGCTGAAATCCGCTGGCGACCAACGCCGAATCGCTCCGGTCAACGCCGCCAAGTGGACCTGGCCGATGCTGGCCGCACTCGCCGCGCAGATCGAGAGAACGTCGTCGAGCGGGATCGCCCGATACGTCACACGGCGTCCGTCACCCCGTGCGGGCGGCAATGCGGTGAGCGGCGCTGCCGGGCGCAGTGTCGCCAGGACGTTCGGCAGGGCGCGCAATGCCCGCCACGGCAAGGGTTTTCCCGGCTCTACCAGGTTGTCGGCCGAAGGTTCACCCTCGCCGAAGATCAGTTCGAGAGTCCGGATCAGCGCGGTGCCGTCCTGTGCGGCATGGTGGACGATGTAGGCGATACCCCAGGTGTCGCCGTCGCCGGGTAGCAGCCACATCCGCCACAACGGCCGGTCCTGCCCGGGTGCGCCGCCCAGCCAGACACCCGCCGGCTCGGGCCGCGCCATCGAGCCGTCCAGCACGTCGATATGCGACCGTATGTCGAAGTGTGGATCACGCTCCCAGCGCAGTTCGCCGCCCTCCACCGAGACCAGCCGGTGGGTGAGAGCGGGCAGAGATCCCAGATGTTCACCGACCAGCGCACGCAGCGTGTCGATGCCGATCGGTGCGCCCCTCAACCGCAGCAGGACACCGAAATACAGGTCCTCCGCGGACCCCAACGCCCCCTGCATTGCCAGGAATGTGCGGGTCAGCAGGTCCACGCGTAACCCCGCAGCCGCGGCAGTGGGGGTGACATCAGCTGTCGTCATGAGAGGGCATCCTTTTGTCCGGAAGGACAGGTGGTCGATTTGCGAGGTCTCCTGCGGGATTTTTATCATCCGGCTGACCAGTTGTCGCGCTGTCCGCCGTGCGGGAGCGTCTATTTGCTCGACATTTACTTTGCCGCAATCACTCTCGGTAGCAGCGGGCCGCGACTCACTCGCAGAGCCGAATGCGACAGCGACAGACGGTCGACCGACAAGCGATTCGGACGGATCGTCCGTTTGATCAGCAGGACGGTCAATTCATTTGCCGCGGACGATGTTTCGCTTCATAGCAAGTTACATCTTCGACCCGCGTCGTTGATCTCCGTTTAAGACTCGTATGAGTGTTGTTCCGGCAGTGGTGGCGTCGCGTTTGGGTTGCTGACGGAGCATCCAGACTGTGGAGCGGGCAGATCGGTACCGGCGTGTGAGCCGCCATGAGTATTGATCTGCCGCACGGTTTGCAGTGGGTGTCGTATCTGGCGGGTGCGCAGTGGCCGCAGGGGGACGAGGACAGGATGTTCTCGCTGGCCACGGATTGGAAGAACGCGGCGAAGCAGGTGTCCGGGGGTTCGGGGGATCTGGTGGGGGATGTCGAGTCGGTGGTCTCGCAGATCGAGAAGGCATACGTCTCGGGGCCGGGGCGGGATTCGATGGTGTCCTCGCTGGCCTCGCTGACCGACGAGTCGGGGTCCTCCTCGCTGCAGTCGGTGGCGAAGTCGATGGAGGATCTCGGGAGTTCGTGCGATTCGGTCGGCGACTCGATCCAGGAGGACAAGATCCAGATCCTGGTCGGGTTGGCGTGGCTGGCCTGGGATCTGGCGACGGCGTGGTTGGCGGGTCCGGCGGCGCCGGCGGTGGAGGCGGCGGGGATCGCGTCGGTGCGTACGGCGTTGACGATCGTGCGGGAGGTGGTGCTGGAGGCGATCAAGGCTGCCGCGGTGGGTGCGGCGGTGGAGGGTGTCACCGATGCGGTGGTGCAGTTGATCCAGATCGCGCAGGGGCATCGGCAGTCTTTCGATTGGAAGGAGTTCGCGGAGAACACCGCGTTGGGT
>NZ_JAGPOX010000011.1 GCF_019038435.1 Nocardia alni
ACCTCGACATGGCCAGCCCGGCAATCGTGAAGGTATACCAGGACCGCCCCGGCCAGACCTATCCGGACATGAACTGGGAACCCAAGGCCGCCTTCACCACCGTCGCCGCCCACTACCGCGACGAGCATCCAGCTCCGATGCGATAGCGCCCCTCGGGCGTTCGGCCCTCGGGACGCGCGAGGCCCCGCGCCGGCGCGGTGGCGACGGGGCCACGGCGCGAGAGTCTTTCACGGAACGGTGATCAGGACCTTGACCTGCTCCGGATCACCGCACGCCGCGAAGGCCCGGTCCGCCTGATCCAGCGGGAAGGTCGCGGTGACCATGTCGGCTACATCCACTGCACCCGATCGGATCAGCTCGAGCGCGGCGCGGAAGTCCTCGCCCACGTACATCAATGCGCCTTCGATGCGAATCTCCCTGTCCTGCACCAGATCCATGCGCACCGAGGTGCCACCCGACGCACCCACGCCGACCACTACGATCTGCCCGCCCTTGGTCACCAGGTCGATCGCCTGGGCCAGCGAGCGTTCGCGGGTCACGCAATCGAATACGACGTCGGCGGGGCCGTCCAGTGCGGCGTGCGCGGCCGCCACCAGGTCCGGATCGTCGGCGGGCAGTGCGGCGTCGGCGCCCATGCGCAGCGCGCGCTCGCGCTTGGTCGCGAGCAGGTCCGTGATCACGATCCGGCTCGCGCCGGCCCGGCGGGCCGCGACCAGCACCAGCAGGCCGATCGGGCCCGCGCCGAGCACCGCGACGGTGCGGCCGGTCAGCGGGCCGGCCTTGCGTACCGCGTGGACGGGGGTGGCCAGCGGTTCGACCAGTGCGGCGGCCGCGTCGGAGACCTCGTCCGGGAGCGGGTGCAGGCGGTCGGCGGCGATGACGAATCGGTCGGCCATGCCGCCGGGCGTCTGACAGCCGAAGACACGCAGCTCGCGGCAGATGTTGTAGCGTCCGGCGCGGCATTGGGCGCACCGGCCGCAGGTCAGGTTGGGTTCGATGACCACTCGCTGCCCGATCGGCAGGTCCGTCACCCCGGGCCCGACGGCCTCGACCCGGGCAACCACCTCGTGACCGGGACGGTAGGGCAGGTCGATGAACGGATGACTGCCCTGCGCGGCGTGCATATCCGATCCGCAGATCCCGGCGACGACGGTGCGCAGCAGCACCTCACCGGCGCCGGGTTCGGGGACGGGCACGATGTCCAGCGTCACATCCTCGAGTGAGCGGACCAGGACCTGTCGCATCGTCTCCGGCACAGTCTCTTCCGGCATCGGTGTTCCAATTCTGTAGTAGTAGACACGGTTTCGTCTCAGAAGACGGTATAGCCGCCATCGATCACCAGCACCGACCCCGTGATGAAACTCGCCGCATCGCTGGCCAGGAACACGACGCTGGGCGCGATCTCCTCGGGCAGCGCGAACCGCTGCTGGGGGGCGTCCTCGAGCCAGTGCCGCCGGAATTCGGGCCGGTCGACCGGGGCCATGTCGGTCTTGACGTAACCCGGAGCGACGGCGTTGACCCGAATGCCTGACGGCGCCCATTCGGCCGCAAGAGATTTGGTGAGCTGATGCACCGCGGCCTTGGACGCGTTGTAGGCGGGCTGCCACTGCGGGCGGTTGACGATGATGCCCGAGATCGAGCCGATATTGACGATCGACCCACCGCCCGCGTCGGCCATGTGCCGTCCGGCGGCCAGGCTGCACTTCCACAGTGCGCGCACGTTGAGGTCGAAGACCTCGTCCCACTCGGCGTCGGTGACGTTCCAGGAATCGTTGTGATAGCAGATGCCCGCGTTGTTGACCAGCACGTCGAGTCCGCCCAGCGCCTCGATCGCCTGCCCGGTCATCCGCTCGACCTCACGCTCGTCGGTGATGTCGGCGGTGATCGGCAGCAGGTTCAGGCCCGCCTCGGCCGCCTCGCGCACCGCCTCGGCGTTCCGGTCCGCGTCACGCCCGCAGAGGGCGACCGCCGCCCCGGCTTCGGCCAGCGCGACAGCGAAAGCCTTTCCCAGGCCACGGTTTCCACCCGTCACCAGGGCCCGCTTACCGGACAGTGAGAATGTGTCGAGAACAGTCCCTCCCATCTAGGCCGGCACCACCATCGTTTTGAGGCTGCCCGGGGTGCCGTCGGCATCCAGCGCCTTGTCGACGTCGTCCAAGCCGAACCGGCCGGTGATCAGCCCGTCCAGATTCACCTGCCCCGATGCGACGAGGCCCGCCGCGGTGGGCCAGGTGTCGGTGTACCGGAACACGCCTGTGACGACGAGTTCCCGATTCTGGATGACCGGGATGGGCAGCGCGATGGTGTCGGCGCCCATGCCCACCAGCACGACCACACCTCCCCCGCGCACCGCGGAGATCCCGCTGACCACCGCCGGGGTCGCGCCCGAGGCGTCGATGAAGGCGTCGACCCCGAGGTCCGCGACGCTCTCGGTGAGTGGGTCGAGAGTCCTTGTCGCGCCGAACTTCTCGACCAGGCCGCGGCGTTCCGCGACGGGATCGGAGACGATCACCTCGACCGCTCCGAACGCGCGGGCGGCCTGTGTGGTGATCACACCGATCGGTCCCGCGCCCGCGATCAGCACCCGGGAGCCGGGCACGACGCGCGCTTTACGACAGGCCCAGATGCCCACGGACAGCGGTTCGAGCAGCGCGGCCGACTCGTCGGAGACCGAATCCGGGACCCGATGCGCGAAATCCGCCTGGATGGTGACGTATTCACAGAAGGCGCCGTCGATCGGCGGGGTCGCGTAGAACCGCATCTCCGGGCACAGGTTGTACCGCCCGGCCTTACACTGCGAACAGACCCGGCACGGACGTTGCGGCTCGATCGCCACCCGCTCGCCGACCCGCCCACCGTCGACATCCGCGCCGACAGCCACGATGCGCCCCGACGCCTCGTGTCCCAGGATCAGCGGCGCGTCGACCACGAAATCACCGATCCGCCCCTCGCGGTAGTAGTGCACATCAGAGCCGCACACACCCACCGCGGCCACCTTGACGAGTACCTCGTCGGCGGCCACGGCGGGAACGGGCCGCTGTTCCACCCCGATCCGCTGCCGACCGGACAGCACACTCGCCCGCATGGTGCTCGGAACCTCCTGCACACCAGTTGAATTCGTGTCATCGATTGATGAATGAGTCATAGATCCTCTCCTCATCGGGTTCGCGATGCGTCCGCACGCGGCATATCCGGTCCGATAAGCATGCGCAGTAAACCCTCAGCGTGCGGCAGGTATGCGAGAACCTCATCAGCGTTCGGTACCTGGCGCGACCGCACTCGCCGTTCCGGATCCGCTCGGTCGTCGCCGCCGTATCCCCGGACGCCACCGATGGCACGGTCGCACGGACCCCTGTGGATCGCGCGCATGACCGAGCACCAGGCAGCCACGCCATCTACGTCTCGGCGCCCTCGGTGCCGACCGGACGGCGCAGTCGTGCGGCCAGCCACAGTACGACCCCATAGCCGAAGGCGAGATCGGCGTTGGACACCATAGCCCCGGACGGGAAAACGATCGCATGTCGCAAGCCCGCGTCGGACAGCTCGCGCAGCCGGGCCAAAACCTGTGCGGGAGTGCCGACCACGAGCCATTCGCGCACCACGTCGTCCGTCACCTGCGCGATCGCCTCGCGGACCTCCGACCGGGTCAGCCGATGCGGCATGAGGTCGACCAGCCCTCGGAAGTCCGGTCCGAAGGGATGTTTCACACCGCAGCGCGCCCAGACCGCCGCCGGGGCGAACAGCGCGGTATAGCGAACCGACGGCGCGCGCAGCAGCCGCCGAATCCCGGCCTCTGTGGGCGCGGTGACCATCGAGACCATCTGCGCCGGCACGATCGCCTCGGGATCGCGACCGGCTGCGCGGGCGGCGTTGCGCACCACCGTAAGTCGCCGTTCGTACTCCTGCGGTGACATCGTCTCCCACGGATACCAGCCATCGGCGTACCGGCCCGTCAGTTCCAGCATGCGGGGGCCGTGCGCACCGAGCCACACCTGCGGCATCCGGTCGGGCGGTGCGGTCAGATCCACCGGCGCTCCGTCGATCCGATAGTGCCGCCCCGCGAAGTCGATCGGTTCGGTCGCGGTCAGGGCGGCGCGGATCACCTGCAGCGCCTCTTCCAGCCGGTCCACCGGACGATCCCATGCGATCCCGTACGGATCCAGATTCTCCCGCTCCCCCGCCCCGATCCCCAGAATGGGCGGCGCCGCGGTCAGATGCGCCAGCGTGAGAAAAGTCTGCGCCAGCAGAGCCGGATGCCGCCGATGCGGATCGGTCACCCCCACGCCCAGCTGCACCTTCCCCGCTCCCGCGGCCAGATGCCCGAGCACCGGCGCGAAATCGAACAATTCGTCCGGACTGCGCACCGCCTTCGCCACCGGCGTGAAATCGGTATCCCACGCCGCCCTCGGAAACACCCCGATCAGATGATCGACCAGCAGCACCGAGTCCAGCCGCCCCATCCGCGCCAGCCGCACCATGAACCGCGCCGCACCCACCGGCGGATTGATCCCCGCCATCGTGCCCACCGCGAAGCTCTTCGAATCACGCACCACGACGGCCTCCTGGAGCCCAGCACCCTGGACCCGATTATCGACCCGCCGCCACCCGATGTCCGGCGAACCACAACAGCCGCAACATCATTGACACAAAGCCCGACCTTATCTCAGCGGTTCTTCAACGCCCCCGACACACAATCACTCCCGATCTGCTCACTCCGCGCGGAATCGCTGTGTGATCAGGGAGAAATCGGTGCGGACCATTGGTCGGCCGGTGAGCCACATGCTGCCGGGGATGCGGCGGACGAATTCGGCCAGGATCAGCGAGATGGCCACCACCCATATGTAGACCACCGCCATCGTCCAGTAGATGCCCAGGGGGTGCTGCATCGGGATGATGTAGGGGGCGATCAGCTGCAATGCCAACGGGTGCAGCAGGAATACCGCGAAGGAGCGGTCCGAGCCCCAGGTGACCGCGCGGGCGACGAACGAGCCGTCCTTGCGGCGCGCATTCCACCAGGTGCACAGTGCGTACTGGCCCGCGATGGTCAAAATGAAGAAGACCATCATGTGCGGCAGGAAGATGTCACTGGCGGTCGAGGGGGGCATGCCGAGGTGGGTGGAGCGCAGATAGTCCAACTCCGTCAGCACGGTGGTCACGACCGCGCCTACCACGAACCACACACCGAACCGGCGGACGATTCGCTGCAGGGTCTCGAAATGCCACGCCGCGACCGCGCCGAGCAGGATGTAGAACTGGTAGGGGAATACCCAGACGTAGAGGTGCACCCACAGGCTGGCGGCCGTGCCGCTGAGCGTGGGCGGGTTGACCCACCAATACAGGAATCCCAGTTGCAGGACCGCGCTGACCGCCAGCACCCAGCGGTGATGCCCCTCGGTCGCGCGCAGCAGCTTCATCAGCAGCGGGAACAGCAGATACACCTGCATGGACACCAGCAGGAAGTACATCTGATACCAGGCCTGGCCGGTGGCGACCTCGAAGACCAGGCGCCACAACGCCCGCCCGACGGGCTCACTCCAGTTTCCGAGGTAGATCGAATAGAGCCAGTAGAACACCGACCAGGCCAGGTACGGGATCCCGATCAGCGTGAACCGCCGCCGCCAGAACGCCACCGCGCTGACCGGCCGGTTCATGTACTGGTAGATCAGCACGAACCCGGTCAGGGCGAAGAACGCCTCGCGGGTGAAGTGCAGCAGCACCTGCAAGCCGTTGGAGACCACATCCTCCGGGCCGGCCGAACCGCTGACCACATGGACCATGATCACGCAGGCGAAGGTGAGGATGCGGAACAGGTCGATCTGATACAGGTACGGTCGCTTGGCCGGCTTGGTCGCCGACTGAGGCGACGGTTCAGCACGGGTAGGTTCGGGATCGGCGACTGTTGCCACAGTCGCTCCGATTCCGCGATCGTCCTGCGTCATGTACTTCCTCGCGTCGGCTGCGACTGATATTCTCAGTCGACCCTGTGAATTTTCTTCACGCAATCTGTGAGCGAACTGCGCTGCCTCCAGGGCGGCCGACGGGGTCCGGTGACAGCCCGTACAGCGCTACCCGATCACGCCGTCCGGCAAACACCCATCTCCCGGCTGCGGGGCCGGATGGAAACTGTTCGGCGACAGCCCGGTTCGGCGGGTAAGAGTACCAGGTCCGCGAGTCGCGCGTGATACCCCGGAGCCTGCCCAGCAACCGGGCAAACAATCCGCCCAGGTAGTCGAGGCTAGACGACACCGGCAGAGCTGATCCGGACGGTGGTGTCGCGCGGCGGTATCAGCTGATCGGGAAATGTATTGGGCTGAGCAGATACTGACGCCGATCCGGCGTCGGTGACTGCGCCAGCCGGGGCATGATCGCCGCCCGCAGGTCGGCGATCAACGCCTCCAGTTCATCCGGACTGAGCCACATCGCGTGCTGCCGGAAACCCACCAGATCTCCGATCGGATCGGCGGCGCCGCGGTCGAGATACGCGTCGAACTCGGACAGCAGCGCCGCCATAGCGGCGACGAACGCACGCCTCCACTCCTCCGGCGTCGTGGACGAATCCGCCGTCACCGCCGCATGTTCGCGTCGCAGACGATATCGGCGCTCGACCGCACCGCGCGCCCGGCGCTCCTGCGCCACCTCCAGCACCCCCGCCTCGGCCAGCCGGTCCACATGCCGGTACAGCCCCGCCTTGGACACGTCCGGCATGCGCTCCCCCAGTTCGATCGTGGTCATCGCCTGCCCGCCCGACAGCGCGTGGACGATGCGCAATCGCACCGGGTGCATCAGCAGTTCCGAAGCGTCCATACGCCTTATGTTCTCATATCTGATACCATTCTCAAATCTGAGATCAATCAAACGGGGTGACGCCATGAGGGATTCGAGTGCAACGACGGCAGATCGTGCCGCGTTCGGTATCGCGGTCGTGGACCTGCTGCGAGCCGGGCGCTTCGCCGAGGTCTACGAGTTGTTCGGGCCGAAGCTCCGCCAGGCGGTCTCGGTGGACACCCTCGGCCTCGCCTGGTCCGACGAGGTGGATAGGCGTGGCCACGTCGTGCGAGTCGAGGACCCCACCACCGAGGCCATGGACGGCGGCCTCGTGCGGGTGATCGTCCCGGTAACCCTCGAACACGGCAGCCTGGCGGTCCGGATGGCGGTCGACGAGCAGGACCGGCTCGCCGGATTCCTGCTCGCGCCGCCCACCGAGCCGTGGGATCCGCCACACTACGCACGCCGGAAGCGGTTCACCGAACAGGACGTGCGGGTCGGCGCCGGGCCCCTCGCGGTTCCCGGCACACTGACCATGCCTCGCCTCGGCGTACTGCACAGGCTGCGCCGGACCGGCGTACCCGGAGTCGTACTGCTGGCAGGCGGCGGTCCGTTCGACCGAGACGAGACGAGCGGCCGCAACAAGCCGCTGAAGGACATCGCGTGGGGCCTGGCCGATCGAGGCGTAGCGGCGCTGCGCTTCGACAAGGTCACGTACACCCACGCCGCGGCGGTCGCCGACATCCCCGGCTTCACCATGACCGACGAGTATGTGCCACATGCCGTTTCGGCCGCGGCGCTGCTGCGCGCCCATCCCTCGGTCGATCCGGACCGCGTATACGTGCTCGGCCACAGCATGGGCGGCAAGGTAGCGCCCAGAGTCGCCGCCGCGGCGCCGGCCATCGCGGGACTGATCGTGCTGGCAGGAGATACGCAGCCGATGCATCACTCGGCGGTGCGTGTGGCGCGCTATCTGGCGGGGCTGAACCCCGCGGCGGCCCCCTCAGCGGATCTCATTGCCGCACAGGCGAATCTGGTCGACAGCCCGAACCTCTCGGCCGACACGCCCGCCACCGACCTACCGTTCGGCTTCTCGGGGTCGTACTGGCTGGACCAACGCGCCTACGATCCCGTCGCACTCGCCGCATCGCTGCACAAGCCGATGTTCATCGCCCAGGGCGGCCGCGACTACCAGGTCACCGTCGAGCACGACCTCGCAGGCTGGCGAACCGGCCTGTCCAACCACCCGAACGTGACGATCCGCGTCTACGACGCCGCCAATCACCTGTTCTTCGCCGGCACGGGCCCCTCGACCCCCGCCGAATACGACCCGCCACAACACGTCGCCCCCACCGTGATCACCGATATCGCCGACTGGATCGGCGCGGTCACCGGAACAGCCACCTCGCACTGACGCGGCCACCACCGTCTCGCTTCCATTGCCGTCACCGGCCGGCCTCTCCCGGCATCCAGGTTCGGGGGACAGCCCTTCGAGGGGCACAGCGAGCCCGCCCGACGACGGTCGTCGACCTGATCACAGCCGCGCGCTGCACGCCACCGCCTACCGATGGACTACAGCTCAACGAGGTCCAGATCTGTCCGCTTGAAATCGTCCCCTATGCACAGCAACAGCTCTCCCGAAGCCCAGGCGACCGCATACGTCAAGCAATCACCGAAGTTCAGCGCAGCAGGATGTCGCCCCTTCCCGAATCTGAGAAACGCAGTCTGAGCCGCGCGCCAATGCTCCACACCGAATGCGACAACATCGAAGTCCCGCTCCTGCAGAAAAGCCGCCAGCAGCGGCTTACCGAGCGGTCCCGCCTTGTTCGTGATGACCAAACCTGTCTCGACGAGCGTGGGCGCACCGATCCGGCACACCTCCGCCTCACCGACGATCACACGTCACCCGGCCCGCACCCGAGAATCTCTTCTATTTCAGCCTTCGAGACCGACTTACGAAACACATCTTGCGGAATCTGCGGCCATATATCGGTTTGCAGAAAACAAACGAACTGCTCCCCTCGAGCCTGCCGATCGAGCGGGCGGCCGAGTCGTTCCAGCGCATCCCGCAAAGCCGTGCGAACCGCCGCCGTCTTACTCACCCCCATCCGAGCGGCAAGCTCAGCCGCAAGGCGCTCCGTCTCGGCATCTTTGATATTCAGCGCCATGGTAGAAGTATGGCAACTCGAAGGAATTACACCAATCGCTATCTGCGTACTCGATCATGTCGCCTGTCAACAATATTCATCGCCGCGCGGGTCGTCAGCCACCGCGCATCTCTCGTCGCCAGCGAGCCGGTGGTGTGCTGTAGCGGTTCTTGAACGCGCGGCTGAATGCCGCCTCCGAGGTGTAGCCGACTTTCTCCGCGATGTGCGTGACCGGGAGGGAGGTGTCGCGGAGCAGGGTGGTGGCGACGTCCAGGCGGACGTGCGCGAGGTAGGTGGCGGGGGGCTTGCCGACGCGTGCGGCGAACCGCTCGGCGAACGACGAGCGCGAGAGGTTGCAGGTCTGGGCCAATTCCTCGACTGTCCAGTCATGGGCGGGGTCTCGGTGGATGGCGCTGAGGGTCAGGCCGATCTGCGGGTCGAAGGCACCGGCCAGCCAGTTCGGTTCGGCGTCCTCACGGGAGGCCCAGACGCGCAGGATCTGGACGAAGATCAGGTCGAGGATGCGGGCGATCATGATCGCTGATCCCTGGGAGGGCGAGTGCATCTCGATGCCGAGCATCTTGCGGGCGACGTGCAGACCTTCGGGCGCCGGGGTGCGGGCGCCGCCCAGGAGGATCACGGGCGGCAGGCTCCCGAGTAGGTGACTCGCCTGCGGGTCGCCGATCGTGAACGTTCCGCAGAGCCAGCGCGCCGGCTCGGCATGCTCACCCGCGTCGCGCAGGTGGTGCGCATCGCCGCGCGGGAGCAGGATGACATCGCCGCGGCCCACGCGCTCGACCTGCGGACTCCCATCGATCCGAAGTTCGAGTTCGCCCTCCTCGACGATGTGCAAGCTGCCGACGTCGGCGAAGCCCATCGAGAACATCGGCGGCGGAGCGTAGGCGACGACCCGTTCTCCGTTCAGCCGCACGCTCCGGAGCAACTCCGAGAGCAGGTCGTGCGCGGGCCCTTCGGCGCCGAGGCCCGGCGCGGCGTCCTCGAGCGCTGGCGAATCATCTTGCGTCGCTGGACGATCGGCAAGGTTTACCGGCGGTTGGGTCATGGTCGCTACCCATTCCTCTGGTTAGTGTCGACAACCGTGAGCGCATGCGCTCACGGATATCAGCCGAGACTAATCAAGAAGGTCGTCCATGACGGAACAAAACAGGCCCACCAAAATCACCTTCGTCTATTCCAACCCCGCCGACCCGGATGCCTTCGAGGCGGCGTACCCCGATCAACTCGCGCTGGCACGCAAGCTCCCCGGACTGACTCGGCTCCAGGCCTCGAAGGTCTGGCCCAAGGAAGACGGCAGCCCGACCCCCGCCTACCGACTGCTGGACCTGTACTTCACCGACTACGTGGCGGCCAGCGCGGCCGCCGCGGAGGCGGGCCCCCTCGTCGGCGCCACCGTCGAACATGCCACCGGAGGCGTGGCGATCGCCTTCGCCGAAATCCTCGAGGACGCGTAGCCGTATCGCACCGCCTCCACCGTGCCGGCGCCCACGGTGAACAGTTAAGCGACGACTACGGAATTCACAGAGCATTCCAATACTGCCTGCGCACTCTGGTCTCCAGCCGGGCGCCCGCCCGGACCCGAACCGAACAGAGCGCGTCCATGAAGCCACTGCATCCCAGCCGCCGGGCGGGGCGTACCGCCACCACCGCACTGGTGGCGGTCGCCGCCGTCGGCACGATCGCCGCCTCCGCGGCCGCCTACAGCGACACCCATACCACCGGTCCCTCGTCGGGCGGCAGCACCGCAACGGAGAGTAACTCCACACAGTCGGCCAACAGCTCGGCTTCGACCGATACCGGCTCGTCCGCCCCGCAGCTGGGATCCGGGTCCGGCTCGGTGCACGCCCAGTCGCAGGGGTCGTGATGAACCCCGCTCGCGATGCCGATCGCACGACCACCGGTACGGCCGAATGGCAGGTGTGGGGAACCACCGCACGCATCGTGGTGACGGACCCGCAGGCGCTGAACGCGGCCCGGGCTCTGGTCGTCGAGCACCTCGACGCAGTCGACCACGCTTGCAGCAGATTTCGCGACGACTCGGAGATCGTCGAGCTGACAGCGCATCCGGGACAGCCCGTTTCGGTCAGCGGGTTGCTCGCCGAGTATCTGCGGGTCGCGCTGGAGGTAGCGAGCGACACCGACGGCGACGTGGATCCGACAGTGGGAAATCTGTTGCGGGCGTTGGGTTACGACCGCGATTTCACGCTTGTCACGAGCTCGGCCGAGCCCATCCCGGTGGTAGTGAGTCGCCGCGCCGATTGGACGCAGGTGCTGATCACCGAGGAGACGGTGACCGTTCCGCCAGGTGTGCTGCTGGATCTCGGCGCCACCGCCAAGGCGCACGCCGCCGACCGGTGCGCACGCCTGGTCGCCGACCGGCTCGGCTGCGGCGTCCTGGTCAGCCTGGGTGGCGATATCGCCACCTCCGGTCCGGCACCGCTGGAGGGCTGGCAGATCCTGGTGCAGGACACACCGGCCGAGCCGCGCTCCCGCGTCCGGCTACCGGGCGGGGCGGCGCTGGCCACATCGAGCACGGTGCGACGCCGCTGGTTGCGCGGCGCGAAACTGGTGCACCACATCGTCGATCCTCGCACATGTGTTGCGGCCGAGCCGGTCTGGCGAACGGTCTCGGTAGCCGCCGAATCGTGTGTGCGGGCCAACGCGGCGAGCACCGCCGCGGTGGTACGCGGCCGATCCGCGCCGGCTTGGCTGCGCGGCTGCGGATTGCCCGCACGTCTGGTCGACAACGACGGCAGGGTCGTCACGCTCGGCGGCTGGCCGGCGGAACTCGCCGACGGGAGCGTTCGATGACGTCGACGGGAATCGACCAGGCGCTGTGGGCATTCGGGCGCGGCAGTGGCATCGCGGCACTGGTGGTGCTGACCGTCGCACTGGCGGCGGGTATCGCGGCCCGCTCCGGCCGCGCGGTACTGCTGCCGCGCACCGGGTTGGCCGAATTCCATCGCGGCGCAGCGATTTCCGCGACCGCGCTGGTGGGCTTGCACGTGCTCAGCCTGCTCATCGACCCGCACGCGCAGCTGCGGCTGATCGACGTGCTCGTACCGTTCGCGGGCTCCTACCGGCCGATGTGGCTGGGACTGGGAACCGTCGCGGTCGACCTGCTCGCGGCGATCATGATCTCCGCGCTGCTGCGCCGCCGCATCGGGCCGCGGGCGTTCAGGCTGGTGCATTGGGCCACCTACCTGCTGTGGCCGGTGGCGCTGGTCCATGCGGTGGGAGCCGGCTCCGACAATACGCAGCCATGGCTGCTCGCCGTGGTCGTCACGTGCGTCTGCACCATCGCCGCCGCCGTGCTCTGGCGGATGAGCAGTGGTTTCACCGAATACCGCCAGCTACGGAGCGCACGATGACCACACATCTCTCACCCGCGCCGGTCGGCACCCGCCGTCTGCTCGCGGCCACCGATCCGAGCCTGCCCGCGCACCTGGCCGGTTATGGTCCGCGGCCACCGGAGCCGGAACTCGGCGGGCTGATCGCGGCCGTCGAGGCGGCCGGGCTCCGGGGACGCGGCGGCGCCGGGTTTCCGGTCGGCCGCAAATTGGCCGCCGTCGCCGAGGGCAGTCGTGCGATCGTCGTGGCCAACGGGGCCGAGGGAGAACCGGACAGCAGCAAGGACGCGGTACTGCTGACGCGCGCCCCGCACCTTGTGCTGGACGGCTTGTCCGCGGCGGCGGCCGCCGTCGGAGCCCGGGAATGCCACCTGTACGCGCCCGCACCGGTGCTCGAACCGATCCGGCGGGCGCTCGACGAGCGCCGGGCAACCGGATACGACACCCGGAACATCGAAATTACCGCTGCCGCAGACAGTTTCCTCGCGGGCGAGAAGACCGCGGTGATCAATCGGCTGGCCGGCCACGCTCCCATCCCCGCCGACCAGTTGATCAGCACCTCGCGAGCCGGGCTACGCAGGCGACCCACTCTGATCCAGAACGTGGAAACCCTTGCGCACCTGGCCCTCATCGCCCGCTACGGCCCCGGCTGGTTTCGCTCCGCCGGAACACCCGACGAACCGGGGACCATGCTCCTGACCCTGTCGGGAACGACCGTCACCGGTGTCGTCGAGGCCGAATTCGGTTGCGGTCTACAGGATGTGATCGAGCAGTCGGGACGGATCGACCGCCGGGACGTCCGTGCTGTTCTGCTCGGCGGATACCACGGCACCTGGATCCCCCGGGCCGCGCTGCACCGGGCAACACTGTCGGCGCAGGCCCTGCGACCGCTGCACGCCCACCTCGGAGCGGGAGTCGTGCGGGTCCTGCCGCGCTCCGAATGCGGCCTGCGCGCCACCGCCGACATCACCGCCTACCTCGCCGCGCAGAGCGCCGGGCGC
This sequence comes from Nocardia alni, assembly GCF_019038435.1. Taxonomy (GTDB): domain Bacteria; phylum Actinomycetota; class Actinomycetes; order Mycobacteriales; family Mycobacteriaceae; genus Nocardia; species Nocardia alni. Next base: position 13,282 of record NZ_JAGPOX010000011.1, read on the forward strand.
TGCGGCCCCTGTCGCAACGGACTGCCCGAGCTGGCCGCCCGGATGCACGATCTGGCCTACGGCGCGGGTGGCGACCCTCGGGAGATCACCCGGCTGGCCGGGCTCGTCGACGGCCGCGGCGCCTGCCATCACCCGGACGGAACCGCCCGGCTGGTCCGGTCCGCGATCGACGCCTTCGGCGGCGACCTCACCCTTCATCTGCGTGGCGCCTGCCAGGCCGAACAGGAGCACATCGGCAGAAGGAGGCCCCTGCGATGAGCGCACATCGACCCGAAACCACACGGCTGCACATCGATTGGACCCGATGCGACGGCCGCGGCCTGTGCAGCGAATTACTCCCCGGCCTGCTGGCTCGCGACGACTGGGGCTATCCACTCGCACCCGCCCCCGGTGACCCGGTTCTGCACCCCGACGACATCGAATCGGCCACCGACGCCGCGACCCTGTGCCCGCGCGTGGCACTCACCGTGGTCACCACTCCAGCACAACACAGGGACCTCGGATAATCTCTCGGTGCGCATCGATGATGGAGGCATGACGGTGATTTCAAAAAGCGCAGGCTACTCCTCGGATTGGGTGAGCGAGACCGGACTGGATCTCGAGATCGGCTACTGCATCACGATGGTGCGGGATGTGGACCCGCGAGAGGCCCTGGACCGGTTCGGCGTCAACGACGAGACCATCCGAACCGCCCCCTGGTCCGAGCTGGTCGCCCAGGTCAGCACCCTCGAGCCGCCCGAACATCACGGCGTCACGGCCGCATTCGCCTTTGGCGGGCACACCGTCCTGGTCGAGGATTTCGGCTACCGGGGACGCAGTGCGGAGTGGACCGAGCCGCTGTCCCAGGGCACGGAAGCCGTCAACGTCTACCTCAGCCCGAGCAGCCTCAAGCTGGAACTGACCATCATTCGAGACGGCCAACAGGTGGCCTTCATCGACGGTGACGCGCCGGACGACGTCGACACCGACGATCCGAAGCTGGCCGAATCGCTGGCCCGATTCGCCAGGGCCGCCCTCGCGCCCTGGGACGAGAACGACGAGCCTCCCGAGAGCTTCGAGGACGGCTGGGTCGATCTGCTGCAGGTCGCCTGCGACTATCTCGGACTGCGACCGACGGTGTCGGACATCAGCAGACCGGTGCTGGGCGCGCCCGTACGCGTTCGGTAATCCACGCCTAGAGCCGCATACGCAGGTGGTGGGTCAGGTCCCCGGTCAAGTGCACGCGGACCCGGCGCTCGGCGAATCGCCAGTGTCCGTCACGGCGTTCGAAGCGGTCGCTGTAGCGCCCGGCCGCCACAGGCTGCAGCGGCAGGTCCGGCAGGGCCTGGAAGACGGTGAAGTAGGAGCGCGCCGCCGCGGTATCGGCCGCCTCGCCGAATTCGATGGCGATGTTGGTCGTGACGTGGTGGGTGCGCGGGGTGCCGTCCTCGTAACGAATCACCGTGCCGCGCAACATCTCCTCGACGCCTTCGCGTCCCCGGACCGATCCCCCGCCGCCGATGAACTCGGCGTCCGCGAACAATGTGCCGACACCGGCGAAGTCCCCGTCGTCGACCAGTTCGGCGTACTTCGCGATCAAGTTCGTCACGGCGGTCGTATCGGTGGCTGTGCTCATAGCATGCGAGGATATGCCCGGATGAGCCACCTGCCGTCGATGTGTGTGAAGGTGCTACTGGATGTTGGATTACGGCCTCGATATGTCCGATGTGGAGCGCGATCTCGCTCTGCCCGACCTGGTGGCCGAGGGGGATGAGCTCGACGCCCTGGTATCGGCACACGCCGATTGGTCCGAACCCACACCGGCGGTGGGGTGGACGATCGCACACCAGATCGCACATCTGGCCGCGGCGGACGCGAACGTTCTCATCGCCATACGGGCCCCGGAGGCGTTCGACGACGTGCTGAAGCAGGCGGACGACGCGGGCAGCCGATACGCCGATCTGGACGCCGCCACGGGAGCGGCCGAACCGCGAGCGGTACTGCTGGAACGATGGCGCACCGGTCGATCCGAGGTGGCGGCGGCGCTGCGTGACGTTCCACTGGATCATGGATTTCCGTGGTACGGCTCGGAATTGACAGCGAGGCTCATGGTGCCGCTTCGCCTGATGGAAACCTGGGCCCACGGACAAGACATCTACGACACGGTGGGCATCCCGCACCGGCCGACGGGCCGGCTCCGCCATGTGGCCTCGTTGGGAGTCGTCGGACGAGAGCTCTCGTTCTACGCTGCCCAATTACCTACTCCGACAGAGCCGTTCCGTGTCGAGCTGACCGCCCCCGACGGCCTGACCTGGGCATGGGGACCGCAAGACGCCGGGCAACGGATCCAGGGCAGTGCCCTGGACTTCTGTCTTCGCGTCACCCACCGCAAGTCCCGCGCCGAGACCGACCTCACTGCGATCGGCGAGGATGCGAGCAGGTGGCTGGATATCGCCCGAGTCTTCCTCTGACGAGGCTTGTTCCGAGCTACGCGAAGCCGCGGAACACCTCGCCGTCACCGGCGTGCTGCGCGGCCTTGGCGTAGTCCGCGATGGTGATGTTGCCGTTGTCCACGTTGCCGACCACGTCGCCCAGTTCGCAGGATGCGACTCTTACGGTGGCGCCGCGCTGGTCCTCGAACAGGTCGAGAAGCAGAATGGGGTGCTCGGCACTCGCCATGGTCTCGCGGTCCGCGAGCATGACATACGTGTGATCCGTGTCTTCCAGACTCTCCAGCGCGAGAAGCTGTTCCACGGTGAGGTCGCTGTTCTCGGGATCGTCGAGGATCTCGACGTCCTCCTCGATGCTCACATCGGAAGCCTCCATCGCCGAGGCGTCGATCGCCGACCGGCAGGACTCCCATGCCTGTTGATCGGAGAAGTCCGTGCGAATGAGTAGCGACTTCACGGTTTCGGGCAGTGCGATCACTAGTGCGGTGCCTTTCACAACATCGGGGAAACTGCCTCAATAACAACACATCACCCGCTGACGCGCCCGATGGCCATCAGGTGCAATGGAATCCGGCGCGGTCGGCGAAGCGACCCGCGAACTGTGTGACCAGCGAACGCAACTCCTCGGGACCGTCGATGACGAACGGCCGGTCGAGCGCGGCCAGGATCGGGGGTATCCAGTCGAGTCGTTCCGCTCGGATGGCGACACGGTGCCAGCGTTCACCGGCCGGATCCGATGCGGGGTCGATGGCCTCCACGGTGGCGATGGCCGCCGGGAGTCTGCCGCGGATCCGGGTGATCGTCGCGTTGATGCGCAGGGCCACGTCGTACCGGTATGCCGCGGTGGCGAATCCGGCGAGAAGGGACTGTGCCGGGTCGGTCTCGTCGGTGGGCTCGAACGATCCCGCCAGGGCTCTCGCGTCGGTGATCCGGTCGAGCCGGAATGTCCGATCCGCCCCCGCGTCCGGGTCGGCGCCGGTGACGTACCAGCGTCCGTCGTGCGCGACGACTCCGCGCGGATGGAGTACGCGCCGGCTGTGGTGGCCGCGGCGGTCGGTGTATCTGATCGACACGGGGCGGTGGTGGCGTGCGGCGTCGGTGACGGCGAGCAGGACCGAGGCGGCGGGAGCGATGGTTTCGCCGGACGGTTCGGTGAACGACAGGGATTCCAGAACGGTGGTGAGGCGCTCGGCCAGACGGGCCGGCAGTACCCGCCGGATCTTGGCCGATGCCGTTTCGCTCGCGGTGGCGGCGGCCGCCGTCAGTCCTGTTCGTTGTCCGGCGATCAGCCCGAGCAGCACGGCCAGCGCCTCGTCGTCGCTGAACATCAGCGGCGGCAGGCGATAGCCGGAGCCCAGGCGGTAGCCGCCGTAGCGTCCGCGCACGGTTTCGACGGGCACGTCGAGATCGATCAGGTGATTCACGTATCGGCGCACGGTGCGCGCATCGACATCGAGGTGATCGGCGAGCTCGGCCATCGTCCTGGTACCGCCCGATTGCAGCAATTCCAGTAGCGCGAGCACCCGGACGGTCGGTCGATTCACGCTCACAATCTTACTGCGAATACTGGACCGATTCTGTCCACTATTGCTTCTAGCATCGGAAAGTACCAGTTCAGCGATCTACAGGAGAACATCATGGACTTCATCTCGATCCGGCTCATCACCGACGACATCGCACGCCTGGCCCAGTTCTACGAGAAGGCCACCGGCCTCGCGGCGATCTGGTCGACGGACGATTTCGCCGAGATTCGAACCCCCCGCGCCACTCTCGCGCTGTCCAGCACCCGCACCATCGAAATGTTCGCGCCGGGCGCCACCCGCCCGGCCGAGAATCACAGCGTGATCATCGAGTTCGTGGTCGAGGATGTGGACCAAGTCTTCCGAAACCTCACCGACCTCGTCACCAACGTCGTCAAGGAACCCACCACGATGCCCTGGGGCAACCGGTCGCTGCTGGTCCGCGACCCGGACGGCAACCTGCTCAACTTCTTCACACCGGTCACCCCGGCCGCCGAGGAGCGATTCGCTCGCTGAGCCGATTGCTCGATCACATCTTCCAGCCAACTCTCGCGCCTGATAACGCTGGGAATAGAGCCGGGCGAAAACGGGACGGGTGTTCCATACTGTGCGGATGAGCGTTTCCCTGCCGGATTGGTTGCCGGAGGATATCGACCCCACAACGCCCAGCGTGGCTCGCATCTACGATTACATGCTCGGTGGATTCGCCAATTTCGAGGTCGATCGGACTCTCGCCGACGGATTGGCACGCACGGATCCGGATCTCATCGCGACCACGCGTGCCTATCGAACGTTCCTGCGGCGTGTGGTCACCTATTTGGTCGCCGAGGCGGGGGTACGCCAATTTCTGGACCTCGGCTCCGGGATTCCCACCGTCGGCAATGTGCACGAGATCGCGAACAATATCGCCCCCGGTGTGCGCGTGGCCTACGTCGACATCGATCCGGTCGCGGTATCCATCGGCCGCCGGATCCTGACCGCGGACTCCCGGGCGACGGTCGTGCGCGGCGATGTCACCCGGATCGACTCCGTCCTGGACAATCCGGCCATCACCGGGCTGCTGGACTTCACCCGGCCCGTGGCCGTGCTGATGCTCGCCGTGCTGCACGTCATTCCCGAGGACGCGGGCCCGCGGACGATCGTCGCGCGGGTCCGCGAGAAATTGGCCGAGGGCAGCTATCTGGCGATCTCACACGGTTGCAGCGACGGCCCCCGCCACCTGGTCGACAAGATCAACAAGGTCTCGCAGTCCACGAGCACCGCCGCCGTCATGCGCTCGCGCGACGACATCGCGGCGCTGTTCGACGGATTCGACCTGATCGAACCGGGACTGACCGACCTGCCCCGGTGGCGTCCGGACGAGGTCCCCGACGATATCCCCGCCACCCTGGCCCTCGGGGGTGTGGGCAGGCTCGCGCCCCGGAACTGATCGACCGCAGGTCAGATCGGCCGGAATCCGGCCCCGATTCCGCCGGTCGCGTCGATACCCCGCATGACGCGGTCGATCGGCACGAAGACCGCGGCGATATGCAGCGGAACTTCCGCCGGAATGAACGGCGGCGTGATCACGCCCTCCTGGATACCGACCAAGCGGTCGCCGTCGGTGACCGGCCCGCCGGAATCACCCGGTGCGGAGGTGGCCTTATCGAGAATCCGGTTGCCGATATCCGGTGAGAGCCCACTCCACACCCCATCGCCGCCCGGCAGGGGCGCGGTCAGTCCGTCGAGAACCGTTCTGAACGACCCCAATACGACGCCGCAGTTCGAGCCGGAGGTACGGCCGCTGTGACACACGGTCGCACCCCGTGCGGGAGTGGCGCCGATGGATGAGATCGTCGTACCGCCGACGGTACGCATCGGGGTGACTTTCGCCGGATCGAATTCGATGATCGCGTAGTCCAGCCCCTGCTGGTCTCCCCGGGATTTTCCGGTGGACGACTCGATCGTGCCCACCACTCCGGCGGATACCGCGTTTTCGGCGATGACGGCAGTGCCCGGCGGACCGCAGTGCCCAGCGGTCAGCCCGACCAACCGGCCGGCGCGATCGTGCCCGATGGTCGCCAGCGAGCACACGAATTCACCGGTGTTCGTGATCGGGCCGAGATTCCGCGCGAGTTTCCCGACGATCAGACCCGATCCGCCGCCCAGTGCGACCGGAGCCGGGGCGGCGTGCCCGACACCGGTCGCCAAGGAGGTGCTCAGACCCAGAACACCCAGGGGAAGCGCAAACCAGCGGTATCTCATGACATCTCCTTCGGATGCGCCCCCGTGGTGGTGGTCGCGAATCAAATTACTATGGTGCAGAACTACTTCGAAGGTTCGTACATCACCGGAGTCCGACGAGGAGCGCCATGCTCGAGACCCTGACCGTCAAGTCGGTCGAGCCTTACGAGGATCTTCCCTACGAGTGGGTGAGCGCGACCGCGGAGTTCGCGGTCGACCCCGCCGATCCGGCCAACGCCCGCATCGTGGATCTCGACCGGGCCCCGCGCGGCGCCGACGGGCGAGTCCGGTTCGACGCCGACGTGCGTCTGCTGCGCCCGGTGCGCGGCGGTAACGGCCGTGCCCTGTTCACGGTGCCGAATCGCGGTATGACGATGGGGCTTCCCTTCAACGGCCCGTCCGATACGCTGCTGTCCCCGCTGACATTCGACCCGACGGCAGTGCCGCCCGCCGGAGATGCCTTCTTGCTGCGGCGCGGCTGGACCATCGCCTGGTGCGGCTGGCAGTGGGACGTCCTTCGCTCGTCCGGGGCGCTGGGACTGACCGCGCCGGTCGCCGAGGTGGAGCCCGGGCGGCTGCGGGTGGAATTCCGGCCGGATTTCGATCAGGCCGAACACGCGTTGAGCGACTCCTCGCCGCTGGCCCGCTTCAGCGAGTACCCGACCGCCGATGTGCACGATCCCGAGGCCACCCTCACCGTCCGCACCGCACCCATGGCGACGGCGCGGATCGTGCCCCGGTCGGAATGGCGATTCACCAGCCCGACCAGCTTCGCGATCGATGGCGGTTTCCGCGCCTTTCACACCTACCGGCTGGTGTATCGGTCATCGTTCGCACCGGTTGTCGGGGCCGGCCTGCTGGCATTGCGGGACTTCGGCGCCCACCTGCGTGCCGAGCACGAGTACGTCTTCGCGTCCGGGGTGTCGCAGTGCGGCCGGGCGCTGCGGCAGTTCCTGTTCGAGGGCCTCAACGTCGACGAATCCGGCGCACAGGTATTCGACGGGGTGTTCAGCCTGATCGCCAGCGCGCGACGGGGAGAGTTCAACCAGCGCTACGGACAGCCCGGCCTGACCCATCCGCTGACTCCCGCGTACGGCGCACCGCTGGACACCACGGCGCTGCTGGCCCGCCAGCGCGCGATCGGCGGCACCCCGAAGATCATGTTCACCAACAGTTCCTGGGAGTACTGGCGCGGTGACGCCGCACTGATCCACCAGGACGCCCGCACCGGAGAGGACCTCCCCGAGGATCCGGACGCCCGGGCCTACCTGATCGCCGGTACCGACCACATCGGCCGGGTCCCGGAACTCAAGAAGCTCATGCCGACGGCCAATCCCGGCAACGACCTGGAACCCGCGCTCGCACTGCGCGCGCTGTTCGTCCAACTCGAACAATGGGTCTGCGACGGCCTCGAGCCCGCGCCCAGCCAGGTCCCCCGCCGCGCCGACGGGACCGCCACCACCCGCGAGCACGTCCTCGACCGTATTCGCGCCGCGTTTCCGGACGCCGCGCTCCCCGACGTCGACTACCTGCCGTGGACCCCGATCATCGACCCCGACAGCACCGCCTGTCCGGTCGAACTCGGCGATCCGCTCATCGCGCTGGTGTCGGACGTCGACGAACACGGCAACGAGATCGCCGGTATCCGCCTACCCGACCTCGCCGCCGGAACGGCCGCGTACACCGGCTGGAACCCCCGCGCCCACATCGACGGCCTGCCCGACGTGCTCTACGAGATGATGGGCAGCCACCTGTCGCCCCGGACCCCGGCCGCACCGGATCACTCCGCGATCCGCGACGCCGCCAATGCCTTGGTAGACAAGAGGTTCCTGCTGCCGCAAGATCTCGACCAGGCCATCGCCAACGCGACCGGCCACACACCAGACCTTCCCGGAGCCGAGTGATCCGCTGCGGCGCAAAGCTTTTCACACACGCCGCGCAGGTTGAGTTCACGGTGCACCTGCGAGCAGTACCGAGCGTGCCTCGAACCACATGACGGGAGTGCGCCACCGGTTGCCGTGGTCGGTCCGGACGGGCCTGCGATAACCGGTCGTGTCGGAACCACGTGGGCCACACGCCCCACGGCATTCGAGGGTGAAGCCGGCCGACAGCTGGGTGGCGTGGCCGAGGGGGGTCTACAGTCCGTAGGTCGCGATGAGCTGTGCGGTCGTGATCGTGTGGGCCTTGATGTCCGCGCGTGCCGTCGCGTTGTCGACGCCGTCGGGCAGTCGCAGGGACACGGTATCGAGGGCGTACACGGTCACGACGTAGCGGTGTGGCGGGCCGGGAGGCGGGCATGGGCCGTCGTAACGGGGATCGCCGCCGGCATTGGCGGCCTGCCGGGCCAGCGGGGTGTGCGCGAGCAGACCTTCGGGCAGTGCGGTGACGTTCGGCGCGATGTCGAAGGCCACCCAGTGCCATGCGCCGCCGGGAGTGGGCGCGTCCGGGTCGTGCAGTGTCACGGCATAGCTCTTGACTGTGCTGGGCGCGCCGGACCAGCGCAGGTCGGGCGAGCGGTCCTGGCCGCCGCACAGTGGTAAGCGCTGGGCGGGGCCGACGGTCGACCCGTTCGGCATGGCGGTACTGGTCACCGTCATGGGAGGGGTCGCGGACGAGGGCGCCGCGGTGAGGGGAAACGCGGCGAACGCGATGATGGCCAGTGCGCAGGGTAGACGCCGAGACTTCATGCGGTGACCTCCTGTAGTCGAAATCGATTGCCGTCGTGGTGTTCTCGTCGCTCCGCGAGGCCGAGCCGTTCGACCCCGGCGCTCATCGGGTCGCCTCCATCGCTTGCATCGGTTGCCGGCCGCCGCGTTCGGCGTGAGCCTGTGCCCAGCGACCGGTGGAAATCAGACCGAGCAGCACGGTCGCACCGCCGCAGCAGGCGAGCAGGGTCCAGGCGATATGACTCGCCGAGACGAATCCGGCCGAGCTACCTGCAACGATAGATCCACACACCGCCACACCGATCGCCGCGCCGGTCTGGCGGAAGGTCGAGGCGATCGCACCGGCGACTCCGGCCTGATCGCGCGGCAGCCCCGACAGGGCGGTATTGGTGATCGGGGTGCCGACCAGGCCGGCGCCCGCCCCGTACAGCAGGTAGGCGAGCACGAGATACCAGACGCTCGTCTCGCGGTCGGCCCCGATCAGCAGACCGGTTCCCGCCGCCAGCAGCAGTCCCGCGAATACCAGCGCCGGCCGGGGCCCGCGAGCGGCCACGATACGTCCGGAGACGACCGAGAACACCGCCATCGCGGCCGCCATCGGAATCGTGAGCAGGCCCGCGCCCAACGGACTGTAGCCGCGGATGTCCTGTAGGTAGAGCGTGTTGAGGAACAGGAATCCGCCGAGAGTCATCAAGGCGACCAGCGCGATGAGCGCCGCTCCGGAGAACGCCGGGCTGCGGAAGAACCGGATGTCCACCAGCGGCTCGAACCGCCGTCGTTCGACCGCGATCAGTCCGGCCGCCGACGCCACAGCCACAGCGAACAACACGACGATCAGTGGCGAGCCCCAGCCGTGCCGGGGCCCTTCGATGACCGCGGCGGTGACCGGGCCGAGCAAGGTGACGACGAGCAGTTGGCCGAGCGGGTCGAATCGCTTACCGCGCACCGCCTTGGACTCGGGCACGAACCGCTGGGTCAGATAGATGGCCAGGACACCGATCGGCACATTGATCCAGAAGATGGAACGCCAGCCCAGGCCGCTGATCAGCAGGCCACCGAGGACGGGACCACCGGCCAGGCTCACCCCCGCCACGGTCCCCCAGGCACCGACCGCACGAGCGCGCGCGGCCGGCTCGGTGAAGGTGGTGGCGATGATCGACATGGCGACCGGATTGAGCATCGACCCGCCGACGGCCTGCATCGCACGGCAGGCGACCAGGACCTCGAGGGAGGGCGAGATGCTGCACAGCAGGGAGCCGAGCGAGAAGATCGCCAGGCCGATCTGGAAAATACGCCGCCGGCCGAACCTGTCGGCCAGTGAACCCGAGAACATCAGCAGGCACGCGATGACCAGCGTGTAGGCGTCGATCGCCCACTGCAGGCCGCTGACCGGCGCATGCAGGTCCCGCTGGATCGAAGGCAGCGCTACGTTGACGATCGTCACGTCGAGTCCCGCCACGAACACGCTCAGGCAGCAGGTCAGCAATACAACCGTGCGCCCACGCGGCGACAGTGTGTGCGGAGTTTCCACTGAAATACTCCTGTCAGAGGCGGACGGGTAGTCGCGCCACACCGTGGATGAGCGTGCTCTCCCGCCAGATCAGACGCTCCGGCTCCTCGGCGAGGGCCAGATCCGGGAACCGTTGGACGAGGGTGTGCAAGGCGATCTCACCCTCGAGCCGAGCCAGCGGGGCGCCGAGGCAGTGGTGTATCCCGTGGCCGAACGCGACGTGCCCGGTGGTGTCGCGGGTGATATCCAGTTCGGCCGGCTCGTGGTAGCGGTCCGGGTCGCGATTGGCCGACACCAGCGAGACGAGTACCACCTCATCGGCCGGGATCGTGGTCCCAGCGAACTCGACCGGCTCGGTGGTGTAGCGCAAGGTCGCGAGGTTGACCGGGCCGTCGAAGCGCAGAATTTCCTCGACGGCGCCGGGCGCCAGAGACGGATCGGCGCGCAACGCGGCGAGCTGATCGGGGTGGCGCAGCAGAGCCAGCACACCGTTGCCGATCAGATTGACCGTCGTTTCGTGCCCGGCTACGAGCAGCAGGGACGCCGTCGACATGGCCTCGCCGAGGGAGAGTGATTCACCGTCCTCGGAGGCCTGGACGATCGCCGAAAGCATGTCGTCGCCCGGGTTTTCGGCCTTGTCCTGGACGAGCCGAGCCAGGAATTCACGCACCGCTGCGGCCGCGGCGATGCGCTCGTGCTGCGGCGAGACCGCGAGCAGCGTGTTCGACCAGGCGCGGAAATCGTCGCGCGCGTCCTCGGGTACGCCGAGAAGCTCGCAGATGACGGTCATGGGCAGCGGAAAGGCGAACTCGTCGATCAGATCGACACTGGCCCCACCGGCGCCCTCGCGCGCCATCGAGTCGGCCAGCCGGTGCGCGATCTCCTCGATGCGAGGCCGCATCCGCGCGACCGCCCGCGGCGTGAACGCGTGGTTGACCAGCTTGCGGAGCCGAGTGTGGTCCGGCGGGTCGGTGTTGAGCATATGCCCGGCCATGGAGTCGCCGAGCCTTCCTCCGTCACGCGGGATCGATTGCCGGTCAAGGATTTCGACGTATCTGGCGGCATGCTTGGACAGGCGCGGATCGTTCAGCGCGGGCCGGACGTCCTCGTAGCGGGTGACCAGCCAGGCGGTCAGGCCCGTCGGCATGGTCACCCGCACGACCGGGGACTCCCGGCGCAACCGTTCGTACAGCTCGTTCGGGTCGGTGAAGAATCGGCCATTCAGATCGATGGTCGTTGGGTGCGTCATCGAGCAGCTTCTTTCTCCGGCGGCGTGATATCCGACCGGGCGTCAACGGATTTCGTAGGTCCCCTCCAGCCGGGCGCGACCGCCGACATGGCCCGCCATCGCGGTGATCGCCTGGTCCAGGGTGAACCCGGCCGACAGTCCGGAGGCCTGGTCGAGGGCGAACAACTGGAAGACATAGGCGTGCGGCCCGTGTGATCGAATCGGCATCGGCCCGGCCCAGCCACGCCGGCCGAGCGGGCCTTTGCCGTGCTGGATGCCCGGAACCGGGCTGGGGTCGGCGAGGGCGTTCTCCGGGATGCCGTGCAGCGCGGGGTCGATCCCCAGAGCGAGGGCGTGACTGGCCGGCTTGCCCATAGGGACGTCGGGATCTTGCACGATGAGCACCAGTTCGACGGTGCCGTCCGGTGGCTGTGTCCAGGTGAGGGCGGGTGAGATGTTCGCACCGAAAAGCCTGCCGCGATGCCTGTCCGGTATGGGCGCCCCGTGATCGAAGGCGGGGCTGGTCAGGGTGAAGTTCTCCGGGGCTTGCAGGTCGGGGCGGGCCCAGACCAGGGTGTGGTGGCCGGCGCGCCGGTTACGCAGCGCAACGCCCAGGGGGTTTGCGGGCATGCTTCGTCTCCTTGGTGAGCGATCCATGGTTCAAGCTCTTAGGTATACTAAAGGTGTTCTTTTAGGTATACTAATGAACTATGGAGACGGAGGCAACCGCTGAAAATTCCGGCGTTCTCGACGAGACCGGACTCGGCGCCGAGGTGCGATCGGCGGTGGGCCGGCTCTATCGCCGGTTCCGTAGCGAACTTCCAGCGGGCGAACTCGGCGATACGGCCCTCGAGGTCCTCACCTACCTGCACAAGCGCGGCCCACGAACCCTCACCGAACTGAGCGAAGCCGGTCGCGTCGCCCCCGCGTCGATGAGCCAGACCCTGAACCGGCTCACCTCGGCCGGTTACGCGATCCGCACCCCCGACCCGAACGACCGCCGCAAGGTGCTGTTCCGCACCACCACCGAGGGCGCCACACTCGCCCGCGCCACTCGCAGCCAGCGCAACGCCTGGCTCGATGCCCAACTCGCCGCACTCAGCCCCGAGGATCAGCGCACGGTCGCCCGCGCCTGCGAACTACTCGGCGCCATCGCCGACTCGTGAACTTCCCTACCGCAACAGTGTCGGTTCGTGGGGTTGCGCGGTCGCCGCGATCTGGTCGACCAGTGCGGCAAGGGATTTCGTGATCGCCGGGGACTTCGAGGCGAGGCCGGTGAGGCCGCTGGAGACAAGAGCCTCGGACATGCCCCTGTAGGTGAGCAGGCCTCGGCGGGTCGGGAAAACCAGCACGCGGCGGCGGTCGGTGTCGTCGACCTTGCGATGCACGAGGTTGTCGGCGATCATCGCGTCGATCAGCCGGGTCAGCGTCGCGGAGTTGAGCAGGGTGGCGTCGACCAGCTGCGACATCGACAGCCCCTCGGCCGCGGTGACCGCGTTCAGCACATGCCAGCGGCCGACCGCCGATTCACCCAGACAGGTGGCGATCGCCCGATCCAATTCCTGTGACGCCCGTCGCACGAGCCGAGCGAGATCATCCAGAGCGGTCAGGGCGGTGCTATCGTCCACACCAGCACTGTACAGCGTCGTATGAATTATTTTCATCAGCAAGCATTCGGGTGGTGGTTCCCGTGGCGAACCGGGACCTTCGCGACACGGTCGACATTGCCCTGGTGGTGCCGCTGAGCGGGCCCGCCGGAATGTTCGGACCGTCTACCGAGGCCTGTGCCGAACTCGCACTGGACGATATCAACGCCGCGGGCGGCATCCTGGACCGCCGAGTGCGGCTGCATCCGGTCGACGCGGGTGCGCCGCTGCCGGTGCTGGCCGCGCGGGTCGAGGAGATGGTGGGCCGCGGCCTGGTCGACGGAGTGGTGGGCTGGCATCTGTCCAACGCGCGCAAGGTGATAACGCCGCAGACGGCCGGGCGCGTGCCGTACGTCTACACCACCTTCTACGAGGGTGGCGAGAACTCCGACGGCGTCTACATGGTCGGGGAAACCCCTGAGCAACAACTGTTTCCGGCACTGCGCTGGATGCGCGCGGAACTGGGCGTGCGGCGCTGGTGCGTGATCGGCAACGACTATGTCTGGCCCCGCGAAACAGCGCGGGCGACAATCGAATTCGCTGCGAAAACAGATATCGATGTGGTCGGCTCGGCCTTCGTCCCGCTCGGCGGGCGTGACTTCACCGCCGCATTGGACCTGATCCGCGACTCCCCCGCGCACGGCGTCCTGCTGCTCATGGTGGGTGCGGACGGCGCGGCCTTCAACCGCGCGTTCGCCGCGGCCGGACTCGACGAGCGTCGCGTCCGGCTCAGCATGATGATCGCCGAGGATGTGCTGCTGGCCGGTGGACCCGGAAGTACACATGGATTGTTCACCGCTTCAGGGTTTTTCGAGAGCGTGGTTTCTCGGGAGAGCATGGATTTCGGCAGCCGGTACACGGCCCGATTCGGCTCGAACGCACCGGCACTGAACAACATCGGCGAATCCTGCTACGAGGGACTGCTGCTGTTCGCCTCGCTGGCCAGGCAGGCCGGGAGCCTGAACCTGCGCGCCATCGAGAACACCGCCTCGCACGTCACCTATCACGGTCCGCGCGGCGAGGTCAGGGTGCGCGGAACACATACCACTCAGCCGGTATACGTCGCCGGAGCCGACCTGCTCCGCTTCGAGGTCCGGGCGGAACTGACGGCCTGAGCGCGGGAACGACATCGGCAGCGGACCTCGGGAACCCTGTCCGCTGCCGACCCCTCGTCAGTCCCGCGCGGGCGCCAGGTCGAGATCCTCGGCCACCACCGTGCTCGTATAGGACGGCTTCTGGCACTGGTCGCCACAGTCTTTGGTGAGCGTGCAGGTCAGCGAGGACACCGGCCCGCCATGGAATGGACAGTCGTGCACCATATCCGGCAGTTCGTAGCGCTTGCCGTCCACCACGTCGAGCAGGGTCTGCCCCGCCCACAGCGGTTCCTTCTCGATCTCCTCACGCAGCGGATTCGGCCGCACCAGATAGTATTTGCCGCCGGTGGCCAGCGCGATGACCGGCGCCAGCACGACCGCCACCGCCAGGGCGAGATACGGAGACCATGCCTCGAGGAACGAGCCGAACGCCCCGAAGTAGGCCGCGATCGATAGAGCCGACCCGGCCAGCATCGAGACGAAACCGACCGGATTGATCGCGTAGAGGTACGCCCGCTTGAACTCGATATACGGCGGACTGATCTTCAGAATCCCCTTGTTGATCACCAGATCCGCGACGATCGCGCCCACCCAGGCGATCGCGACGTTCGAGTAGAACCCCAGGATCGTGTTCAAGACCGTGAACATATTGCCGAGCATCAGCGACAGTGCGATCGCGATGTGCAGCGCCAGCCACACCACCCGCCCGGGGTGGATGTGCAGTACGCGGCTGAAGAAGTTCGACCACGACAGCGATCCCGAATACGCGTTCGTCACATTGATTTTGATCTGCGACAGCAGCACCATCACCGTCGCAACGGTCAGTGCCGCGGCGTGACTGTGCAGGAGCGAGCCGTAACCGCCGAGGAACTGCTCGATCGGCTCGGTGGCCCGGCTGAAACCGACCTGTCCTGCCACATAGAAGGCCAGGAACGCGCCGCACAGCTGTTTGGCCGCACCCAGGATCACCCAGCCCGGCCCGGCCGCCAGGACCGCACCCCACCAGCGCAGCGGCGGTGTCTCCGACTTCTCCGGCATGAATCGCAGATAGTCGACCTGCTCGCCGATCTGGGCGATCAGCGACAGCGCCACGCCGGCGCCCGCACCGACCGCGACGGCGCTCACCCGATGACTGCCGCCGTTCCCGGCCCATGCCAGAAACCCGTGCACGCCATGCGGATCGCCGATGGCGATCATCACCAGCGGCGCCGCGAACAGGATCAGCCACAGCGGCTGGGTCCACACCTGGAACTTCGCCAGCGCCGACATGCCGTACAGCACAAGGGGAATGATCAGCAGCGAACCGATCACGTAGCCGAACGGAAGCGGAATGTGGAAGGCCAGCTTCATGGCCTGAGCCATGATCGATCCCTCCAGCGCGAAGAAGATGAAGCAGAAGCTGGCGTAGATCAGGCTGGTCAGCGTCGAGCCGAAGTATCCGAAACCCGCTCCGCGAGTGAGCAGGTCCATGTCCAGGTTGTACTTGGCGGCGTAATAGGCGATCGGAATGCCGGTGAGGAAGATCGTCACGGCCGCCACCAGGATCGCGATGACGGCACTGGCGGATCCGTGCGTGACCGCGATGGACGCGCCGATCGAATAATCGGCGAGGTAGGCGATGCCGCCGAGCGCGGCGACCGCACAGGCCATCGGGCTCCAACGGCGGAAGGACTTCGGCGCGTAGCGCAGTGAGTAGTCCTCGATGTTGTCGCGTGCGGCCCACTCCTGGAACCGTCGCCATCGGGTGGTTGTGCTCATGATGCCGTTCTCCTAGCAGTCGGGGGGCTGGTACAGCCCGCAGGACCCAACGAGAACCGACCATAGGGTCAACAGTTTCAAATGAATATACTTCATTTGAATATTTACTTGCCGGATACGGGACGCTGATCTCGTAACTCGTACTTAATGCAGCCGTTTCGCATACGAGACAGGTGAGCATTTTCATCATAGTCATCTGAAATATGCACAAATGAAAGTAATATCGAGGCGAACCCGAACCAGGAGTTGCGCAATGCCCTACTACGAGTTCGCCTGCACCGCCTGTGGCAGCTTCGACCGCTTCCACCGCATGGCGGAGGTCCCCGACACCGTTGCCTGCCCGGGCTGCACCGGCGCCGCGCGGCGGCGCATGACCGCCGGGGCGCTGCTGCACACCGGCTCGACCGCGACGCGCCTGCTCGACGCCACCGCCGGCACCGCCGACCGGCCCGCCGTCGTGAGCGCCCCGCCCGGCGGCGGGCGCGTTCGGACAACCCGAAACCCACTGCACGCCAAGCTCCCCCGTCCCTGAGTCCCGAGGAGGCACCGATGCCCGAACTGCTGTACCCGCTCGATTCGGCCAAGAAGTTCACCGACCAGAAGCTCGTCGGCCACAACCGCTGGCATCCGGATATCCCGCCCGCCGCCACCGTCACCCCGGGCACGGAATTCCGGGTCCACGTGCGCGAGTGGTTCGACGGCGCGATACACAACGACGACTCCGCCGAGGATGTGCGCGACGCGCCGCTGTCCACCGTGCACTGCCTGTCCGGTCCGTTCGCCGTCGAGGGGGCAGAGCCGGGTGACCTGCTCATCGTGGACATTCTCGACATCGGTCCCATCCCGCAGGAGGATTCCGGCCCGCTGGCGGGCCAGGGCTGGGGTTACACCGGCATCTTCCCCACCGACAACGGCGGCGGCTTCCTCACCGAGCACTTTCCCGACGCGTACAAGGCCATCTGGGATTTCCGCGGCCACACCACCAGCTCACGGCATATTCCGGGCGTCCGGTTCACCGGCATCACACACCCCGGCCTCATGGGCACCGCGCCCTCACACGAGTTGCTCACCACCTGGAACACCCGGGAGGCCGCGCTGATCGCCACCGATCCGCAGCGGGTGCCGCCGCTCGCGCTGCCGCCCGAACCGCGAGACGCCGTGCTCGGCGCGCTGACCGGCGACGACCACGAACGGGTGGCCGCACAGGCGGCACGCACCGCTCCGCCCCGCGAGAACGGCGGCAATCAAGACATCAAGAACCTCACCCGCGGCAGCCGCGTGTTCTATCCCGTGTTCGTCCCCGGCGCCAACCTGTCGGTCGGCGATCTGCACTTCTCCCAGGGCGATGGCGAGATAACCTTCTGCGGCGCAATCGAAATGGGCGGATTCATCGATCTGCGGGTCGATCTGATCAAAAACGGTATGGAGCTGTACGGCGTCACCGAGAACGCGATCTTCCAGCCCGGCAACGAAGGTCCGGTCTACTCCGAATGGCTGGCCTTCTCCGGCACCTCGGTCACCCTCGACGGCGAACAGCGATATCTGGACTCCCAGTTGTCGTTCGAGCGCGCGTGCCTGCACGCCATCGACTACCTGAGCAAATTCGGCTACAGCCGCGAGCAGGCCTACCTCCTACTGGGCGCGGCGCCGATCGAGGGCCGCTTCTCCGGCGTGGTCGACATCCCGAACTCCTGTGCGACCATCTACATCCCCACCGCGATCTTCGATTTCCCGATCACGCCGACAGCCGGCGGGCCGGTCCGGATCGATCCGGGCCCCGGCGCACCGCACGCCGCCCGCTGATGGGCGGCTGTCACCCCCGCTTCACTGTCCCCCGGACAGATCGGCGGACAGGTCGCGCACCTCGACGCCCTCGGGAATCTGCACCTCCGCGACAAGCTCTGGGCGGTCGTCGAATTCCAGGCGCAGCGCCCGGCAGATGGTGGCGTGCATGTCGTACATCGTCGTGATGTAGGTCAGCTCCAGGATTTCCGGGTCGCTGAGGTTCGCCTTCAGTACCGCGAACACCTCGTCCGGCACCCGGCCGCCGTCGTGGACCAGGCCGTCGGTGTAGGCCAGTACGGCGCGTTCGAGTTCGGAGAAGTTTTCGCTGAGTTGCCAGTGCGGGATCGCGGCGATCTTCTCCTCGGGCACGCCGAGCGAGCGCATCTGCTTACAGTGCTGCGAAAAGACGAACTGACTGCCGCGGGCATATCCGGCCCGGCACTGACCGAGCTCCCGCAGCGCCGGATCCAGTGTGGCGTTGCGGTAGACGCCGAAACCCCGGACCGCATGGCGGAATACGTCCGGCGATTGGGCGAATACGGTCCACCAGTCGCCGGGGGTTCCGTGAATGGTGCCGTGGTCGACGGCGGGGTCCTTGTCGGGGCCGAACAGGCGATCGTAGAAGGACAGGATCCTCTCGTCGGTCACTTCGGCGCGGGGCACTTCACGTAGACGCGGCATGGCGCGTAATCCTCTCGGGTCGTGGCGATTTGGCCGCGCACTCACGGCACGCGGCAGTCGCGGATCGTGCTACAGGCCGGCCGACACGCGGCGATCGGCGGCGGTCTTCGGCTCGTGGGATACATCGGCGTCGGTGAAAGTGCGAGTCCAGCACGCGAATTCGAGCAGTATCCCATCGGGGTCCTGGAAGTAGAACGAGCGCACGAACGTTCCCGCGTGCACCTCGCGCGAGACGCCGGAGCGACTGTCGTCGTGGTTGAGGATCCGGCTGACCTTGATGCCGTCGGCCCGGACCCGCTCGTAATACTCGTCGAACCGCTCCGGCGGGACCGCGAACGCCACATGGTTCATCGACCCCACCCCGCTGAGCAACTCGCCCTCGTCGGGCAGGCCCTTCGGCGCCGCGAGCCCCGGACTCGCCTCGGGCGCGTCGGCGAGCCAGAAGAAGGCGATGCTGTTTCCGCCACCGCAGTCGAAGAAGAAGTGCTGCCCCAGATCACCGGGCAGTTCGATAGTCTTGACCAACGGCATGCCGAGTGTCCCCGAATAGAAGTCGATGGTCCGCCGCATATCGGAACAGACCAGCGCCAGGTGGTTGATCCCGCCCAGTTCGTATTTCGGGTTGGAGGCGTTCATGGGTAATCCTTCCACTGCCCATAAAATGACTTGACAGTCATGTCATGTTATTGGATAGTGTGGTCCGTGGCGAAGTCATCTGTCAATACCGCTCCCCCCGCCGCAGCCGACACTCTGACACCGCGGGGCCGCCGGACGCGCGAGGCGTTACTGGATGCCGCCCGGACGGTCTTCGAGTCCGCCGGATTCCTCGATACCCGAGTGGAGCAGATCTCCCAGGAGGCGGGCGTCTCCTACGGAACCTTCTATCGCTACTTCGAGTCCAAGGAAGATGTCTTCGGCGAGTTGAGCACGCGGCTGTTCGAGGATATGCACCGCCGCGACCCGGCCGCGGCGGATCTGTCCCCGGCCGCCAAATTGATCGCCGCCAACCGCTCCTACTACCGGGCGTACCGGCGCAATGCCCGGATGATGGCGATCGTCGAGCAGGTCGCGACGTTCAACGAGGAATTCCGGCAGCTGCGGCACGAGCACCGCCGCCAGTTCATCGACCGGACCGCGCGGGCCATCGCCCGCTGGCAGGGCGAGGGCCTGGTCCGCCCGAAACTCGACCCCGAGCTGGCCGCTCGCGTCATGGCCGCGATGGTCGATCATACCCTCTACCTGTGGCTGATCCAGGGCGAGGACGCCGACGAGGACGCCCTGCTCGACACCCTCGACCGGATGTCGGTCGGCGCACTCGGACTCGACCCGGACGAGAAGTAACACGAGACCGGCCACGTGCGGCAGCCATCGGGCGCCCGCCACGACGCACGAACGAGAATTCACCCCCGGAAGAGGTTCCCCCGCATGGACGACCTGGCCGATCGCTTCTTCGCCGCCGTCAGCGCCGGCGACGCGGCGGCGCTGACCGACATGTACGCACCCGACGCGCGCATCTGGCACAACGACAAGAACTCCGAGGAGACCGTCGCGCAGAATCTGCGGGTGCTGCGCTGGCTGTCGCGAACCGTGGAAAACCTTCGCTACGAGGATATCCGGCGATATCCGCTGCCGGAGGGCTTCGCACAGCAGCACGTCGTACGCGGTCATCTGCCGGGGCACGGCCCCCTGGAGGTGCCCGCCGGATTGTTCGTGCAGGTGCGGGACGGTCGCATCACCCGGATCGACGAGTACGTCGACTCCGCCGCGATTCGGCCGCTGTACGCGGTGTCCGCCTCGGCCGGGGAGCGGTGATGACGACCGACCGACCCGGCCCCATCGCCGAATTGACCTCGCAGATGCGGACATTCATCGACGAGGAGGTCATCCCGCAGGAGGCCGCACTGATCCGGGACGACGATGCCGCCCGCGCGGCACTGGCCGGGCTGCGCGAGCGCGCCAAGGAACTCGGCCTGTGGGCACTGGGCCATCCGGCCGAAATCGGCGGCGGCGGAGTGCCGTTCCTCGATTTCGTCTACCTCAACGAGATCATCGGCCGTTCGGAGTTCGGCCAGCTGGCCGTCGGTTCGGTCTCCATGCAGGACACCCTCATGCTGCACCGGCACGGCACCGACGAACAGCGCCGCCGCTGGATCCCGCCCATGGTGACCGGCGATATCCTGCCGTCGGTGGGACTGACCGAACCGGAGGTCGCCGGCTCGGATCCCACCCTCATCGCCACCCGCGCCGAACTCGACGGCGACACCTGGATCATCAACGGGCACAAGTGGTTCACCACCGGAGTCGCGCAGGCGGCGTATTGCACGGTGTTCGCCAATACCGAATCCGACTCCGTGCCCAGGCATTCCAGGATCAGCGCGATCATCGTGCCGACCGATACGCCCGGCTTCGAGATCGTCCGCTCCATCCCCACGATGGGCCACGACCCGAGCGATCATTACGAGGTGCGGCTCACCGACGTGCGTGTCCCGGCCGCGAGCCTGCTGGGCGAGCGTGGCAAGGGCTTCGCCGTAGCACAGGATCGCCTCGGCCCCGGCCGGATCTTCCACTGCATGCGCTGGCTCGGACAGGCGCAGCGAGCCTACGAACTGATGTGCGCACGGGCCAACACCCGGTACGCGCACGGCTCCCTGCTCGCCGAGAAGGGCGAAATCCACCGGTACATCGCCGAATCCGCCGCCGAGATCCACGCCGCCCGGCTGATGACCCTCGACGCGGCCCGCGCGATGGATGCCGGGGAGGACTACCGGGTACGGGTCGGACTGATCAAGTTCTGGGGTGCGCGCATGCTGCACAACGTCATCGACCGCGCCATCCAGGTGCACGGCGCGCTCGGCCTGACCGCCGACACGCCGCTCGAGCGGATGTACCGGCAGGCCCGCTACGCCCGTGTCTACGACGGGCCCGACGAGGTGCACCGCATGTCCACCGCGCGCCGTCTCCTGAAGTCTCCCGAGTCCGCGCCATGGCTGTGATGCCGGAATCCCCTGCGTCCGAAACGATCACGCTGGCCGTTGGCGTCGGCACGGTGCTGGGCGCCGTGACCGGACACACCATCACCGACGTC
Organism: Nocardia alni; assembly: GCF_019038435.1. Lineage (GTDB taxonomy): Bacteria > Actinomycetota > Actinomycetes > Mycobacteriales > Mycobacteriaceae > Nocardia > Nocardia alni. The sequence goes on from NZ_JAGPOX010000011.1 coordinate 34,907, forward strand.
GATCTACGGCAGTTCACCGGGGGCGCCAGCAAACAGGTCTACGCCGTGAACGCGCGCGACCCGGCGGGCGCTCCCGTGCGAGCCGTGCTGCGCCGCGATCCGCCCGGACACGGTGATCCCGCCCGGATGCGGGCCGAGGCAGCCTGTTTGCGGGCGGCTGCCGTGGCCGGTGTCCCCGTCCCGGCTGTTCTGGCGACCGGCGACACCGCACCCGGAATCGATGCGCCGTATCTGCTGATGGACATGATCGAGGGCGAGTCGATTCCCCGTAAGCTGCAACGAAATCCGGAGTTCGAGCCGCTGCGTACCCACCTCACGGGTGACCTGGGCCGGGTACTCGGCCTGATCCACCGCACCGCGCTGGACACACTGAGCCTGCTCGACGACCACGACCCGCTGGACGCGATCGAGCAGATCTATCGTGATCTCGACGATCCCCGTCCGGCCGTCGAAATGGGCCTGCGCTGGCTCCGCGATCATCCGCCCGTTCGCCGCCCGACCGCTCTGGTGCACGGCGACTTCCGGCTCGGCAACTTCCTCATCGCCCCGGACGGCATCCGCGCGGTATTGGACTGGGAACTGGCGCATCTCGGCAATCCGGTCGAGGACCTGGGCTGGTTGTGTGTACGCGCCTGGCGCTTCGGCGCACCGGCGCCCGTCGGCGGCCTGGGCACCCGTGACGAACTCCTGGACGGCTACGAACGATCCACCGGCACCCGGCCGACAGCGGAGGAACTGCGGTGGTGGGAGGTCTTCGGAACACTGAAATGGCTGGTGCTGAGCAGATTCCAGGCCCAACGCCACCTCGGCGGGTCCGAGCGCTCGCTCGAACTCGCCGCCATCGGGCGGCGGGTCTGCGAATCCGAGTACGACCTGCTGGCCGTGCTGGGGCTGCTCGACGAATCCGTGTGCGTCCCAGCGCCGTCGGATCCGGCCCCCACCGTCCACGATCGTCCCGGCATCACCGAGATACTCGATCTCGTCGGCGAAACACTCGGCGAGGAGATCGGCCCCACACTGACAGCGGACCAGCAGCGCCAGCGATTCCTGATGCGCATCTGCGCCAACCTGCTCGGCACCGCCGCCCGTGAGTTGCGCGCCGGAACCGCGCCCGCCGACGAGGTCGGGCGGTTACTCGGTGCGGTGGGGTGCACATCGGAGGCGGATCTGGCCGCACGCCTGCGTGATGGGTCATTGTCGTACTCGGACAACGATGTTCGTCACGTTGTCTCCCTCGCGGTCATCTCCCGTCTAGAGGTCGCGAATCCCCGATACCTCGGGTAGTCCGGTCGAGCCCTCACCTCGGCAACCTTCACCCACCCGGCGTGAGCCCACACCATCCTCAGTGGCCCCGGCGCTCCGAGATGGCTTCCGTCATCCCCACACAGTGCGGTGCCGTCATCCGCCGTGCCGAGACCGTTATCCCGACGTGCCGAGATCCCGTCGTTCTGGCGGGATTTTGGCTGGGATCCATCGTGCCCCGTTGGCCCCGGTGGATTCCGGCCAAAGCACGCCGGAACGACGATGGACGACAATGCATACCTGCGTCTGCACGAACAACGCCCGCCCGCAGGGACGAACGTGTCCGCGCAATCGTCACATCACGAGAACTGTTCACGCAGTTCGCGTTTGAGCACCTTCCCGGTCACATTCTTCGGCAGCGACTCCACGAATTCGACCCTACGAGGCACTTGGAACCCACCGAGGTGGTCGCGGCACCCGGCGATGATGTCGTCCGCCGATGCGGCGGCGTCCTCGCGCAGCACGACCACCGCGCACACCACCTCACCCCAGGTGTCGTCACGCACACCGATGGCTGCGGCCTCGGCGACGGCCGGATGCCGGTACAGGGCCTGTTCGACGGATAGCGAGGCGACGTTCTCACCGCCGCTGATGATGAGATCCTTCTTCCGGTCGACGATGTAGACGAAGCCCTCCTCGTCCTGCCGGACCAGGTCGCCGGTGCGGAACCAGCCATCGGTGAACGCGTCCGCGGTCGCCTGCGGATCCTTCCAGTAGCCGACGGTCACCTGATCGCAGCGCGCGATCATCTCCCCGATCTGCCCGGTCGGCACATCGGTGAAATCGTCGTCGACGATGCGAATATCGGCCAGCCGCATGGGCTTTCCGGCCGAGGCGAGCAGTCCGGTCTCCCCGTGCGCCGCCCGGCGATGCGCGGCCTGATCCAGATGCAGCACATTGCCGGCCAGTTCGGTCATGCCCATACCCTGATAGAAATCGCAGCCGAACCGCTCGAGCCCCTCGCGCAGCACGGCGGCGGGGATGGCCGACGAGCCGTAGCCGACAGCCTCCAGGGTGTCCAGGGAATGTTTGTCCAGCTCCGGGTCCTGTAGCAGGAAGTTGATCATCGTCGGCGCCAAACCCGTTTGGGTGACCTGCCATTCGTCGACCAGGCGCAGGAAGGTCGCATTGTCGTAGGACCGCAGGATCCCGACGGTAGCGCCGATCAGATGGTTGATCAGGACAACGTAACCGCCGATGTGACATAGCGGGAAGCAGAACAGGAACACTGTCTCCTCCGGTATCCCCCATTGCAACGCGGAGGACGTGACGCCGGCCAGCAGATTCCGATGGGAGATCATCACCCCCTTCGGTGCGCCGGTCGTCCCGCTCGTGTACACCAGCCAGGCCGGATCGTCGGGGTTCGGCCGTCTCTCGGGCGCCTGTGCCGAAGCGCCCGAGACGAATTCGTCCCAGCCGACCGTCCCGATGGCCGCACCGATCGACACCACCGTGCGCACCGACGGGATGCGATCGCGGATGCGGTCCACGACATCGGCGAACTCCGGCGCGACGATCAGCACCCGGGCCTCGGAATGCTGTACGAGAGAGACGATCTGGTCCGGATGCAACCGAGCGTTGAGAATCGTCAGCGCCATGCCCGCCATAGGGACGCCGTAGTAGCACTCCAGATACTGCGTACAGTTCCCGGACAGGATCGCGACCCGGTCACCCGGCGCCGCGACGCCGAGCAACGCATTGGCCAAGCGGCGGCAGCGATCTCGCAGTGCCCGATAGTCGACCTGTTCCTGTTCGAAGCGCACCGCGATCCGGTCCGGGTGTTTGCGCGCGCCGTACTCGACGATGTCACCGATCAGCATCGGATATCACCGAATCGCCATCGGATTGACCGGTGAGCCGACACCCCGCGTGAACGGCAGCGGAGGTCCGGCGTAGAAGAAATCCCATCGTCCATCGGCCGCGCAGGCTTGGGAGAGATCCTCGAAATCCAGCATTTCCGCGAGCGTCACGCCCATATCGCGGATGAGCACCATATGCAGTTCGAACGCGCTGCCGGGATGCTCCCCGGGCATCACCTCGACCGCGAAGTTGTCCGAGCCGACGACCGCGACGTCCTTGTCGCGCAACCAGTTCGCGCACGCCAGGCTCAGCCCCGGCTCACCGGCCATGAAGCCGTGCGGGTCGCGCTCGACGAGGAACTTCTTACGCCAGCCCGTCCTGATCAGCAGGATGTCGCCCGCACCGATCTCCACGCCCTGCGCCGCGGCGACCGCGTCGAGTTCGTCGGGCCCGATCGCGACGCCCGCCTCGAGCCAGTCGACACCCTGCGCACGAGCTATGTCCAGTAGCACACCGCGTCCGGCGATTCCGCCTGCCTGCGTGTGGATTCCGCACTTGTCCGCGCCCTTGACCGTCAGCCCGGCGCCGGGATGCCCGTTGTAGAGCTGATCGTCATAGTGCACATGCGCGAGCGAATCGTATTGCGACCCGGCCTGCAACGGCATGAACACGAAATCGTCGGCCCACTTGAACCCGCCCGGCAGCACCTGCTCCTGCCCGTTCTCCGACATCAGCCGGATCGGATTGATCCGCAGACCACCCGGCTGCGGCCCGTCGCCGTCGAGCGGAATGCCCAGCGCGAAGGTCTCACCGGTCCGAATCAGCCCCGCCGCGGCCAGCACCCGCTCGGGCGTGAGCAGATTCGTGGTCCCACGCTCGTCGTCGCTCCCCCATCGCCCCCAGTTACTGACCTCCCGGCCCAGTGCGCGCATATCGGGAACTTCAGGCATCGCTGCCTCCTCGCCTAACTAAATGACGTGACAGTCATGTCAACTTTTCCGCTCAGTGTGATCGACGGCACTATCGGTGTCAATAGAGCGACCGCGGAAGCCTGGCAAGGACGATGCCACCGGCTCGACAACGCCGGAGCCGATGGCGTCCCCACCGGCCAATCAGCCCGCCGAACCGCTGAACAGCTGCTGCGGAGACCCCACAGGAGGGGCAGGCGGCCGTGAGCCGTCCGGTACCGCGCGGGTGTACTGCGCCGCGGTAACCGAACCCGGCGTGAAATCGCCGGGCACCCAACGCGGCGCCGGGTACGCCCCGAGACAGACGTCGCAGGCGGCCGACATCGAATTCCACGCTCAGCACCGAGTACGCACGCCCACTCGGCGTCCCGATCGGATACATCCTGAGCCTGGCCCAGGCTGTCTGGTCACTCGGACATGCCTGCGGGCGGGCCCCGTTGGCAGACTGTCTCCTCGCATGCCAGACTCCGCACATGACCGAGGGGATCATCGGCGCGCTGGCTATCGCCAGGGCGGAGTTCGAGCGCAGGCTAACCGCCGTCACTGACGCCGACTGGGGTCGGCCGACACCGTGCACGGAGTGGAATGTCCGCCAATTGGTCAACCACATCGTCAGCCATGAGTATCGCTACGCCGACAACCTCGCGACAAACAACTCGGAGTACTACGTGGCCGCCCGCGACGACGACTTCCTCGGCGACGACCCGCACGGCTCCTGGCTCAGGGGCGTCGCTCTTCTCGATGAGGCAATAGCCAGGCTGGACAGCCTCGACACGACGATCAATTTCCTTCTCCCGCTGCCCGCCCGAGACGTACTACTCGTCCGTGTCTTCGAAGCCGCCGTGCACACCTGGGACCTCTCACGCGCAATCGGTTTCGACGAACGAATCGACGAGCGCCTCGCCATGCTGACATACCCACTATTGGAACGGATGATCCAAGCGCCGGCCACTCAGGCGTTCTTCGCGCCCCCGCAGGGCACCCTCCCGAGCACAGCAACGCCTCGAGATCGCCTACTGCACCTGGCAGGCCGCAAACCCTGATGCGAGCTCCAGTTCGCACACACCGATCCGGCCAAGCTTCACCGCGAAGACGACCGTGATGGATAGTATCTGAGGCGCTCAGTATGCCAGTGCTACAAGGAGACTCGAACGGATTGCCGACGCCTGGACTAGCCGGCACGGCCGCGCAGTGGGACCGCTGATCCGAGAACCATCGGCACGACTACTGCTCGCACAAGACTTCCCGGCGGTATACGCGATAGGCGGCTTCGGACGAACCGCGGGCGCCTACCACCCTCACCGGCTCTTGAAGTACTGCCCGGTCGGCGCGGCGGCGGTACGTACCAAGTCGGCGTACACAGATCCGGCAGTCGCCGTATGAACCAGCGCCAGATGCAGTTGGTGCACTCCGATTCGTTCCTCCCAGCCTGTCGCGAGCGGATGAATTTCCTGATAGCCGGCGATTATCCGGTCCAGGTACGGCGTGCCGCCGAACAGGCGCAAAGTGGCCAGATCGGTTTCCCGATGTCCGCCATGGGCGGCCGGATCTACCAGCCATACTCCCCCGCGACCCCAGAGCAAGTTGCCCGGATGCAAGTCGCCGTGAATTCTGGCCGGACTCTCGACCGGCGAGTCGACTCTGTCCAGAGCCATCTCGACGGCAGCGACGTCATCGGCGGTGAGACTGCCCGCATCCCTGGATTGGCGCAGATAGGGCTCGATTCGGCGCAGCCGGTACCAATCGAGCCACGCAGTGGTGCCGCTGGTCGGCGTGTTGTCCAAGGTTTCGGTACCGATATAACCAGCCCAATCGGCGCCGAAGTCCGGGCAGGGGGCCCGATGTAGCACAGCCAGTCGCCGACCGAAGTCCTCGGCACTCGCTGCAGCCGGTTCACCCTGATCAATCCATTCCAACGCGATTGCGCGCGAGTCCACCGCGATCACCCCGGGCAGCGGCGGTCCGCCCGGCACCGCAAGCCAGTGGAGCCCCGCTGCCTCCGCGGCGAAGAAGTCCGTGTGCGGCGTCACCGACAACCGTTTGGCGAACAGCTCACTGCCATCGTCCAACGTCAGCCGCTCCGCGATGCACACATCGCCGCCGGACACCGGAGTCACTCGAATTCGCTGATGCTCGAGGAACATTCCCAAGTGGCGCGGGTTGGCGCGAAGCCAATCGAGGTCCATCGGCGCGATGCTACGCCACTACCACCACACCTCCGGCGTGATCCAGTCCGGGCACGCCTTCAGCGCAGCGCCTGCGCCGCCTCTTTGCCCTGTTCGATATCGCGAGAAGAACAGCACAGCAGATCTATCCCGGCCTGATTGGCGGCAACCGCCCGGTTGCCGGTCGATCCGTAATGCGCGAGCGCTCCCGCCTCGAGTGCGTCGCTGACGACCAATCCCCGGAAACCGAGTTTCTGCCGCAGGTAATTCTGCACGATCACCGGCGACATACCCGCCGGACGGTTCGGATCCAGCGCCGGATAGATCGCCCAGGACATCATGACGTGCGCTACGCCCGCTTGAATCGCCCGAGTGAACGGGACCATATCGATACTGGTCAACTCCTGTGCCGACAATGTGATGGTGACGGGCACTTCGTCGGTATTCGCCCCCGCCGGCGCGGCCCCCAAGCCGGGAAAATGTTTCGCGCAGGCCGAGACCTTATTGCCCTGCAAGGTCCGGATGTACGCCTCCGCGCAGTCGCCCACCACCGCCGGGCGGTTGGAATAGCTGCGCTGATACTGATCGTCGAAATCCCCCGGCCTACGGTACACATCGAGCACGGGCGCAAGATTGGCATCGAGATTCGCCGAGGCCAGCACATGAGCGGCCGTGACCGCCTGGGCATCCGCAGCGCGCGAGACATCGGCGGCGGCCCCCACCTGCTTGGCGGACTGAGCCGGCCCACCAGGCAACCGATCGACCTGCCCACCCTCCTGATCCGTGGTCAACAACAGCGGCACCGGCGAAGCCTTCCGCAGCTCCGCGGCAACCTCGGCAAGCTGCTGCGTGGACGTAATATTGTCGGCGAAAAAGATCACACCCCCGACCTGGCTCTGCGAGGCCAGCGTGAGCAACTCCGCCGGAGGCGTGGGCCCCTTGTACGAATAGATGATCCGTCGCCCAGCAGGCAGAGTCGCGGCACCGGCGCGCATCGCCGGAAGCGCCGCGAGGCCGAGTGTGGCAGCAGACACCGAGGTCAAAAACCTTCGCCGGGCGAGCATACGTATCGTTCCGTTCGTTGGGCAGAATCGGATGAGGCGCCACCCACGGTAACCGCCACTCGGCACGGGCCAACGCCCGGTCGGCACCGCACCACTCACCCGCTGCTACATCCGACACCAGCCAATGAGCGCGTTCGTTGGTTCGTTCGAGTTCCGAGGCGATGGAGGCAGAGGTAACGCATCCAAGTTCAGGTGAGACGAACGTTCGCTACCACGATTAACGTTGCTATCACAACGATTAGATCCACTCGCCGTCCAGAATCCTGAACTCGGCGTGCTATCATTGCCATAGCAACGTTAATGTCCAGAGCATGGATTAATCGCGGCCCTTTGCAGCGACACAGACTCGGTAACGCTGCGATAGCAACGATAGGAGCGTCGATGACCAGGCCGAAACCCCGTCGGCGATCACGAGACGAGACAGGCCCCCTCAATTCCTTCGGAACCTACATCGCAGATCGGCGCCGCACTCTCGGACTGACCCAACTCGATCTCGCCGACCTTGCCGACGTCGGCGTCTCATCGGTGCGCACTTTGGAGGCAGGGCAGATGACACCAACCCTCGCCATCACTTTGCGCATCCTGGACGCCCTCGGGCTGGCACTCGTGAGCATGCCCTATGCGGATGCTTCGATCCTCGGCAACAGCACCGTTGAACTGCGCACCACAAAGGTCGATCAGTGACCAGACCGAGTGACATCACCCATCTGCGGACCGTCGAGGAAGCCGACGTGTACAAAGCCGGCATACTTGCCGGGCACCTCCGCCGCGAACGCGACGATGTCGTGTTCACCTATATCGACCATTATCTCGACGATTCCGCAGCACCGCCTGTCGCGTTCACCCTGCCGAAGCGAACAGATGCCTTCAGAGCAACTGGCGGGTCGGTCCCGCCCTTTTTTGCCGGCCTGATGCCAGAAGGCCTGCGCCTTACAGCCATTACCAGGGCCGCTCGTACCAGCGAGGATGATCACTTCAGCATTCTTTTGGCCGTCGGTGCCGATACCATCGGCGATATTCAGGTATTATCCACCGGAACAATCCCTGCGGACCCTCAGCCTCTGTTCGATCAATCCGACACCACGAGTGCGGACTTCACGGCACTGTTCACCCGCGCCACCTCCACCAACGCTGAAGAACTCGACCGCACTGCGCTGCCTGGAGTGCAAATCAAAGTCTCTGCCCAAATGATCTCGACACCGATTTCCGGTGCACGTGGACCGGCCATCCTCAAGCTCAACCCACCCGAATACCCACTCTTGGTCGAGAATGAGAACTTCTTTCTCGACATGGCTCACGAGTGTGGCATTCACGTTCCCAACCATCAACTCGCCGCTGACAGAAACGGCCGTACAGCACTGTTCGTCGATCGATTCGACCGCATCATCGAGCACGGCGAAGTTCGCCGCCTAGCCCAAGAGGACGCCTGCCAGGTCCTTGGCCGCTACCCTGCCGCAAAGTACCGGATCACGTTACAGGAAGCCATCAAAGCTCTCGCCGACGCGGTCACGACAGGCCGCGGCTCACATCTTGTGGCCACTCTCCAGATGCTCGAAATTGCAGCATTCAGCTACCTCATCGGCAACGGTGACCTCCACGGCAAGAACCTGTCGATCCGGCAAAACCCCGCCGGTACTTGGGAAGTCACACCGGCCTACGACCTGCTAACCACACAGCCCTACATGAGCTGGAACGACCCCATGGCCCTGTCGCTCTACGGACGCGATGCGAAACTCGCCTACCGCTGGTGGGCCGAAGCAGCCACCCGCCTCGGCATCAGCATCAGGGCCATGAATCGCAGCCTGACACGGATCCTCGACGCATCGGAATCCTGGACCAACCGAGTCGCCGAGATCGGGTTCGACGACAAAATCACTCACCGTCTCACAACATTGATCGCGGAACGGCGCGAACAACTCCGACCATCTAGAGTGTAATTGTCAGCGCGAAACCGCACCAACTTCCGACAGTGATCCTAGGCTCCAGATCGACCGTCGAGACCGTAGGGAAGCCAGAGACAATGCACGACCAGGCAGAATATCTAAAACCTTTCGTCATACCCGAGAACCAGCGGTTACTCGTAGGCCCGACCAGCGGCATCGTTAACCTTCCGACATATCTCGACTGGTCCGGCCACGCCAATTACGACCTCGATCGCCCCCGCAGAGTTGTCGACTTATACCGCACGGTGATCAACGAAGCCGCTAGCCCGACCGACCTGTACTCCTACCTCGACAATGCAGTTCTCAAACGACTCTAGCCCTATATCTATCTTCCTCTGCAGACCAAATGCGTCTGGGAAGATCGGTTCCCCGAACTCACACAACCAAACACTTCCAGCAAGAAATACGGTAATTAACCAGAAATGAGAATCAAGCTACACTGATCAATATTGCCGAACAGCCTGCCGATTCGGCATTACATCGTCAGGGGCGCGACGCGAAGACGCGGGCTGCACGCATCGCTTCCTTGACCGAGCCTTGGCTCTGTGGCATAGTTCTCAGCAGCGCTTGAGGTCAGTTGGATAAGACGCCCGCCTTCAATAGGCCTTTCGGGGTCTCCTTAAAGCGGGAGGTGTCCGTTCGAATCGGACCAGGCGTACATGGAAAGACTCCCGCTCACCCTAACGACGTCCCCAGCTCGACGCCAATTCAAGAAATTGGTGGGGAACAACAACCACTTGTTAATCACTATATTGATAGGACTGCACGGCGTCGGGTCAGGAGAATTGGCAGCAGGGGCTTCCTTCTCAACATCGTGGGCTCCCCAGGACCCATATGCCTCTGCGCAGCGCAGTCGGGAGTACGCACTGAAAGCCCAGCTTGCTTGGCTAACTGATGCGCTTGATTCATACCGCCGCTTGGTTAGCGAGCCGCCCGTGCGATTATTGAATGACGACATGCTGAATCAAATCAGCGACCAAGATGGTCTCGCCGAGAAATTAAATGCACTCAACGTCGCAAGCGGCGCAGCGGTAACAGCCGAGTCGGCACTGGTACAGATGGCGGTAGTATGGCGAAACAAGATCATCCACTCTCGAGCCAGATCCAAACTCGAACCGAGGTGGCAAAAAATACTACGAGATGCGAAACCGTATATTCAGGAAAGATACAGCGGCCTGGATATCGATAGAACATTATCCAGCATGGCCAACAATCAGGCTCCCAGATTCAAAGAAGTAACAGCATTTGTAAGAGCATCTCAAACATTCGTGCAACAAATCGATGAAAAGCTCACAGAAGCTGCAGATCTGGAACTCTACCTTACAGACGCACTGAAAGAATATGTTGGCGGCACACCGGGGGTTGCCCCCCTCAGTAGGGCACAAAATCTTTGGGGAAAGGACCGAGGCCATCGAGTAAATTCGTTTATTCAAGTGGCTACGAGCATGGGAATGAGCATGGACTCAAACGCATCGGGGATTTCTTCGGTTGACATCGATAAAATGCTAGAGTGGACTCCCCGACAGGCGGTAAAAAATCTCTTTCCAGAGATTGATTGAGCCTGCCGCATTTCCGCTGCGTGTACACACGCATACGCTGACGGATATGCTTGCCCAATTACCTAGCGGATACAGATAGCTCAGTAGCGATTCTGGCCATAGAGCCGCAGAGCGTTAGCAATTTCACATCGTCTGGCACGCAACGGCCCGAGGGGACAAAGTGCAACAGCTCCGAACGACGGAATGTAATGCGGCCCCCGGCCAGATTCGCTGGTGGTTGGATACGAATCGGCAAACTTACTCCAAGCAACCACCGCAAGATTACCGTTCACACGGACCACATCGACACGGTCGATCCGCTCCCAGGGCATCCATGCGGTATCCCGGGGAAAAAATGCCTGGATACCTATCTGACCGATCTCCAGCCGGATAGGTTGCATGGCCATACGCCAGAATCCTGAGACAAGAAGAAGTTCGAAGCCAACGGCAACGATAGCAGCAACTCGTCCAAGACCATGATCTCCAATCGCTATCACTGCTGTCGTGGCCACAAGAAGAAGCAGGATCCCAACAAGTAACCAGTAGATGGCTTGGTAGCCGTTGAATACAACGTATTGACCAGAAGGATTCCCACGCAGCGCCTGCTGGGGATTCCAGGACGATGAACCGTCACGCCGGACTGGTGAGACTGGTCGAATCTGACTCATCGGCGGGATGGCTGTCCGTCCGCCAACACGACGCAGGTCAGCCATCGTCGTGTACGGCTGGCCGGTGAACGATGCTTCGTCTCGCAATCGAGACAGCAGTTGCACCACGCTGATCTCTCCACTGAGCACGGCTTCTATGTGGCCTCTGTCCAACAGAATCAGCTCAAGCCGGTCACCATGAACCAGATCTTTCAGCGCCTCGTCAGAGTAGCCAGCCATCGCAACGAAAACACCATAAGTGCCAGAGAGGCGCTGCCGCACTCGTTTTTGCAGCTTGGCGAGTTGCCCTGTATCCGCCTTCGTCTTTGACCACTTTGCTTCCAAAATGTAGCGCACATCGCCGATCGTGAAGACAACATCGATCTCTCCAGCAGAGCGCTGATTGGCCGCTGCATCGATTCCGCCAGCTCGCAACAGATCTGCCAGCCATCCATTGAACTGCTGCCCACGAGTCTGGGGCGTCCAACCGTCGAGCCGCTGCATTGCCTCATACGTTATCCGCAAGTCCTCATACGCGTCGGCCATCGACATGGGGGTGATGTTACCGGCTGATCGCTGAATGAAGTCGCCGTCGAATTGTGCAGCCTATCCGTACAAGTGAGGCAGCTCCTTACGGATCAGCGACGCACATCGACACAGACAATCCTCAGCCCGCAATCACTACCCCTCGGCGGCAAGCTGCCCGCATGCGGCCGCGATCTCCTGCCCCGCGTGTCGCGCACCGTACACGGCACACACTGCGCCTCCACCCACCGAACGAGCTCCCGTTCAACAGGTTTCGGGAACGTATCCCGGCTTCGAACCCAGCATCGGGCAAGGGAATCAGATTCACCCGCACGCGAGAACCGAGAGCCTGGCAATGCCCCCGCAGACGTGTGAGGATCGCCGCCTCTGAGCCCAGGCGCGTACCTTCGACCGTCATTCGATCAAGCAGGGAGTCAACCGGATTCATGCTTCCGGCGCGGTTGCCTGTGCCCGTCAGCACTTTCATCCGGTGAGTGCGTAGCCGGAGTCCGGATCCATCGCCGCCGCAGGACCGGAGCGAACCAGGATCAGAACGCTGACGATGAACACCCACGCGGGGAACACCAGCGTTGCCCATTTTGTGGTATCGCCCCCGATCAGCAGGGCCAGGGCCAGCAGATAGGTGAGGCCGGCCAGCAGGCGTGGCATCAGTCCGGTCTTCAACCAGATCGTGCCCAGCGAGATCATGAACACCGCGGCCATCCGGAGCGCATAGGTCTGACTCGTCGAGACCACGATCATTCTGCCGAGTTCGATGACCTCGGGATGGGCGGCAGGGGCCGTGAGGGTGTTGCGGCTCGAGACCAAGGCGGCGGCGACGGCGGTCGCGGTGAACATCATCGCCAGGAACAGCAGGCCACTGCCCAGGAATACCGACACGAAGAACCGGTCCTCGTAGCGGCCGAAACCGTCGCGCACGACGCCGATGAACCACAAGAAGCTGATGCCCGCGAAGGGCATCAGGATCGCCGCGGTCGTGATGGTGCCGTGCTGGCTCTGCAACCAGCGCGTCGCGTCCGCGCCGCGTCCGGGCATCCTGATCCGGACCAGAACCAGCGTGATAGCGAACAGGATCGCGAAGACCACTCCAGCCAAAGCGGCGGCGCGTGGTGTGGACAACCGGCGCGGGGGCGGCTCGAGCCTGGGAGGGTCGGGTGACGTCGACATAATGGCATCCTGTCTCGGATATTACTAGCGGCAAAAGTATCCTTCATCAGGTGCCGAGTGAACCCGTCCCGATTACCGTTTAATTCGTGGTTGTGACGTGTCCCACTCGCATTATAAGATCACAACCGTCCGGCTTACTTCCCTGATCGAGGTAGGTACCGATATGTCAGATCCTGAACCTGTCTGGAACAGACCCGCAGCTGTAGCCATTCCAGCGGAGGGCTATTTCGAGTTACAGCGCGGCCGGTACGGCCCGATTTATCCGAGAACACCGGCGTGCTACGGGTTCTCGATCATCGCGAAGGTCAAACCCGGTCGGGAAGAGGCGATTCGAGCATACGGCAAGCAGATCGAGGAGGCAATCGCGGCCAGTCCGGACGTGCTGGCTCCGCTGCGACTACATTATCTTCGGTGGCTGCTGTTCGACGTCGGCTCGGGGCTGCATTTCCAGTATCAGGGGATCTTCGATACCGATTTCGACAAATACACCGAAGACGCCGTGACACTGTTCAGCCAGACCGGCATAACGACCGTCTTCACCCATCTCGAAGGATTTCCGGAGGATTGGAAGGAGATCCCCCGGTCGTTCATCGAATTCGTTCGGGCGCACCAGTGCCCGAGCTTTCTCGAATACGGCGAATACCCCTATGTCACCGCGGACGAGATCAAGAAGGCGCTGCGGGCGAAGGCGGCGTTCTCCGACATGCTCGACCAGATGCAATGAGTGCCACCGAGGCCCTGGACCTCGACGACATCCAGCACATCCTGCTGACCCGCACGCCCGCGATGACAGGCCGCTACGAGTTCCTGTCCTTCGACGACCCCGCCGGTGGTCGGGCATGGCTTTCCGCTCTGCTGGATCGGGTCCAATCGGCCGCGGACGCGCGCGCCACGCTGGATACCTCGCAGCGCTGGATCACACTGGCGTTCACCTGGACCGGCCTGCGCGCACTCGGCGTACCCCAGCGCACACTGGACAGCTTCCCGGACGAGTTCCGTGAAGGGATGGCCGCCCGCGCCGACATCCTCGGCGACACAGGGGCGAACCATCCCGATCATTGGTTGGGCGGGCTTGCGCAGGACGATTTGCACGCCATCGCAATCCTGTTCGCGCGCAACGACGCCGAACATCGGCGCGCAACGCAGGCGCACCGCGAACATCTCGCCCGCTGCCCGGGCGTGCGCGTCTTGTCCTACCTGGACCTGAATGCCACCCCGCCGTTCGACCACGCCCACGACCACTTCGGTTACCGGGACCGGCTGTCCCAGCCGGTGATGGAGGGATCCGGCGAGGAACCCACACCGGGCTCGGGAGCACCGCTGAAACCCGGTGAATTCATCCTCGGCTATCCCGACGAGGAAGGCCCGCCCCACGGATTGCCACAGCCGGAAGTGTTGTCCCGCAACGGCAGTTATCTGGCCTATCGACGGCTGCGCGAGCATGTGGGCGCGTTCCGGCACTTCCTACGCGAGCAGGCAGACAGCCCCGACGGGCAGGAGCTGCTCGCGGCGAAACTCATGGGCCGCTGGCGCAGCGGTGCGCCGCTGGTCCTGTCCCCCGATCACGACGATCCACAGCTGGGCGCAGATCCTCTGCGCAACAACAATTTCGATTACTCGCAGATGGACCCACACGGCTACGCGGTACCGCTCGGCGCGCACGCCCGGCGTCTCAACCCCCGTGATACGGCGGTGAATATGAACCGGCGCAGAATGATTCGCCGCGGAGCCACCTACGGTCCCGCGCTCGCCGAGGGCGCGGACGACGACGGCGTCGATCGGGGCATCGCGGCATTCATCATCTGCGCCAGCCTGATCCGGCAATTCGAATTCGCGCAGAACGTCTGGATCAACGACCCGAACTTCCACGAACTCGGCAATGAACATGATCCCATCTGCGGCGCCCAGGACGGCACCTTGGACTTCACCATCCCCAAGCGGCCCATCCGCACCGTGCACAAGAGGCTACCGGCCTTCACGACCCTCGAGGGCGGGGCGTACTTCTTCCTCCCGGGCATCAGGGCACTGCATTATCTGGCCACACTCGACGAGTGAAGGGCGGTCACACGCATGAGCACGCCACCCTCGGCACGCACCTACAACCAGGACCACATCCCCCGCTCACCCGACGGACGGCGGCGGATCAGCATCTACTGGACCTGGAGCTACCCGGCGGAAGCCCAGCGCGATCCCGCCGAAATCTACAACCGATTCTCCACCATCACCGAAGTCCGCAACGCCGTATGGCCGGCCTACGAGACCCCCGACTACGACCCGGCGTACTTCCTCCAGGGCATCGCCGGCACGCTCGAGTTGTTCCATCGCTCGACACTGTCGTTCCAGCACCTGGCCGGTGCGGCGACCGGCCACCCCGTCGCGGTCTTCCAGCGCGTCGACCAGGCCGGTTACCGGCTGCCGATCGATGAACGAATCCTCGCCGACACCGACACGCTGATGGTGTTCGGGCTCGACCACCTGCTCTCGGACCAGCAGGCCGCGCCCGAGGAGATCGAGGCGATCCGGAACTGGCTGCACCGCGAGGGCACCTGCCTGCTGCTCGCGCCGCACCACGATGTGGGCTTCACCGACGACTACACCCAGCGGCAGACCGAATTCCGCCATCACGGCGACCCGTTGGTGCCCCGGCAACAGCGCTTCAGCGGATACACCCGCTCGCTGATGGCCGCGCTCGACGTGCCCGTCCACAACATCTGGGGGCTGCGGCCCGCGGTCGTCGACGGCACCACCGAGATCGCGCCCCTCACCCGCTTTCCCGATCTGGACGGCCCCCGGCTGCTGGACAACGTCACCACCCTCAACTTCCACCCGCACCTGCCGCACTACCAACTCACCGCGCCCGAAGGCGAATCCCTGCGGGTGCTCGGCCGGCAACGCGTCGACCCCACCCGGCCGCACCCCTTCACCGACGCGGGCAATACCGAATTCAACGCTCTGATCTGGATGCCGCCCATCAATACCCGCGCCGGTGACATCGTGCTGGTCGACTCGACCAACTTCACCACGCTTTTCGGCGGCACCGACAGCTTGAAGAACCTCTGGCACAACCTCGCCACCATGAAATGACAAGCATGCCCGGCTCTTTCGGGAGTCGCCCCTACGATCGGATGCGCGGAGACCGCGCGGGGGCGGATTCGGTGAAACGGGTCACCGCAATTACCAGCGCCACACCGAAATACAACAGGTCGAGCACCATCTGAATGCCGACGATGATCCTCGCCGGATCGCTGATCGGGGAGATGTTGCCGGTGCCTGCGGTGGTCAACATACCCAGCGCGAAGAACAACGCGCCGACATGCGACAACGGCTCGGTGAAGTGCTCGGTGGTACCCGCGTCGTAATAGAGCTTCGCGAAGGTGACCAGGATGTCCAGACCCGCGATCATGATCACGATCACGGTCCACAACCGATCCCGGAGGGCCAGTACCGCCGCCACCGCACAGATCGTTATCACCGTGGGCGGCACACAGGCCAACAGAACGCTGGGCGCGGCCGGACCGCTCCGGTCGGAGCCGGCCCAGTAATAGCCCCAGAACGCCACGTGCACCGGAATCAGCACCGCCAGAGCCACCTTGACACGACGAGCCGCCCCGGAGCGCCCGCCGCCCTCATCCTCGTTGACCTGGTCGGCATCGGGGGATGCGCCGCGATCGCCCCCTGGCACTCCATCCCCGGCAGCGGCCTCGCTCGACTCGCGCATGACGGCAGTCTACGGATCGAAAGGCCCCGGTCCTCGTAAGGCGCCCTCTTTCATGACAAGAATCCGCAACCAGATCCACTCGCGGACCCGCACCAGTGGATTGTCCAACGCTCGGCGGCCAACTGACCGCACGCGGCAGCGATCTCCTGCCCCCGCGTATCGCGCACCGTGCACGGCACACCCTGCGCCTCCACCCGCCGAACAAACTCCCGCTCAACAGACTTCGGCGACGCATCCCACTTCGAACCCGGAGTCGGATTCAACGGGATCAGGTTCACGTGGACGCGGGAACCTAGGGGGTTATACAGCTTGGAGCCAAGCATGTCCGCACGTCACGGGTGACCGTTGGTGTCCCGGAACAAGGCGTATTCCACACCCGACTGGCATCGTAGAGCCGCCTTCAACGCCGCGGTTGACGCCGTTATCACCGCTCTCGAAGAACACGGGATCGGTGCTCAGTGTTCATTCGGCCGCGTTGCTCGGTAAACAAGTCACAGTGCCGGACATGATCCACCCGCGTACCGCAGTTGCGCGGAAGGGATTGCGACCGGCCGCCCATCGCAAGCGGCGGCGATCACCGCGCTCACGCAGCCCGCGACCAACTCGGGCTGATCGGTGGCGACGTGGTGACCGGCCCAGTCAGCCACCACCAGCAACGCACCCAGCTTCTCGGCCAATCGTCGCTGCCCTTCCTGCCATTGCCGATCGAGCTGCTCGAGAGTCAGAGGCGCGTACTCGGCCGCGTCAGCAGGCGCCAGGCGTGTCCATCTCCCGGGCGCGCTCGCTAGCACGACTGCCGGAAACGGCTGCCACACCGCAGAATTCAACTCGGCGATCGATCCCGGAAGATCCAGCATCGATGATCCGCGATTGTCGTCTCCCCCCTCACGCAACGGCCAGCGAGCGTCCGCCAAATGGCGCTCGGTCGTGCAGTCCACCAGCACCAGCCCAGCCGTATGTAGGCCATGACGTGCGGCATAGATCATGGCGATCAGGGCACCCATCGAATGCCCGACCACCACGTGCGGCGAGTCGATCGCAAGTTTGTCGATCACGGCGCGCAGTTCATCGGCAAACGCCCCGAGCGTACGTGGCCGATCAACCAGCTGTGGTGGCAGCGGATCACTACTACCGATGCCCGGACGGTCGTAGGTGACAGTGGTGTGCAGATATAGCCTCGGCAGAACCTGATCCCACTGATCCTGCGCCGTGCCGAGGGCACTGACGTGAACTACGGGCACCGGACCATCGCCGGATGCGACGGACACGGCCAGCTCATACCCGACATCAACCTTCTCGAATCGCCGCACCCACAACAGATACCACCGAGATGCAGCCTGGGAGGCACGATCACGGCAGCCGGTAGCTGGTGATCATCTCACCCGGATACGTCGAGTCGATCATCCACCCGCCCAGGACGGTGGTAAGCATGCGCATCAGCTGGCTGTCGGTGACGCCGCTGAACTTTGCCCGGTTGGCGGCGTTCAGCAAGAGGTACGCGATGCGATAATAATATTGATATTGCCGTCGGCGGCCGCGCCCGGGACAGATCAGCTCGACGGTAGGCCGAGCTTGTCGAAAAACGCCCGGTTGCGTTCGGTGGCGGCGTTCACCAGCTTGTCGAACGAGATGACCTCAACGTATGCCTGGCTCGACACGTTGAAACCGAAGTAGCCCATACCGTCCTGGGTCCGTTGCAGATTCGCACGCTTGCAGCGGCGCACCATCGTCGGCGTCAGGTCGGCGAGAATGTAGCAAAAAGCTGGCAATTCCGGCGAAGGCGGAATCGGGCGTCCCGCTGCCGTCGTCACACCACCGCTGCGGATACGATCCACGTATTCGAGCGACTGATCAATTGGATCCTTACCCTCGCTGGCATCGTTACGCATCGGACGCTTGATCTCGACGACGACAATCGATGACAACGGCAACTTCTCACCATTCGCCGCGAGAACCGGTATGTCAGCGAGCCTGGTCGAAAGGATGTCGGGCTCTTTCGTAGAGCCGGAGCCGGTGATGGGCATGCTTTTCAGCGTCTTATCGGAGGCGAGATAGTCGTGGAATGCCAGCCGCTCATCGATGATCCACAGGTTCGCAGCGTCAGTTCCTATCTCGTTCGAATCGGTGCGCATAGGCATCAGCAGCGAGTGAACGGCGTTCTCTGGAACATATTTTCCCTGGTCGTTCAATTTGATGAACTTATCCAGGAGATCGAGAACGACTCGACGACGCGACACGTATGCGGCGAGGTCGGATTTGTTGATGTCATTGATCTTATCGAGATACTCGGCAAGTTCTTCGTCGTAATTCTCGAATACGGCAGAACCGGATTCCGCGAAGATCCGCTGACCTTGGGCCAGAGCATCCGCCTCGAGCTGTTGCAGCCTACGATGCAGGATCACCTCCAACTCGGAATCTTTGATCGACGGGTCCACAGTGATGCCGAGCTTCTCGAGTCTCGAGAGGACCGGGCGGTATCGGGGAGCACTGTTGCTGACATAGTCGTTCACTCGCGATCTGCCTTCCGTGCGTGCCGCGTCAAGCGGGGCAGCAAGGATCTTTTCGACCTCGACCAGAACCCGCGAGCGGATGGCGTCGAGCGAGATATCGAGCGAGATATCGTCACCGGGGGTGTCCTCGGTTGATCGTTCGGGCAGGTCGAAGGCAGTTCGATCCGAGCGGACGTGCGCGTCGAGATAGTCGGACGACAGGTAGCAGACGTACGTGAACTCGGCCGAACTGTCGTCCCTCAGCCTTCCGTAAAGCCCGGGGATCTTACCGGTGATGTTCTCCTCGAAGACGACACGATTCGCCGCACACCAGTTCAGCCGGGGTGTCAGATTCCGGTTCGACGACTTCAAGCAGAGGTTGACCATGTCGAACTTCTGGCCACCGACCTCGACCGTCGTCGGCTCCATATCCGAGTACAAGAAGTCATCCAGCAGCTTCAACAGCGAGATTGTCTCGTCTTCATCGATGATGATCACGTCCGCCGCACCGCCGGGACGGATAAAATACCATATGCAGTGCTCGAACACCGCGCGAGCTATCACCGCAGCCGTCTTCGGCGCATTACGTTGATAGGCCTTCTTGAAGCCGCTCAAGCATACTCGACTGCCACTGTCGGAGTGGCGCATAAAGTCCTGGTCGTGTTCGACACCGCGCTCTATCGAGAAGCTGAACTGCACCCCACAGAGGTTCTGATCGTCGCCATGATAGGTGCTGCGAACCTGAATCCTGCCGAAAGCCTTGAGCCACAACAACCGACCAACCCCGCGGCAACCGATATCCGCTTTGTGGTCGCTGTCCAACGTCTCGAACGACTTCATGTTCGCCGGGGTGAACCCGACACCGTTGTCTTCGACCACGAAGCCGACTATCGGCTTGTTCGCCAGCCGGCCTGCACCGCCGATCCCCAGGTCGAACTCCCCTTGTTCGCTACGCTCGATCGTGATCGTCAGACGTCCATCGGTCACATCCTCGCCGAACCGTACGTCAATTGCCTGCAGCCCATTGACAATCGCCTCCAACAGGGGCAAGAGGGAATGACTCTTGGGGAGACTGGTGTTTCGCACCCGCCCCGCCAACGATGTGGTCAGCGCCATCGTTTCCTCGTCTCTTCCGTCGCAATTCCCAACCCTAGCGAGCACAGCCGAATACATACCTGGGATAAGAGCGTTTCCAGCGCTCCAATTGCTATCGAGCTGCCGTTTGATCCCGATCCGCCCCACCGCACCCGGCTGGATGTCTCTTCCCCATCCAGCCACCGACAATTCGTCAGCCTACCCCTACCAACGCTGGACACTCGCCAACCCGTCGCAGACGCACACAGTACGGTCAGGGACGCAGTGTTATGGAAGCGCCGAGACCCCAACTCCGCGAACCCGGTGTATCTGTCGTTGGGCAGCCCACATCCACCACGGAACCTGAACTGTCGGCGACTCAGCTGCTCGAGAGGTCCAGCGCCCGGCATGGCCGCCGCACCATTCGCTACCCTTCTGCCGCCAGCTGCCCGCACGCGGCGGCGATCTCCTGGCCGCGGGTATCCCGCACCGTGCACGGCACACCCTGCGCCTCCACCCGCCGAACGAACTCCCGCTCAACAGGCTTCGGGGACGCATCCCACTTCGAACCAGGAGTCGGGTTCAACGGGATCAGATTCACGTGGACGCGAGAACCAAGAGCCTTGTGCAGCTTGGAACCCAGCATGTCCGCACGCCAAGGCTGGTCATTGATGTCGCGGATCAACGCGTACTCGATCGACACCCGACGGCCCGACATGTCCGCGTAATACCTTGCGGCATCCAACACCTCGGACACCGACCACCGATTATTGACCGGCACCAACGTATCCCGCAGTTCATCATCCGGAGTATGCAGCGACACGGCCAAAGTCACCGACATACCCTCGTCCGCGAACTTTCGAATAGCAGGCGCCAGACCAACAGTGGAAACCACGACATTGCGCTGCGAGATCCCGAAACCGTCCGGCGACGGCGACGTGATCTTCCGGACCGCCGAAATCACCCGCTTGTAGTTCGCCAGCGGCTCACCCATGCCCATGAAGACGATGTTGGACAGGCGGCCGGGGCCGCCGGCTACCTCGCCGTCGCGGAGGGACGCGGCGGCGGCGCGGACCTGGTCGACGATTTCGGCGGTGGACAGGTTGCGGTTGAGGCCGCCCTGGCCGGTGGCGCAGAAGGGGCAGGCCATGCCGCAACCTGCTTGGCTGGAGATGCACAGGGTGTTGCGGTCAGGGTAGCGCATGAGGACCGACTCGAGCAGGGTGCC
This sequence comes from Nocardia alni, assembly GCF_019038435.1. Lineage (GTDB taxonomy): Bacteria > Actinomycetota > Actinomycetes > Mycobacteriales > Mycobacteriaceae > Nocardia > Nocardia alni. The sequence continues at coordinate 56,556 of NZ_JAGPOX010000011.1, forward strand.
GTCGCCCGCGCGCCAGAGGGATTTGCGGGTGGTGCCGTCGTCGCAGGCTATGTGGCGGACCTCGGTGAGCAGGGGCGGGAACAGGGCCTCGGCGATCTTGGCGCGGACCGGGGCGGGGAGGTCGGTCATCTGTTCCGGGTCGGCCTGCAGGCGGACGTAGTACTGGCGGGCGATCTGGTCGGCCCGGAATTTGGGCAGGCCCAGCTCCTGGACGGCCGCGCGCCGCTCGTCCGCGTCGAGGTCGGCGAGGTGCCGGGGCGGCATACCACGGCGGGGGGCGTCGAAAACCAGGGGCAGGGAGGTAGACATAACCCATCCAGTATGGCGGACCGGTTCATGTCACCGTCCGCGACGTCCTCTGATCGCGTACGACCCCGGTTCGCCGCGGCCGAGTCGCGGTCCGCTCCATACGCCCGTCCGCCCTCGCGACCGGGCGATGAACGCTGATCGGCGCTGGAATCGACGCTACGTCGTGGTCCGTGACGCGCGCCGTGCGGCGACCGAACCGAATCGCTCGCGGTCGGCCAAGAAGCCTTCCAGTGCCAAGGTCGCCGCGCCGAGGCTCGCAGGATTGTGCGGCAAGGTGCTCAGCTGGAGGGTTACCGCATCGAAGGGGGCGGCCATGGCGTGTTCGGCAGCAACCCGACGAGTAGCGGTCAGCAACGGGTCACCGAGTAAATTCGCCACGAGGTCGCCGAACACCATAGTTCGTGGATTGAAGAGGTTTACCAGATTCGCCACGGCGACACCGAGGTAGCGGCCCGTCGTTTCGATGACGGTGCGCGCCACGACATCTCCGCGGGTGGCGGCCTCGGCGATCGCGGTAAGGGTGGTGGCGTCATCGGGGTCGAGCAGCGCGGAATGCGGGTCACGTTCGCGCAGGGTTGCGACGATACCGGGCGTGCTCACGTAAGCCTCGACGCAACCCTTTCGCCCGCAACGGCATTCACGGCCGTCCAGAACCACGGTGGTATGCCCCCACTCCCCCGCGCTGTTGGTGACGCCGCGGTACAGCACTCCGTCCACGACCACGCCGATACCCACCCCGGCTCGCAACGTGAGCACGATCAGATCGTCCACATCGCGCCCCGCCCCGAACCACAACTCGGCCACCGTACTGGTCTTGAGCGGATTATCCAGGTACAGCGGATGCGTAAGGTGCTGTTGCAGCAGGCTTTTCAGCGGGATGTCGTGCCAGTCCCAGTACGGCGAGAACACCGAGACGCCACCCTCCGGCTCGACCGGACCGGGGACGCTGAGGCCGACGCCGAGCACCTCTGCCGCGTCGTCACCGGTCAGTTCGTGGATCCCGCGCACGATCAGGGGGACGACGTCTTGGGGGCGGCAGGCATTCGGGGCAACCGGGATCTCCACCGAGCGCAGCACCGACATGGTCAGGTCGAACAGGTCGAAATGGATTGCCGTCTCGGCGAGGTCGATGCCGACGAGCATCCCGCGCGCTGGGTTGACGGCCAGGCGGGCGCGCGGGCGGCCCACGCTTGCCGCGTCGTAGCCAAGCTCGGCGAGCACCCCTACATCCAGCAGTTCGGCGATCATGTTGCCGACCGTCGCGAAGGACAAGCCGGTCGCCTCAGCGATCTCCTGGCGACTGATATGCCCCGCCGCGGCGTAAACCGCTTGCAGTACAGCGAATCTGTTCCGGCGCCTGATGTCGCGAGCGGTCAGCTGGTACACGGCACTTCCCTTCATCGCACGACCGCGGAAGCACTTCCGCCAATGGTATTTACAACAGTTACCAGAAGTCTTAGTGTGACCGCCATCACCGATTGATGCCGATTGTGCGGCACATCACCGAGGAGTGCTCATGTCCTGGTTGCACCAACGACGTTGGACCAGCGCCGCAATAGCCGTCATAGCGCTGGCAGTGGCCACAACCGCCTGCTCCTCCGGACAGGAGTCGAGCTCGACGGCCACCGGCCCACAGCACCTGACGGGCAAGATCAGCCTCGTCTACGCCCAGAAGCAGGGCGACCAGGAATATTTCATCGATGAGGCCGCAGGCGCGAAGGCCAAGGCCTCCCAGCTCGGCGTCGACCTGAAGGTGGTCGACCTGGGCAACGACGCCAACAAGGCGGTCAGCGAGACCCAGAACGCGGTCAGCCAGAAGGCCAACGGCATGATCATCGTGCCGCCCGACCCGGCGGTCGGCCCGCAGGTCGTGCAGCTGACCAAGGCCGGTAACGTGGCGCTGCTCAGCTCCGACGACCAGGTCTGCACCAACGGACCCGACCCGTCGAAATGCGCCGCGGCGAATCTGCTTCCGCGCGTGGGCTTCAGCGGCACGCAGATGGGCACCGAGGTCGGCACCACAGCGGGCCAGGACTTCAAGAAGGCGGGCTGGAATCCCGCCGACACCGCGATCGTGGATGCCTGGCAGCAAGACGTGACGGTCTGCACCGACCGGGTCAAGGCCAATGAGAAGGCGTTCCAGCAGGCTTCGGGCGCGAACGTGCGAGTGATCGAGGTCGGCACCGACAACACCCCCTCCGACGCGCAGAACAAGATCTCCGCGACGGTCGCGGGCAACCGCGCGGTGAAGCACTGGATCGTCATGGGCTGCAACGACGAGAACGTCAGCGGCGGCGTCTCGGCCATCCAGAACGCCGGATACTCCGCCGACGACCTCATCGGCGTCGGCCTGGGCGCCTACCTGGCGTGCAAGGAATGGCAGAGCGGTAAGCCCACCGGCTTCAAGGCCGCGTTGTTCATCAACGGCACCGACGTCGGCGCGCTGGCCGTGCAGACCATGTACGACTACCTGAAGAACGGCAAGGCGATGCCGGCCGAGGCGTTCGCACCGACCAAGATGGTCGACGCGAGCAACTGGCAGCAGGCAGGCGTGCAGTGCAGCTGAGCGAATCGGCCGCACAGGCAGGCGATTCGGCCGAGCGGGGCGGGTTGCGCGCGAGCGAGATCTCCAAGAGTTTCGCCGGCGTGCCCGCCCTGAGCGCGGTGAGCGTGGAGTTCCCGGCGGGCCGTGTGACCGCCCTGATCGGCGAGAACGGCGCCGGAAAGTCCACGCTCATCAGGATTCTCGGCGGCGACCACCAACCCGACAGCGGGCGAATGGAATTGGACGGTGCGGCGTTCGCCCCGGCCTCGCCCGCCGCGGCCCGCACGGCCGGAATCCGGGTGATCGCGCAGGAACCCGAGATCGTCCCGCACGTCTCGGTCGCCGAGAACGTGTATCTCGGCGCCCTGCCCCGGCGCGCGGGGCGGCTGGTCGACCGGGCGGCCCTGCGCGCGCGGATGCGCCGGGACCTGGACCGGCTCGGCTTCGGCCGCGACCTCGACCCGGACACCCCCGGTTCGAAACTCACCGCGGCACAGCGTCAATTGGTCGAAATCATGCGGGCGCTGACCACCGACGCACGGGTGATCGCCTTCGACGAACCGACCTCCTCGCTCTCGGAGCACGAGACCGAATCGCTGTTCGAACTGATCGGGCGGCTGCGCGAGCAGGGTCTGGCGGTCATCTACGTCTCGCACCGCATGCGCGAGATCTTCCAGATCGCCGATCGGGTGGTGGTGCTGCGCGACGGCGCGGTCGTGGGCGAGCGGGCGATCGCGGACACCACCGATCGTGAGGTCGTCTCGATGATGGTCGGGCGCGATCTGTCGACGGTGTTCGCGCGCAAGCAGAACGAGCCGGGCCGGGTGGTGCTGGAGGTGGACGCGGTCACCACCGACGACGTGCGCGATATCAGCCTGAACGTGCGCGCCGGCGAGGTGGTCGCGCTGGCCGGACTGGTCGGCGCCGGACGGTCCGAGCTGGCCGGCGCACTCGTCGGGGATCTGCCGATCCACTCCGGCGAGGTCCGGGTGGACGGCAAGCGCCTGCGGCTGCGGCAGCCGCGCGACGCGGTGCGGGCGGGAATGGGCTACGCGCCCGAGGAACGCAAGGCACAGGCGCTGCTGCTGCATCGCGGTGTGCGGGACAACATCTCGCTGGCCGTGCTGGATCGGCTGCGGCGCTTTCGATTCATCCGCCGGGATGCCGAGAATCGGCTCGCCCGAGAGTATGTGGACTCGCTGCGGGTGCGCACGCCCTCGCTCGAACAAGAGGTCCGCAAGCTCTCCGGCGGAAACCAGCAGAAGGTGGTGCTGGCCCGCTGGCTGGCCCGCAAGCCCACCGTGCTGATCCTGGACGAGCCCACCCGCGGCGTCGACGTCGGCGCGAAGATCGAGATCTACCACGTCATCGAGAATCTCGCGGAATCCGGTGTGGCCGTGCTGGTCATCTCCTCGGAGCTACCCGAGGTGCTCGGCCTAGCCGACCGCATCGTGGTCATGCAGCAGGGTCACGTCACCGGCGAATTGAATCGCGCCGACGCGAGCGAGGAGGCGATCCTCTCGCTGGCCATGGCCTCGGACTTGAAGGAAACCCCATGACCGATCAAAAAACCGGCCTATCGACCGACTCCGGATCAGCGACCGGGCCCTCCGCGCGCTCTCGTGGTCTGTCGGCCCTAACCCCCGGTCGTATCCTGCGCGTCATCGGCCCGGGCAACCTCAGTCTGATCGGCGCACTGATCATCCTGGTGATCATCTTCAGCTCGCTCAACAGCGGCTACCTGTCGACCGGGAACCTCGCCGGAATCGGTGACGCGGTCACCGTCTTCGGCCTCCTGTCCGTCGTGCAGACCGTCGTGATCATTTGTGGCGCAATGGATATCACGGTCGGCTCGGCGGCCGGTGTCGCCTCGGTGATCAGTGCGATGGTCTTCACCGCGACCGGGAGCAACGCACCGCTGGGCATCCTGGCGGCGATCGGCGGCGGGGTGGTGCTCGGCATCCTCAACGGCGTCATCATCGTCTACGGCCGGGTCAACCCGGTGATCGCGACGTTGGCCGGACTCGCGGCGTACAAGGGTCTGGCACAACTGATCTCGGGCGGTAAAGCGCAGGGTTTCGTACTGGACAACAACCTGTTCATCTTCCTGGCGCGCGGCAAGATCATCGGGCTGCCGGTGCCGGTGATCGTCCTGGCGATCGTCTCGATCGGCGTGCACGTACTGCTCAAATACACCGATATCGGCCGCAACATCTACGCCATCGGCGGCAACGACACCGCCGCCCGCCTCTCGGGCATCAACATCAACAAATATCTCATCGCGGTTTACGTGCTCTCCGGAATCGTCGCTGCCATCGCGGGAATCATCCTGACCGCACGCACCGGATCGGGCCAACCCACCTCGGGCAGTGAGGGTTTGGAACTCCAGTCGATCACCGCCGCGGCACTGGGCGGTAGTGCGCTCAAGGGCGGTAGAGGCACCGTGCTGGGCACCCTGCTGGCCGTGCTGCTGCTCGGCGCACTCGACAACGGGCTCAACGTGATCGGCGTGAACAGCTTCTGGCAGAACGTCGCCCAAGGCGCGCTGCTGGTCGCCGCGGTCGTCATTCAGCAGCGACGCAGCGGTGAACGCGCGGTCGGCCTGCCGACGTAGACCCGTGCGGGCTCGACTCATGTGGATGACATCGAACGCATCGCGGTACACGACGCAACAGACCGGCAGCGGGGTGACGTCGTGAACCGCCTGACGGACCGGGTCGCGGTGGTCACGGGGGCGGCGTCCGGAATCGGGGCGGCCACCGCGAAACGCCTTGCCACGGAAGGCGCCTGCGTTGTTCTCGCGGATATCGCCGAATCCGGGAACGAACTGGCCGCACGGTTGCGAGGCGAGGGCCGCCGTGCCGAATTCGTGGTCTGCGACGTCTCGCGCGAGCAAGACTGGGATGCGCTGCGCGAGCGCGTCCATGAGCTGTTCGGTTCGCTGGATGTGCTGTGCAGCAATGCATCCCGGCAGCGCGCCGCAGCCGCGCACGAGCTGTCCCGGCACGATTGGGACCAGGGCCTGGCGGTCAACCTGACCCCGTTGTTCCTCGGCGTGCGCACATTCCTGGACGATCTGCGGGCCCGCCACGGCAGCGTCATCGCGATCTCCAGCGTGCACGCCCATTTCGGCCTGCCCGGACAGCCCGGATACGCGGCGGCCAAGGGCGGACTGACCGCGCTGGTCCGCCAGCTCGCGGTGGAGTACGGCTCCGAGCACGTCCGGGTCAACGCCATCCTGCCCGGCCCCATTCTGACCCCCGTCTGGGACGATATCGATGAGGCGGACCGGCAGCGCTCGGCCGCCGCGACCGCACTACGACGCCTCGGCGATCCCGACGAGGTAGCGGCCGCCGTCGCATTTCTGGCCTCATCCGACGCCTCCTATATCACCGGCGCGGAACTCGTCGTGGACGGCGGCTGGAGCGTGCACAAGGAGTCGCGGTGAAATACGTGCAATATTCATAGCGATCGGCAATGATCGAGATATGACCAGCGACGCCGTCCCCACCCCGGACCCGGACCCGCGCGCCGGATCTACCCCGAACAAGCCCTCCCCCGGCAAACGCGCCCTGCGCACCCGCGCCGGATACACCTGGGTCAGCCTGGTAGTCGCGGCGATCATCGGCATCATCGTGCTCATCTTCATCCTGCAGAACCTGGATCAGGTGCACGTGAGCCTGTTCTTCTGGAGTTTCTCCCTGCCGCTGGGAGTCACCGTCCTGCTGTCGGTGATCGCCGGTGCGCTGGTGATGGGTCTGGTCGGCGGCTGGCGCATCCTGCAACTACGCCGTGTAGCCAGGCGGGCCTGACGGTCGAGCCACGAGACGGCGATAGGTGACGGTGTCGAATTCCCGGCCGAACTGGTCCACGGCCGTCACCTCCATTTCACTGGAGAACATCCCGGGCCGCACATCGACGCGAATGAACGAATACCGGCTGTACCGCACCCGTGACCACGGCGCGGCCTCGAACTGCTGCTTACCGTCGGCCTCCCACAAGCCACTGCGGGCCACCGCGGTATCGGGCAATTCGTGTCCGCGATAGCTCTCCCCGGAATCGAAGTCACCGTGTGCGGCGCCGCCCCCGCCGACCACGTAATAGACCGTCCCGTCCTGCTCCGGATAGACGATCGCGTGATCCTTGGCCACCCTTGTCGGCCGACCGTTCCGGATCGGATCGGTGCGCTCGAAGTTATGGTTGTGCCCCTGGAGCGCCAGATCCACCTGATACTTGTCGAACAGCTCCGCGAACGCCTGTCGCACGCCACCGTCGCTGGCGCCGCCCACGCCGGTAGCGTAGGCACATTCGTGAAAGAAACAGACGATGAAGTCGATGGCCGGATCCGCGCGATATACCGCGAGCATGCACTCGAGCCAACTCGTCTGCTCGCCACCGGAATAGCCCAGATTGGCCTGGTACTGATGGCACGCCTCGTTGGCGTCCAGGGACAGCACGGCGACATTGCCGTAGCGGAACGAATACACCGACGGACACCCCGCCGGACCGTTCTCGGGCATGTCGATACGCTTGACTAGTCCGCCGTATCCGTGCGTGCCGTAGACCGCCTCCATATCGTGATTGCCGGTGGCGAACATCCACGGCACATGGGCGGCACTGCCCTCGATCGCGTGGAAATAGTCGTCCCAGACATATGGGTTGTAGGCATCCATCCCGTCCCTGGGGGAATTCCCATCGAGCGCGAACCAATCCGGTCCGCCGCCGTGTGAGGGATCGGCATAGCTGATATCCCCGGCGAGGACATGGAAATCCGGGTTCGCCGCGATGATCTGGCGCTGAATGGCCTGCGCATTGCGCGCGCCGGGTAGATCGCCCTTGCCGTATTTGTTGCGATAGGCGCCCGGTCGCAGCCCGGCCGGTTGTTCGGGCGTCTCATCGATGCCCTGATCACCCATCATGGTGAAACGAAACGGCAGCAGCGCCGAACGCGAACTCATCATGGCCGGTGTAGCCGCCGCGATATCACTGACGAAACCGCCGGCGGTGCGCCAGCGGTAGAAGTGCGGGATCCGGCCGGTCAGATTGTCCACCGGGGCATGGACATAGAACTGTTCGGCGGTGAGCACGCCGGCGCCCACGCGCGGCAGCTGGGTGATCAGCTCACGAACCTCGGCCTCGGTGGTCGCGCCGAGCAGGGGCGTCGGACCGTGGTCGAGAAAGACCTTGGCATTGCCCGGATTCCGGGACAGCTGTGCGGCGAACCGCAGCTGGCTGGCCGCGTCCGGCCCGTAGCTGACATGCCTGCCCGCCACCGCCAGGGGCGCGTCATCGGCGTAGGCGAGCGGGCCGAAGGCCGCCAATCCCGCCCCCATTGCCGCCACCGCACCACCGCGCAGGACCGAACGGCGACTCACCGGATGCCGACGCAGATACGACCGATGCCAGTCGTACTGCTCGTCCATTGTCATGCGCGTGGCCAGATGCGCGGGAATGCCGGTGTCGGGCGCCAGGCCCGGCGGGTTGTGCATCGCGTAAAACCTTTACCGGTCGTTCGGGACGATCTCATTCGACTCGGCAAGATTACGCACTCTCGGCGACGCGGCGCACCCACCCCTTCCAGACGGACGGGAATCTCAGGCGGCCCCGATGCTCACAGCAGCGCCGCCAGCACCAGCCACGACACGAACGCTGAGGGCAACATCGAGTCGAGCCGGTCCATCATGCCGCCGTGGCCCGGCAGCAAGGTGCCCATATCTTTGATGCCCAGCTCCCGCTTGACCTGCGATTCGATCAGGTCGCCGGAGGTGGCCACGAGCACCACCGCCACACCCAGCAGCACACCGATCATCGAATTCGCCTGCAGCAGCAGGGTCACCGTGAGCAGTCCGCCGATGACGCAGAACACCAGCGATCCGGCGAAACCCTCCCAGGACTTCTTCGGGCTGATCGCGGGGACCATCGGATGCCTGCCGAACAGCACGCCCGCCACGTAGCCGCCGACATCCGAGCAGACCACCAGGATCATGAACGTCAGCACCCGCAGGTTGCCGCGCGGCTCGGTCAGCATCACCACCGCGAACGAGGCGAGCAGCGGGATCCAGGTGAGCACGAAGACCGTGATCGCGGTGTCGCGCAGGAAGTTTCGCGGTGTCGCGGATAGTCCGTGATCGAACAGCCGCCACGCCATACAGATCAGCGCCGTCAAGCCGAACGCGCCCGCCACGCCGTGTGTCCCGTACGGCCAGGCCAGCCAGATCATCGCCTGCCCGCCGACCAGCAGCGGAATGCGCGGCACCAGCACGTCGGCCTCGCGCAGCCGCTTAGCAACCTCCCAGGTGGCGATGGCGATGGCCACCGCGACCACGCCGACCAGAATCTTCGGCGCCCACAGCAGGATCGCGATCAAGGATAGGCCCAGGCCGAAGCCGACCCCCAGCGCGGCCGGAAGATTGCGGCCCGCCCGCGAGGACTTGGCCGGTTTCGCGTCGGCCTGATCGTGGTCCGGGGACTCCGGATGAGCATCGGAAGCGATCCGGGCTTCGATGTGGCCGAGGGGGTCCACTAAACCATTCTCGGACCCGGCGGGCACGCGCCGATCCGGTGCGTCCGGCTCACCGGTTGATTCGCTCGCCGGTATGCCTTCACCGGCCGGGGCTTGTTCGGCCACGATTGTCCCGTCGCTCACGTATCCGTCCACTCCGTCCCCGCCACCCCCGGCAGGCATTGCTCGAGCCGCTAGACCTCGAGCAGTTCCGATTCCTTGTGCTTCACCAGCTCGTCGATCTGGGCGACGTACTTACCGGTGGTCTTGTCGAGTTCCTTCTCGGCGCGGCCGACCTCGTCCTCGCCGGCCTCGCCGTCCTTCTGGATGCGATTCAATTCGTCCATCGCCTTACGCCGCACGTTGCGGATGGCGATCTTGGCGTCCTCGCCCTTGCCCTTGGCCTGCTTCACCATTTCGCGGCGGCGTTCCTCGGTGAGCTGCGGAACACTCACCCGGATGATGTTGCCGTCGTTGGTCGGGTTGACGCCCAGATCCGAATTGCGGATCGCGGTCTCGATCGCGTTCAGCTGCGCCTGCTCATACGGCTTGATGATGACCATGCGCGGCTCGGGAACGCTGATGCCCGACATCTGGGTGATCGGCGTCGGCGAACCGTAGTAGTCGACGACGATGCGATTGAACATGCTCGGATTCGCTCGACCGGTGCGAATGCCTCCGAGGTCGTCCTTCGCCACCGTGACGGCCTTTTCCATCTTCTCCTCGGCGTCGAAGAGTGCTTCCTCAATCACGACCGTATCCTCCACAGCGTTCGTCGTTGTCGGTTCCGAGTCCCTGAAGGCGAGTATCCTCGCGGACCTCGCCCCCCGGCGGATTCAGGACCGAACCAGTGTGCCGATCTTCTCACCGGCCACCGCGCGGGCGATATTTCCCTTGGTTAGAAGATTGAACACCAGAATCGGCATCTGGTTGTCCATACAGAGGCTGAAGGCGGTGGCGTCGGCCACCTTGAGCCCGCGTTCGATCACCTCTTTGTGGGTGATCTCGGAGAACATGGTGGCGTCGGCCTCGAGGCGCGGGTCGGCGGTGTACACCCCGTCCACCGCCTTGGCCATCAGCACCACCTCGGCGCCGATCTCCAGCGCGCGCTGCGCGGCGGTGGTGTCGGTGGAGAAGTACGGCATGCCCATGCCCGCGCCGAAGATCACCACGCGGCCCTTCTCCAGATGCCGCTTGGCGCGCAGCGGGATGTAGGGCTCGGCGACCTGGCCCATCGTGATCGCGGTCTGCACCCGGGTGTCGACCCCCTGCTTCTGCAGAAAGTCCTGCAGCGCAAGGCTGTTCATCACGGTGCCGAGCATGCCCATATAGTCCGAGCGGGAGCGGTCCATACCGCGGTCCTCGAGTTCGGCGCCGCGGAAGAAGTTGCCGCCACCGATCACCACCGCCACCTGAACCCCGGTCGCGACCACCTCAGCGATCTGCTCGGCGACGGTCTGCACGACGTCCGGGTCGAGTCCGACGTTGCCGCCGCCGAACATCTCGCCGCCCAATTTGAGAAGCACTCGGCGGTAACCCTTGCGGGCCGTTTCCGGGTCCGACATCTGTCTCCTTCTGCTCGGTGAGGATCGGCGAGCACACACACGCGAAAAGACCATCCGGTGTCGGCTCGGGCACGGGACGGTGACAAAAGCTCCGTTCATCCTGCCCTATGCGAGGTCCATACGGTGAACCGCCCCTCGGGTCCGGGGATCACGGCAACCTCACCGGTCGCTCACAGGTTGCTCGCCGCCGAGCCAGGCCCAATAGAGCATGTGACTATAACGCTCGATGCCACCAGCACCGCGGTACCGCCTCAGCCCGCGGCCCCTCGCGCAACTCTCCTCGGTGGCCGAGCCGCCGAGAGAATCGGCCTGGCCGGTCTACTGATCGCCACGGCGGTGATGTACCTGTGGAACATCACCATCGACGGTATGGGAAACCAGTTCTACGCCGGCGCCGCCTGGGCCGGTTCGAAGAGCTGGGAGGCCCTGCTGTTCGGCTCACTGGATCCCGGCAACTTCATCACCGTCGACAAACCGCCGGTCTCGCAGTGGGTCATGGGCCTGTCGGGGAAGATCTTCGGTTTCTCCAGCGCCAGCATGCTCATCCCGCAGGCCCTGATGGCGGTGGCCGCGGTGGCGCTGCTGTACGGCGCGGTGCGGCGGGTGACCAAGAGCCACTACATGGCTCTGCTGGCCGGTGCGGCGCTCGCTCTGACACCGGTCGCCGCGCTGATGTTCCGGTTCAACAATCCGGACGCGGTGATGGTGCTGCTGATGATGGCCGCCGCCTACGCGACCGTGCGGGCCATCGAGCAGGCCTCCACACGGTGGATCCTGCTGGCCGGGGCCGCCCTGGGTTTCGCCTTCCTGGCCAAGATGCTCGAGGGCCTGATGGTGCTGCCCGCGCTCGGCCTGGCCTATCTGATCGCCGCGCCCAACCCGCTGCGCACACGTGTCGTGCAACTGTTCGGGGCGTTCGTCGCGATGTTGCTCTGCTCGGGCTGGTATGTGCTGGTCACGCTGCTGTGGCCGGCGTCGAGCCGCCCCTACCTGGCCGGTTCCACGGATAACAACTTCATGAACCTGGTGCTGGGCTACAACGGCTTCGCCCGGGTGCTCGGTCGCAACCACGGTGGTGGCGGCGGCGCTCACGGCGCGCCCGCAACCGCACAGCATGCGGCACCGGCCGTGGCCGCGGGCGCTCACGGCGCGGGCGCTCACGGCGGCGGGTTCGGCGGTCAGGTCCGCGGCGTGGAGCGGTTGTTCTCCGGCGAATTCGGCTTCGAGATCGGCTGGCTGCTGCCGGCGGCGCTGCTGGCCTTCGTGCTGGTGCTGATCTCGCGTGGCCGGGCGCCGCGCACCGACCTGGTGCGTGCGGCGGCGATCGTCTTCGGTGGCTGGGTGATCGTCGACGGCGGCGTCCTGAGCTATATGAGCGGCATGGTGCATCCGTACTACTGCCTGTCGATCGCGCCCGGCGTGGCCGGTATGTTCGCGGTCGGCATCTACGAGATGTGGTCGAAGCGAACCTCTTGGTTCGGCCGTCTGGGGATGGCCGCACTGCTGGCGACCACCGGGATCTGGAGCTTCGTGTTGCTGCACCGCAACGGCGGCTGGCTGCCCGAACTGCGCTGGGCGGTCTTGATCGTGACCCTGGTCGCGGCGCTGCTGGTGGCGATCCCCTGGAGCGTACGCACCTCGCAGCGCCTGGCCGCGGCGATGCTGACCGTTGGGCTGCTGGGCGGTATGGGCGGCGCGGCGGCCTACTCGTTCGCCACCATCGGCACCGCGCACTCCGGCGGCGGTCCCACCGTGGGCCCGGCGCAGGCGAGCGGGCACGGCGGTATGGGCGGCTTCGGCCAGACCCAGGCCAACCCGCAACTGACGACCATGCTGAAGGCGACCGACTCGACGTGGGCGGCCGCGATCAACAACTCGTCCGCGGCGGCCTCGCTGGAACTGCAGAGCGACAAGGCGGTCATGGCGATCGGCGGCTTCTCCGGCAGCGATCCGGTGCCGACGCTGGCGCAGTTCCAGGCCGACGTGAAGGCGGGCAAGGTGAGCTACTACGTCGTCGAGAGCGGTAACGGACGCGGCATGGGCGGGTCGGATGCGACCGGCGCCGGCGGCAACCATGGCGGCACGGCTCGCGAAAGCGGGAGCGCCACCGGCGGCACGACGCACGATGCCGCCGCGACAGCGGGTGGCGGCTGGGGCCGTAGCCAGCACGCCGATATCACCAACTGGGTGACGGCCAACTTCACCGCCCAGAAGGTCGGCAACGCCACGGTCTACAACCTGACCAGCTACGCAGGCTGACCACCGGGATAGGCGAAGGGCCCCTTGCGTATGTGCAAGGGGCCCTTCGGCTTACGAGCTTGTTACGACTGGCCGACCTCGAACCGGGCGAAGCGGGTCAGGGTGACACCGGCCTCGTCCAGCAGCGCCTTGACGGTCTTCTTGCTGTCGGTGACCGACGACTGCTCCAGCAGGACGACGTCCTTGTAGAAGCCGTTGACGCGGCCCTCGACGATCTTCGGCAGGGCGGCCTCCGGCTTGCCCTCCTCCTTGGCGGTGGCCTCGGCGATCTCGCGCTCCTTGGCGACGACGTCGGCGGGGACATCCTCACGGGTCAGGTACTTGGCCTTCAGGGCCGCGACCTGCATGCCGGCGGCACGAGCCGCCTCGGCCGCGCCCGCACCCTCACCGGTGTACTCGACCAGTACGCCGACGGCCGGGGGCAGGTCGGTGGCGCGCTTGTGCAGGTAGGTCGCGACCGTGCCGTCGTAGGACACCACGCGGCGCAGCTCGAGCTTCTCGCCGATCTTGGCGGCCAGCTCCTGCACGGTCTGGTCGGCGGTCTTGCCGCCCAGGTCCACGGCCTTCAGTGCGTCGAGGTCGGCCGGGCGCGCCTTGGCGGCGGCCGCGACGACGTCGGCGGCCAGCGCCTGGAACTCGGCGTTCTTGGCGACGAAGTCGGTCTCGGAGTTGATCTCGATCATCACGCCGTCCTGGGCGGTGACCAGGCCCTCGGCAGTGGAACGCTCGGCGCGCTTGCCGACATCCTTGGCGCCCTTGATGCGCAGGAACTCGACGGCCTTGTCGAAGTCGCCGTCGTTCTCCTCCAACGCCTTCTTGCAGTCCATCATGCCGGAGCCGGTGAGCTCGCGGAGCCGCTTCACATCAGCGGCGGTGTAGTTCGCCATCCTGGCGAGCCTCCTCTGGGAATGGGTGTCAGGTCTCTAGCGCCACTATGCCGACCGCTTCCCAATAGGGAAGGGCCGGCACGGTGAACATCAGGCTTGCGCGGTCGGTATCGATTCGCGCACAGGGTTACTGCTCAGAAATCCGCGGGGGTCTTGGTAGCCGGGTCCTCTGTCAGCTCGGCCTCGGCGGCCGTCTCGACGGCGGGGGCCGCGTCGGCTGCCGGAGCCGCGTCGGCGGCAGGGGCCTCGGTGGCGGCAGGGGCCTCGGTGGCCGGAGTCGCCTGCGACAGCAGCTCCTGCTCCCACTCGGCGAGCGGCTCGCCGGCGCCGGTCTCGGGCTTCACATCACCGGAGGCACGCGAGGCGCGGGCCTGCACACCCTCGGCGACGGCCGAGGCGACGACCTTCGTGAGCAGCGCGGCCGAGCGGATCGCGTCGTCGTTACCCGGGATCGGGTAGTCGACCAGGTCGGGGTCGCAGTTGGTGTCCAGGATCGCGATGACCGGGATGTTCAGCTTGCGGGCTTCGCCGACGGCGATGTGCTCCTTGTTGGTGTCGACCACCCAGATGGCCGAGGGCACCTTGGCCATATCCCGGATGCCGCCGAGGGTGCGCTCCAGCTTGTTCTTCTCACGCGTGAGCATGAGGATTTCCTTCTTGGTGCGACCCTCGAAACCGCCGGTCTGCTCCATCGACTCCAGCTCCTTCAGGCGCTGCAGCCGCTTGTGGACGGTCGAGAAGTTGGTGAGCATGCCACCGAGCCAGCGCTGGTTCACATACGGCATGCCGACGCGAGTGGCCTCGGCGGCGATGGATTCCTGCGCCTGCTTCTTGGTGCCGACGAACAGCACGGTGCCACCGTGGGCGACGGTCTCCTTGACGAATTCGTACGCCTTGTCGATGTACGTCAGGGTCTGCTGCAGGTCGATGATGTAGATGCCGTTGCGGTCGGTGAAGATGAAACGCTTCATCTTCGGGTTCCACCGGCGGGTCTGATGACCGAAGTGTGCGCCGCTGTCGAGCAGCTGCTTCATAGTTACGACAGCCATAGCTGCGTATCTCGCTTTCCTTGCTGGTTGTCGCAGAGATCGGCGACCTCTGCCCTGGCGTCCACGGCCGCCGGTACCCCACTGGGGACCAGCCGACGGCTCTGTGCGCTGGACGCGCGAAGTCGGTCCGGATGAGCGGACCGCGGCACCAGTCTACGAGCCTGTAGCAAGAACACCTAAACGGCCTGTCCAAAGCCCATTCACACGAACTTCCCGCCCCGGGCCCGGTGGACAGAACACCTTATAAATAAAGCGCTTTCTATCCACATTGAGCCGGATCGAGAAAGTTGTCCACACTCGCCGAAGAGGGCCTTTCGCGACACGATTTCGCGGTGCACGGTGAGTTCATGACCGTACTCAGCCCGGCCCACGGATGCGACCGAGCCAGCCGAGAACGCCGCCGCCCACACCTCGGTGGATATTGCCCGCGCCACGACGAGCAAGGCTCTACCCCAGGGCCCCACGATTCCCGCCACAGCGAATCCAGTGGCGGCCATAACCACGCCAACCGATGCCGAAATCGCCCGCGCCCGGATGGAGGCGGCCACGATCACTCCGGGCATCACTCCAGTCACGGCCAACGCGGCCCTATCCACGGCGAGCATCCGCCCAGTCAGGGTGAGCACGGTCACACACACGAGCACCACATCCGGCACCCCGACCGGAAGCGTCCCTCCCCCGGCGCACACTGCCCCGGCCGAACACACACCGTCCACGGCCGATGGCCCATCAAGAACCGCCCCACCGAACACAACCGCGCCGCCAACAAACGCCGACCCGGCCGGATTCGACGACACTCACGCCCGGCAGCGCGCAGCTCGACCCAAGACCGCACCTCTCCCGGCCGCAACAGCCCAGGCCACCGCGGCCCCGGCCGCACGCACACCACCCACGGCCGGTGGCCGATCCAGAATCATTCACCCTCTATCGGACGTAGCCCCGCGTACGCCGGACACCACCTCGACCATGACGGATATGGCCCGACCCGGCCCCCACTCCAACACAGGCGCCATCCGCGCCCCGACGAACGACGTTTCGGCATCATCAGCCCCAGTGGACCAGCCCGTATCAGAGACTCACGACATGGCGAAGGCGGCCGAAGGCGAGACCCACAGCGTTCACGCCCGAACAGTCTCGGCCCAAATCGAGACCGCAACCGTCCCAGCCACAACAGCCCGAACCACTGCGGCACCGGCCGCACGCACACAGGGCACGGCTGGTGGCCCATCCGTGATCGTTCACGGTCTGTCGGGCGCAGGGCTGGCCACGCCGGATGCTGCCATGGCGATGGCGCATACGATCTGGACGACATTCATGTGCGCCCACTCCCGCACGGGCACAATTCGCGCTCCGATGAACGGCACACCGCCGGGTGCGACGCTTCCCGAGTCAGGGACCGCTCGCGTGTTGACGAATGCGGGCGGAACCGAGGTCCGCGCCGGTCGTGCCCGCACAGCCTCGGTTCGGGCCGAGACCGCTCACGTCCTGCTGGGCCTGGCCCGGGACGCGGCTGTGTCGGTCATTGCCTTCGTGCCGTCATTGCCGGCGTGTTCGATCCTGGCCGAGGTTCGCGCCGACGACGTCCCATCGGAGAAGGCTCGGGGCGGGGGCGACACCGGGCGCGCTCCCGTGGCCGCCGCACACCACTGATCACCGTGATCATTGTGGGTTGGCTGTTGGTGCCGGTTCTGGTGGCTACGCCGGTTGATGCGAGTTCGGGTGGGTTCGGCTGGCCGATGCGGCCGCGGCCGCCTGTGGTGCGGCGGTTCGACAAGCCCGCGTACGACTGGCTGCCCGGGCATCGTGGGGTCGATCTCGGCGGTGTGGCCGGAGAGCCCGTTCTGGCCGCCGGGGAGGGGTATGTGGTGTTCGCCGGCGAGGTGGCCGGGAAACCGGTGGTGTCCGTGGATCATCCGGGCGGAGTGCGGACCACCTATGAACCGGTTCTGGCCTTGGTTCCGTTGGGGCGCAGGGTGGTTCGTGGTGATGTGCTGGGCACGCTGGAACCGGGGCACTCCGGCTGCGCCGCACCCTGTCTGCACTGGGGCGCCCGGCGCGGGCACGAATACCTCAACCCGTTGGGCCTGCTTCATACCGCCCCGCTGCGGCTCAAACCGATTGTCCCGCAAGGGGGATGAGGGATCCGCGCCCGCGATGCGTGGACTGCGCCCCCGGTTGGCCATGCCACACGGCAGTCCGCGGCAGCGGACCCACGCACGGCCCGGGGATATCCGCTCGCTGGATCTCGCAGACGACCGGCTGGACCGCGACCGGACGTCGGCGAGCGGTCCGTCACACCTTATCGGCGCGCGGCCGCAGGGGCCGCGCCCTCGCTTTCGGCCAGCTCGCGCTTCCACTGACGGAAGGTTTCCTCGGTGCGGCCGCGGCGCCAGTATCCGGAGATCGAGGCGCGGTTGGCGGGGACGCCGCGCTCCTTGCGGATGTACGGCCGCAGATCGTGCATGACGACCTGCGCCTCGCCGTGAATGAAGACGTGGGCCTCACCGTCGAGCCACGGCTCGGCGCGCACGGCCTCGGCCAGGGTTACGCCGGGTTCGCGGTCGCCGCGGTGGATCCAGGTGAGCTCGACGCCCTCGGGGCGGGCGAAGTCCAGTTCGTCCTCGGGACCGGTGACCTCGACGAAGACACGGCCCACCGCCGAGGCGGGTAGCGCGGCGCAGGCCGCGGAGATCGCAGGGAGCGCCGACTCGTCGCCCGCGAGCAGATGCCAGTCGGCCTCGGGACTCGGCGAGTAGGCGCCGCCCGGGCCCGTCAGGTCGAGTTGATCGCCCGGTTTCGCGGCCGCGGCCCACGGACCGGCGACACCCTCCTGACCGTGGTAGACGAAGTCGATGGCGATCTGCTCGAGTTCGGGATCGATCGAGCGGACCGTATACGTGCGTGTCGTATCACCGTCCGGGCCCGGGATCTGCAGCTTGACGTAGGCATCGGTGAAGCCGTTGGGCTGGAATGCCTCGAAGCCGGGACCGCCCAGGTGGACCCTGATCAGATGGCCGGTCAGGCGTTCGGTACGCCGGACCACGAAAGACAGACGAGTGCGAGCCAAGAGACACCTCCGTTATTAGGATTACCTAATGAAGCGTAGCATGGTGTATCGCCGATAGCTCGCGATATATCATTCAACGATAGACGCGGCCCCTACCGCACCCGTCGGCAAGGATAGGGACATGCCGATCGAACCGGATTCCACGCCTCCGTTCACCTATGCCGAAACCGGCGCGACGAACGGGGAATTCCCGTCCGGCTACCACCAGTTCCGGCTGCGCCGCCGGATCGGAACCGGCCGCACGCTGTTCGAATCGGCCGCCGCGCAGATCCTCACGTACCGGATGCAGCGCGGGACCGGCATCTTCGACTCCGCGAGTACCCCCGAGGCTGCCCCGGGCACGGCGCTGACCGTGCGCCTGGGAATCGGGCCCCTCGCCATCACCGCGCCCTGCCGCGTCGTCTACATCCTCGATGAACCGAACCGGCGCGGCTTCGCCTACGGCACCCTCCCCGGCCACCCCGAGATCGGCGAGGAACTGTTCGCTGTCGAATACGACCCCGCCGACGATTCCGTCCACGGCCACGTCGCCGCCTTCTCCCGCCCGGGCACCTGGTACACCCGGCTCGGCGGACCGGTGACCCGCCTGCTCCAGCAGTACATGGCCGGAAAGTACATCGACGCGATCCGCCCCCGCTGAACCGAATACGCCACCGACTCCGACCGAAACGAAACCGTCCGGACGCCGCCGATCCGTCCTCCGGCAGTAGTACATCGAGCCGGATTCCCATGTGACGCAACGGATCGCATGTGCCATCACTGGATACTGTGGACTATCCGGTTGTGGCGATCACGCCGAAGTACTCAGTGCGTGCCCAACTGTTCGGTCAGTGCTTGCGCCTCGGCTCGTAGATCGGCGGCACGGTCCGCGCGGCCCAGGGTTTCGTATTCCGTTGCGGCAGCGTGACGTTCGTCGATCTCGGTACGGACGATGCGCTCGATATCGGCCTCGGTCAGCTCGCGGCGACGCGCCTCGGCGACGCCGAGACCAACCGCGCTGGACTCGATCGCACCGGCCCTCACCTCGCTCGCGTCGACGGCCTCGGCGTTGTCGATCGCACCCAGCGCCGAGCGCAACGCCCCGGCGGCGCACCGATCGCGCCGCTTCATGGCAGCGGTGAGTGCGGCGCGCAGGCGGTCGCGCAGCGGGAGGCCCTCGGTTCTCGGATCGGTCGGCATGGTGCGACCGTACGGTTCCGGCGCCGGGTCGGTCGAGCTATTTACCCGCTCAGGCACGGGGATGAGCCTGGTCGTGAGCCTTTTTCAGGCGGTCGATGGAGACGTGGGTATACAGCTGGGTGGTGGCCATGCTGGCGTGGCCGAGGATCTCCTGCACGATGCGCAGGTCGGCCCCGCCCTCGAGCAGATGGGTCGCGGCGGTGTGGCGCAGGCCGTGCGGTCCCATGTCGGGTGCGCCCGGGATCGCCGCGACTACCTCGTGCACAACGGTTCTGGCCTGTCGCTGGTCGATGCGGCGGCCGCGGCGGCCGAGCAGCAGGGCGCGACCGGAGTCGGCGGTGACGAATGCCGGACGGCCCGCGGACAGCCAGCCCCGCAACGCCTGTTCCGCCGGCGGGCCGAACGGGACCGCGCGTTCCTTGTTGCCCTTGCCGAGCACCCGGACCAGGCGGCGCTCGGAGTCGATATCGTCGATATCCAACCCGCACAGCTCGCCGACTCGAATTCCCGTCGCGTACAACAGCTCCACGATCAGCCGATCCCGCAGCGCCATCGGATCATGTTGCTCCGCACCGGATTGCGCCGCATCCATCGCCGCCTTCGCCTGGTCGCGGCCGAGCACCGCGGGCAACACCCGATGCGCCCGTGCCGAACCCAGCCGCGGGCCCGGATCGACGGCCAGACGCCCGGTGCGGGTGAGCCACTCGGTGAAGGTGCGCGCCGAGGAGGCACGCCGCGCCATTGTGGTGCGCGCGGCGCCACTGCCCGACTGCTCGGCCAGCCAGGACCGCAACAGCGGCAGATCGATCTCCCCGACCCCGGAATCCGCGGCACGGGAACACAAATGGCCCAGCAGCGACCGCGCGTCGCCGACATACGCCCGCACCGTATGCGCCGACCGATTGCGCCCGAGCCGCAGATGCCGCCCGAATTCCTCCAGCAGCGCCGCCAAGTCCTCGGGCAGATCGTCCATACCCTCCACGGTTACCGAGTCTCGGCGAGGTGACAAGTCACCGCGCCGGAATCCGGCGGGTTATCGCGACACACCGCGAGTGGCGTGGACGAGGTGACCGCCCGCCGCCAGGGCGCTTTCGGATGGTGGAGCGCCGGTGTAGCGGGTGATGGCGGCGGCCAGCCCCACGTCGTCGATCTCGTCGAATCCCGCGGCGCGTAGTTCGTCGGCCATCTCCGTCTCGGTGAAGAAGCCGATCAGGGGTTCTTCCACCGCTTCCACCTCGCGCTTGGCGTGGGCAACGCGTTCGCGCAGCTCCGATGACATCTCCGTCGACGGCGGTTCGCGGTAATCGAGGATCAACTCGGCCCGCTGGCCGAGACCGCCGATGAAGCCCAGCGTCGCCCGCAGCGCGTCGCGGGTGAGGTAGTGGACGACGCCCAGCCAGGTGAAGAACGCGGGGCGGCCGCGGTCGAATCCGGCCGCCGCCAAACCCGCGGCCAGCGTTTCCTGTTCGAAGTCGACCGGCGCGAACCGCAGCGTGGGCGGGATGCCGATACCCGCTTCGGCCATACGGTGACGTTTCCATGTCTGAGTGTCGGGATGATCGACCTCGAACACCGTCACATGTTCGTACGGGTTCCGAGAGCCGAACGTATCCAATCCAGCGCCCAGCACCACCACCTGGCTCACACCCGTCGCCACCGCGTGCTCGACGGCGTCCTGAGCGAAGCGATACCGCACGATCATGAAGGGCATGAGCCGATCCGGGACGCCGGACAGGTATTCGGTCACCCACTCGTCGGGGTCTCCCGCCACCATCCGCGCGGCCAGTGGATCGTCGAAGATTCGCGGCGGATCGCTCAACTGATAGCGCGCTCGGACCTCCGCGGTCATCAGGGCCGTTCGGCTCGACCGACCAGCTTCCATGGCGAACTCCATTCCAATGCCAATAAGAGATGGATACCTCTCTTGTTGAGAATATTGCTCACAGATAAGAAAAGCAATCGTCTCTTATCTGCGGCTCATCGCCTCCATACCGGAACCGCATGCCAGCCCGAGCCCTCACCTCCCGTCGCCGCGTGATGAACCGGAGGTCCGGAACCAGCCGGAGTGATCCGAGGCGATCAGGCCGGCCAGTTCGAGTGCGGGGAGTACCGCACGCACGGCCGCCGGGGGTAGATCGCAGTGCTGTGCCAGCTCCACCGGTTGGCGTGAACCGACCGCGGGGAGCGCCGCGTAGACGAGGGCCTCGTCGCCGGTGAGAGCGTCGCCGGGCGTGTGTGCGGAATCCGAGGGCAGGGACAGCTGAAGCGGTCCGGCCTCGTCGATGATCTCCTCGGCGCGGCTGACCAGCAGCGCCTCCCCCTCGCGGATCATGCGGTGGCAGCCGACCGAGGACGCCGAGGTGATGGGTCCGGGCACCGCCAGGGCCGGACGTCCCAGGCGGCGAGCCCATTTCACGGTATTGCGCGCACCGCTGCGCAGCCCCGCCTCGACCACCAGCACACCGTCGGCCAGCGTCGCGATGAGCCGGTTGCGTGCCAGGAAATGATGCTTGCGCGCGGGCACGCCGGGCGGGTATTCACTGATCACCAGCCCGACCTCGGCGATCTGCGTCAACAGCCGCGCGTGCGCCACCGGATACGACCGGTCGACACCGCAGGCCAGTACGGCGATCGTCGGCGCACCGCAGGCGAGTGCCGCGCGATGGGCCGTGCCGTCCACCCCGAATGCCGCACCCGACACGATGGTCCACCCGCGCGCCGCGAGATCACCGGTGATCTCCGCGGTCACCTGCTCGCCATAACCGGTACTGCACCGCGCGCCCACCACGGCCAATGCCCGCTCGCTGGATGCCAGCAGCGACAGCGGCCCCCGCGCCCAGAGCACCAGTGGCGCAGCAGCCCCCGGATCTCGCGTCGCGTCGAGTTGGCTCAAACCCACCATGCGCCACGCGGGCCACTCCGGATCGTCCGGCGTCACCACCCGCCCGCCGAGCCGATCCATGAGCTCGAGATCTCTTTCGGCGCGGTCGATTCCGCGCCGCTGCTCGGTCGGCCCGCGCAGCGAATCGGGCAGCTCGCACTCCCGCACCGCCCGCGCCGCCTCCACCACCCCGACCCGCTCGACCAGCGCCGACAACGGCGCGCACGGCCCCTGCAACACCCGCGACAGATACACCCACGCCAGCAGCCGTTCCTGCTCCTGTGTTCGCACGACAGGCCCGCAGACCATCGGATCCACATCGTTCGAACCCCCACCCACTTCGAAACCCATTGCCGAACTAGCGCTATCAATCGCCCTACGCCCCATATCGAGCCCTGTCGCCTGCCTGGACGCCACCACCTCACCACCACCCGCTCCCGATTCAGCCGGTGCGCCCACCCCGGTCGACTTCGACACGTCGACCGCGGCAAAATCCGGTGTCCGCTGATCGCTCTCGTCCCAGCAATCGCCATTCAGCCCGCTCGTGGCTCCGCCGCACCCCCGCACCAGCAAAGGCTCGGCCACACCTTCCGCCCGCCCTTCACGCTCGGCCGTGTCTTCTCCCCGCCCCGCACGCTCGCTCATACCACCGCTGCGCTCCCGCTCGAGCGCAGGCTCAACCGCACCTTCCATCCACCGTCCACGCTCGGCGTCTTGTGCCCACCCACCACGTTCCGCCCACCCGCCATCCTCGCTCACGCCGCCGCACTCCCGCACCAACAATGGCTCGGCTGCACCTTCCGGCTGCCCTCCACGCACGGCCGCATCTTCCGCCCACCCACCGTGCTTGCTCATATCACCACCGCACTCCCGCACGAGCACAGGCTGAGCCGCACCGTCCACCGGCCCGCCACGCTCAGCCACGCCTTCTGCCCACCTGCCGCGCTCACTCATGCCACCACCGCACTCCCGCTCGAGCGCAGGCTCAGCCGCACCGTCCACCGGGCCGCCACGCTCAGCCACGTCTTGCGCCCGCACACCACCTTCTACCCACCCCCTGCGCTCACTCATGCCACCACCGCACTCCCGCACGAGCGTGGGCTCGGCTGCTTCCATTTTTCGCTCGCTCATGCTGCGCCCCGCTGTCGGAAGTTCAGTGCTTGCAGAATGTCCTGGGTGTTGGGGATTTCGCCGCCTCGCAGGTCGCAGATGGTCCACGCGACTCTGATCGCGCGGTCGGCGCCGCGGGCGGACATGCGGCCCTGGCGTAGTGCGTTTTCCACCGGGACCAGTGAGTCGTTCGGTAGGCGGAAGCGCTGGCGCAGTACGTGGCCCGGGACCTCGGCGTTGGTGGTCCAGCCGAATTCGCGCCAGCGGGTGGCGGCTACCGTGCGGGCCTGCTCGACGCGGGCTCGGACCACCGCGCTGGACTCGGCGTCCGAGGAGGCGAACGTACCGGAGGCCTGGCCGTGCATCTGTACCCAGATGTCGATCCTGTCCAGCAGGGGGCCGGAGAGTTTGCCCAGGTAGCGGCGCCGCGCCAGCGGGGCGCAGATGCAGTCGACGTCGCGGGCCGGGGCGCACGGGCATGGATTGGCGGCGAGGACCAGCTGGAACCGTGCCGGGTAGCGGGTGACGCCATCGCGGCGGGCGATGCGAATTTCTCCCTCCTCCAAGGGGGTTCGCAACGCCTCGAGAACCTTCGCGCCGATCTCCGCGCACTCGTCCAGGAACAGCACGCCCCGGTGCGCGCGGCTCACCGCGCCCGGGCGCGCCGTTCCGGATCCGCCGCCCACCATCGCCGTGACCGAGGTCGAATGATGCGGCGCCACGAACGGCGGGATGGTGATCAGCGGATGCTCGCCCGGCAGCGTGCCCGCCACCGAATGGATCGCGGTCACCTCGAGCGCCTCGCGTTCGGTCAGCGGCGGCAGCAATCCTGGAAGCCGTTGTGCCAGCATCGTCTTACCGATTCCCGGCGGCCCGGTGAGCAGTACGTGATGCCCACCGGCGGCGGCCACCTCGAGGGCCCAGCGGGCTTCGTCCTGACCGACCACCTCGCACAGGTCGCCGATGCCGGTGCGCTCACCGGAGGGCAGCCTGCCATCGGGGGTGCGCAACTCTCCATCGCCGCGCAGCCAGTCGATCATCTCCCGCAGGGTCGCCGCGCCGAGTACGGTGATCCCGCCGACCAGCCCGGCCTCGGTGAGCGCCGCTTCGGGAACCACCACCGTCGAACGGCCCGCCGCCCGCGCGGCCAGGACCGCGGGCAGCACTCCCCGCGAGCGCCGCACTCGGCCGTCCAGTGCGAGCTCTCCCAGCAGGACCGCGCCCGCGAGCCGAGTCGACGGGACGGCGCCCCCAGCGTCCAGGACCGCCGCGGCCAACGCCACGTCGTAGACGCTGCCGACCTTGGGCAGCGTGGCCGGGGACAACGCCAGGATCACCCGGCCGTCGGGCCATTTCTCCCCGGAATTGGTCACCGCCGCCCGCACCCGATCGCGCGACTCCTGCAACGTGGTGTCGGGCAGGCCGACCAGATGCACCGACGGCAGCCCCTGCCCGATATCCGCCTCAATCTCGACCAACTGGCCCGTCACGCCGGTCACCGCGACCGAAAAGGCCCGGCCCAGCGCCATCAGAACACCGCCTTCAGATGTTCGATGACCGGTTCCTGCTCGCGGATCAGCAGCACCGACACCACATCGAAGCGAATCCTGCGCCACGGCCCGGTCTGCTGATCGAGCCACAGCAGCGCGAGCCTGCGGATGCGCTGCTGCTTGGTGAACGTGACCGCCTCGGCGGGAATCCCGAACCCGCGGCCGGAGCGCGTCTTCACCTCGACGAAGGCGGTGACGTCCTCCTCGCGGGCGATCAGATCCAGCTCGCCGAACCGACACCGCCAGTTACGCTCGATGATCTCCATTCCGGCCGTGCGCAGGAACTGCGCCGCCAGCTCTTCCCCTTGTGCGCCGAGCGCCTGGTTATGTGCCACACGGCCAGCATCACCGGGCCGCGCAGCCCACCAGATCGTGTGACCTGCGCAAATAAAAAACCTGTGGACAGCCCTGCGGCTGTGCACAACTCGCCGAACGCGGGGTCGGTGTCCGGTCGTTCACGGGACGGGCCTACCTGCGATGACATCCATGCCGAGGCCCTTCGCCACGCAGCCGAATCCGATTCGAGTACCGCACACGTCGACACGCAACACGAAGTACTCGACCTGTGAAATCACGCTGGGCGACGGATGCAGATCCCGGGCAGGGAAATTCGCCCGCGCACGAGCGAACACCCCACCGCGATAACCGAATTGCCCGAATCCGCCGACCCGCGTTATTCGGGCAGGCGCAGGTCCGGCTTCTCCAACTCCTCGATGTTCACGTCCTTGAAGGTGATGACGCGAACATGTTTGACGAAGCGGGCCGGACGATACATGTCCCACACCCAGGCATCGGACATGCGCACTTCGAAATAGACCTCACCGTCGGCGTTCTGCGGCCGCAGTTCGACGGAATTAGCCAGGTAGAAGCGGCGTTCGGTCTCCACCACATACGAGAACTGACCGACGATATCCTTGTACTCTCGATACAGCGAGAGTTCCATCTCGGTCTCGTACTTCTCGAGGTCCTCGGCACTCATTCCCCCACCTCGCTGCGCTCGCTCATAGGGTGGAAAGTCCTCCTTCTCGCCACAATGCGTCTGTTGACATCATCGCGCATGCGCCGCGCGCGTAACCACTCGCGGTGTCACGGCGTACTCCGGCGCGTCCGATTCCGCGCCGGCCTCACCCATCGATCGCACGTTGCGCCAGCTGCGGCGATGCTCGTTGCTGGGCCCGAGGCGACTCAGCGCGGCGATGTGCTCGGGCGTGTTGTACCCCTTGTGACCTGCGAATCCGTAGCCGGGCAGGCGTCGATCCAGCTCGACCATCATCCGGTCGCGGGTGACCTTGGCCAGGATGCTGGCGGCGGCGATACAGGCCGCGCTGGCGTCGCCGCCGATCACCGGCAGCGAGGGCACCGCGATGCCGGGCACCCGGAATCCGTCGGTCAGTACATATCCGGGCTGCCGGTCCAGGCCGGCGACCGCGCGCCGCATGCCCTCGATATTGGCGACATGGATGCCGATGGCGTCGATCTCCCAGGCCGGGATCACCACCACCTGCCAGGCCAGTGCTCGCCGCTTGATAATCGGGAACAGCTGTTCGCGGACTGTCTCGGTGAGCTTCTTCGAGTCGTCCAGACCCGCCAGGGAATCGTAGGCCTTGGGCGCCAGCAGACAGGCCGCCACCACGAGCGGACCCGCGCAGCACCCCCGTCCGGCCTCGTCGACGCCCGCGACCGGCCCCAATCCACTGCGGATCAACGCCGCCTCGAGGGTGCGCAGGCCACCGGCCCTGCGCATCACCACCCGCGGCGGCCAGTCTCCGATCCGTTGCTCGTTGCGCGCCACCGCGACTCAGTTCGTCTGGGGATCCTGGGCGCGCACCGGGCCGATCCGCCCCGGCGGCCAGATCTTGAACACCGCCTTACCGCGCACATCCTTGACCGGCACGGTGCCGGAGTATTCGTCGTCGATATGGGCACGCGAGTCGGCGGATTCGTTGCGGTTGTCGCCCATCACCCACAGGTTGCCGTCGGGCACCTTGACCGGACCGAATTCCCGGCCCTGGGGGTTGATCGACAGGCCCATCGGTGTCTTCACCGCGAAGGGCAGTCCGGGCACATACGGTTCGAGGTACTGGGCGTACGGCTCGTTCAGCGGCTTGCCGTCGACCTCGACGTGGCCCTGGGCGTCACAGCACTGCACCGTCTGACCGCCGACCGCGATCACCCGCTTGACCAGGTCGTTCTCATCCGGCGGCACAAGGCCGAAGAACGAGAAGAAGTCCTGGATACCGCGCACTACGGCGTTGCTGGACCGGTTCGAGTGGTAATCCCGGTTCCACGAATCACTCGGTCCGACGAAGACCACCACATCACCGGGCTTGGGGTCGCCGAAGTCGTAGCTGAGCTTCTCGACATAGATCCGGTCGCCGGTGCAGCCGGGGCAGCCGTGCAGCGTCGGCTCCATCGACTGCGAGGGGATCACGTACGGACGCCCGATGAAGGTCACCACGAGGGCCGCGATCACCGCGGCGATCACGATGAGGATCGGCAGCTCCTGCCAGAACGGGCGCTGCTTCTTCGGCTTCTTCGCCCGCGAGCGCCGGGGACGCGGCGCAGCGTCACCCACACCGTCCTCGTCCAATCCGGCCACCCTCACCGAGTCGTATTCGTGTGCCACGCCGAACAGGTTATCCCGCTCACTCATCCGGCGTTGCCCGGGATGTCGACACGCACCACCGCGCCGTAACAAGCGATCAGTTCGTGTGCGGATTCTGTGAACGCACCGGACCGATCCGCTTCAGCGGCCAGATCTTGAACACCGCTTTACCGCGCACATTCTTGACGGGCACTGTCCCGGAATACTGATCATCGATATGGCCGCGCGAATCGAGCGAATCGTTGCGGTTGTCGCCCATCATCCACAGGTTGCCGTCGGGCACCTTGATCGGACCGAATTCGCGGCCCGCCGGATTGATCGACAGGCCCATCGGGGTCTTCACCGCGAAGGACAGGCCGGGCTGGTACGGATATTCGTAGTGCGCGTACGGCTCGTTCAGCGGCTTGCCGTCGACCTCGACGCGGCCCTGCGCGTCACAGCACTGCACCGTCTGACCACCGACCGCGATCACCCGCTTCACCAGATCGTTCTCGTTCGGGGGCGCCAAACCGAAGAATGCGAGGAAGTTCTGGAGGCCGCGAATGACGGTGTTGCTGGAGCGATTCGAGTGGTAGTCACTGTCCCAGGAACTGCTCGGCCCCTTGAACACCACCACGTCGCCGGGCTTCGGATCGCCGAAGTCGTAGCTGAGCTTCTCGACGAAAATTCGGTCGTTGCTGCAGCCGGGGCAGCCGATCAAGGTCGGCTCCATCGACTGCGAGGGGATCACGTAGGGACGCCCGATGAAGGTCACCACCAGCGCCACGATCACCGCCGCGATCACGACGAGAATAGGTAACTCCTGCCAGAGCGGGCGTTGCTTCTTCTGCTTCTTCGTCTTCCTCGCCCGCGAGCGCCGCGTGCCCCGCGAGGGCTTGCCCTCGCGGTCGTTCCCGGGTCCACTCGACGGTTCATCACCCTGCGTCACAGGGACCAACCTAGCCAAGATCGGCGGTGCGGACCGCACGCCATACCGATGTAGCGCACCGACCGGTGCGGCATCAGGGGTGTAGAAACGCGAAAACCCCCGCCGGAGCGGGGGTTTCGACTTGCACAGTGCCTATTGGCAGGGCACGGCGCCGAAGCTCAGCGCTTTTCCTTGATCTTGGCGGCCTTGCCGCGCAGATCGCGCAGGTAGTACAGCTTGGCCCGGCGCACATCGCCGCGGGTCACCACATCGATGTGGTCGATGTTCGGGCTGTGCACCGGGAAGGTGCGCTCGACACCGACACCGAAGGAGACCTTGCGGACCGTGAAGGTCTCGCGGATGCCGCCGCCCTGACGCCGGATCACGGCGCCCTTGAAGACCTGGACACGCTCCTTGTTACCTTCGATAACCTTCACGTGCACGTTGATGGTGTCGCCCGCACGGAAGTCGGGGACGTCGCTACGCAGCGACTTTTCGTCGACAAAGTCGAGGGTGTTCATTTCCGTCCTTGTATGGTTCGCGCGAACAGAGGAACCTGGCGGCACACTGGGCGCTCGACCGGTTCGTGCTCCGGATATGGGCGGTGCGCTGGGCCGAGTTCACCCAAGGCAACCAAAATATTGTGCCAGAGGGTTCGAGCCGACTGTTAATCGGCCCTGTCACGGCGACGACGGCCCGCTCGGGGCTGGGTGGTCAGCCGCGCCCGGGACGGCCCGATCGGATGCGGCGGCGCCGGTGCGGGCACCACCGTCCGGGCCAGCTCCTCCTCCGCCGCGCGGCGCATATGCGCGACCACATCGGGCTTTCCGGCGATCAGATCCTGCACGAAGATCTTGGCGCGGATCACCGGCCGCCGGTACCGGCGCTCGCGGCGGATCGCCCGCTGCATCAGCCGTGGACGGCCCGCATACCGCCACCGCGCCCACGGTGCGCCGGGGCGGCTGAGCCGCAGTGCACCGACGAACAGCAGCGGCAGGAAGAACATGCCGAACAGCCCGGTCCAGATCTTTCCCTTGGCGATCGTGATCGCGGCCAGCGCCAGGTTCACGAACGCGAACAGGCTCAGGAACGTGCGTCCCAGGGGGCTGCGATCGTGCCGGATGTCACCGACGTCGAGCAGCCACAGCGGATGGAATCCGAGCAGCAGCAGCCCGGTCACCGCGACCGCGACGAATACCGCGTCGACCGAGGTCCGCCCCTGCTCCTCCCAGTACACGTCGCGCAGGTAGTAGATCAGCGCGAACTCGTCCAGCACCAGCGCCGCACCCAGTCCGAACACCGCGGACAGCACGCTGACCGTGCCGACGCTGCTGCCGTAGAGGGTGACCAGGCCGATGCCGGACAACAGCACCAGCACCACCCCGAACACCATGTGGTGGATGTGCACATTGCCCGCGCGCAGGTTGCCGGGCCACCAGCGCACCCGCTTGCGGATCAGCCGCACGCTGATCCGGATCAACAGGAATCCGACGATGAATCCGAGCAGGAAGCACAACAGCGGCAGACGTCCGTGCGCGACCACGGAGTCGTCCAACCACCGTCGCAAGCCCGCCATCTCCAGTCTCCACGCTCTGCCGTCTCAGGGACCGCCGCGCGGTGCGGACAGCTCATCGGATGCCCGGACCGCGCGACCGCCCCTGCAGCCACATTGTGCAGGAATCGCCCGCACCTCCCAGTGAACTGGGTCCGGCCGGACAGTGCCACAGGGGCATATCCGGACACCACCCCGGCCGGCGGTTTCACCAGGCCGGGGTGCGTGTCAGGCCGATGGGACGGATCCCGTTGTCTACCGCCCGAATCCGGCCCTGCGCAGCGCGTCGGCCATCGAGCCGGTCGGCTCGGGGGCGTTGCGGCGCTGCTGGTTGTTGCGGCCCTGCTGTGCGCCCTTGTTCTGTCCGGACCGGCCCTGCGCGCCCTGGCCACCCTGGCCACCCTGCTGACGCGGGTTGCCGCCGCCGCGCTGGCCCTGCTGGCGCGGGCGCTGGTCGCCCTTCTCGGGCTTACCGGTGCCGGGCTCGTCATCCAGGCGCAGCGACAGACCGATGCGCTGCCGGGCCACGTCGACCTCCAGCACCTTGACCTTCACCACGTCACCGGACTTGACGACCTCGCGCGGGTCGCGGACGAAGGTGTGCGACATTGCCGACACGTGCACCAGGCCGTCCTGGTGGACGCCGACATCGACGAACGCGCCGAAGGCCGCCACATTGGTGACCACGCCCTCGAGCACCATGCCGGGCTTCAGGTCGGCGACCTTCTCGACGCCGGCGGCGAATTCGGCGGTCTTGAACTCCGGACGCGGGTCGCGCCCGGGCTTCTCCAACTCGGCGATGATGTCGCTGACCGTGGGCACACCGAAGCGCTCGTCGGTGAACTCGGCGGGGCGCAGCGCGCGCAGCACCGTGCTGTTGCCGATGAGTTCGGCCACGCCGCGACCGGTTGACTCGAGCATGCGGCGGACCACCGGATAGGCCTCCGGGTGCACCGCGGAGGTGTCCAGCGGATCCTCACCGCCGCGAATGCGCAGGAAGCCCGCGCACTGCTCGAATGCCTTGGGGCCGAGCCTCGGGACCTTCAGCAGAGACGTGCGGCTGCGGAAGGGGCCGTTCTGATCCCGGTGCGCCACAATGGACTCCGCGACGGACCCGGTGATCCCGGACACCCGGGACAGCAGCGGCACCGAGGCGGTGTTGACGTCGACGCCGACCGCGTTCACCGCATCCTCGACGACCGCGCCCAGCGAGCGCGCCAGCAGGGTCTCGGAGACGTCGTGCTGGTACTGGCCGACACCGATGGATTTCGGATCGATCTTCACCAGCTCGGCCAGCGGATCCTGCAGGCGGCGCGCGATGGAGACCGCGCCGCGCAGCGAGACGTCCATATCGGGCAGTTCCTGCGTGGCGTAGGCCGAGGCGGAGTACACCGAGGCGCCGGCCTCGGACACCACGATCTTGGTGGGCTTGTTCTCCGGGATGCGGGAGATCAGTTCCGTGGCCAGGGCATCGGTCTCGCGGGAGGCGGTGCCGTTGCCGATGGCGATCAGCTCCACGTTGAAGCGGGCGACGAGCGCGCCCAGCACGGCCAGGGACTTCTCGGTCTGGCCCTGCGGCTTGTGCGGGTAGATGACCTCGGTGGCGACGGCCTTGCCGGTGTCGTCGACCACGGCGACCTTCACGCCGGTGCGGTAGCCCGGGTCCAGGCCCATGGTCGTGCGGGTGCCGGCGGGGGCGGCCAGCAGCAGATCGCGCAGGTTGTTGGCGAAGACGTCGACGGCGTCCTTCTCGGCGGACTGGCGCAGCCGCATCCGGATGTCGATGCCCAGGCTCATCTGGAGTTTGGTGCGCCACGCCCAGCGCACGGTGTTCAACAGCCAGGTATCGGCCGGACGGCCCTTGTCGGCG
Organism: Nocardia alni; assembly: GCF_019038435.1. GTDB lineage: Bacteria > Actinomycetota > Actinomycetes > Mycobacteriales > Mycobacteriaceae > Nocardia > Nocardia alni. Next base: position 88,393 of record NZ_JAGPOX010000011.1, read on the forward strand.
ATGCCGAACTTGATCGCGATGCGGCCCTCGTAAATGGTCCGCTCGCCCTCCTCGGGCTCCTCGGTGTCGGGCTCGAGGTGCAGGCTCAGCACCTCCTCCTTCTCCCCGCGCAGCAGCGCCAGGATCCGGTGCGAGGGCAGCTTGTCGAACGGCTCGCTGAACTCGAAGTAGTCGGCGAACTTGGCGCCCGCCTCTTCCTTGCCGGCCCGTACCTTCGAGGCGACCTGACCGCGGTTCCACATGAGTTCGCGCAGCTCGCCCACCAGGTCCGCATCCTCGGCGAAGCGTTCCACCAGAATGTCGCGGGCGCCCTCGAGCTGGTCGGAGGTGTACTGCGCGGGATCGGTGGCCGGGTCGGTGATCAACGCGTCGGCGACCGGCTCGTGCCCGGCCTCCCGGGCGATCTGTGCCTTGGTACGCCGCTTGGGCTTGTACGGCAGGTAGATGTCCTCGAGGCGGGCCTTGGTCTCGGCGAGCATGATCTGCTGCTCCAGCGCGGCATCGAGTTTGCCCTGGCCGCGAATGGATTCGAGGATCGAGACACGCCGCTCGTCCAGTTCGCGCAGGTAGTGCAGCCGCTCCTCGAGCTGACGCAACTGGGCGTCGTCCAAACCGTCCGTGACCTCCTTGCGGTATCGGGCGATGAACGGCACGGTCGACCCGCCGTCGAGCAGTTCGACCGCCGCGCGCACCTGCGCGTCACGCACGTTCAGCTCATCGGCGATACGGCGGCCGACGCTGGCTAGGTGGACCGTCGCGGGCGCTGCGGATACGGCATCTGTCTCTGGGCTGCCCGTCGCCGCGCTGCCGGACTCGTTGCTGCCGGACTCGTTGCTGACGGTTTCGGAGGCTGTCGTCACGCCCGCAGACACTACCGTCGCCTACCGACAACGATCCAGGGTGCCGCACCGCGAGCCGCCCACTCGCACCCTTTTTCGCGCCGCAAATCCGCTGGCCCAGCCCAAACACTCACGCGGCCAGAATATTTCACACACCGCCCGACGAGCAGCCCATTATTGTGCGCCTGTCTGCGACTCTTTCCACCGGTGGCACTACGCGCGGCGCGCGGATTCCCGGAGATATCCGAGCAGATCTGAACCGTCGCCCACACCGACCTCACGCAGCGTCACCGCGTCCACACCTGCCCCCGCAGGGGCGAGGCTCGAGATCAGCCGGGTGGCAACAGGTCCGGGCGGCGTTCGCGGGTGCGGGTCAGGGACTGTTCTCGGCGCCAGGCCTCGATTTTGGCGTGGTTGCCCGACAGGAGGATTTCGGGGACGTCCAAGCCGCGCCAGGTGACCGGGCGGGTGTAGCTGGGGCCCTCGAGCAGGCCGAGGGGCTCCTGGCCGCCGCCTTCCTTCCCCCCCACCCCGACCGAGAACGAATCCTGCTGGTGGGATTGCTGATTGCCGAGAACACCCGGCAGCAGGCGGACCACGGCCTCGCTCATGACCAGGACCGCGGCCTCGCCGCCGATCAGGACGTAGTCGCCGATGCTGACCTCCTCGACGCGGACACGTCGGGCGGCGTCATCGAAGACTCGCTGGTCGATGCCCTCGTAGCGGCCGCAGGCGAAGACCAGATGTTTTTCGGCGGACCAGCGGTGGGCGGTGGACTGGGTGAACGGGACGCCGGCCGGGGTGGGCACCACCAGCAGGGCGTCGTCGGGGCAGACCTCGTCGAGGGCGTCACCCCAGATGGTGGGTTTCATCACCATGCCGGGGCCGCCGCCGTAGGGGGAATCGTCCACGGCCTTGTGCACGTCGTGGGTCCAGCGGCGCAGGTCGTGCACGGCCAGCTCGACCAGGCCCTTATCGATGGCCTTGCCCAGCAACGCCGTTCGCAGCGGCTCCAGGTATTCGGGGAAGATCGTGACGACATCCAGCCGCATGTGTCACTCCTTGTCGAGCAGGCCCTCGGGCGGATCGACGACGATCACGCCCTCGGCGCGCGATACGGTGGGCACGATCGCGGTGACGAACGGGATCAGGATCTCGCGGCCCGGCGTGCCCGGATCCGTGCCGTCGAAGCCGGCCGCCGCGCGCACCGAAAGCAGTTCTCCCGCAGCCGAATGCAGCACCTCGGTGACGGTACCGACCTCCGTGCCGTCGGTCAGCCGGACCGAAAGTCCCTCGAGCTCATGGTCGTAGAACTCCTCGGGATCCTGCGAGGGCGGCAGATCCTCGGTGTCGACCAGAAAGATCATGCCGCGCAACGCATCCGCGGACTCGCGGTCGGCCACGCCCCGCACATGCACGAGCAGCCGGCCCGAGTGCTCCCGGGCCGACTCGACCGTGTACTCCTGCGACGTCTTCGCGCGTGGCATGCGGCCGGTCAGGACCGCACCCTCGGCGAAGCGCAGTTCCGGTTCGTCGGTGCGGACGTCCACGACGAGTTCGCCACGCACACCGTGCGATTTGGCGACCCGCCCGACAACCAGTTCCACCTAGCCCACCTCGTCCCCGACGCGACCCTTCAGCGGAGGCACTACGCGCCCGCTACTGGTCGGTGTCGACGACGTCAACCCGGATACCCCGGCCACCGATCCCGGACACGAGGGTGCGCAGCGCGGTCGCGGTACGACCGCCCCGCCCGATCACCTTGCCCAGATCGTCCGGATGAACGTGCACCTCGACGGTACGACCGCGCCGGCTGGTGATCAGCTCGACGCGGACGTCGTCGGGATTGGCGACGATGCCGCGCACCAGGTGCTCGACGGCGTCGGCAACAACCGCCGTCATTACTCGGCAGCCTCGGTCGCGGCCTCGGCCTCGGCCTTCTTGGCGGCCTTCTTCTTCGGGGTCACGGCCTCGGCGGCCGGCTCGTTGTCGGCGGCGGCCAGCGCGGCGTTGAACAGGTCCAGCTTCGAGGGCTTGGCGACCTTGGTCTTCAAAGTGCCCTCGGCGCCCGGCAGGCCCTTGAACTTCTGCCAGTCGCCGGTGATCTCCAGCAGACGCTGCACGGGCTCGGTGGGCTGCGCGCCGACGCCCAGCCAGTACTGCACACGCTCGGAGTTCACCTCGATCAGCGAGGGCTCCTCCTTCGGGTGGTACTTGCCGACACTCTCGATGGCGCGGCCGTCGCGACGGGTGCGCGCATCGGCGACGACGATGCGGTACTGGGGGTTGCGGATCTTGCCGAGCCGGGTGAGCTTGATCTTGACAGCCATGGAGCTATCGCCTTTCGATGGCGGCCGCCCGAGGGCAGCCGAAATGGTCACGGCGCAATTCAGCGACCCACACGGCCTGCGGGTCCGGTTTTGCGTTGAAGTGCGTGACCGCCGCGCGGCACGTAGCCGGAGACGGGCTGACACTGTCCTCGACGAGGACGGTTGTTCATTGTGCCAGAGAGGCCGGCGTCTCCAGAAATCGGCCCGCGATCAGTACAGACGCAGAGCCGATATGCCGACCGTCACCGCCGTCGTAGCTCACTTCACCATAGGCCGAGGCTCTGTCAGCGATGACCCGTGACCGGGTCGCGGCGGGGGTAGACGCGGCCGCGCAGGACCACGTAGGCCGGCGCCGCGAGGGCCTCGAGGGTGGTGCGGGGGTCGGATTCGTAGACGACGAAGTCGGCGGGTTCGCCGTGGGCTATGCCCGGGCGGCCGAGCCATTCGCGGGCCTTCCAGGAGGACGCGCCCAGGGCCTCGTGGCGGGTCAAGCCCGCGCCGGCGAGGGCGTCGATCTCCTCGGCTATGCGGCCGTGCTCGATGGAGCCGCCGGCGTCGGTGCCGGTGTAGATGCGCACGCCCGCGGCGTGGGCGGCGGCCACGGTGTCGCGGACGCGGCGGTGCAGGTCACGCATGTGGGCGGCGTACACCGGGTATTTGGTTGCGCTGTCGGCGATTTCGGGAAAGGTGGCGATGTTGACCAGGGTGGGGACCAGAGCCACGTCGTGGCGGACCATCATGTCGATGGTTTCGTCGGTGAGGCCGGTGCCGTGTTCTATGCAGTCGATGCCGGCATCGATCAGGGCCGGAAGTGCGTCCTCACCGAAGACATGGGCGGTCACGCGGGCGCCCTCGCGGTGCGCGGCGTCGATGGCCTCCTTCAGGATGGCGTCGCTCCACAGGGGGGACAGGTCACCGACCGAGCGGTCGATCCAGTCGCCGACGATCTTCACCCAGCCGTCGCCGAAGCGGGCCTGTTCGGCGACGATCTGCGGCAGGTCGCGCTCGTCGTCCAGTTCGATGCCCAGTTCGCGGATGTAGCGCTTGGGGCGGGCGATGTGGCGGCCCGCACGGATGATCTTGGGCAGATCCTCGCGCTCGTCGATGAAACGGGTGTCGATGGGTGAGCCCGCGTCGCGCAGCAGCAGCGCGCCGACGTCGCGTTCGGTCTCGGCCTGGGCGATCGCGCCCGCGCGGTCCTCGTCACCGCCGCCGTAGCGCAGGCCCACGTGGCAGTGGGCATCGACCAGCCCGGGCACGATCCAGCCGGTACCGCCCAGGGTGTCGGCGCCCGCCACCGGCTCGAAGGAGATCAGTCCATCGCGCACCCACAGGTCGCGCACGTCGTCGTCCGGGAGTACCACTCCCCGCAGATGCAATCGCATACCGCCTCCTGGTTGTGCCAAGGGTCCTGATCACAAACTACTTGTCGCCGCTCGGCCGCCGCGATCGCACCGGAACCATCCGGTTCGCGGCACGGCGATGGCCGACCCGCGCAAACGGAGCGGTTGGACCGTACGCCGCGTGGCCTTCGCCGAAAGTTTCCCTACGCGACGCTTCATGTTGCAGTGCCCTGAATCTCACGGCAACGCCGAGTGGGTTACCTCGACGGGAGGTCGTCCCAATGCTTTGACTTGGTTCCAAACTTGTTGAATAGCAGGAGAATTCAACGTTAACAACGAAGGTCTGGATAGTCGCTCGAATACGGGTGCGACGTAGCGCCACACGTCATCGCACCCAACTCCCTGACAACACAACAGATTCGGCTTCGTGAGCGGTAACCGATGAGCATCGAACTTCCCCCCGAGCTGCGGTGGCTGTCGTATCTCGCCGGTTCGTCGTGGCCGGAGGGGGACGAGGACAAACTCTTTGCGCTCAGCCAGGATTGGACCGACTCGGCCAATTCCCTGAACGGGATCATCAATCCGTTGCACGCAGCGGTGGACGCCGCACTGGCCAGCTACTCCGGGTCGGGCGCGGATCAGATGAAGTCCCAGTTCGACCAGTTCTTCTCCGGGGACAACTCGGTCGAGTCGATGGTCCAAGGGCTCGAGCAGCTCGCATCGTCGGTCTTCGACATGGGCACCCAGACCGAATACGCCAAGCTGCAGATCATCATCACCCTGGCACTGATGGCCGCCGAGATCGCCTACGCCCTCTCCACCCTGTTCGGGGCGTGGGCGGTGTCGTTGATCGAAGCCGAGGGCGCGGGCATCATGCGGCTGATCGCCAACAGGCTGATCGAGGAGCTGGCGGCGCGGGCGGTCCGGATCGCCGAGCGGCCGCTGTGGAAGCTGACCGCGATCGAGGCGCTCAAACAGGGCGGGCTCGGGTTCGGCACGGATCTGCTGGCCCAGGGCATCGAAGACGCCCAGGGCCATCGCCACGGAATCAACTGGGTGCAGGCGATCGAGTCCGGGGTGACCGGGGCCGTGTCGGCGGGAGTGGCCACCCCGATCGGCCATTTCGGTGGCAAATATCTGGGCAGCCTGGTCGGCGACAGCAAGATGACCTGGTGGAAGGCCGGGGCGATCGCGGTCGGGTCGGGTATCCCGGCCGGGCTGGCCGGCGCGGGCGCCGGAATCGTGGCCTACGGGGTGATGACCGGCAACTGGGAGTTCAACCCGGCCGCGTTGATCGGTGGTGTGGGCGGCGGTGTCGTCGGTGGCGTGCACGGCGTCCTCGGGCATGCGCAGAGTCACCTGACCGCCGCCAGGGAACACCTGACCTCGGTCGGAAGATACTCCGGCAATGACCCGGCCTACCACGACGGTTCCACCCCCTACCCCGAGAAGTCCGGCGCCTCGTCCACCCGCCCCTCGAGTTCCAGTACCTCCGGTGGGTCCTTCACCGAGAAGAACGACGACACCGCATCACCCGGCACCAACGGCAACACCCGGAACGGGACCTCGAATATCGGCGGCACCCGCACCGAGACCTCGGGCGACAGCGGAATCCGCAACACCACCTCGACCGGCGACGACTCCCGCAACGCGGCGTCCACCAACCGCAGCACCCGAAACGGAGCGTCCACCAACGACGACCTCCGCATCGGAAGCACCCGCAACGGAGCCTCGGACATCACCGACTCCCGCAACGGCACTCCCCGTGGCACCATCAGGGACACCGGAACCTCGACAACGCCGTCGAATCCCGCCCGGTCCACACCCACCCGGGGCGCGAGTGAACAACGCATCGGCTCCAGCAGCAATCCCTCGCGTACATCGTCGCCCTCGACCGGCGGGGACAACCGCACTTCCCTCGAACGCACCCCGATCGCGCAACCCACCGGCCAGACCGTCCCCGAACGCACTTCGACCCCCACCTCTGAAGCGACGCTGTCGTCCCGCCCCCAACCGTCCTCGACGATCGGCGACGGATCCACCTCTCACACCAACCCGCTGCGCACCGCCACCGACACCAGTCGGAACACCACCGTCACCGACACCACTCCACCGCGCACCGCCAGCACCCCCACCGACGACATCCCGTTCCGTAGTTTCACCCCCGGCAGGGACGCCGAGAGCGTCTACAGCGAGGGAGACCGAGACAGCGTCCTCAACGCCGAGAACAGGGACAGCGGCCTCAACGGCACCAGCAGCGACACCGACAGCACCCACGGTGACAAGGATCCGGTCGTATCCCTCACCGACACCCCCGGCGGCGACCTACGCCCGACCACCGAGATCGGAAACGACCAGGGCCAGAACGTCTCCGATCCACTCACCGCCGAGGGAGGCTCCAGCCCCATCCGAGGCACCGGCCTCAGTGGAGACATCGCCGGCAAACAGCAAAGTTCCCCATTCACCGCGGGAGAGAAGGACAGCGACCCGGTCCGACGCGGCACTGGCGCGACCAGCGGGGCAGGAAAATCCGACGATCAGCCCTCCGAGATATCCGCGAACCGGAAAACCCCGGTCAGCGAGCGCCCGCAGGTTGCCGGTCGAGCATCCGAGCCGGTCCGCTCGCAGACCAGCTCCGAGATCCGGTCCTCCCGTGCGGGGAAGTCTGATTCGGATACGGCACAGCAGCACACCGACATCCCCGCCGCCACACGCGAGCAGCGGGTCGGCGCGGCGGGCAAGAACTGGGACGAGGTCACCGAACTCGGCTCCGAACCACGGCAGCTGACCAAGACAGCGTTCAGCGAGGGTTCGCCGGATGCGCATGACGTCGTAGCACTCGGCGACGAGTCCGGCGCTCACTACATCTGGTCGAAGTCCGGCGGACTGACCCGCACCGACGGACGCGCGGTATCGAAGTCGGAGACGCTGGATACGGTCCTGGCCGATCCGACGATCACCGATATCCGGGCACCCGGCACCGCCGACCGACCACCGACGGCGGTACCGCACGACGATCCCACTGCCTCGGATCCCACCGCCAAGTCCCCACGGTCCAACGCCGCCGCGGACCGGAACACCCCCGAATACGCACTACGAGCGCGGCTGGCAGACGAGGCGTCCGCCAATGATCCGCGTGTCATCGCCACGCGCGAGAAGCTCGAGCAGGCGAACACGACCCGGAACGCCAAGCACACCGAACTCGCCGCTGCCGAGGCTCACCGCGATCAGCAGAAGTCCGGCCCGACGGCCGCCGGCCAGGCCGAGCACCCGAAAGCCGAGGCCGGACCGGCACGCACTCGAGTAGATGACGAAGTCTCGCCGGACGAGGCCGTGGCGCGGGCACAGGCAGAGGTGCACTCCGCCAACGCCGATTACGACACCGCGCGGGCCGAACACGATGCGACAGTGCAGCATGCGGTGCAGGAGCGCTACGCGGAGCTCAAGGCCGAGTCCGACGCACGGCTGGCGGCGGACGAGCAGGAGCGGGCGCAGTTCCGGGCGGACGCCGAGCAACGGCTCAACGCCGCGAAACGCACTCTGCAGCGTGAGGCGAAGGAGCTCCAGAACACCAGAAACCGCTACAAGGACGCCGCCGAGGAGCTGGCGGCGACCCGCAAGCACAACCTGGACACAGCCCTCGAAGAGGGCAGGCGGCAGGTGCAGACGGCGCGGGAAGCATTGGCGGACAAGAGTAAAGAGTTCGACGAGGCTGTCAAGGGCAACGAACCGCGTGCCGAGGAGCTGGCGCGGCTGCGCACCGAGGTCGATTCACGGACCGGCGAACTGCGGGACGCGCTGCTCGAGCACGAGGCGCGGCTGACGGCCGCGGGCAAGCAGGAACTCGCACAGGAGCTGGCGAGCGCCAAGACCGAGCGCGGCGCGATCACGACCAAGCGTGGCCCGGCCGACCTGTGGCGGCGTTGGACGGCCGATCGAGACGTCGCCAAGCGCACACAGCACTGGCGCGAAACGTTGGACGACAAGAAGTCGGAGGCCGCGGAACAATCGAAGGTGAACAAGCTCGAACACGACCTGCGACAGCAGGAGGTGGCCTTCGCCGCGGTGCGCGAGGATTTCGAGCACGAATCGCTTTCGGTCATCGACCATCTGCAGTCGGCGCTGGACACCGCGAAGAAGGCGGACCACGACGCCTACCTGGCGGGGCTGGCCGATAAAGGGCCGGCGATGCAGGAGGCGACACGCAAGGCGATGGACGCAGGGAAGGCGGTGGTGAAGGCAGCGTTCGCCTACCGGGACGAGGTGTTGCGCCCCACCGGCGAGGAGGACCCGGTGATCAAGCCCCCGACGGACAAAGAAGTGGACGACATGCTGCTCGGGGGCACCCGGGCACAGCGTACGGGAGCGATGGCGGAATGGGTCGCGCGCCACAACCCGGCTAAATACGCGCCGCGAGAGACACAGATGCTCGCCCATGTGCTCGGGGTCGCCGATATGAAGGGTGGCGAGGGCAAGACGCTGGTCATGGTCATGAACGGCTATCGCGATGCCCTCGAACACGGCGCGGCGACGAAGTTGACCGCTTCGGATCCGCTGGTGCAGGACATGATCGGCGAGGTGTTGAAGTACGTGGATTACCCCGGTTCCGGGGTGCGGGTCGTGCAGTTGAAGGAGAACGAGCCCTTCCCGGAGGATGCCTGGGCGGCCAAGGACAAGGGCGAGGCCCTGCTGGTGATCGCGACGCCGGACACCTTGAATTTCTCGGGACTGCACGAATCAAACACGATGCTCGAGGACATCGCGAACAAAGCCGGCGCGGACAAGGAAACCACCAAGCAGACCATCGCGGATCTGCGGGAGTGGTTGCGCACCGAACCGCCCATGGACGAGGTCGCGGCCCGCTTGGACAAAGCCGCGCAGGACGCCGGATCGGATCGGCGTTTCCGGCCGGTGCCGGACGCGGTGGGCGATATGGACGAGGTCGACACCGCGTTCGACGGAGAGCGCAAGGGCATCCTGTCGCCGGGCGAAACCGAGGACGCGACGCCCGAGGACGTGACGCATCTGCAGCGCGTCTACGACCAGTTGCGCATCGGCATACTGGACCACGGGCTGACGGACAAGGATTTCGGCCGGCCTGCCAACACCACCGGCCAGTGGCATGCGCACGCGACGAACGACGCTGTCCGCAAACTGGGAGAGGCCATCGGCCGGGAGCCGACCCCGGAGGAAATCAAGCACGCCACCCAGTTCGCATTGGCGCGCTGGGGCGTCGAGCGTGGCCGCGACTACAACGTCTCGCGCACGCACGACAAGATCATGCTGATGAACGCGAAGTCCAACGACAAACTGTCGTGGGACCGCGAGAAGGCGACCGAGACGCGGCTGCAGGGCCTGGGGCAGTACCTGGACATCGTCGAGGGGGTCACGGTCCGGGGTAACCACCCGGAAGATTCGCTGGTCATGTCGCTCAAACAGTGGATCGGCAGCCGTTTTTTCACCAACCCCAAGGGCGTGTCGGGCACGGCGAAAGCCGTGGAAGAGGTCATGCACGAGCAATGGGGCGGCGAGAAAGACGTCAATGGCCAGTATTTCGGGGTCACGGAGATCAACCGCTTCTACGACTCGAATCTGGATCACCAGAAGCCGAAGGAATTCGACAGCCGCCCCAAGAAGCTGTCCGGGATCGCCGAAGACGTGGTGGATGCCGCCGATATCTCGTTCACCGAGAAAGACGGCAAGATCGTCGGCATCGAACAGAAAGGCCGGGTGCAGTGGAGCGTCCACCTCGACAACAGTGAGATCCGCGGCGCCGACGAACGCGTGACCGAGCGCGTGGTGACCGACGCCGACGGCAATCGGAAGATCGAGGAGTCCAGGACCGGATTGACCGGGTACGAGGACAAAACCCCCCAGGAGCGGGGGGTCGCGGACTGGGTCGACGAGATCGTGCAGAGGCGGCTCGAAAAGTACGCGGCCGAGCACAACCTGCAGATCGCCGACGGGGTGAAACTGAAATACACCACGATCGACGCCAAGTGGTATGAGGAGCACGGCGGCGGCGACGCCGCGGAGACCGAATTCGCCCACCTGACCGAGAGTAAACTTCCACCCGGCACCATCTTCTTCGTCAACAAGTCGGGCGCGCGAGGGACCGATCCGAAACCGACGCAGGAGGCGCTCGAACTCGGCGGCGTGATAGCCAGGATCAGTGGCGGCCCCTCCTTCTCCGAACGAGTAGTGCTGCAAGCGGTCTGGCGAGCCGCACGCGGCTCATGGTTCAACAAGGAGAAGGGGATCACCGAAGGCACACCGGGCACCGCGATCGAATACCGCTCCGAGGAGGACTATCGCGGGGAGATCGCCGACGCCCGGGCCGTCGTCGAGGTCCGGCGGTTCGTGAACTCGGCGAAGGCACGTGACGACGCCGCCGCGGCACTGGAGGCCGAACCCTCCGACAGCAACCGGGACGCACTGGCCGAGGCTCAGCGTGAGGTCGAGAATGCCGAGCGGGTCCTGCAGGAACAGACCGTGCCGCGGCTGCAGCAACTCGCCGAGGACCAGATGCTGGCCCCGCATCGCCGTCAGAGCGTGGACGTCTCCGACGATTCACACCTCAGCCCATCCGAGGGTGAGTCACGGCCCAGCACATCAGCCGGTAGCTCACTGACCAGCGAGACGACGCCGCTCGCCCCCAGCGAACTGTCGAACTGGCTGTCCCAGAACAACACCCCCCGCGGAACCCGGTTGCTGTTCTTCACCGGCAAAACCCCGGGGGCGGACGAGACGCCGATCACTTCAGCCGAATTCACCGGCGACGGCAACGTCCTCGTTCGCGACACCGACGACCAGGGTGGGCATCGGGAGTACAGCGTCTCCCGGGACGGCCTGCCCGGACTGGTCCAGGACAGGCATATCGGGACGGTCACCGTCGTACCAGCACAGCAACCGCAGTTTCTCACAGCGCGTTCGGCGCGCGCGCCCGCTCCGCTCACTGCCGCACAATCCGAGCACGACACCCCGGCCGACCAGACCGCCCCACCTCCGGCACGCCCCCACAGCATCTCCGACGGCAGCACACAAGCACCCACCCAGCGGCCGACTCCGGCGACGAACGGCAGCAACGGCACCGAGGTAGGGACGCACACGCCGCAGCACACCCGCTCGCTGCCCGGGCTCGGGCCGATCGGACAGACACCCGGAGCACACCCCTCCGTGTTCCAGCCACAGCCGGACCTCTCGCCCCCGGATTCCAGCCACGGCGCCGAACACGAGATTCGCACGGGACCGCAACGTCAGAGCGACTCCACCCGCACCGACGGATCACGCCCCAAACCCGTGTCCTCGGCGGGAATCAGAATCGGCTCGACAACGAAAACCACTACGACATCGCCGGTTTCGAACGCACCGCAGGACCATTCGGCAACCGCCACTCCGCACGCTTCGAGCACCACCGAGACACCAGCACCGAAACGCACCCCCAACAAACTCACCAAAAAACGACCCACCACAGACACCACCAAGACACCGACCACCAAACCCACACCACACGACGACACCACCCGCACACCACAAACCAAACGCACCCGCCGCAAACTCACCAAAGACCGACCCGCCACCAAAACACCCACACCACACACCACACACACGACCGAAACACCAACCCCCACAACGCACGACACCGACACCACACCAACCCCCAAACGCACCCGCCGCAAACTCACCAAGCCCCAACCCGTCACCAACGAACACACCACTCAGGGCTCGGTCGCCAAGGAGCTATTGCTGCGGCTCCTCACGATCAGACTCCTGTTCCGGCAGTTCTCCGATTACCTCACCGGCGGCTCCGAGACCCGCCCCGCCGTCGTCCACGGCACCAGCGAGCAGGTCCCGGCTCGCAACACGACCACCACGCGCACCGATACTCCGCTCGCCCTGCACGCCAGCTCCGCAACCGCCCGCATGCTCGCCGAAGCCTGGCGCATCACACCGGAATTCGCCGAGCAGTTCCGCGTGGTCGGGTACAACGGCAAGCTCTACTACGCGCGCACAGGCCAACTCGTGCACACCCCCGACAACCCTGTGCAGCGGAACGGCCGGCCCCGCGGGCATCTGCTGGTCTCCGACCGCCACGGCAACACCTACGTCTCCCCCGACCTCGGCTGGGTCCACACCCACGAGGCGTTCCACGACCTCGGCGTCTACACGGCCGGAACCGCCGAGGTCCTGCACGGCGTCCTCGGGAACGTCACCGACTACTCGGGCCCCTACCTCTCCGACCGTGGCCGCCTCACCGACCTGCTGGACAACGGCCTGGCCGGTGTCCAGCGCGCCGACGGCTTCCAGCACCTCGATCACAGTGGCAAACCGGTCACCCTCGCCCGGAACACCACCTCCCAGCAGGACACCTCGAAGACGACGTCGGCCGGCGACCATATCCCGGAGTCCGAGGCCGCGAAGCAGGCCAGCATCGCCGCAGCCGACAACGAAGCCGCGCAGATCCCGACCAAAACACCTCTGGGCACCGGGCACGAAGAGCTCGAGATCATCATCGAGACCCCCCAGCAGGACGTCGACACCGCCAAACAGGTCGACGAACCCGCCAAGCAAGTCGACGAACCCGCCAAACAAGTCGACGAACCCGCCAAGCAAGTCGACGAACCCGCCAAACAAGTCGACGAACCCGCCAAACAAGTCGACGAACCCGCCAAACAAGTCGACGAACCCGCCAAACAAGTCGACGAACCCGCCAAAC
>NZ_JAGPOX010000120.1 GCF_019038435.1 Nocardia alni
CTTTGATGTCGGCCAGGGCGCGGTGTTTGAGGCCCTTTTCGGGCTGGCCGAAGTAGATGCGGGGGTACCAGCGGCGGCACAGTTCCTTGATCGAGCTGACGTCGATCATGCGGTAGTGCAGGTGGGCGTCCAAGGCGGGCATGTCGCGGGCCAGGAAGCCGCGGTCGGTGGCGATGGAGTTGCCTGCCAGGGGGACCGTGCCGGGGGTGGGGACGTACTTCTTGATGTAGTCCATGACCTGCTGTTCGGCCTCTTCGAGGGTGGTCGTAGAGGCGCGCACCTCTTCGGTCAGGCCAGAGCGGGCGTGCATCTCCTGCACCACGGGGGGCATCGAGGCCAGGGCCGCATCGTCGGCGTGGATGACGATGTCCACGCCCTCACCGAGGATATTGAGGTCGCTGTCGGTGACCAGTGCGGACACCTCGATCAGCTTGTCGCTGTCCAGCCGCAGGCCGGTCATCTCGCAATCCATCCACACCACAAGTTTCTCGGACACTGGCAAAGACTAGCCCGGTCGTCTGCGGCCACGACCCGCCCCACCGAACCTTGTGTGCGAAATGTGTCCGTTATCCCGCCGCGTGTCGTGCGGATCACGCGGTGCCGATGAGCGGGTCATACGCCACATGGCCGGAGTCGCGGTGTAGTTGCCGAAGGACGCAAATGCGGCGTCGGGCGACGGTCGGCGATATTGTTTTTGCAGAATCCGCGCTTGGATCAGGCGGTCGGCAATGTTGGCGAGAAGTTAGCAGAGCGGACGGAGGATCGGGCGATGACGACACCGGCGGAGAAGGCGGCGGCCGCGCGCAAGGCGGCGCAGGACGCGGCGCGGATCGCGGCGGAGGCGGCGGCCGCCGCGGACGAGGCCGAGCGAGAGGCGGCCGATCAGGAGGTCGCCAAGGCGGAGTCCGATGCGGCGGAGTCAGCGGGTGCCACCACGAATGGTGCCGCCGCGACGGATTCCCCCGCGAAAGCCCCTGCATCCGGATCCGCCGCCGCACAGGAGATCGCCGCGGGGTACGCCTTCGAGGGCGCGGCCCTGGAACTCGGCACGGTACTCATCGACGGCGCGGTGGATTCCTCTGCCCTCGTGCGAATCCCGATGAAGACCATGAACCGGCACGGTCTCATCGCGGGCGCGACCGGCACCGGTAAGACCAAGACGCTCCAGGGTATCGCCGAACAGCTCTCCGCCGCAGGGGTTCCCGTGGTGCTGGCCGACGTGAAGGGCGACCTGTCGGGGCTGGCGCAGCCGGGCGCCGCCAGCGACAAGCTCACCGCCCGTGCCGCGGAAACCGGTGACACGCAATGGAGGCCGAGTGGATTCCCGACCGAATTCGTCTCGCTCGGCACCGAGGGCATCGGCGTGCCGATCCGCGCCACCATCACGTCGTTCGGTCCGGTATTGCTCAGTAAAGTACTGGGGCTCAACGAGACTCAGGAGTCCACCCTCGGCCTGATCTTCCATTGGGCCGACAAGCAGGGCCTGGCGCTGCTGGACCTGAAGGATCTGCGCGCGGTGATCCAGCACCTGACCAGTCCCGAGGGCAAGCAGGATCTCAAAGGCATCGGCGGGGTGTCGGCCGCCACGGCCGGGGTGATCCTGCGCGCCCTGGTCAACCTCGAGGGCGAGGGTGGCGACACGTTTTTCGGTGAGCCGGAACTGGATCCGCGAGATCTGCTGCGCACCGCCGGCGGACAGGGCGTGATCACGCTGTTCGAACTGGGCGCGCAGTCGGCGCGGCCGGTGCTGTTCTCCACCTTCCTGATGTGGGTGCTGGCGGACCTGTTCCAGACGCTGCCGGAGATCGGCGATATGGACAGGCCCAAGCTGGTGTTCATCTTCGACGAGGCGCACCTGCTGTTCAACGGCGCGTCCAAGGCGTTCCTGGAGCAGGTCGAGCAGACGGTGCGGCTGATCCGCTCCAAGGGCGTCGGCGTGTTCTTCTGCACCCAGTTGCCCACCGATATCCCGAATCCCGTGCTGTCCCAACTGGGTGCGCGCATTCAGCACGCCCTGCGCGCGTTCACGCCCGACGATCAGAAGGCGCTGTCCAAGACGGTGCGCACCTACCCCAAGACCGCCGCGTACGACCTGGAGAATGCGCTGACCTCCCTGGGCACCGGCGAGGCGATCGTGACGGTGCTTTCGGAACAGGGTGCGCCCACGCCCGTGGCCTGGGTGCGGCTGCGCCCGCCACGCTCGCTGATGGACACCATCGGCGAGGACGCGATCCGCTCGCGCGCGAAGTCCAGCGCGCTCGACGCCAAGTACGGTCGAACCATCGACCGCGAGTCGGCGTACGAGATTCTGAACGCGAAAGTCGATGCGGCGCAGGATGAACCACCGAAACCCAGGCCCGATGCGCAACGCCCGGAGCCGAGTGCGGCCGAGCGCATCATGGACAACCCGGCGGTCAAGAGCTTCCTGCGGAACACCGCCGCGGTCGCGGGCCGTGAGATCAGCCGCAGTATCTTCGGCACCCGCAAGCGGTGAGCGCCGGGCGGGGGCATGAACGAGCGCAGCGAGCGAACGATAGACACAGCCGAGAACCATGGTGGAAGATCGTCATGCGCTCGCAACTGGTGCTGATCGCCTTCGGACCGCTGTGCTACCTACTGGGCGCGGCCGTCGGCCGCTCGTTCTCGATCGGCGGGGCGCTGATCGACGTGAGCCCGGGCCCGATCGTCGGCGGCATTCTGGGCGTGATCGTCGGATCGTTCCTGCGGCACGCCAAGCTCGAGCGGGTCGCGGTGATCTACTCCGTGCTTCTGGCGATCGGGCTCGCGGCGCTGGTGGCGTACTTCGTGCTCCACGCCCGCGAATCCCCGCCGCGAGCCGTCGGCCTGCTGGTGATCGCCGGTGTGACGCTGGGGCTACCCGGACTCGCGGGCGTCCTGGGCAGCTGGCTCGCCTATCGGCACCAGCGACACCACGACAGACTCAGCGCGCGAGTCGCGGGAACAACATCTCGGCCGCACCTCGATTAGCCGCGTGCAGCTCACCCTCGCCCCAGCCGTCGAAGGTGTCCAGGTGGTGGTTGAAGTACTCGCCTGCGGTCTGCGGGGCGAAGGGCCAGTCGCTGCCGTAGAGGATGTGGCCGGACGCGGCGAAGGCCCGCAGCGAGGGCAGGGCGGTCGGGCTGGCGGACAGGGCGGTATCGAAATAGAAGCGGCGCAGGTCGGCCAGGATGTCCTCGGGGGTGCGCTCCGGATGGAGCACGGTGCTGGTGACCGCGACGCGGTGCGCGAGGTAGGGGAGCGCTCCACCGGCATGCGACAGGATCACCCGCATGCGCGGATAGCGGTTCAATACCCCGGCCAGGACCATGTCGACCGCGGTGCGGGTGGTGTCGAACGTGAAGTCGACGACCGGGGTGGGCGCGCCCGGCAGCATGGGCAGCGCCAGCGCGGTCGGGTGCAGGAACACCACCGCGTCACGGGCGTCGAGTTCGGCCCACAGCGGTTCGTACAGTGGATCGCCGAGGTAATGACCGTTCGCGTTGGTCATCAGGACCACGCCGTCGGCGTGCAGTTCGTCGTAGGCGTAGGCGGTCTCGGCGATCGCGCCGTCCACGTCCGGCAGCGGCAGGCTGGCGAACAGGCCGAAGCGGTCGGGGTGATCCTTGACCACCTCGGCGGTGAAATCATTGTTGGCCCTGGATAATTCGCGGGCCTTGGCGTCGTCGCCGAAGTGGGTGCCGGGCGCGCTGACCGACAGCACCCCGGTGGCGATGCCGGTCTGGTCCATCATCGCGATGGTCGACTCGGCGCTCCAGTCGGGGAGCGGCCAGCCTGCCGCGGTGAGGTTGTGCTCGCGCAGGAGGCGGGCGTAGTGCGGCGGGAGGATGTGCTGGTGAACGTCTATGCGGGCGGGTGCGGATTCGCTCATTGCGAAGGCTCCTCTGGATGTGAGCTGTACATTCCGGCAAGCATTTAGCTAGACAATATTTAGCATGCTAAATATTGCAGTGTTAGGCTAACACCCGTGACAACGGACGACAAGGACGGAATCGAGGAGCTGGCGCGCGCCGCCGACGCGCTGTTCCTGGCCATGCGACAGGCCCGCTCGTCCGTCCTCTCGCCCGATCAGCTCTCGATCTCCCAGCAGGCGCTGCTCGAGCCGTTGCTGGACGAGGCCGCACTTCCGGTCGGGGTGCTGGCCTCGGCGGCCGGGGTCAGCGTGCCGACCGCCACTCGCATGCTCAAACAGCTCGAGGTCAAGGGCATGCTCACCCGCACCCGCGCCGCGCAGGACGAGCGCCGCGTGCTGGTCGAGCTGACCACGCTGGGGCGGCAGCAGGTGATGGGGATGCGCACGCTACGCCGCGACGCGCAGACGCGCGGGCTGGCGGAGTTCGCTCCCGAGGAGCGGCGCGAGTTCGCCGCGCAGATGCTCAAGCTCGCGCGGATCATCAAAGATTCAGCGCTGCACTGAAATCGGACGGTCGTCCCGGACTCAGCCCAGGTCTCGTGCCAGCAGATCGGCAGAGGTCTCCCGGCGGATCATCTCGTGGCAGCGACCTTCGTGAACCGAGATCACCGGGGGCCGCCCGACACCGTTGTAGGTGGAGGCCAGGCTGTGGTGATAGGCCCCGGTGCATGGAATCGCCAGCACCTCGCCCGGGCGCAGATCCGTGGGCAGCTGAACGTCGGCGGCGAGGATATCGCCTGCCTCGCAATAGCGTCCGGCCACCGTCGCGGTCATGTGCGGGCCCGTGGGGTGCCGGTTGGCGACGACGGCGTCGTAACGCGCGCCGTACAGCGCAACGCGCGGGTTGTCGTTCATCCCGCCGTCGACGATGACGAAGGTGCGCCCGCCCTCGATGTGCTTGACCGTCATCACCCGGTACAGCGTCACGCCCGCGCGGGCGACGATGGCGCGACCGGGCTCGAGCGAAATCCGCGGGCGCGCGAAGTGATTCAGCGCGCACGCCGCGTCCAGGGCGTCCTCGATGATGTCGGCGAGCATCGACAGGTCCATCTCCACGTCGCCGCACCGGTAGGCCACCGCGTGTCCGCCGCCGATGTCCAGCTGCGGCAGGGTGACACCGTATTCGTGCTCCACGCGCGACATTTCGGCGACCAGACGACGAATCGCCTCACCGTAGAAGTCCGGATCGCAGATCTGCGAGCCGAGATGGCAGTGCAGGCCGACCAATTCGAGCATCGGCTGGCGCATGACCCGATCGATCGCCTCCTTGGCGGCCGTGCTGCCGAGCGGGAAGCCGAACTTCTGGTCGATCACGCCGGTGCGCACCGCCGGGTGACCGTGTACGTCGATATCGGGCGATAGGCGCAGCAGCACCTGCTGTTTGCGCGTGGCCACCGCCGACAGCAGGGTGACCTCGGTGAGCGAGTCGATGACGATCCGGTCCACGCCGGCCTTCATCGCGGATTCCAGCTCCGAGAGCGGCTTTCCGCTGCCGTGCAGCACGATCCGCGCGGGATCCACCCCCGCGGCGAGGGCGATGGCGAGCTCACCGGCCGAGCACACGTCGACCGACAGGCCCTCCTCGGCGACCCAGCGCACGATCCCCTTGGTGAGCATCGCCTTCGCGGCGTAGATGACCTCAGCGTCGGGGAAGTACTTGCGGTAGGCCTGGCAGCGGCGGCGCACCTCGGTCTCGTCCAGAACATACGTCGGGGTGCCGTACTGATCCGCGATATCGGCCAGCACGACCCCTCCCACGGTGATCTGACCCAGATCGTCGTAGTGCGTCTCGCACGGCCAGACGGTCGAATCGAGGCGCGGGGACGTCATCCCCGACCGCAGCGAAGGGAAGATCTCGAGCAGCGTCACGGCTTCTTCTCCTGTGTGTTCCCCGCTTTCTGCTTCGACTGCGGGGCCACTGTCAGGACTACGCCGCTTTCACTGGGGAAAAACGGCCCGTAACGCACCTTTGACCTACTGCCCTTCGATCTTGACGCGGTACTGACGCCCGTGCGATCAGTAGTACTCAGCCGCCCAGTTTCTTGTAGAACGATCCCACGATCGGTGCCGTGATCGCCCGCGGCGAATACTGCCCGGCAACGCTCATACCCTTGCTGATCAGGCCCGGAACCACCCGCATCTTATTGCGCGCCAGCGCGTCGATGGACAGTTTCGCGGTGTAGGCGGCGGTGACCCAGATGAAATCGGGAATCTTGCCGCCGATCTCCTCCTGATCCGGGTTGGTCGTGCGGACCGGGCCCGGGGCGAGCAGGGTGACGTTGACGCCGCTGCCGGCCAGTTCGCCGCGCAGCGACTCGGAGAAACTGTTGGTGAACGCCTTGGTCGCGGCGTAGGTGGCGTTGTTCGGGATGGGCATGTTGCCGGCCGCCGAGCCGGTGATCAGGATCCCGCCGCCGCGGCGCTCGAGCATGCCGGGCAGTACCGCCAGGCTCAGATCGTGCACAGCGACCGCGTTGAGCTCCATGATCGAGCGTTCGAAGTTCAGATCGAGCTTGGCGACCGGACCGAAGGTGGAGACGCCGGCGTTGTTGCACAGGATCGCGATATCCCGCGACGCCAGTTCCTGGGACAGCGGGGCGCGCTGCTCACGATCGGACAGATCGATCGCGCGGACCTCGGCGGTGATTCCGTACCGCTCGGTCAGTCGCTTGGACAGCTCGTTCAGCAGTTCCTCCCGGCGCGCCACCAGGATCAGCGAATAACCGCGCCTGGCCAGTTCCTCGGCGAGGGCGGTTCCGATCCCGGAGGAGGCTCCGGTGACGACGGCACGGTTGTCGGCGGTGGGTGCAGGCAGGCTCACGCTGGGAGCGTACCGAGCCGGGCCGACCATGTCCTGTATCGGCCCGCGCTACCCAGGTCAGTGGGGTTCGGGCTCGTAGAAGGCGACGCCCCAGTTGAGGTGGCCGGACCAGACGCTGGCGATGCGGCCGCCCTGGACCGCCGGCTTGGGATCGCTGATGGGGCCGCCGCCGGTGCGGATGGTGTCGACGGTGGCGTCCAGATCCTTTGTGCCGAAGGCGATTCCGGGGAGCGTGGCGGGCTTTCCGGAGGCGACCACCTCGAGGACGGCGGATCCGGCGCGGTAGAACGCCATCTCCGGGCCCTTGGGGCCGCGCGGCTTGAAGCGGCGGCGGGGTGTGGTGGCCAGGACCGCGTTGAGTGCGCGCACCGCGTCGTCGAGGTTGGGGACCCAGTACACGATATGGTCGATGAAGCTCGCCGAGTTCGGATGCGTTGCGGCGATGCTGGTGTCGGCATCGGACCGGGTGAGCACCTCGGGGATGCCGAGCACGCCCGCGTCGGCGTGGATACCGTCGAACCCCCAGCTGGGACGGGTATCGATCATGCAGTCGATGTCGCCGATGCGAAAACCCCTGCTGTGCACGTCGAATCCCAGTGCGGACCAGGCCCCCTCGCGTCCGGGCAGGCCCAGCCGAGCCAGCGTCGCGGTCATATCCGAGCCTCCTTGCCGAGCGTGCGCCTAGATGTCATCCCGGTGTACACCCTGTCATACGGGCGCGTTGCTGCGGCATGCCTGTGCCGGGAAACCGCGTTGGCGTGATCACAGTCGGTGCACAGCGGCTATAACGATGCCGCCAGTCTGGTGCCTTGGTCGATCGCGCGCTTGGCGTCGAGTTCGGCGGCGACATCGGCGCCGCCGATGAGGTGGATCTGCACCCCGGCGGCCTGTAGAGGTTCGACGAGTTCGCGGACGGATTCCTGCCCGGCGCAGAGGATTACGTTGTCGCAGTCGATCACCGTCGGTCGCGATCGCTTCTCGCCGAAGCTGATGTGCAAGCCGCGGTCGTCGACCCGTTCGTAGTTCACCCCGCCGATCTGTTCCACGCCTTTGGCCTTGATCGCGGCGCGATGCACCCAGCCGGAGGTCTTGCCCAGGCTCTTGCCGAAGGCGCCCGACTTGCGTTGCAGCAGAACGACTTCCCTGGTCGCAGGGGAGGGTCGAGGAGTGGCGAGCTGACCGAGGGCGTCGGGATCGCCACTGGTGACACCCCATTCTTCCTTCCACTCGTCGAGTTTCAGGGCGGGGTGCCCGTCGACGGTGAGGAATTCGCTGACGTCGTAACCGATTCCGCCCGCGCCGATCACCGCGACCTTCTTGCCGACGGGCTTCTCCTCGCGTACCAGCTGCGCGTAGGTGAGCACCTTCGGGTGATCGATGCCGGGGATATCCGGAATGCGCGGGCGCACGCCGGTGGCCAGCACGACCTCGTCGTAATGCCCCTCGACCAGTTCGGCCGCGGTGATCCGGCGGTTCAGGAAGACCCGCACCCCTGCCACCTCCAGCTTGCGGGTGAAATAGCGCAGGGTTTCGTTGAATTCCTCTTTGCCGGGAATGCGCCGGGCGATCTCGAACTGCCCGCCGATCTTGTCGTCGGCCTCGAACAGGTCCACCTTGTGCCCGCGCTCGGCCAGGTTCACCGCCGCCGACAGCCCGGCCGGACCCGCGCCGACCACCGCGATCCGCCGCATGCGCCTGGTGGGCAGCAGGGTCAGTTCGGTCTCGTGGCCCGCACGCGGATTCAGCAGGCAGGACACGGTTTTGTGCACGAACGCGTGGTCCAGGCAGGCCTGATTGCAGGCGATGCAGGTGTTGATCTCGTCATCGCGGGCCTGCTGGGCCTTGTTCGCCCAGTCCGGGTCGGCCAGCAGCGGACGGGCCATCGAGATCAGGTCGGCGTCGCCTCGGGTGAGGATCTCCTCGGCGGTCTCGGGCATATTGATCCGGTTGGACGCGCAGACCGGAATGCTCACCCGCGCCTTCACTTTCGCGGTGTATTCCACGAATGCCGCGCGTGGGACCGAGGTGACGATGGTGGGCACCCGGGCCTCGTGCCAGCCGATATCGGTATTGATGATGCTGACGCCGGCCTGTTCCAGCTCCGTTGCCAGCGCGAGGATCTCGTGCTCTGTCTGGCCGTGCTCGACGAATTCGGCCATGGACAGCCGGAATACGATGATGAACTCCGGGCCGAGGGCCGCGCGCATGCGCCGCACGATCTCCAGCGGGAACCGCCGCCGATTCTCGGCCGACCCGCCCCAGCGGTCGGTGCGCTTGTTGGTGCGCGGGGCCAGGAACTGGTTGATCAGATAGCCCTCGCCGCCCATCACCTCGACGCCGTCGTACCCGGCGAGCTTGGCCAGTTCCGCGGTGCGCACGTAATCGCCGATGGTGCGCTCGATCCCCTTCTGCGACAGCTTGCGCGGCCGGAACGGGTTGATCGGGGCCTTGATCGAGGATGCCGACACACTGAACGGCACATAGGAATAACGCCCGGCGTGCAGAATCTGAACGGCGATCTTGCCGCCCTCGGCGTGAACGGCCCGGGCGATCCGGCGATGCCGGTAGGCCTCGGTGCGGGAGGTGAGCTTCGCGCCGAACGGCAGCAGCCAGCCCTCCCGGTTCGGCGAATAGCCGCCGGTGATGATCAAACCCACACCGCCGCGGGCGCGTTCGGCGAAATAGGCCGCGAGCTTGTCGATATCCCACGCCCGGTCTTCGAGGCCGGTGTGCATGGAGCCCATCACCACCCGGTTGCGCAGGGTGGTGAAGCCCAGGTCCAAGGGCTCGAACAGGTGCGGATACGGGTTGGACGCCGAATTCGCGGGCATCGGTTCACCTCTCGGGATGGGTTACGGTGCGGTGGTCTGGCCGTCGAGTGCCGCGAGTACCTCGTCGCACCACTCGGAGAAACCCGCCTCGACGCGAATTCCGCCACGCAGCACCAGATATTGATGCAGTGCGGTGCCCGAGAGGCGATGCGGGTCGGGGAAGTCCTTCTTCTCGATCAGCCGGTACACCTCGAGCCGCTGCGCGTGCGCGTCGCGGTGCCGGACCACCTCCGCGCGCAAGGCCGCGGGATCGCCGTGGGCCGCCGCGCGGATCTTCACACCCAGCTCGCTGCGCAGCGGGCCGATGTCCTCGGCGGGCTCGGCGATCCACCGGGCCAGCTCGGCACGGCCGGACGCGCTCACGGTGTACACCTTCTTGTCGGGGCGGCCCGACTGTACGACGGCCTCCCCGCTCACCCAGCCGGACTCCTCCATCCGCCTGAGCACGCGATAGATCTGCTGGTGGGTGGCGCTCCAGAAGAATCCGATGGACTTGTCGAACCGCCGCGCCAGCTCATAGCCCGAACCGGCGCGCTCGGTCAGCGATACCAACAGCGCATGCTCGAGTGCCATGGGCCGAGGCTAGCTGATACCTGTCGTACTATGCAACTGAGTGCATAGGGTGACCGTCAGTGCCGCGCCCGGGCAGTTCGGTATGCCGATTACGGTGTGGAGCGCCAGGCGGCGATGCCCAGGGCGATCAGGCGGACCTGACTGACCGTGCGTTCCACGATCTCGGGGCGGTCGCGGGGGAGGGCGGCGACGTAGTCGGCGATATGGCCCGCGACGGTGGAGACGATCAGGTCCGCGGCCAGTTCGAGGTCGTCGGGGGACCAGCTGTCCAGGGCGCGCAGACGTGAGAGATCCACCACCAATTCCCTGGTGAGCAGCTGCATTTCGATCGAGATGGCGCGTCGCAGGGCCGCGGAGCCGCCGTGCCGTTCGCGAATCAGGAACCCGTACAGCGCATCCCGGCCCGCGATCTGGGTGAACACGAAGCGCACGGTCT
This sequence comes from Nocardia alni, assembly GCF_019038435.1. Lineage (GTDB taxonomy): Bacteria > Actinomycetota > Actinomycetes > Mycobacteriales > Mycobacteriaceae > Nocardia > Nocardia alni. The sequence goes on from NZ_JAGPOX010000120.1 coordinate 10,593, forward strand.
CGGCCAGGCGGGCGTCGGGGGTGCGGCGCAGATCCCGTAGGGCCACGCGCAATTGGCGCACGCTCTCGTCGACCAGTGTGGTGCCCAGCTCGTCCAGGGAGGTGAAGTGCCGGTAGAACGCCGTCGGCACGATTCCGGCGGAGCGTGCGACCTCGCGCAGGCTGAGCGCCGCGAAGCCCCGTTCGGCGGCCAGCGTCAATGTGCCCTCGAGCAGGGCCTGGCGGGTGCGCTCCTTGCGCTCGACCCGAGACTCCACCTGATCACTCACGACACCTCCTCGCTGGCGCTCGTCGGCGCCGTGCGTCGAAGCATGCTGTGTCGATGGTTCGCTCCGCTGCGCTCCACTCACGTCGACGAGCATACATCCGTTCACGATGCATCAACCCCTCGGAATGTCGCCTCGGTCACATGAGTTGCAGGTTGAACTTCCGTATCTCTTCGATGCACACTATATGAGTGTACAGATGTGCACTGAATATTGAACGCCTCGATGGCAGCGGGAGACAGCGATGGCAGGACTGATCGATCTGGTGCAGACGTTGACCACGCCGCACACCCTCGATCGATATCTGGAACTGGTGCACCCGACGCTGACCGTGCGGGATATGCGCGCCGAGATCGTCGAGGTCGACCGCGACACCCGAGGGTCGGTCACCCTCACCCTGCGCCCGACCCGGCAGTGGCGCGGGCATCGCGCGGGGCAATATGTGCAGATCGGCGTGCTGATCGACGGGGTCAAGCACACCCGCTGCTATTCGCCGATCGACCCGCAGGGCGACGGCGGCGACCGGCGGCTGCGGCTGACCGTCAAGGCACATCCGAACGGCCTCGTCTCGCAATACCTGCGCCGTCGCGCCGAGCCCGGCATGGTCGTGGATCTGGCGCCCGCGACGGGGAATTTCACCCTGCCGGAACCGAATTCGGAGCGGATCGTGCTGATCAGCGGAGGCAGTGGGATCACCCCCGTGCTGTCGATGCTGCGCAGTCTGGACGCGCGGGAGCATCGCGGACAGGTGGTCTTCCTGCATTACGCGCGCTCACCGGAGATGGTGCCGCATCGCGCCGAGCTGGTGCGGATCGCCGAACGTCGTCCCAATTTCCACATAGCACTGGGATATCCGGGTACGTGGCCTTCCGAGGTGCTCAGTGGCGCCCCGTGGAGCTGTGCGGCCAGCCCGATCTCGGGCCGCTTCGGCTACGACCAGCTCGAGCGGATCGCGCCATGGTTCGCCACCGCGCAGACCTACGTCTGCGGCCCGGCGTCGCTGATGGACGCGGTCCGCACGGTGTACGAGGCCGAGGGGCTCGAGGATCGTCTGCACACCGAGGAATTCACGTTCACCGCGACTCCGGTGCGCCCGGACGAGGTCACGGGAACCACGATCTTCTCCGCGAGCGGGGTGACGGCCGGGAACACCGGAGCGAGTCTGCTCGAGCAGGCCGAATCCGCGGGGCTCACACCGGAACACGGTTGCCGGATGGGAATCTGCATGTCCTGCACCGCGATCAAGCGTTCCGGCTGCGTCCGCAACCTGCGCACAGGGGAACTCGACGCGGACCCCGACCATCCGATTCAACTGTGCATCAATGCCGCCGTCGGTGACGCGCGGATCGACATCTGACACATCCGACATTCGAGATAGGGGAGATCATGACCATACTCACCGAAACCCAGGACGGCCCACTGGTTCTCACCAGGGAACAGGTCGAGGAGATCGGCCGCGTCCTGGACGAGCTGCGCGAGCGCGTCACCGCCGATCTGGGCGAGCGGGACCGCGACTACATCTACTCGATCATCAAGGCGCAGCGCGGTTTCGAGATCGCCGGGCGCGGACTGATGTATCTTGGCTTCCTGCCGCCGTTCTGGCTGGCCGGCGTGGCGGCGCTGAGCCTGTCCAAGATCCTGGACAACATGGAGATCGGCCACAACGTCATGCACGGCCAGTGGGACTGGATGCGTGAGCCGAGCCTGAATTCCCGTGTGTTCGAATGGGATACGGTCTGCCCGGCCGATCAGTGGAAGCATTCGCACAACTACGTGCACCACACCTACACCAACATCCACGGCCGGGACCGCGATATCGGCTACGGCGTGCTGCGCATCGACGAAGGGCAGGAGTGGAATCCGTACTACCTGGGCAATCCGGTCTACGCCTTCGCCCTGATGATGCTGTTCGAGTGGGGCGTGATGCTGCACGACCTCGAGTTCGACAACATCGTGCGCGGCAAGCGATCCTGGTCCGATATCAAGCGGCTGGTCAAGGGCCAGTGGCGCAAGGCGGGCCGCCAGGTGCTCAAGGACTATGTGGTGTTCCCGCTGCTGACCGGGCCCCTGTTCGTCTCCACGCTGGCCGGTAACGTCACGGCCAATCTGGTGCGCAACGTGTGGGCGTACTCGATCATCTTCTGCGGCCACTTCCCCTCGGGCGTACAGACGTTCACCGAGGATGAGACCGCGCAGGAGACACGCGGCGAATGGTATGTGCGGCAGATGCTCGGCTCGGCGAACATCACCGGCAGCAAACTGTTCCACATCCTGTCCGGAAACCTCTCGCACCAGATCGAGCACCACCTGTTCCCCGACCTCCCGGCGAACCGCTATCCCGAGATCGCGCCCGAGGTCCGGGCGCTGTGCGAGAAGTACGGACTGCCCTACAACGCCGGGCCGCTGAGCCGGCAGATCGGTTCGGTGTGGTCGAAGCTGTTCCGTCTGGCACTGCCGCCCGCGCTCGCCGGGAAGGCCCAGCTACCGGGTGTTATCGTAATGCGGGAGCAGTCCAAGCCAGAGCCGGATCCGAGCGAAGCGGGCGTTGAATGATCGGAAAATTCGAGAGCAACAAGGATCTGATCCAAGAGTTGACCTCGCAGGGCGCGAAGCATGTCGGCAATATCGCCACGATCATCACCGGCACGGTCGCCGAGGTCACCAAGGAGATCGGCGACTGGGTCACCGATGTGATCGAGATGCGCGAGGCCGCTGCCGCCGCGCAGCGCGATCGGCAGGCCGCGCACGGCGTCAACGCCGGACGCGAGGAGCCCGACGTGCTGATCGATGATCCAGCGCCGAGTGCACGAGTGTCCGCCGACGAGCCGTACATCGACGCCGACGTCGAGATCACGGACCCCGAGCGCTAGAACACCGGCAGCCGACGCCGGTGCTCGGCCACGTCGGTGATCAGATCCTTGTACCCGTCGGCAAGTTCGGCCAGCCGCACCCAATGCATATGGGCCTCGCCGTCCACCTCGCGCCGCCGGGAGGTCGTATGGCCGCGGGACTTGTCGTTGATCTGGGATATACCCAGAGCATGTTGTGCCGCAACCCATTTCGCGGCCATCCGATCGATGACCGCGCCGAGCGTCTCGGTGTGCAGCGAGGCGCCGGAGCGGTGCGCGATATTCCCGGCCACCCAGACGTCGATGCCGGCCACCTGCTCGGCGCGGCGGTCGTCGATATCGTCCATGAGCTGACGGCACCGGATCAGCTGGTCGCTGTCGGCGCCCGGCGCGTGCACGCCGGCCAGCGTGCTGACCCGGCGCTCGTGACAGGCGACCAGTTCGTGGGCTGCGATCAGGACCGCCCGATGTCGTACCCGCCCGTTGACCGGGGCGCGAAAGGCCTGCAGTAGGTCGGCCACGGACGGCAGTCCATCGGATCCGATACGGCCACTGGCATATTCGGCCGCCATCACACACCCACCCTCGCATCGGCATGAAGAAGTGGTTGCGCCAGGGCCGGGGAGGTCGACTGGGAACACTCCCCAGCACCGGCGCAGTTCCGCCTCCCACACACACGGCAATCCACCACAAACACTCACGGGCAGAACCGGGAAATCCGCGACGATGCGATAGAGTCCGGGAAACGGGACTATTTCAGGAAAGCGCGTCCCCATCAACCGCGCAACCAACCTTGGTCAGAACTGTGAAGCTGCCGGGGAATCGTTATAAAGAATTACGGCGCGGTTACATGAGCGCGTAGATCGATGATTCATCGCGGCGATTTCCGGTGTCGGCGCGGACCGTCCGGGCATTGGCACACGTTCGTCGGCCCATGGATCAGCGCATATCGGTGGCAACCCCGCGCCCAGATGGCTGCGATACCCGGGATTGTTCCGTAACCTGGTATTTCGTGTCCGCCTATGTGTCTTCTCCCGAGCTGACCTTCGGCTTCCTGTTCGCGCTGGAAGATCCGGAGCGAATCGCCGAGGTGGTCCGCGAGCTCATGGAGCGCCGCACGGTCTCGGTCTTCCGGCTGGCTCACATGTCCGGAGCCGACGATCCGCCCGAGCGCTACGTGGTGAACTGGGCCGCCATCCCGCAGATCGCGGTCACCACCTCCGCTCCGGACGCCATGGAGTTGCTGGAACGGAAGATGATGCTCATCAACGCCTTCCTCGGTGAGGGCGGCGAGATCAGCCTGTACTCGTCCGAGGGGAAAACTCCCAGGTAGAACCCGATATCCCGAGTGGTCCGATCAGCTGGCCGCCGCCAGCCGATGGATCAGCACCTGCTCCAGCAACGCCACCAGGACCTGCTTGACCGACTCGCGCTCGCGGGCGTCGCATTCGACCACGTGTACCGACTCGTTCACGCCCAGCGCCTCACGCACCTCGTCGATGTCGAATCGGGTGCTCTCGGGGAAGCGGTTGACCGCGACCACGAAGGCCGTGTCGTGCTTCTCGAAGTAGTCCAGGACCGGGAAGCAGTCCTCGATACGCTCGGTGTCGACCAGGATCACCCCACCCAGCGCGCCGTCGAGCAGATCGTCCCACAGGAATTCGAACCGCTCCTGGCCCGGCGTGCCGAACACGTACAGCACCAGCGAGCGATCCAGGGTGATCCGCCCGAAATCCATCGCCACCGTGGTGGTGGTCTTGTCCGTGCGCGGGCCCGGATCGTCCACGCCGACCGACACCTCGGTCATCGCGGCCTCGGTGGATAGCGGCTCGATTTCGGAGATGGCGCCGATGAAGGTGGTCTTGCCGACGCCGAAGCCGCCGCTGATCACGATCTTGACCGAAACGGCCGTCGGCTCCGGAGGTGCGGAGGCTGGCTCCGGCGAATTGCGATTCTCAGAGTGACCGAACAAGATCCCTGATCCTCTCGATGGCTGCGGTGGAAACTTCGTCTGCCGACGCCACCGCCGCGTGGCCGGCGATCACCAGATCGCTGACCATGACCCGAGCGACACCGATCGGAACATGCAGTGCGGCAGCGATTTCGGCGATGGAATGGGGGTGCTGGCATAGTCGTGCCACGGTCTGCAGCTCGAACCGCAGCGGCGCCGAGAGCGCGGCCGGGGTCGCCCGGACCAGGGTTTCGACACGCAGACCGTCGATCACCGGGGTGGTTCGCCCCGCCGTCATCAGGTACGGGCGCACCACCGGTCCGGCGTCTTCGGACGGGTCCGATACGATCGGCGGCTCGGGCGCCCCCGCGTCCGGCGCCACAGCACCGTCCGACGGATCCGGGGCCGACCACTGGGCTGACCTGTTCAGCTCGATCATCCGAGTGTCGGGAACCCGGTGCTGGCCGGTCATCTCCGTAGCGACTCTCTCAGCTCGGCGATCAGCGTCGGGGTCAGCAGCGCGCCGGCCCGGTCGGCCAGCACGGCCATCTGGTAGCCGACCAGGCCCACATCGGCGTCGCTGTCGGCGATCACGCCGACGCAACTCCCGTCGGCGATCGCCGACACCAGCAGGAACCCACGCCGCATCTCGATCATGATCAGCTTGAGGCCGTCGAAGTCGTAACTGCGCGAGGCGCTTCGAGCCAGGCTCACCAGTCCCGACACCATGGCCGCCAGACGGTCCGCCCCGGCCCGCTCGAGGCCCTCGGACATGGCCATCAGCAGTCCGTCCGAGGACACCGCGACCGCGTCGCGGACACCGTCGGTGGTGCGTACGAAGTCGGTGAGCAGCCAGTTGAAGGTGTGTGAACCGGAATCCGGCAGATGCGTGGTCACCGGGCGTCCTCCTGTGCGGTCGATGCCGAAATCCGTGCCGGCTCGTCCAATTCGCCGCGCTGGTAACTGGCGCGGAAGCTCGAGAGCATCCCGCGGACCTGCTCGGGTGAGCGTTCGACAGCCGGTGGTGTCGACCGGTTGGGTTGTACCGTCACCGAGGCGGCGGTCTTCCCATCAGTTTTCTTGACGCGTTTGACGAGACCGTTTCGGGTCCGTTGCACCTCGGGTTCGGGTGCTGCGTCAGTGTAATGAATTTCGTTGGCGGGCGGTGTGTGTGGGGCCGGTATTGTTTCGGCCGATTTCGCGGCGGCCGCGGGTGCGGGCGGCTCGGCGGCGGGCGGCGGCTCGGGCCGATCCCGTTGCCTGGCGGCCTGATCTCGTTGGATGGCGGCCCCGCTGAGCGAGTCCTTCATCGGTCCCGCGGGAAGCGTCGGGAACGGGTCGGGGCGCACCGCGGTGCTGTGTCGCGGGCGGCCGTTGATCCGGGGGGTGGCCGGATGCGTCGGCGTCGGGCGATCGGCCGGTGCGGCATCCGGGGCGAAATGCCGTCCGGTATCCGGACCATTGTCCACCGGCGTGCCATTGTTCCCCGGCCCGCCGTTTCGCGAGAGTTCCCAGGGCAGAGGGGAATTCGCGATGTATGCGTCCATCGCGTTCGATCCGGCGGGCACTGCCGAATTCGCGTCGCTCACGCGCAGCACCGCGGTCGTGTCCGCCGCCGGGAGTTCGGCCGGGGCCTCGACCCCGGGCTCCAGCACCGGCTGGGCGTCCCCGGCCGGCAGCGTCCACACCGATTGCGCCGCCTCGAGTTCCAGCGCGCCGGCGCCGAACGGTTCGGCCAACAGGGCCATCGGCAGGAGCATCCGGGCGGCCACGCCGCTGATCGGGGAGGTCGTCAGCTCCACCTCGATACCCAGGCGCTGCCCCAGGCGTCCGACGACGTAGTGGCCCAGGAAGCGGGTCGGCGCGACCAGGAAGTCACCGGCCCCGCGCAGCCGCGCGTTGGCCGCGGCCAGCTGTTCGGCCGACATGCCGACACCGTGGTCGACCACCGCGAGCAGGTACTGGGAACCCAGGCGGCGGCCGTAGATCTCGACCTCCACATCCGGCGGTGAGAAGGCCAATCCGTTCTCGATCAGCTCGGCCAGCATATGCGCCAGCTCGCTGACCACCGCGCCGACGATCGGCACATCCTCGATGCGGCGCAGGAGCACCCGGCGGTAGTCCTCGACCTCCGACAGCGCCGCGCGGATCATGTCGGTCAGCGCGATCGGCTCGGACCACCGCCGCGGGCTGGTCTCGCCCACCAGGACCAGCAGGCTCTCGGCGTTGCGGCGCATGCGGGTGGCCAGGTGGTCGAGTTCGAACATGTTCGACAGGGCCTTGGGGTCGAGCTCCTCACGCTCGAAGTCGCTGATCAGGGCAAGCTGGCGGCGCAGCAGGTTCTGGTTGCGGCGGCCCAGGTTGGCCAGCGATTCGGTGGTGTTGCGGCGCAGTAGCGACTGTTCGGTGGCCAACTCGTAGGCGGTGGTCTGCATGCGGTCGAAAGCGGCCGCCACAGACTCGATTTCGACGCTCGCGTGGTCCGGGGTCCGCACCGGCGTGGGTGGGCCCGGTTCGGCGGCGTCCGGTGAGTGCCACGCGGCGATCAGCGCGGGCAGCCGCTGCGTGGCCACCTCGTCGGCCTCGGAGGCCAGGGCCGCCAGCGGGCGCACGATGGCTCGCACGCTGGCCACGACCAGAGCCACCAGGGCCAGCAGGGCGATCAGCGCGGCGACCAGGTAGGTGATCAGGGTCAGTGCGGACTGGCGCTGCAGATCCTTTGCGCGATGCTGGATTTCGGCGCCGATGGACTTCTGCACACCGCGCTGGGCGTTGATCACGGAGGTCATCGCCGTCCACCAGTTCTCCGACGAGACCGGCTGGGCGAGCGGCCCGTGCTGCGAGGCGACGGCGACCGCCTCCATGCTGTCGGCCTCGGTCGCCGCGGGCGAGCGCAGCGCGTCGTCCAGCTCGGTGCGCTGTCGCGCCGTCGCGTTGTGCGGAAATGCTTGCAGCGCAGCCTGTTTCGCCGCACGGATGTCCAGGAACTGCACGTACTCGCCGCCGCCGAAGCTGCCGGCGGCGAAGACGCCGGTGAGGAATCCGCGCTCCTGACCGGTGAACTCCTTCGCGTCGCCCAGGGCATAGAGCGCCTGCAGGCCGCGCCACACCTGATCGTCCTGCGCGTGGTCCAGGCCTGGGCGGGCATCGTCCAGGGCGGCGATGGCGCTGGTGTAGTAGCCGAACACCGCCGAGCGCTCGATCCGGTCGGCGTCGACCTCGGCGCGGGTCTGGTTCAGCGAGGCCAGCTGCGTCACCGCCGTGCGGATCGCATCGGCGTCGGGGGGATTGTCGGCCAGCGTCCGGTTCAGGGCTACCAGGGCGCGATCGGTGGCGGGCCGCTGGGCATCCAGGGCCTGGCGCATCGCCGCGTCACCGCCCAGCATCCCGTTGGTGAGGCCGCGCTCGCGCTGCACCTCGTGCACCAGATCCTGGGCGGACAGGGCCAGCGACACCGCGCGAACCGTATCGCCGGTGCTGCGGTAGGCGCGGAACTCGCCGGTGATGAGTACACCCAGCAACGCGAGCACCAGTACGATCGACACCACCAAAACGCGGGTCAGCTGACCGCGGATGGTGCGGGGCCGCAACAACCTGGCCGCCGGGTTACGCCGCTTGTTACCCTGCGGCAACAATGGCGCTCGACGGAATTGCACTTCGACTCCTCATATTCCCTCTCCGCACGCACGGAGCAGGATGGAGCGCGGCGGAGAATCAGAAGCAAGGTGTCACAATATGATCGATTTCGCAACAGGAACGGCACGCTCGGATGGGCGAGTGCGGGGGCGAGGAGCGGTCCCGGGCGAGGGGAGCGCAGTCGATGACACATCCACGCCGGAAAGTCCCGTGAACGTGACCTGACTGCGTGACAATGGGCGGCATCCCGGCTCGTGCCGAGCCGGAAACGCCCGAAAGAAGCGTGATCATGCAACCAGGATCCCCCGTCTACCCTGTTCGCGTTCGCGGTGATCTCGATCCGGCGCTATCGCGCTGGCAATGGATCATCAAATGGATTCTTGCGATTCCGCATTACATCGTGCTGATCTTCCTCTACATCGCGTACTTCGTCGTTACGGTAATCGCATTCTTCGCCATTCTGTTCACCGGTCGTTATCCTAGAGGGCTGTTCGATTTCAACGTCGGCGTGCTGCGGTGGGGCTGGCGTGTCCGCTTCTATGCGCTCTCCCCGGCGGGTACCGACCGGTATCCACCATTCAGTCTGCGCTCGGACGACAGCTATCCGGCCGACCTCGCCGTGGACTATCCCGAGCGGCTCAACCGCTGGATGGTGCTGATCAAGTGGTGGCTGCTGGCGATTCCGCAGTATCTGATCGTCATGGCCTTCACCGGAGGCATGGGCGGCTTCTGGGGCGGGCGGCATCGTGGCCATGGGGGCCACGGGCACTGGATGAACAACGGCATGCATCACGGCATGCACCACCACTGGATGGCCGGTGGCACGGGGTGGCTGTCCCTGGTGACCATTCTGGTGATCATCGCCCTGATCGGGCTGCTGTTCACCGGCCGCTACGCCAAGGGCCTGTTCGATTTCGTGATGGGCCTGTTGCGCTGGACGATTCGGGTCCGCGTGTACGTCTCGCTGATGCGCGATGAGTACCCGCCGTTCCGGCTGGATCAGGGCGCGCGTGAACAGAGCCCGCCCGCCCCGCCGGTCGAGGAGGCGAATCAGCCCGCGCCACAGGAGGGTTGATCCGGAAACAGGGTGAGCCTCAGTCCGCGTCCCCGTCACCCGGTGGCGGGGACGCGCTGTGGCGCCGGGCCGTCTGCGCCTGGTAGATGCGTCGCACCACGTCATCGATGTCGGGCTCCTCGATGGACAGATCGCGCACCTCTGCCAGAGCCGACACCTCCGTGAGAAGCTGTGCCGCGGTGACGGTTTCGGGGTCGAACGCCAGGCGCTGGCGGATACCGCCGCCCTCGCTGGCGATCAGCTGCGCGCCGCGCAGGCCGGTGAGTTCGGGTGCGGGCGCGACCAGATCGACCACCAGCACTCGCCGCACCGGGACGGTGGCGGCCAGGCCGGTGAGCGAGCCGTCGTAGACCAGGCGGCCGTGGTCGACCACGAGCACCCGTTCGCACAGCCGCTCGATATCGCCCATGTCGTGGGTGGTCAGCAGCAGCGTGGTGCCGCGCTCGATCCGCTCATAGGACAGGAAGTCGCGTAATCGCTGTTTGGACAGCACATCCAGGCCGATGGTCGGCTCGTCCAGGATCAGCAGTTCCGGCGAGTGCAGCAGGGCCGCGGCGATCTCGGCGCGCATGCGTTGTCCGAGCGACAGCTGGCGTACCGGAGTGTCCAGGGTGCCGGCCATTTCCAGCTGCTCCACCAGCTCGTGGATGCGCTTGCTGGCCAGATCGGGATCGATCCGGTGGATCGCGGACAGAATCGTGAACGATTCGTGCAGCGGCAGATCCCACCACAGCTGCGATCGCTGCCCGAAGACCACGCCGATACGCGCGGCCAGTTCGCGCCGCTGCCGCACCGGCTCGAACCCGCAGGTGCGTACGGATCCCGAGGTGGGGACCAGAATTCCGGTGAGCATCTTGATGGTGGTCGACTTGCCCGCGCCGTTTGCCCCGATATAGCCCACCGCTGTGCCGGATTCGATCCGGAAGCTCATCCGGTCGACGGCGGTGATCATCTCGCGCCGCCGCCGCCAGCGGTGCTCGTCCTTGCGATGTACGACGAATTGTCTTGTCAGATCCTGTATTTCGACCGAATTATGATTGCCGGGCGCTGCTTCGATGGACACACTATCCACCGCCTCCCTGATAGTGGTGTACTCCCGATCTCCAGACCAGCATCGCCATTCCCCAGACCCATAGCGCCGCGATCGGACTGGCCCATGCCAGCCAGGACGGCAGCCACGCCGGTCCGTGCAGGCGCAACAGTTCGATCGTGGGCAGGTAGGCGACGAAGGACACCGGCACGGCGAACCCGAACAGCATTTTCATCTCGGGGCCGAATACCGAACTCGGCTGTTGCGAGGCGAATGCGCCGCCGTAGGTGAAACTGTTGGTCATTTCCGAGCCGTCGATGAGGAAGAACTGCAAACCGGCAGCGCACACGAACAGTCCCCCGAACAATGCGATTCCGGCTGCCAGCGATATCGCCACGAGGGTCATGTCCGTTACGGTCCAGTCGATGCCGTTGCTGTCGATGCCGACCCCCAGTACCGCCGCGGCCACGCCCGCGCGGGTCAGGCGGCGTAGCGAGATATCGCTGGTGATCAGTTGCAGCAGCAACGGTTGGGGCCGCAGGTGGAAGGCATCGAGGGTGCCCGCGCGGATGTAGTTCGGCAGGGTGTCGGTATGCCCGAAGGCGATCTGGGCGATGGAGAAGGAGAGGTTGGACAGTCCGAACAGCAGCAGCATCGCGTGCAGGTTCAGCCCGCCGAGCACACCCACGTTGTGGTAGATCACCCAGACCTCGGCGAATTCCACCGCGCCGACCAGCAGGGAGGAGAGCATGTCGGCGGCGAAGGACAGGGGGTATGCCTGCTGTGAGCGCATCCGTGAGCGGAGCACGGCGCTGTAGGGGGTGAACCACGATTGCTCAGCCACCCTGCACCTCCAGTTTTCGGCGGCCTGCGCGTAACAGAATTCTGCCGAGGAGTATTGCAACCACCACCCAGAGTACTTGCACAGCAACTATTTCCAGCGAGCCCAAACCGGACGCCCGACCCGATAGCACATCGATCGGTCCCTGGAGCAGCGACGGGAACGGGGTCAGTTCCGCACCGATGCGCAACCACCCTGGAAACAAATGAACCGGTACGAACAATCCGGCCATGAACGTCGCCACGATCTGATACAGCAGCCTGATCCCGCGCGTTTCGATCATCCAGAATCCGGCCAGGCACACCGCGAAGAGCAGCAGAAACGAAATCGTCACCGCCAGCACGACACTGAGCGCGCCGAGCAGATAGGGCGCCGCGCGGTGCGGCATGGCCAATTCGAAGGCGAGCAGGCCCGCGGCGATGCTGGGCAGCCCGCGCAACAGCAGGGCACATCCGGCTCTTCCCAGATCGGTTGCCAGATAGCAGAATTGGATGTCGACCGGACGCAGGAAGTCGATCGCGACATCTCCGTTACGAATTCGCTCGGCGATGTCCAGCGGTGGACCCATCACGCCTATGGATCCCAGCAGTCCCTGCGATAGCCAGACGTATGCGCCGATGGAATCCGGTGTGTAGCCGCCGAATCCGGCGGTGGTGCGGACCGCGGCCAGCATTACCGAGGCGCGCACGAGCCCGAACACCACATTCGTGAACATGCCGGCGAACATGGCCAGCCGGTAGTGCCACTGCCGGAGAAACCCCGCTTCCGCCAGTCGCCAGTACACCGTCGCAGTGGCGCGCACAACCATTCAACGCTACGGCGCGCGTACGGAGTTCACACCGGAATCGGTGAAATTGCAGATGTGATGCGAAAGTTGCCATCTCGATGCTGCCGCCGAGAGCCTCGCGGTCAATCAGTGACCTGAGACACACCGTAACACAATTGTGACCTCTGCCGCGCCCGTCGTCGCATATGTTGTTGCCTACAACATATGGCCTTCGTCACCGGACCCACCCGAGCCGGCGACGAAGGCCGCCAGTTCGAAAGGTTCACCTGATGAGGATGACACGGTACGCGGCCGTCGCGGTTGCGCTCGCGGGTCTTTTGACGCTCACCGCTTGCGGTTCCAACTCGTCCAGTAGCAGCAGCTCCGGTAGTTCCGGTGGCAGCAGCGGTGGAAAGAACGGGACCGTCGGGGTGATCCTGCCGGAGACCGCGACCTCCGCTCGCTGGGAGGGTTTCGACCGGCCCATGCTGACAAAGGCGTTGAACGCCGCGGGATTCGACGCCGACGTCGAGAACGCCCAGGGTGACGTGCAGAAGTTCAGCTCCCTGGCCGACGGCATGATCGCCAAGGGCGTCAAGGTGCTCGTCATCGCCTCCATCAACAGCGAGGTCGGCAACGCGGTCGCCAACAAGGCGCACAAGGCGGGCATCCCCACGATCGACTACGACCGGCTCAACCTGGGCGGATCCTCGGACTACTACGTGTCGTTCGACAACGTGAAGGTCGGCGAGTTGCAGGGCCAGGCGGTGGCCGACGCGCTGAAGTCCAAGCCGGGCGGCCAGGTCATCGAGATCGAGGGCGCGCCGACCGACAACAACGCCACCCTGTTCCACCAGGGTGAGGAGAACGTCCTCAAGCCGCTGTACGACGCGGGCACCCTGAAGCTGGTCGCCAGCCAGGCCATCGACGGCTGGGACAACCAGAAGGGCGGCCAGGTCTTCGAGCAGCTGCTCACCGGTAACGGCAACAAGGTCGACGGCGTCGTCGCCGCCAACGACGGCCTGGCCGGGGCCATCGTGACCGTGCTGAAGAAGAACGGCCTGAACGGCAAGGTGCCGGTCACCGGCCAGGACGCGACCACCGACGGGCTCAAGGCGATCCTGCGCGGCGACCAGTACATGACGGTGTTCAAGCCGATTCAGCAGGAGGCCGACTCCGCGGCCAAGCTCGCCGTGGCCCTGGCCAAGGGCGACAAGGCCGCCGCCGACGCCATCGCCACGCAGTCCAGCCAGGACCCCAAGGGCAACCGGACCGTGAAGTCGGTTCTGCTGACCCCGCAGACGGTCACCAAGGACAACGTGAAGATGGTGGTCGACCAGGGATATGTGACGGCTGCCGATCTGTGCTCGGGCGATGTGTCCGCGGATTGCACGCAGCTCGGAATCAAGTGACGAGGTATTAGATGAGTGAGCCGCTGCTGCAGATCTCCGGGCTCAACAAGAGCTTCGGCGCGGTCCATGTGCTGCACGATGTCGAGTTCACCGCACCGGCGGGCGAGGTTACCGCGCTCGTCGGAGACAACGGTGCCGGGAAGTCGACGTTAGTGAAATGTATTGCCGGAATTCACGGTTCGGATTCGGGCACCGTACGGTTCAGGGGCGAGGAGGTGCACGTGCACGGCCCGAGGGATGCGGCCGCGCTGGGCATCGAAGTGGTCTATCAAGACCTCGCGCTGGCCGACAATCTCGACATCGTGCAGAACATGTTCCTGGGCCGTGAACGCGGCAAGCCGTGGTTCATGGACGAGGCGTCCATGGAGGATGCGGCGCGGCGCACCCTGGCATCGCTGTCGGTGCGCACGGTGAAATCCGTGCGCACCCCGGTCGCATCGCTGTCCGGTGGTCAGCGTCAGACCGTGGCGATCGCGAAATCGGTGCTGTGGAACAGCAATCTGGTGCTGCTCGACGAGCCGACCGCCGCCCTGGGTGTGGCACAGACCCGGCAGGTGCTGGATCTGGTTCGCCGACTCGCCGAACAGGGGCTGGGCGTGGTGCTGATCAGCCACAACCTCGCCGACGTGTTCGAGGTGGCCGACCGGATCGCGGTGCTGTACCTGGGCCGGATGGCGGCGCAGGTGCGTACCGCCGAGGTGACGCAGAACCAGGTCGTCGAATTGATCACCGCGGGCCGATCCGGGGAGCTGGGCTTGGCCCGGCCGGACGCCGCGGTGCTGTAGAAGTGGCACTTGTAGCAGGAAAGCAGTTGTGATGACGCAAGTTTCGGCCGACAAGGCGGGCGGGGAGAACCCCGAGTCCGCCACCGGCGACCGGACCGCGATCGCCGATTTCGGCATCGACACCACCACCGTCTCCACCGCGGAGGCCGTGCGCTCCTATCTCGCCCGCGTGAGGGGCGGCGAGATCGGTTCGCTACCAGCGCTGTTGGGGCTGGTGGTGCTGATCGTGCTGTTCAGCTCGCTGTCGAATGTGTTCTTCTCGCTCAACAACATCGCGAATCTGCTCGCCCAGGGCGCCGGGCAGACCATCATCGCGATGGGCATCGTGTACGTGCTGCTGCTGGGTGAGATCGACCTGTCGGCGGGCACCGCCTCCGGTGTTGCCGGGGCGGTACTGGCGATGCACTATGTCGACAACGGAAATCTGTTGACCGGCATGGGCAGTACGGTCTTCTACATATTCAACGGCCTGCTCGTGCTGGCCGCGGTGCTGGCCGGGCTGCTGCGGGTCTGGCCCGGGGTGGCGATATCGCTGCTCGGCGTCGTGCTCACGGTCGTGGGTTTCCACGGCAATCCCTGGATAGAGATGCTGCTGGCGGTGTGTGTCGGCGTCGCCATCGGCTGTATCACCGGATTCCTGATCGCCAAGATCGGCATGCCGTCGTTCGTGGTGACGCTGGCGCTGTTCCTGGCCTGGCAGGGTGCGATCCTGCAGTTGATCGGCGAGGGCGGCGTGCTGGGCATCAGTTCCTCGCACGTGCTCGACTCGGTGGCCAACGGGAATCTGTCGGTGTTGTGGAGCTGGGTGCTGTTCGTGGTGGCCGCGGGAGGATATGCGGTGATTACGTTGTTCGGCCACTTCCGCAGGCGGGCAAAGGGTTTGGTGGTGCAGCCGACCCTGATGGTGCTGCTCAAGGTGGGTGCGCTGGTCGCGCTGGCCGCGGTGGCGACGGCGTTCATGTCGGTGAACCGGTCGCCCAGCTCGCTCATCAAGATCAGCGGTGTGCCGTATGTGGTACCGATCGTGTTGGTGCTGTTGGTCATCGGCACCTACGTACTCAATCGGACCACCTACGGGCGGCACCTGTACGCGACCGGTGGCAACCGGGAGGCGGCGCGGCGCGCGGGCATCAACGTCGTCCAGTTGCGGGCGAGCGTCTTCGTGATCTGCTCGGGTGTCGCGGCGGTCGGCGCGATCGTCTACTCCTCCAAGGTGGGTTCGGTCGATCCGCAGGCCGGCGGGTTGAACACCCTGCTGTTCGCGGTGGGTGCCGCGGTGATCGGCGGCACCTCGCTGTTCGGCGGCAAGGGCCGGGTCGCCGATGCGGTCATCGGTGGTGCGGTGCTCGCGGTCGTGGGCAACGGGCTCGGCTTGCTGCGCCAGCCCGCCGCCGTGGTCTCGGTGGTCACCGGCCTGGTGCTGCTGCTGGCCGCGACCGTCGATGCCCTGTCCCGCCGGCGCGCGGCCAACACGGGCCGATAACGCCGGTGCGCGCCCAGCCGAATGTCACGTCGATTCGGATCAAGGGGATGAACGTGACATTCGGCCGGTCCTGCCCCGCCCTGGCAGGACCGGTCGAATGTCACCCCCGTTCAATTGGTTTGGATGAAGGCGACGTTCGGCTCGGGTTGTCCCGGGCGGAGGCGGAATGATGGTGGAGGTTCGGGTATGAGTGTCGCTCGGCCCGATGAGGTGCGTCGGTTCAATCGGGCCTCGCTGCTGCGGATACTGCATGTGAGTGGGCCGGCCACCCGCGCGGCGCTCGCGACCGAGTTGGGGTTGAACCGGTCGACCATCAAGATGCTGGTGGACGGGCTGGCCGGGGACGGTGTCGTCGAGGAGCGGGTGCCGCGGATACCGCAGGGTGCGGGCCGGCCCTCGCTGCTGGTGCTGCCGCAAGCGCAGGCGGTGGTGGTGCTGGCGGTGGACATTCAGGTGGAGCACGCGAGTATCGCGCTGGTCGGGCTCGGCGGTCAGATCCTGGGGCGTAACAGCTGGAATCTGCGTGGGCGCGGGCGGGATCCGGACGAGGTCGTGACGCATGTGGCCGAGTCCGCGGCGTTGCTGGCCCAGGATCTGGATCTGCACCCGATCGCGGCGGGGATCTCGGTGCCGGGTGTGATCCGCCGTACCGACGGTCTGGTGCACACCGCCTCCAATCTCGGCTGGACCGAGGTGCCGCTGGGTGAGCGGATGGGCAAGGTGCTGGGGGTGCCGGTGGTGATCGGCAACGACGCCGAACTCGGCGCGCTTGCCGAGTTCGTGCGCGGTCTGGGGCGAGGGGCTTCGGACGCGGTGTTCGTCTCGGCCGAGATCGGGGTGGGCGGCGGCCTGATCGCCGAGGGGGAGCCGATGCGCGGTTCGGTCGGATATCTCGGCGAGATCGGGCATATGACAGTGCATCCCGGCGGACGCGAATGCCATTGCGGGAACGTGGGTTGCTGGGAGACCGAGGTCGGGGAGGCCGCGCTGCGCCGGGCGCTGGGTCTGGCGGAGTTCGGGCCGCGCGGTGCGATCGTCGCGGAACTGCGTGAGCTGCAGCGTGATTCGGATCCGGTGGCGCGGCTGGGGGACTATGTGGACTGGTTGATTCTGGGGCTGGTCAACGTCGTGAACATCCTGGGCCCGGAATTGGTTGTGCTGGGGGATATGTTCGCGATCCTGCCGGACGCGGTGGTGCGTGCCGCGCAGGCGGAGGTGCGGCGGCGCAGTATGGTCAGCCGCGCACACGGGGGCGTGCGGATCGAAAAGTCTTCGCTCGGTGCGGATGTGAAGCTGCTCGGTGCCGCGGAGGCGGCGTTCGAGGACGTGCTCACCACGGTCTGATCAGGAAAAGGCCCCGTGTCCCGACGACTCTGGACACGGGGCCGATCCCCTGCTGCCGATCGGCGCGCAGTCCTACCCACCGCGCGCGCAGCGTGCTAGTGCTGCGGCGGCGGGCAGCCCTTCGGCGGGTTGCCGGGCGATCGGCCCTGCGGGGCCCCACCCGGAGGCGGCTGATGGCCCTTCGGGGGCGGCGGGCACTGCTGCCCGTTCGGCGGGGGTCCCTGCGGGGGCTGCGCGCTCGCGACTTCGGCGCCGATTCCCAGCGCTCCGAGAGCCAGTCCGCCGATGGCTACGGCGGCCATCAACCTCGACGTGATTCCCATACCAACCTCCTTGTGTGGTCCGTGCCTGCCGGGCCGACGAGAGAAGCTTCGCTGTCACACATATGCCTTTTGTGGGTGCAAGTTAGGTGTGAGCTGTGAAGGCGGGCGCCTTTCGACCACGCGTTTGGCGCAGATGTGACGGCTCGGAGGGTGAACAGCAAAAGCCCCGCCGCATCGGATGTACCGGTGTGGCGGGGCGGCGTGTGCAGGTGGGTGAAGCGGGGTGGATCAGTTCGTGGTGGGCGCGGCCGACGGCGCCGGCGCACCCGACGGGGGAGTCATGCCCGGATGCTGCCTGGGCTGGGAGATATCGGTCGCGGTGACGGTGGTCCCGGAGACCTGACCCCGTACCGCGACCATCTCGCCGACGGTGAACGCCGAGGCCTGCTCCGGATTCTTCTTGGAACCGAAGACGGTCTGCGGGGTGATCGTCACGGTGACGGTGGACCCGTCCTTCTTGGTGAGCGTCCAGCTGTTCGCGCTCTCGGTCGCGATCTTCCCGAACACCGCATTCCCGCGATGATGCGGCTTCGCCGTCGACGACGAGGCGGCAGCCGAAGTGGACGACGCCGGCGCCGAACTGGTGGTGGACGATCCACAGGCACTCACACCGGCCACAACCGCAACGGCCAAGCCCGTGGCGCCGATGGCGAACGTGATGGTACGACGACGCGAGGACTGCGAGGGGGCTCCGGAGGGAGTCGAGTTTGTCATGGCCGCAAGATTATTGACCCTGGCTGGGTGTTCCCTCTGTAGCCACTGCCAGTCACCTCGGCGAACTCTGTGAGTCCGCTGGCAGCGATTCGTGCCGACAGAACTGCATTCGGCCAGGTCAGCGGACTGGTCGGTTGCCTAGGAAGGGCGTCCCTGGCTACCGACCAGTCCGTTACCGCGGTAACGGATTCTGGCCGAGGGAGCGTCGTCCGTTGGCCGGGCCGGCGCACATACGCACTTACGCTAATTTTGATAAATCGACTTATCACAATCAAGCGGACAGCCCGACCGACCCTGACCCCCTCGATACGGTCTGCGATGTAAAGCTTGCCGAGGCCGAAGCCATTCCGGTCGTGTAGTTACTCACCAATGGACTCACGGCGGTGTAGGCGCGGGCCACGCCAACCCGCCGCACCTGGGTATGGGTGCGGCGGGTGTGCTGGGCCGTCGTGGGCCGTCGGCTGGGGAGGTGGGGCCGACGGGGAT
>NZ_JAGPOX010000121.1 GCF_019038435.1 Nocardia alni
CCCCTGGACGGAGGCAATAACAATGAGGTTTTCGGCGCGGCGCGTCGGTCGGGTACCGCTGCGTAGGCGACGAAGGAGCAAGCAGCGGTACCCGACCGACGCGCCCCAGGGCGCCGAAAACCCGCCGCAGCGAAGCGGAGGCCAAAAACACAGAGGCCAAAGATACTGCGTCGGATTACCTTCTTGTCGGTCGGGATCGGTACTGTGCATGGAGTGACTTCGGGTGGTGGCGGTTCTTTACGTGCATGGCAGCGCAGGGCTCTGACCAGGTATTTGACGACCAAACCACGTGATTTTCTCGCGGTTGCGACCCCGGGCGCGGGTAAGACCACGTTCGCCCTGCGGGTGGCGTCCGAGCTGCTGGCGGACCGTACCGTCGACCAGGTGACGGTCGTCGCGCCGACGGAGCATCTCAAGCACCAGTGGGCGTCCGCGGCCGCGCGGGCCGGGATCGCGCTGGACCCCAACTTCTCCAACTCCACCGGCGGCACCTCCGGCGACTACCACGGTGTGGTCGTCACGTACGCGCAGGTGGCCTCGCATCCGTTCAAGCACCGGGTGCGCACCGAAAACCGCCGCACGCTGGTGATTCTGGACGAGATCCACCACGCCGGCGATGCGAAGAGCTGGGGCGAGGCCACGGCCGAGGCATTCGGTGACGCCACCCGCCGCCTCGCGCTCACCGGCACTCCGTTCCGCAGCGACGACAGCCAGATCCCGTTCATCACCTACGAGCCGGACGAGGCCGGATTCCCCCGCTCGCGCGCCGACCACTCCTACGGCTACTCCGAGGCCCTCGCCGACGGCGTGGTGCGGCCGGTGGTGTTCCTGGCCTATTCGGGCGAGGCGCACTGGCGCGACAGTGCGGGCGAGGAGTATTCCGCCCGCCTGGGCGAGCCGCTGAGCGCCGAGCAGACCGCCCGGGCCTGGCGCACCGCGCTGGACCCGGCCGGGGACTGGATGTCGAAGGTGCTGTCCGCGGCCGACACCCGGCTGCGTCAGCTGCGCGCCACCGGTATGCAGGACGCGGGCGGCCTGGTCATCGCGACCGATCAGGAGAAGGCGCGCGACTACGCCGATCTGCTGGAACATATTTCGGGCACGAAACCGGCGGTGGTGCTGTCCGACGATCCGGGTTCCTCGAATCGGATCGACGAGTTCGCCCAGGGCACCGACCCGTGGATGGTCGCGGTGCGCATGGTGTCCGAGGGCGTGGACGTGCCGCGTTTGGCGGTCGGTGTGTATGCGACGAGCGCCTCCACCCCGCTGTATTTCGCGCAGGCGATCGGTCGTTTCGTGCGGGCGCGTCGCACCGGGGAGACGGCGAGCGTCTTCCTGCCGTCGGTGCCGGTGCTGCTGGATCTGGCCGCACAGCTCGAGGTGCAGCGCGATCACGTCATCGGCAAACCGCACCGGGAGAAGGACGCCCTCGACGACGAACTGCTGATCGAGGCCAACAAGCAGCAGGACGAGCCGGGGGACGAGGAGAAGAAGTTCGTCGCCCTGGCCGCCGACGCCGAACTGGATCAGGTGATCTACGACGGCGATTCGTTCGGCACCGCGACCTTCTCGGGCAGCGATGAGGAGGCCGACTACCTCGGCATCCCTGGTCTCCTGGACGCCGACCAGATGCGCGCGCTGCTGCGCGACCGCCAGACCCGCCAGGTCGCCGAGCGCAGCGCCGCGGCGGCGGATCCGGGCGCACAGGTCGCGGCCGCCTCCGAGCGTGTGGCCACCGCCGACAAACTCGGCGAGCTGCGCCGCGAGCTCAACAGCCTGGTCGCCATGCACAACCATCGAACGGGCAAACCGCACGGTGTGATCCACGGTGAGCTGCGCCGGGAATGCGGCGGCCCGCCCACCGCTCTGGCCACCGCCGACCAGCTGTCCGAACGCATCGCCGCGCTGCGCCGGATGTAGGGGCGCGAAACGCGAACCGCCGGACCGCGCTGTCGTGCACGGTCCGGCGGAGGGTATCGAGTGTCAGTCGCCTTCGGGGGTGTCGGTGTAGCGCTGCAGGTACAGCGGCTCGCCGAGCTTGTCCACGAGTTCGAGTTCGGTTTCCAGATAGTCGACGTGCTTTTCCTCGTCCTCGAGGATGGTCTCGAAGATGCGGGCCGAGGTGATGTCGCCGCGCGAGCGCATCAGTTCGATGGCGGGGCGGATCCGGTGCACGACCTCCATCTCGACCGCCAGGTCGGCCCGCAGCTGCTCCGGCACCGTCTGGCCGATTCGCAGCGTGTTGAGCTTCTGATAGTTGGGCAATCCCTCGAGGAACAGGATGCGGTCGGTGAGCAGTTCCGCATGCTTCATCTCGTCGATGGACTCGTAGCGCGTGTGCTTGGCAAGCTTGGTGTAGCCCCAGTTCTCCTGCATCTTGGCATGCAGGAAGTACTGATTGATGGCCGTCAGCTCGGCCGTCAGCTGCTCGTTGAGCAGCGCGATGATCTCCTTATCGCCTTCCATGAGTTCAGATGGTGGCACATAAGGCAATAGACCGTCGGCATGACGGCCTGCGTGTCGAATCCTTTTGCACGAGTGAGCACCGCCGCATCGAGGCAAGGCTGACCTAAAAACTGTAGCGCCGGGCGGGTGCTTTCGTACGATTTGATCGACGGCGTGTCGGGCTGCCGCCACCGCCCGCAGGCGTCGCTGCGGCCGTTCCGGCGCTCAGGCGGCCGAAACCTGGGAGGCCGCGTCCGACGAAGGGGTCATGGCCTGGCTGAACACCTCGGTGAAGCGGCGGGTGCAGCTGCCGCATCCGGGCTTCCAGCCGCACGCGGCCTTGACCTGCCGGGTGGAGCATGCACCAGCGGCGACACAGCTGTGCACGTCCGATTCGGAGACGGCGTTACAGATACAGACGTACACGGTCGGCCTCGTGGTGCGTTGGGGACAACGGCAAGCTTAGCCTCGCATAACGAAGTAAGCCTTACCTATGTATATCACGGATGACTGCCCCGGCATAGACCCCCGGACAGGTCGGTGGTCGACCGGTCCGGCCGGGTTTCAGACCCGGGTCAGTTGCCGGGTGAACGGGACCAGCGCAGGGACGCGCCGGCGGTACGTGCGGTAATCGTCGCCGAAGGTATCGATCAGCAGGTGATCCTCGACGTGTACCCGGCGCAGCAGCCAGACGATCACGAATACGAGCATGACCAGCGACGATCCGAATCCGGACAGCAACGTGGCCCCGATCATGATGCCGAGCAGTCCGGTGTAGATCGGATGCCGGACCACCTGGTACGGGCCCCCGGTGCGCAGCTGGTGATCCTGCTGGATCATGGGCCGGCCCGCCCACATGTCGCCGAGGGCGAATCGAGCCCATATCATCAGCGCGACCGAGGCGACGATCAGCACCGAGCCGATGCCGGTGAAGATCGCGGTCTTCCAGATCAGCGGCGTCCAGGTCGAGCGCGGCAGCAGATGCACGACGACGGACAGGATGATCAGCCCGGCGATCATCCACGGTTCGGGCAGCAATGTGTGGGCGAAGTGCCGGAGCTTGCCACCCAGGGGACCGGGCCGCACCGCCGCGAACCATGCGGCGCTGACCAGCCAGACCAGTCCCAGGATGTCGATGCTCACTCCGGCCGCCACGGTCAGAATGTGGAGTGTTGTCATGCATTCAGCGTGCGCTCGCGCCGTCGTAGGCGGCACCACCTCGCGGCGGGACGCGGTCCACCCGGGGGTGGAAATTCGGTGGAGCCCGCACCGGGGCGGACCTACTCTGAGCGAGGAGTTCCACCGCATCGAGGGGGAGTATTTGGAAGCGACCGTCACAGTGACCCCGGACGAACTGCCGGAGCTGCTGTTGCACGTCGCGGTGGTACGGCCGATATTCCTCTGGGGCGCAACGGGAATCGGAAAGAGTTCGCTGGTGCGCGCCTTCGCCGAATCGCTCGGGCTGGAGTGCGTGACGCTGCTGGGCACCCAGCTGGCGCCGGAGGATCTGATCGGCGTGCCGCAGATCGTGGAGAACCGCAGCCGGTTCGCACCGCCCGAGATGATCGCCCGCGAGCAGCCGTACTGCCTGTTCCTGGACGAGCTGAACGCCGCGCCCGCCGAGGTGCAGAAGTCGTTCTATTCGCTGATTCTGGACCGCCGCGTGGGCGACTACGAGCTGCCCGCCGGATCGGTGGTGATCGGCGCCGGAAACCGCGCCACCGACAACGCCCTGGCCCGGCCGATGGCCTCGGCGCTGGTGAACCGCATGGTGCACGTGCATCTGCGCGCCGATGTGGACGACTGGCTGAAGTGGGCCGCGCACAACGGAATTCACCGCTGGGTGCTCGAATACGTCATGCAGCGGCCCGATCATCTGTGGTCCGTGCCGCCCAAATCCGAGCTGCCGTTCTCGACCCCGCGCGGCTGGCACATGCTGTCGGATGCGCTGCACTCCTACGGCGAGAACATCGCCGACCGGACGCTGTGGGTGCTGGCCTCGGGCACGCTGAGCACCGCGCACGCCTCGGGCTTCCGCGCCTTCGTGAAGAGCGCGCGGCATGCCTTCGATCTGGAGGCGGTGATCAAGGGGGAAGCGTCGTGGCCGCGCGATCCGGGTGACCGGGATCTGCTCTACTTCCTGTCCGAGACCTTCCGCGCACGGCTGATCCGCGAGCTGCCCGCCTCCCGCGAGCATGCCTCCGGGGCGGTGAAACGCTTTGTGATGCGGGCGAAGTCGATGCTGACCGAACTCGCGGAGATTTCCGTGGAGTGCGCGCAACTGGTGATCGCCTCGGATGACGAGGGTGTCGCGGCGCTGCCGTCGTGGTTCCTGGTCGAGGTCACGCGGGATCTGCCGCGGCTGGCCGCGCGGCGGTGATGTGCCATGGGGCGCAAGCGATCCGGGACGCCCGATCCGTGGGTGTACAAGATGCGGGCGGGATGGCGGCTGGCCAGGGCGAATCCCATCTTCGTGCGGCTGAGCAGCGGTCTGCTCGAGGTTCCGGTCTCGTTGCCCGTCGGCGTCTGGGCGATCGTCGGACCGAGCGGCGGTATCAGCGGCAACCGGAATCAGCATGCGGAGGCCGACGAATGGGGGTGGGTCTTCGCACATCTGATGCTGCACGCCGGATTCGGTCATCTCGACCCGCGCGGGGTGCCCGAGCGTGCGCTGGAACGCAACCTCACCGGTGAATGGCAGGGTGCGCCGTATCAGCCGAACGCCATATATCGAGCCGCGTGCTGTGCCGTGGTCGACGGATATCTGAGCACACTGAAGATCGGTCGTGTGCCGGTGGATCTGCCGCCGTCGCCGGGGGGATCGGACGAGCGAGCCCTGACCGAGCGGTGGTGGACCGATGGCGTGCCGGAACAGTATCGGCGGCAGAATTTCCCGGATTTCCTCATCGGCACCGCCGAGGTCGCCGCGGAGGTCGATCATCGCGCCGGTTTCGCCTCCGGCATCGCGGCGGCGGCCCGAGACGCGCTCGCGGAGGCCGGGCGGGACGTCACCTCCGGGCAGCGAAAGGAACTGCGGGCGTGGGATATCGCCCTGAATTGGTTCGTCTCCTCGTATCCACTGCTCGGCGCGCTGGCGGCCGGGATGAGCGTCGTCGCGGACGCGGATGTGGCCCGGGGGTGGGATATTTCGATCGCCGCGGTCAACGCCGAGGCCGCCGAGATCTACATCAACCCGTACGCGGGCCTGTCCGGTATGGAATGGCGGTTCGTCCTGGCGCACGAAATGCTGCACGCCGCACTGCGACACGGCGAGCGGGCGCAGTGGCGCGATCCCTATCTGTTCAACGTGGCGTGTGACTACGTGGTCAACGGCTGGTTGGTGGAGATGGGCGTGGGGGAGTTGCCCCAGGGACTGCTTTACGATCCGGAGCTGAAAGGCCTGTCCGCCGAGGGGATCTACGACCGCATCGCCGGCGATCTGCGCCGGATGCGCAAGCTGGCCACGCTGCGTGGCCGGGGGCGCGGCGACATCGTCGGGGAACCACTGCCGCACAGCGGATCCCCCGGCCGCTACATCGACCTGGACGACTACTACCGGGGCGCCCTGTCCCAGGGACTCGCCTACCACCTGGCCGGGGGACGCGGTCTGCTGCCCGCCGGACTGGAACAGGAGATTCGCACCCTGGACCAGCCCCCGCTGCCCTGGGACGCCCAATTGGCCCGGTGGTTCGACGAATTCGTCCCCGTCGTGGAACGCCGCCGCAGCTACGCCCGAGCCTCCCGCCGCCAATCCTCGACACCAGACATCCCCCGACCGGCCTGGGTCCGCCCCGACGAATCAGTGCGGCTGCCCACCTTCGGTGTGGTCCTGGACACCTCCGGCTCCATGTCCGCGGCCCTCATGGGCAAGGGGCTGGGCGCGATCGCCGCCTACGCCCGCGCCCGCGACGTGCCCCGTGCCCGCGTGATCTTCTGTGACGCGGCCGCCTACGACGCGGGATATCTGCCCGTCGACGATATCGCCGCCCGCGTCCGGGTCCGCGGCCGCGGCGGCACCGAACTCCAGCCCGGAATTCGGCTCCTCGAGCGGGCCACCGACTTTCCCGCCGACGGCCCGATTCTGATCATCACCGACGGCCGGTGCGACGTCGTCCGTATTCATCGTGAGCATGCCTATCTGATTCCGGCCGGGGCGAGCCTGCCTTTCCGCCCCCGGGGCCCGGTTTTTCGCATGCGGTGAATTCCCGGGCCGTGCTTCGTAGTCGGTAAACGACGGTGGAGTACTCCACGGTGACATAGGTGCGAACGGAACGTCTCGCATTCGCGGAATCGGTTCGTATTCAATCGGATTCGTGCCGCGGCGCGTTCGTCTTCGTCGATCGGGTTCGGTGATACGCTGCGGCCGCTCGCATTCCGAAATCCACGTCCGAGAATTGGGGAGGCTAGGCGCGATGAATGGTTCGGCAGTACCGCGGCGGACGTTGGGCCGTGAGTTGAAAAGACTGCGTGAGGAGTCCGGCGTCTCGGCCGCCGCCGCGGCGCGGGCGATCGAGATATCGCCACAGACTTTGTGGCGCATGGAATCCGGCCGGCCGGGGCCGAAATTGAAGGAGCTGTATATCACCGTGCTGTGCACGATGTACGGAGCGACCGAGCGGCATATCGAGGATTTGGTGAAACTGATCGAGCAGGCCAGGAGGCCGATGTGGTGGCACGGCATCACCGGTGTGGTGCCGGATCATCTCGACCTGTTCCTGGGCTTGGAACAAGCCGCGAGCTGCTCGACCGACTTCGAGGAGAGTCTCGTTCCGGGATTGCTCCAGACAACGGAGTATCGTCGCGCGCTCTCCCGGGTCGAATGTCCCACTCGCTCATCGCTGGATGTGGAACTGCTGCTCGAGGTACTCGTCCGCCGGCAGCGGAGGCTTCGAGATAACGCGCCGAGCCTGGAATTTCGCGCACTCCTGTCCGAATCCGTGCTCCACAACCAGGTGGGCGGCCCGCAAGTGATGGGGGATCAGCTGGTGCGCATGGCAACCGCCGGCGCAGCGCCGAACATATCGATCCGCGTTGTCCCCCAACGGTCAGGCGCCCATGCGGGATTGATCACCGGTTCCTTCGTCCTGCTGGATTTTCCGCCCCACCGGACACCCCACCTCACCGAGCCCCCGGTGGTCTATGTCCAGACCGACACCACATCCCGCTATCTGGATCAGGAGGCCGAGCTCGAGCGTTATCGAACCGCCATCGCGGATATCGAGGGAAAAGCATTGAACGAGGACGCGAGCAGACAACTGCTGCTCGATATTTCGAAGGAGTACCGCGCATCCTGCGATTCGAGTGGGATCGATTCGGCCGCGCTGTGATCACCGGCGATCGGACACAGGTCCGGGCTTGGCGGCCAGGGCTTCGCCGAGGACGCGGTCCGCCACGGCTGGGAGCCCGTCTTGACGGGGGGTCGGTGGTCTGATCGAATCATTATGTACCGATCGACACAAAACTAGGAGTGCGGATGAGCGGTCTGGACGGCAACGTGGCGCTGGTGACGGGCGGCAGCCGGGGGATCGGCGCGGCGATCGCGCGGCGCCTGGCCGCGGCGGGTGCGGATGTGGCGCTGACCTATCGCGGCGATGAGGCCGGCGCCCGCAAGGTGGCGCAGGAGATCGAGGCGCTGGGCCGTCGCGCGACGACCATCCGGGCCGACAGTGCGGACGCCGCCGAAGTCGTCGCGGCCGTGCACGAAACCGTCGCGCGGCTCGGGAGCCTGGACATCCTGGTCAACAACGCGGGGTTCTTCCCGAGCAAACCGTTCGAAGATTTCACCCTCGACGAGGTGGACCGAGCCCTCGACGTGCACGCGCGTGCCGCGTTCGTCGCGGCCCAGGCCGCCGTG
This sequence comes from Nocardia alni, assembly GCF_019038435.1. Classification (GTDB taxonomy): domain Bacteria; phylum Actinomycetota; class Actinomycetes; order Mycobacteriales; family Mycobacteriaceae; genus Nocardia; species Nocardia alni. Next base: position 8,300 of record NZ_JAGPOX010000121.1, read on the forward strand.
ACGCATATGCGCGGTGGTGGCCGCATCATCAGCATCGGCTCGAATCTGTCCGAGCGCGCCCTGTTTCCGGGCCTGGCGCTGTACAACCTGAGTAAGTCCGCCCTGAACGGCTTCACCAAAGCCCTTGCGCGCGAACTGGGTCCGCGCGGCATCACGGTGAACCTGGTGCAGCCGGGTTCCACCGATACCGATATGAATCCGGCGAACGGCGATCACGCCGCCGGACAACTCGCCTTCAATCCGTTGGGCCGCTTCGCATCCCCCGACGACGTGGCGGCCACGGTCGAATTCCTCGCCGCCCCGGCCGGCCGCAGTGTCAACGGCGCGATCCTCACCGTCGACAGCGGCGCCAACGCCTGATCGCTCAGCCCGTGAAGTACCGCCCGGGCGAGACGCCGACCGCCCGATGGAAGGCCGCCACGTACGCGCTCGCGGATCGGTAACCGACCCGCTCCGCGATCCGGGCCACGGGCAGCCCGTTCGCCAGGAGCGGCAGCGAGGCGGCCAGCCGGATCTGAGTCCGCCACTGCCCGAATGTCATTCCGGTTTCGGCCGGAAACAGCCGGGCCAGGGTTCGCGGGCTCGCGGCGGCCGAGGCGGCGAACCCCTCCAGGGGCCTGTCATCGGCCGGGTTGCGGGTCAGCGCCTCGGCCACCTCGACGATTCGCGGATCGGTGGGCATCGGCGCCCCGACGGGAATCACGTCGACCGGTTCGAGCAGATCGAACACGACCGCCTCCGCTCGTCGGCGGCGATCGGTATCGTCCTGCGGCACAGGGGGTGTCCCGTCGTCCTCGCCGGTGAGGTAGTTGAACAGCTCGCGAAGCAGGCCGCCGACCCGCAGTAGGGTCGGCGCGGTGAACGGAACGTGGCTGCGGTCCGGTTCCACGAAGATTCCGCGCATCGCCGCGCCGTGGGACGTGCCGGTGCGGTGCGGGAGCCCGCCGGGAATCCACAGGGCGCGGGTGGGTGGCAGCACCCATCGCCCGCCGCCCATCTGGACCGCGATGACTCCCCGTGAGGCCCAGGCGATCTGGTGCTGGGGATGCTGGTGCGTATCGAACCAGTAGCCCGACGGCAGCTCACCCTCGCCGAGAACCATCGCGGTCGGGCCCGCGGGCGCGGCGATCGTCGAGGCGTGGCCGTTTTGCGACATGATCTGTCAGTGTAGCGACTGGCTGCCATTGTCGTGGCGTCATACCGTCGGTGCATGGGAATGAACTACCTGCACAGTGTCCTGTGCCGCTCCAAGCTCTGGGAGTGCGCGAGCGCCACGCGGATCGTGCCGTGGGCGCTGACGGGCCTGGACCTCGGCGCGTGCGCGCTGGAGATCGGCCCGGGCTACGGTGCCAACATCGCATCGCTGCGACGGCGCGCGGCGACGCTGACCGGGGTCGAGATCGATCCGGTCCTGGCGACCCGGCTGCGCGAGCGCAGCGGTTCGGACGTGCGCGTCGTCGACGGGGACGGCGCGGCGATGCCGTTGCCGGACAACGAGTTCAACTCGGTGGTGTGCTTCACGATGCTGCATCACGTGCCCTCGCCCCCGCGGCAGGACGACCTGTTCGCCGAGGCGTTCCGGGTCCTGCGCCCCGGTGGAGTCTTCGCCGGGAGCGATGGCCTGGACAGCCTGTCGTTCCGGCTGATGCACGTGGGCGACACCTGCGTACCGGTGCCGCCGCGAACCATGGCCGATCGCCTGGCCCGCGCGGGGTTCACCGATATCGACATCGCCACGCGCTCGAAGATGTTCCGCTTTCGTGCCCGGCGGCCCTGATCACCCGGTGACCTCGCCGAAATACGCTCCCGGGTCCAGCGGTGGATGCTCGCGCGGATCGCGGCGCCCTCGATGTCGGTCCGGACGCCGTCGTTGCGGGCGATGCCGCGAGTTCGGGCTCGGGCGGTTGCTGGACGGTATCGAACGCCACGCCCGATGGTTCCACTCTGTTCGCTGATCATTTGCCGTATGGTTCGCGAGGGGCTTGTTTGAACCGCCTGGCGTGCCGCGATATCGGGGCGAAGCAGGTTGGACCGCTACGACACGGGAGGCGCGGCGTTGACTGCTCGTTGGATGCTCGGGAGAGCCCGCGCCGCGGTGACCATGGCCGCCGCGGTCATGCTCGCGGCCGTCGGACTGGAGACCGGATCGGCCCCCGTATCCGCCGATCCGATCGTCCGGACGGGTTCACTGCTCGGCGACGCGACCGCGCCGGACGGGTCCAAGATCCAGGGCGCGCGGCTACTGGACGATCGCGACATCCAGCTGACGGTGTACTCCGCGGCGATGGACAAGGCATTTCCGGTGGACGTACACCGTCCCGCCGACACCTCGGTTCCGCGCCCGACGCTCTATCTGCTCAATGGCGCGGGCGGCGGCGAGGACTCGGCCACCTGGGATGACAACACCGATATCGTCACGAGCTTCATGGCCGACAAGAACGTCAACGTGATCCAGCCGATCGGCGGGGCGTGGAGCTACTACACCGACTGGATCAAAGACGATCCGAACCTGGGGCGCAACAAGTGGAAGACCTTCTTCACCGAGGAACTGCCGCCGCTGATCGACGCCGCGCTGGGCACCAACCACGTCAATGCCATTGCGGGGCTGTCGACGTCGGGCACCACGGTGCTGGCGCTGCCGATCGCCAAGCCGGGGCTGTACCGGGCGGCCGCGGCGTACAGCGGATGCGCGCAGACCAGTGATCCGGTCGGGTCGAAATTCGTCCAGGTGACCGTCGACGTGTGGGGCGGCGGCGATACGAACAACATGTGGGGTCCGGTGGGCTCCCCGCAGTGGGTGGCCAACGACCCGTACGTGCACGCGGAGCAGCTGCGGGGCCTGGACCTGTACATCTCCTCGGGCAACGGCCTGCCCGGCCCGTACGACACGCTGAACGGCAAGTACGCCCTGCCCGGCGTGGCCGGCCTGGCCGATCAGATGATCATCGGCGGGGTGATCGAGGCCGGGGTGAACTATTGCACCCACAACCTCGCCGCCAAGCTGAGCCGCCTGGGCATCCCGGCCACCGTCAACTTCCAACCGTCGGGCACTCACTCCTGGGGTTACTGGCGCGAGAACTTCATCAAGTCCTGGCCGGTGCTGGCTCGCGGCTTGGGCGTCTGACCCCAGAGGTGTGGTATGTCTCACACTTTCGCGATATTCAGCGCACAGCGAAACGGGCGGCCCATTCGGGGCCGCCCGTTCTGCGTTGTCCGGTTCTGCGTTTGTTCTTTTGTCGAGCGGACGTAAGGAGCTGATTAAGGCACCGGTGCCGACTCCGTGTCGATCACGGCCTCGAGCTCACGGAGACGATCCATGTGCTCGTTGGCGTGATGCTGGCAGAAGAGCAACTCACCACCTGCGGGAAGGACTGCGCGTACGCGTGCAGCTGCCCCGCAACGGTCGCACCGATCGACCGCAGTCAGTGGGGTGCTGGTCAGGGTTCCTGGCATGACTCCTCCGTCCTGGCTCCCGGTGCAGAAGACCGTTCGCCTGGGTGTGGGGCTCGCGGTCCACTCCGCGAGCTCGCTACCGCTACTTCCCAGCAGTGGTACTTGACTACTTTGTCAGACGTTTGGGACGGGGGCTTTGTTCCCGAGAATGTTTCACTGTGTTTTCCCTAACATGACCTGGCATTTCGCTCTCCGCGAACATGCAGGTCATTCTCGACTCCACAACGTCTGTCAACTCGGGAACTCGCCTATCCAGTTGTCTACCCGGAGATTACCCCGGCTCACCCGCACTCACACTCTGGATTCGGCAAACTACGAGGCCAGGCAGGCCCCCTGGATCGGGTATCGTTCGGATCATGTCCGCCGGAACCGCCGCGAATGGCCGAATCACCCACGCGCACAGTTTGGTTCACCTGTGCACCCAGGGCGAATGGGATGCGGCGCGGGCCGCGGGCCTGCGGCGGACCCCCTCGCTGGACGCCGACGGCTTCATCCACCTGTCCGCCCCGGCGCAGGTGCACCTCCCCGCGAACCGGCTGTTCGCCGACATCGGCGATGTCGTCTTGCTATGGCTGGATCCCGAGCGGCTCGCCTCTCCGGTGAAGTGGGAGCCGGGCGTGCCGAGCGACCCGTCCTCGATGCTGTTCCCGCACCTGTACGGTCCGCTCCCGGCCGAGGCGGTCGTCGCGGTCACCGAGTACCACAAGGGTGCGGATGGGCGGTATCCGGCGCTGTCGGAGGCCGGTACGCCACACGGCTAGGCCTGTCGCTCGCGGTCGCGCAGCGACTCCAGTCGCCGGGACAGCAGCAGCGATATCGCCCCGACCGCGAACCCGATCAGGACGGCGGTCAGATGCCCGTAGTCGGTGAACGTGCGCCCGCGCCACACCCCGAGCGCGAACCAGACGAGCAGCACCACCGCCCAGACGATCCGCGCGAGCCCGGGCAGATGGAACGCCAGCGCGGCCAGCACCGCCGAAAACCCGTACGACGAGCCGACATCCGTGGCCTCCACCACCTTGAGCGGGATCAGCCGGTGGTGCACCGCGTAGGCGATCCCGGTGACCACGATCAGCGTCGCCCCGACGTGTCCGGCCGCGAACACCAGGATCCAGCGCACGGTGCCCAGCCAGCGTTCGGCGAAGGCCATGACGATCAGGAACTCCAGGATCGTCATCCAGGGGAATCCGCCCTCGGTCCAGAACGCCGAGGCGACCAGCACCTGCACCGGCTCGCGGCGCATATTGTGCAGGTTCGTCGACTGGGACAGGATCAGCTTGTGCCCGGCGTGGTCGCTGATACCCCGCAGGGTCCACCATGTGACGAACAGCGTGAACGCGTAGGCACAACTCGCCGGGGCGCCGCCCAGGGAGTGGCGGGCCGCCCGCAGTGCCCCGGAGATCCGCTCCGGACCGTGCCACCAGTCGCGTAGCACCCCCAGCTCGGCCTGGATGTCGACGGTCCGAGTCCACGGCGAGCTATAGCGGGTCAGCACGGAGGCGGGCACCGGAACATCCTCGCCTGCCGGACCGACGACGCGCACGACGACGCGCCCTCGGTTCGGGCGGGTCACCTCGTGCAGACGGTGGACCCCTGTTCCGGAGGATCCCGGCCGCGGATGCCGCACTCGTCGTTTCCCGGCGACGTCGCCGTGCCTTTCGCGGCGACGGGAGTTCGTGCTTCCCGGCCCCCTGACGACTTCGTTCGGCAGAGGGCGCGACCGCACGCGGTGCCGGACATCTTCCGGCAACATTCGTCGATCGAATGGCGGCATCGTGCGCCTTACACTCGCGATATGACGCTGTATCGGCAGAGTCTCGGCGGCCGCGCGTACGCCTTCGACGGACTGGTGGAACTGCTGGCCAAGGCCACGCCCCGGCGCAGCGGCGACGAATTGGCGGGCTGCGCGGCGGGTTCGGACGCCGAGCGGGCGGCGGCGCAGTGGGCGCTGGCCGAGGTGCCGCTGCCGGAATTCCTGCGGAATCCGGTGGTGCCGTACGAGACCGACGAGGTCACCCGGCTGATCATCGATACCCACGATCGCGTTGCGTTCCAAGGGATTTCGCACCTCACGGTGGGCGGGTTGCGGGACTGGCTGCTGGCCGTGGCGGCTACGGACGAGGCCGCGCGCACGCTGGCGGCGGTATCGCGCGGGCTGACTCCGGAGATGGTCGCGGCGGTGAGCAAGCTGATGCGCAATCAGGATCTGATCGCGGTGGGGCGCGCGGTCAGGGTGCGGTCGGGTTTCCGGACCACCCTCGGCGCGCCCGGCACCCTGGCCACGCGGTTACAGCCCAACCACCCCACCGACGATCCGCGCGGTATCGCCGCGGCGGTGCTGGACGGGCTCCTGCTGGGCTGTGGCGACGCGGTGATCGGCGTCAACCCGGCCACCGATTCGCCGCGGACCGCCGGGGATCTGCTGCGGCTGCTGGACGAGGTGCGTACCCGCTTCGAGATACCGGTCCAGTCGTGCGTGCTCGCGCACGTCACCACCACCCTGGATCTGATCGCCGCCGGTGCGCCGGTGGATCTGGTGTTCCAGTCGATCGCCGGCACCGAGGGCGCGAATCGTGGCTTCGGCGTGGATCTTTCGCTGCTACGCGAGGCGAACGCGGCGGGGCGGTCGCTGCGGCGCGGCACGGTCGGGGACAACGTCATGTACTTCGAGACCGGGCAGGGCTCGGCGCTGAGCGCGGGCGCGCATCTGGGCGTCGACGGCAAGCCGGTGGATCAGCAGACCCTGGAGGCGCGTGCGTACGCCGTTGCGCGGGAACTGGATCCGCTGCTGGTGAATACCGTGGTCGGATTCATCGGGCCGGAGTACCTCTACGACGGTAAGCAGATCATTCGCGCCGGGTTGGAGGACCACTTCTGCGGCAAGCTGCTCGGGCTGCCGATGGGCGTCGACGTCTGCTACACCAACCACGCCGAGGCCGACTCCGACGATATGGACACGCTGCTGACCCTGTTGGGCGCGGCCGGCGTGTGCTTCGTCATCACCGTTCCGGGCGCGGACGACGTCATGCTCGGTTATCAGAGCCTGAGCTTCCACGACGCGCTGTACGCGCGAAAGGCGCTGGGGCTGCGCCCCGCTCCGGAGTTCGAGGCGTGGCTGGACGGGCTGGGCATGCTCGACGCCGCGGGGCGCGTCCGCCGGATCGAACCCCTGTCCTCGCCGCTGCGGGCCTTGGCGCAGACTGCTCCTCCCGCGGGCCCGGACGACGCGCTGGGCACGGAAACATCAGGTGCGGAAGACTTCTGGCGCGAGCTGCGTACCGCGACACAAGCGCGGATCGGGCTCGGTCGCACCGGGGACGCGCTGCCCACCGGACGGGTGCTGGAGTTCGCCGCCGCCCACGCCTCCGCTCGCGACGCGGTGCACACTGCGCTGGATGTGGCCGAACTGACCTGCCGGATAAGGAATTCGGGGCTGGGTGAGCCGATGCACGTGCGCAGCCGGGCGGCGGACCGCTCGGAATACCTCCGGCGTCCCGATCTGGGAAGAATTCCGGAATACGTTCCCGGGCATGATATTTCGTTACAGTCGGAGGGTGACTCGGACGCGGAGCCGACCGGCGCGGACATCGGCATCGTCCTGGCGGACGGCCTGTCGCCGCGTGCGGTGCGCGAACACGGTCCGGCGATGCTCGAGGCGCTGAAATCCGAACTGGAGCAGCGGTATCGGATCGCGGCGCCGGTGATCGCCACCCAGGCGCGGGTCGCGCTCGGCGACCACATCGGCCGGGCGCTCGGCGTGCGCACCGTGCTCGTGCTGATCGGGGAGCGGCCCGGCCTGTCCGTGGCGGACAGCCTCGGCATCTATCTCACTCACCATCCGCGCCCCGGGCGTACCGATGCCGAGCGCAACTGCGTCTCCAACATCCACCCGCCCGAGGGCCTGGGCTACGCGGCGGCCGCGCGGATCACCGCCGGTCTGGTGGCCGGGGCCAGGCGGCTCGGCCGGTCCGGGGTGGAGTTGAAGGACACCTCGGATCAGGTCCTGCCGGGGCGCGCATCCGTGGTCGAGATCGAAGCGCGGTCCTGAATCGGTAGGGCCGGGCCGGATTTCGGCCGTCGTCAGTTACCGCTGGGCCAATAGCGGCTCGCGCGCTGCCGCCGGACGCGCTGCAAATCCGGCTCCTCCGGATCGGTGATGCCGACCTGCAGGAACATCAGGATCGTCACCATACTCACGCCGATGATCAGCGGGGTCAGCAGCGCGTGCGCCGTCGCGCCCGCCGGCATCGACATCCCGGTCATCGCGCCCTCGGAGTGCGTGTGCATCGCGTACATACCGGTGTAATGCATACCGGTGACCGCCACGCCCATGATCAGCGCCGCGCCGACCGAGGCGAGCATGCCGTGGATGTGCAGGGCGAACCACAGCGCCGCTGTGGCCGCGGCGATCGCGATCACGACCGACAGCAGCACGATCCAGAAGTCGTACGTCATGGGCACTGTGGTCTTCATCGCGTACATGCCCGCGTAGTGCATCGCGGCCACGCCCAGGCCGGTGATGGTGCCGCCGATCAGCAGCGAATACGTCCCGCCCTGCCTGCGCACCACGACGCGTAGTCCGAACCACACCACGACGACGGCGAGCATCGCGCTGAGCAGCGTGATCGGCACGTTGTAGCGGACCGACCCGTCGTGCACCGAAAACCCCAGCATGGCAACGAAATGCATGACCCAGATGCCGGTGCCGCCCAGTGCGACGGCGGCCGTGATGATCCAGCCCCGAGGCTTGGGGCTGGTGCGCGCACGGGTCATACAGCGCAGCGCCAGCAGCGATCCGATCACGGACAGTAGGTAGGCGAGGGCAGGTGTCAGCCACCCGTAGGTAAATTCATTGATATCTGGCATACCAACTCCTTGCTAGTGAGTCGCCGACGACCCTCTCAGCGGCGACAGCACCGAAGGTTATCGGGATACTCGCAGGTATCAAATTTAAAGTATCGATCTCAGAGAAATAGCTGAGTTTGCTGAAGGCAAGTTCGCAGGTGGCGGGCCCGCCGTATCTCGAATGGGTCCTCGGACGTGTCACGGGTACGCCACTGACACTGGAACGCCGGGGTCGCATTCTGGCGAACGCCCGGCGGCCCCACCGGATTCCGGGTATGGCGTCGCGGCCGGTGCTAGATGAACGGTGCGGGGCGCAGATCCAGGCGGCGCATCATCCGGTCGACCAGATCCGGCGGCATGCCGGGTTCGCGCCGCGCGGCCATGGCCTCGGAGCGTCCGGCATCCAGCACCTCGCTGCTGATCATGCGGATCTTCTTGGAGTATCGCAGCGGCCGGTCGGCGTCCTTGACGTCACCGGCGGTCTCCGGATCCGCCTGTGCCAGACGGCGTTCGAACCCCTCGCGCATGCGTTGATAGACCGCGTCCGGCAGGTTCTCGGCGTCGGCGAGCTGTTCGAGGCGCGTCAGCTCGGCGCGCAGGATGCGCACCCACAGCCCGCGTTCGAGCGCGCGCTCGGACTCGGTGTCGGCCTTCACGTGGCTGACCCGGACCACGAACGGCAGCGTCGTGCCCTGCAGCAGCAGCGTGAACAACACGACCGCGAACGCGGTGAACAGGATCTCCGGACGTCCCGGGAACTGCGCCCCCGCGTCGGTGGACAGCGGTACGGCCAGCGCCAGCGCGACCGTCGCCACCCCGCGCATGCCGGCCCACCAGGTCACGATCGTCTCGCGCCAGGTGTACGCCTCGTCGGCGGTGCGGTTCGCGTTGTGGAACAGCAGGCCCGAGACCAGCAACCACACCAGGCGCAGCCCCACCACGACGATGATGGTGATGCCCGCCCCCGCCAGCAGCCGCGGCCAGTTGGGACCGGCGGCCGCGAGCACCGAACTGAGTTCGAGCCCGATCAGCCCGAACGCGAACCCGGTCACCAGCATGTCGATGACCTCCCAGAACGAGTCGCCGACGATCCGGTAGTCGCTGTCGCTGAAATCGGTTGCGGCATCGGTCAAATAGAGGGCGCACACCAGTACCGCCAGGACTCCGGACCCGTGCGTGGCCTCGGCCAGCCCGTACGCCGCGAACGGCAGGAGCAGCCCCAGCGCGACCTGCCACGGCGCCTCGGCCAGCTGTCGCATGATCCGGCTGCCCACCCAGCCCAGCACCAGTCCGACGACGATCGCGACCACCGCCGAGAGCACGAACTCGAGCGCGGTGTGCCAGGCGGAGAAGCTGCCGGTCACCACCGCGCCCACCGCGACGTTGTAGAGCACGATCGCGGTGACGTCGTTGAACAGGCCCTCACCCTCCAGCACCGACATCAGACGGCGCGGCAGCCCGAGCCGGTCGGCCAGCGCACTGACCGCGACCGGATCCGGCGGCGCGACCACGGCCCCCAGCACGAACGCCGCCGCCACCGGAACCGCCGGATACCAGACATGGAAGATCACGGCTACCGCGGCGGCCGTGGCGACCACCAACCCGACCGCGCGCAACAGGATCGGCCGCGCGTTGCCCGCGAACTGCTGCCAGGAGGTGCGCCGCGCCGAGGCGTACAACAGCGGCGGCAGCACCATCGGCAGGATCAGCTCGGGTTCCAGGCTGATGTTGGGCACCTGCGGAATCACCGCGAGCACGAGCCCGAACACGGTCATCAGCACGGCGGGTGCGAGCCCGGTCCGCCGGCCCAGCGGCTGTGCCAGAATCGTCGCGAACGCCAGCGCGAACACCAACATCAACTGTTCCACTGCGTCCGAGCCCTCCGTATTCGCTTGTGCGTTCGCACAGCCGTGCCGTCTCGCCGAGCAGCCGTCGACCGGGTCACCATTGTCGCAAAGACGCAAAACGCCGCCGGAACTCCGGCGGCGTTTCACTCATCGCTGGCTCTGGAACTAGTCCAGGTAGTCCCGCAGGACCTGGGAGCGGCTGGGGTGGCGCAGCTTGCTCATCGTCTTGGACTCGATCTGGCGGATGCGCTCGCGGGTGACCCCGTAGACCTGGCCGATCTCGTCAAGTGTGCGGGGCTGGCCGTCGGTGAGGCCGAAGCGCAGCCGGACCACGCCCGCCTCGCGCTCGGACAGCGTCTCCAGCACCGACTGCAGCTGATCCTGCAGCAGGGTGAAGCTCACCGCGTCGACCGCGACCACGGCCTCGGAATCCTCGATGAAATCGCCCAGCTGCGAGTCGCCCTCGTCGCCGATGGTCTGATCCAGCGAGATGGGCTCCCGGGCGTACTGCTGGATCTCCAGCACCTTCTCCGGGGTGATGTCCATCTCCTTGGCCAGCTCCTCGGGCGTGGGCTCACGGCCCAGGTCCTGCAGCAGCTCGCGCTGGATGCGACCCAGCTTGTTGATGACCTCGACCATGTGCACCGGGATGCGGATGGTCCGGGCCTGGTCGGCCATGGCGCGGGTGATGGCCTGACGGATCCACCAGGTGGCGTACGTGGAGAACTTGTAGCCCTTGGTGTAGTCGAACTTCTCGACCGCGCGGATCAGGCCCAGGTTGCCCTCCTGGATCAGGTCCAGGAACGCCATGCCGCGGCCGGTGTACCGCTTGGCCAGCGATACCACCAGGCGCAGGTTGGCCTCGAGCAGGTGGTTCTTGGCGCGGTTGCCGTCGCGGATGATCCAGTTCAGATCGCGGCGCGTGGTGACGGGGAGCTTGTCGGTCTTCTCGGTCAGCTCGCGGAATTTCTCGGCGGCGTAGAGCCCGGCCTCGATGCGCTTGGCGAGCTCGACCTCCTCCTCCGCGTTGAGCAGGGCGACCTTGCCGATCTGCTTGAGGTAGGCGCGGACCGAGTCGGCGGAGGCGGTGAGCTCGGCGTCCTTGCGGGCCTGGCGCAGCGCCTCGGACTCCTCCTCGTCCCAGACGAAATCGCCCGAGGCCTTGTCGGCGGCCGACGGCTCCTCGGCCTCCTCTTCGGCTTCCTCGGCGGCGTCTTCCACGACCTCCTCTTCGGCGAGGTCGTCCTCGGACACTTCCAGATCACCGAGATCCTCGAGGTCGACGGCCTCGTCCTCGGAGTTCTCCTCGGGCTCGCCGTCCGGACCCAATTTCTTGGGCCCGGCCTTCTTGGCCGGAGCCTTCTTGGCGACCGCCTTGACGCCGGCCTTCTTGGCAGGCGCCTTCTTGGCGGCGACCTTCTTGGCCGGAGCCTTCTTGCCGACGGCCTTCTTGGCGACCGGCCGTGCGGCGATGTTGTCCGCGGAGTCGGCGAGTTCGGCCGATTCGGCGGTCTCTCGGGTATTCGTGGCTACCACGTACGCCCTTTCGTGACGATGTCGTGCGGCGTCACGCCAGAGTTGATCATTCCGGCGGAGCGGTTCTGTCGGGGGTATCCCGGCGCTCGTGCCGGGGTCGGTTCCGGCTCACCGCCGGGCATGCGTTCCATTGTAACTATCGAAACGGTATGCACGCCTTTTGCCTCGCTTATGGCGCGATTCCTGCCTCGACCGCCATCGCGGCGCCAACGATACCCGCGGTGTTGCGCAGATGTGCGGCAACGACCGGAGTCCGGCAACCCAACAGCGGAATCCAGTGCTCGGCGTCGCGGCTGATGCCGCCTCCGGCCACGAACACATCAGGCCAGAGCAGGTTTTCCAATGTCACCAGCACCTTGGTGACCTGGACGGCCCACTCCTTGTAGGAGAGGTTCTTCTTCTCTTTGACCGAGGAGGCGGCCCGGTGCTCGGCCTCCTTGCCGTCGATCTGGATGTGCCCGAATTCGGTGTTCGGCACCAGCGCGCCGTGGTGGATCAGCGCCGAGCCGATGCCGGTGCCGAAGGTCAGCAGCATGACAAGACCCTCGATGTTCTTGGCCGCGCCGTACTGGTCCTCGGCCATGCCGGCGGCGTCGGCGTCGTTGAGGACCACCACGTCGCGACCGCCGAGGGCCAGGGAGAACAGCTGGCGCGCGTCGGTGTCCACCCAGCTGGGGTCGATATTGGCCGCGGTGCGGGCGATGCCGTTGACCATGACACTGGGCAGGGTGATGCCGACGGGCCCGGCCCAGTCGGCCTGGGCGACCAGCTTGGCGACGGTCTCGGCAACCGCGTTCGGAGTGGCCGGATGCGGCGTGGCGATCTTGATGCGCTCGTGCGCGAGGTCGCCGGTGGCCAGATCGACCACGGCGCCCTTGACGCCACTGCCTCCGATGTCGATCCCGAATGCTTGTCCCCGGTTGGACATTGACGACTCCTCGTTCCTGTGGTGCCGGGCCGAAACAGGTGCGCGCGGCACGTTACACGCCGATGTGCGGTGGAGTGCCGACGGACTGATCTGTGTCGTGCACGACAAGCCTAATGCGCCCGTCCGAGGATCTGTGATCGGATGGAGGTCGTGCCCGAAACCAGGATTGACCCCGGCAGCCTCCCCGACCAGACCCTGATCGCCGAATTGCGGCGCACCGCAGTGCATCTCGCCGAGACGGCCGCCGCGCACGTGCGCAAGCGGCGCACCGAACTGCGCGACACGGCGGGTGTCCTGAGCCCTGACGCCGTTCGCGCCAAGAGCACGCCGACCGATCCGGTGACCGTCGTGGATACCGAGGCCGAGGAACTCATCCGCGCCCTGCTGAGCGAGCTGCGTCCGGGCGAGCGGGTCTTCGGTGAGGAGGGCGGGGGCAGCATCCGGTGGGAGGCGGACTCGCAGATCGTCTGGGTGGTCGACCCCATCGACGGCACGGTGAACTTCCTCTACGACGTCCCGGCCTATTCGGTGTCGGTGGCCGCCATGCGGGAGGGACGGTCGCTGGCCGGGGCCGTCGCCGACGTGGTCGGAGACCGGGTCTACAGCGCGGGACTCGGGGCCGGGGCGACGCGGGTCGGCCCGGACGGCACGACGCTGGCGCTGCGCTGCACCGACGTCGACTCGGTCGAGATGGCCTTGCTGGCCACCGGATTCGGCTACGGCGCGGCGCGGCGGGCGCGTCAAGGAGAGTTGATCGCGCAGGTGCTGCCGCGGGTTCGCGACATCCGGCGGATCGGGTCGGCCGCACTGGATCTGTGCATGGTGGCGGCCGGAATGGTGGACGCGCACTACGAGCACGGCCTGAACACCTGGGACTGGGCCGCCGGCGCGCTGATCGCCGCCGAGGCGGGCGCCCGGGTCAGCCTGCCCCCGGCCGGCACCCTCGCCAAGACCGGGGAACTGGTCGTGGCGGCGGCGCCGGGAATCGCCGGGGAACTGACGGAATTGCTCGAGCGACTCGGCGTGTCGGCGCCGATTCCGGAGGATTAGCAGTTCGCGGCGCGGGCGGCGGACAGGAGTTTCGGATCGATCGATGGCCCGCCCGGCGCCGGGTTCCGCAGCGACTTGAGCACCTCTTCGGCGTTGTCACTGGGCTGGATGTCGTTGCCGAACAGCGTGCCGAGCGCCAGGTCCACGGTGTTGTCGGTGCGCTGGTCCTCGATCAGCTCCGCGCACGGCGCGACCAGCTGGACCGCGGCGGCCGCGGGGCGACCGGAGACGCCGAAGCGGATCTGGCCGGTGCAGTCCAGGTCGCCGTTGACGTACACCGGATCGTTGGAATACGCCGGCGGGGGCGGGCTGGCGAAGCCGTAATCGCTGAGGCTCGTGGCGATGTGCTCGGCCAGGCCGCGCTCACCGGACCCGTTGTAGATGCGCACCTTGGCCTGTGACAGCGGCGCGGGTTCCACGTCCTGCAGGCGCGTGGCCCCTACCCGCTCACCCAGCGGCGCGGGTTTGGGCGAATTGGTATCGGTCGACGGGCTCGGCGAATTGCAGGCCATCGCGGTATGGCTGCGATCCTCGGTCGTGAGCGCCTTGATCCAGACGATGGCGCAGATCAGTGCCAGGATCGCCACCATCGCGACCCATGGTTGATAGCGGCGCCGCTGGAACGGGCGGCCCTTCTTGTCGCTGGTGCTGCCTTCGGTGATCAGTGAAACCACACGCTTACCTTACGAGCTGGTGGGGCATATCCAGGTAACCCTGCTGGTCGGCCAGCCTTTCGGGGTGTTCCGGGCGGGGGTCGGCCGCCTCGCCGGGGGTGGTGTCGATGTCGTGTCGTATCGGTAACGGTTTGCGGTAAGAGTGGCTACGAAGCCGTTTCGGGACGCCCTGGGGCGTGACGATTGGTCCTCAGTTCCGACTCACGTGCGTTTTGATTGCGACTTTTGCCCTCGTGTCCGCTATTGTCTGGCGGCCTGATTCGAATCGACTGACGGGAATCAGGGTGCGTGATCGGGAACAACAAGGGCATGTCCTGCGTTAACCGAGCGCGATCCGGTGTGGATTGATGCAGATCCGGGCCGGTGGGCGATCGGTGTACCCGTGAGGTACACCACCGGCGGGGCGGCATACGCCGAGTCGATTCTCCGGAATCGGCCAGGTAGGGCCGGTCCGGGATATACGAAGAAGGACGAGGGGATACGACATGGCAACCGACTATGACGCACCTAGGCGCAGCGAATCAGACGAGGTGTCCGAGGACTCGCTCGAAGAGCTGAAAGCTCGTCGCAACGAGGCCGCGTCCGCCGTCGTGGATATCGACGAATCCGATACTGCGGAGTCGTTCGAGCTTCCCGGGGCGGATCTGTCCGAGGAAGTGCTCTCGGTTCGGGTGATCCCGAAACAAGCGGACGAGTTCACATGCTCGAGCTGCTTCCTGGTGCACCACCGCAGCCGACTGGCAAGTGAGTCCAGCGGGCAGCTGATCTGCATGGACTGCGCCGCGTAGCGGCGTAAGCGGAGCGACATCGGACACACCGCGAATCGGCGCGGGGCGGCGGTCCGCGTACCCGGTCCCGGGTACGCGCATGCTGCCTCACGTACCGCACGACCGACACACCGCCCGGGAGTTCCATCCGGTCGGCCCGCGCTCGGTCCGCCGAGCGCGGACGGGCACTGCCCGACGCCGGAGCGGATATGACCCGTCTCCGGTGTGCACCGCCGCAGTGCTGTGCGATGAGCCGGTGACGGTGGCACACGGCCCGTAACACGGCCGATTCGCTGTCCTGCGCGTCATCCGGCCGACTCGGGCTTGGGCAGAGCTGGGTGACGGCTACGCCGCGCACGGGCGCGCTGGCGCCGTGCGCGGCTCGATGCCTATGCCGTGCGTGGCGTGATGCCCATCGCGGCGAGTACGCGGTCCGGATGGCGGACACTGACTAGCCAGTACGGCGTCGGATCGTCCGGGTCGTCGAGGACGAGCAGCACCATGGGCCTGATCCAGGGGCGATGCTGCACGAAGGCGGCGGGGTCGAGCTGGCGGCCCATCGCCGCGCTCTTGGCGCTGGGGGGTACGGCCGCTGCCCGCGCAACGTACGTTACCGGTAGATGCGCCTTGTCGGTGCGCAATTCGAGAGTTCCGTTCGCGTCGTGGACCACCTCGACGCGATGGCGGCCCACCCACAGCAGGTACCAGATCGGGATCGGCAGCATCAGCACGTACGGCAACCACGCCTGGATCCCCGGCGCGCCCATATGCAGGGTGGCCGCGAGCAGGCCCACGATGGCCAGAGCGATCGGCCACCACCACAGCGGCGCCCAATGGCGTTCGGAGTAAACCGGTGTGACGGTTGGGGTGGGCGGCATGGCTACCTGCTGAGGACGCTGGTCGGACACCTCATCAGACTAGGTCAGTACCAGTTGGGGCGACCGCGTAGGCTCCCTCGATGTGACCGGTATTCCATCCATACCCCTGATGCGGCTCGATCCCGGCATCCCCGTGCCCACCCGTGCGCACCCGGACGATGCGGGCGTGGACCTGTGTACTACCGAGGACGTCATCCTGGAGCCCGGTGAGCGGGTCCTCGTGGGGACAGGCATCGCCGTGGCGCTGGCGTCCGGGACGGTCGGGCTGATCCATCCGCGTTCGGGCCTGGCCGCCAAGACCGGGCTGTCGATCGTCAACACACCCGGCACGGTCGATGCCGGATATCGTGGTGAGATCAAGGTCTGCCTGATCAATCACGACCCGCGCACCCCGATCGAACTGCGTCGCGGCGACAGGATCGCGCAGCTGCTCGTGCAGCGGGTGGAGCTGGTCGATTTCGTGGAGGTGGACCAGCTGGACGAGACCGCGCGCGGGGCCGGGGGATACGGCTCCAGCGGCGGTCACGCGAGCCTCGATAATGGTGGTGCCGGCGGCGGTGAGCTGCCCGGCAGGGAGGCATGAGGATGTTCGGACGCAAGAACAGGTCCCCGGAGGAGCCGGGTGCGGGTGAGTACGCCTACGACGAGTACGAGGACGAGTACGACGAGGCGCAGTACGAGGGCGGATACGACGAGACCGGGTACGGCGAGTACGAGGAGTACCGCGACGAACCGGCCTATGTCGCGGAGCGCGACGAGGAGGCCGAGCGGGATTCGGGCCCCCGCACCGGTCCGTACGACTACGAGGATGTCGCCGACCTGCTCGAGGATGTGAACGAGCAGCGCTTGGACCTGGGGTCGGTGATCGTGCCGGTGCCCCCGGGCGGGCAGTTGCAGGTGGAGATGACCCCCGACGGCACGCCGCAGGCGGTGCATCTGGCCACCGAGTACGGCCGGCTGACGGTGGCCGCCTACGCCGCGCCGAAGTCGCCGGGCCAGTGGCGCACGGTGGCCGCGGATCTGGCCGAGTCGCTGCGCGCCGACGGCGCCCAGGTGTCGGTGCAGACCGGCCCGTGGGGCCGCGAGTTGCACGCGGTTACCGACGGCGCGGACCTGCGGTTCATCGGTGTCGACGGCTATCGCTGGATGGTGCGGCTGGTGGCCGCGGGTCCCTCGGGCGCGGTCGACGAGGGTCAGCCGCTGGTCGAGGCGGCCCGGTTGATCCTGGGCGAGACCGTGGTCCGCCGCGGCGACGAGCCGCTGCCGGTGCGCGACCCGCTGCCGGTGGTGCTCCCGCAGGAACTCGCCGACCAGTTGCAGGCCGCGCACCAGCAGCAGGTCCAGGCCCAGCAGCAGGCCCTCGCCGAGCAGGCCGCGGCCGCCCAGGCGCATGCCACGGGCAGCTTCCCGGTCGTGCCGGCGGATCCGGAGGGACCACGGCGGGGTTCCGAGGGGTCGGCCATGCAGCAGCTGGGACTGCACTGACCTTGCCCGGAAGGCCGACCGGCCCATCGCGTGTGGGCAGCCGTCACCGGTTGCCCACGGACGTTGCACATCCGCACCTGTTCGCAGCACTGAGCCCATCGTGTGGGCAGTGAGCACACACGGTTTGCTCGGTCGTGACCGAGCGGGCGGTCAGTGAGGCTTTGCGGCGATGGGCTGGCGGGCGAACAGGCGGGCCAGGCCTTGGTGGCCCAGGATCGCGGGGTCGGAGCCCAGGTCGGCCAGGGTGATGCGGTGCAGATCGGCGCGGGGGATCAGGGTGGACCACTGTTCGGCGACCGTCCGGGGGTGGACCGGATCGTCAACGGCCGTGACGATGGCGGCCGGGACAGGAAGGGACGCAAGGGTTTCGGGGGTGGGCCAGGAATAGTGAGCGGCCTCGTCGAGAGCCAGGGGAAGGTTCGGCCACTGGGTGCGCCAGGATTGGGTCAGCGCCTCTGCCAGCCAGGTGGGGCTGCTCGCGCGCATCCGTTCGATGACGGCGTCCAGACCGTCGGCGCGGAGTTGGGCGGCGGTGGCGGCGGCGCTGAGGGCCGCCGGGCAGTCGGTGCTGTCGGCGCCCGTCCAGGCGGGTAGGGCGGCGATCACGCCGAAGGCGGATTCCGCTCGGGCGCAGGCCCATTCGACGGCGATCGCGGCGCCCAACGAGATGCCGGCCGCCAGGACAGGACCCGAGCGGGCGGCGGTGTCGAGGGCGGCGCGGCAGCTGGCCACCACATCGCACGGATCGGGTTCGACCGCGAGGAAGGGCAGATCCCTTGCGGCACAGGCGGGTCCGAAGGCACGGCGGGCGAAGTCGGCGTCGGACCCGGTACCGGGTAGGCCGACAACGAGCGCCGGGCGGGGTAGATCGGGCACGCACCGAGCCTACGTGGTGTACCAGGCAATTCGGGCGAGGGCAGGCCGGTTCGATCGAGCGGACTCGTGCCCGCCCGGTCGAAGCGCGTGCACGGCGACGGTTCCCGCGAACAGAGGTGCGGTGTGGGCGCGTCATGCTGTCCGGGGCCCGGGGTCGCATGATCACCTCTTGCCGCTGCCGCTGCCGCTGCCGCTGCCGCTGCCGCTGCCGCTGCCGCTGCCGCTGCCGCTGCCGCTGCCGCTGCCGCTGCCGCTGCCGCTGCCGCTGCCGCTGCCGCTGCCGCTGCCGCTGCCGCGGTTGGGTTGAGCGGCCACTTGCGTGGGTACCAACGCGGATGACCGTCTCCGTGCGGCTCACCCGGGACAGGTGAGCCGCTGGACATAGCGGGCTCACCGAATCCGTCTACAGTGGCGGTGTAAGCGCAGGTAGAGCAGAGCAGGAAGAGTTTGTGATATGTCCATCTCCGGCAGGTGCAGGGTGGCAGCGGACGCCGCCGTGCGCTGGTGTGGCCCGGACGGCGTCGCATCCCCGGGATCGAGCCCGGACGCCGTATCCTGGTCCGCGGCCGCATCGGTGAACCCGATGGCGCCACGGTGATCTTCAACCCCTACTACGAACTCCGCGGGAATTCCTGACGCATGCCGACACCCAGTAACGACGACGGCGCACTGGTCGCCCAGAATCAGCGCCGCGCCGTCCCTCCCCGATCCTCGAACCGCTCGCAGTCGCACGACGAGCCGAACCACCGGACTGCGCGAGCCGATGACACCGTCTCCCGAGGCCAGCGACCTCGGCGGGGCGCGTCGGATCCGGTGCTCCCACGGGACGACGACGCGTACCCGCGCGGCGGCGCGCACAGGCGGGACAACGGCGCGCACTCCGCGCATTCACAGGACGACGACGCGTACTCCCGGGGTGGCGGTGGGCACACCCGCGCCGACGGTGCGTATGCCCGAGATGGCAAGGCACGCATGGTAGATGACGATCCGCACGATCACGGCGAGGATGCTCCGGAGGAGGACCGCGACGCCCCGGAGGAAACTCTGCTCGAGCAGCTCGGCGGCATCAGCGGCCTGATTTACTCGACTCTGCCCGTGGTGGTGTTCGTCCCCTCGAACGCGCTGTGGGGGTTGACCGCCGCCATCTGGATCGCGCTGGGCGTCGCCGCGGCGATCCTGGTGTGGCGTCTGGCGCGGCGCAACCCGATCCAGCCGGCGATCTCCGGGTTCCTGGGTGTTGGCGTGTGTGCGTTCATCGCCTACCGGATGGGCGCGGCGAAGGGCTTCTTCCTGTTCGGGATCTGGGCGAGTCTGCTCTACGCGGGCGTGTTCCTGGCTTCGCTCGTGGTGCGCTGGCCGCTGGCCGGTGTGATCTGGGGTGTGCTGAACGGCCATGGCACACAATGGCGTTCGGATCGGCGGGTGGTGCGGCTCTACGATCTGGCCACACTGGTCTGGGTGCTGGTCTTCGCCGCCCGGTACCTGGTGCAGTCGCACTTCTATCACACCAACAGCACCGGACTGCTCGCGATTACCCGTATCGCGATGGGCTGGCCGCTGACCGCGGTGGCACTGCTGGTCACGGTGTGGGCGGTGCGCCGCGCCGGGCACGCCCCGGGCGGAAGCGAAGCCGAAGAGAACGTGAGCGAAGCCGAAGAGTAACCGGCCCCGAATTTTTCTCCTGGTGCGATGAACCTTGTTCCGCCCGACGCCGTACAGCTGGAGGGTGGGGCAAGGACAACGGTGGGGTGGGGTCCGCCCACCCCTGGGGTGCCTGGTTCGAGCGTCCTGATCACAGCACGATTTCTTGTGAGAGCAACGAGAGATCGTCGAAAGGTCGGGGCTGTGGGAACCGAGGACAATCCGGTGGTATCGCTGGTGTCTGGCGCCAAAGGGACGCGGCGGGGCGCCGTGCGGGCGGGCAGGGCCGGATCCGGCACGGTCTCGCCGCGCACCGCGAACCCGTCGGGCAGCGGCGCCGGCCACAGCGAGAATCAGCGAATCTCCGCCGAACTGAACGGCCTGATCGGCCCGGCCGCCGAGGGCGACGCGCGGGCGATCACCGATATCGTGCGGATCATCCATCCGCTGGTGCGCCGCTACTGCGCGGCCCGCCTGGCCAACGGCGGGCACGTGTACGTCACCGCCGACGACATCGCGCAGGAGATCTGCATGGCCACGGTGCAGGCGATTCCGCGCTATCGCGATCAGGGCAAGTCCTTCCTGGCCTTCGTCTACGGCATCTCGTCCAACAAGGTCGCCGACGCGTTCCGGCGCGGCCAGCACCAGGCGCAGCCGATCGACGAATTCCCGGATCGCGCCTCGACCGCGGCCGGCCCGGAGGAACTGGCTATCGCCGCCGAGCGCCGCGCGGCCACCTACGAACTCATGCAGGTGCTCGCCCCCGCGCACCGCGAGGTGCTGGTGATGCGGATCGTGCTGGGCTTGACCGCGGCCGAGACCGCCGAGGCGATCGGCACGAGCCCGGGGGTGGTGCGGGTGATGCAGCACCGCGCGCTGAACAAGCTGCGCGCCCGGCTGCGCGAGGCGGCGTAGTTTCTGCGCGGACTACCCGGCGCCCCGCGAACTTCGGTGCGGACAGGGCGAAATACCAGGTACGCCGCGTGGCTCTGGCGGAGGCCGCCCTATGCTGACCGGAATGTTCCCGTTGACGAGGTCCACCGTGCCGCAGATGTTGGATGGATACGGCACACCCGAGCCCGGCTCTCGCGGGTGGGGCCGCCCTTGTGGGGGCGTCCGATGAGCGAGCGGGTAGCGGGGACGCTGCCGCTCGTGCCGGTGCCGAGTGTGTGTGGGGTGGAAGTATGAGCGGGAGAGTTTCGCGGGCCGGCGAATCCACCTGGGAGGGTTCGGTGTTCGAGGTCACACTGGGGC
>NZ_JAGPOX010000122.1 GCF_019038435.1 Nocardia alni
GTTGCCGGCGTACATGATTCCGGCCGCGATCGTGGTGCTCGATGAGATCCCGTTGACTGCGGTCGGCAAGCTGGATCGTGACGCGCTGCCCGAACCGGTCCTGGCGGGCCGCGAATTCCGGGCGCCGTCGACGCCGATCGAGGGAATTGTGGCCGGGGTGTTCGCCGATGTGCTGAATGTGGCCCGGGTGGGGGCGAGTGACGATCTGTTTGCTCTCGGTGGTAATTCTTTGGTGGCTACTCAGGTGGCGGCTCGGTTGAGTGCCGCGTTGGGTGTGCGGGTGTCGGTGCGGATGTTGTTCGATTCGCCCGTGGTGGCGGATTTAGCGGCGGCTATTGCGGCGGGGTCGGGTTCGGGTGTGGATCGGCCGCCGTTGGTGCGGGTGGAGCGGCCCGAGGTGGTGCCGGTGTCGTTGGCGCAGTATCGGATGTGGGTGTTGAATCAGGTTGATATCGAATCTGCTTCCTACAACATGCCGTTCGCGATCCGGTTGACCGGTGATCTGGATGTGTCGGCGTTGGGGCAGGCCGTTACGGATGTGCTGGAGCGGCACGAGGCGTTGCGTACGCGGTTCCCGGTGTACGGCCCGGACGGGGTGCCGCGTCAGGAGATCTTGTCGGCGGCGCAAACGCTTCCGGGCGGGTTGCCGGTCGAGGCGGCCTCGGCCGATCTGCGTGACCGGGTGATCGGCATGTTGTCCGCCGGATTCGACGTGACCGAACACCCGCCGGTGCGGATCGGGTTGTTCTCAGGTCCGGGCGCGGACGAGTACCTCCTGGTGGTGGTCGCCCACCATATTTCCGCGGATGGTGTGTCGATGGCGCCGTTGGCGCGGGATCTGGCGACGGCGTATCTGGCACGCGCGCAGGGCACCGCGCCGGGCTGGACTGCGTTGCCGGTGCAGTACGCCGATTTCGCGCTCTGGCAGCGCGAGGTCATCGGCGACGAAGACGACGAGAACTCGATCGCCGCCCGGCAACTGACCTACTGGCGTGAGGCCCTGGCAGGGGTGTCGCAGGCGGTGCAGTTGCCGCCGGATCGTCCGCGTCCGGCGCGTTCCTCGATGCGCGGCGCCTCGAGTGTGGTGGTGGTGCCCGCGCAGGTCCACCAGGGTTTGGATCGGATTGCGCGTGACCGTAATTCATCGATGTTCATGGTCGTGCACGCCGCGTTGGCGACACTGCTGGCCCGGATGTGTGGTGGTTCGGATATCGCGGTCGGCACGCCGATCGCCGGGCGTGGTGCGGCAGCACTGGATGACCTGATCGGGATGTTCGTCAACACGTTGACGTTGCGTACCGAGGTCGATCGTTCCGGGAGCTTCGCGGCGCTGGTGCAGCGGGTGCGTGAGGTCGATCTGTCGGCGTTCGACAATGCGGATGTGCCGTTCGAGCGGGTGGTCGAGCTGGTCGCGCCCGGGCGGGATGCGGCGCGGAATCCGTTGTTCCAGGTGATGCTGTCCTTCCAGAACACCACCCAGCCCTCGCTCGAGCTGCCCGGTCTGACGATCTCCGGGCTCGAGCTGGAAGAGGTGGTGGCGAAGTTCGATCTGCAGGTGAATATCGAGCCGCGCTACACCGAAGACGGGACACCCGATGAGTTGGTGGTCGTGTTCACGTATGCGACAGACCTTTTCGATGAAGTGACGATTCAGGGTGTGGGCCGGCGGTTCGAGCGGATCCTGACCGCGGTCGCCGCCGACGAGAGTGCCGTCCTCGGTGATATCGACATCTTGGATGAGGGCGAACGCGATCGGGTGCTGGCCGCGCCGATTCACCCCACCACCCCCGCCGCACCGGCGGCAGAGCAGGACACGGATGTCGTGTTGCTGCCGGAGTTACTGGCCGAGGCCGTCGAGGAGAATCCGGACGGTATCGCGATCATCTTCGCGGATGCGACCGATCGGCTCGCCGAGTGGGAGTACGCCGAGCTGGATGAGCGCTCGACCAGGCTGGCCAGGCTGCTGATCGCGCAGGGTATCGGCCCGGAAGATTTGGTGGCGGTAGGGATCCCGCGGTCACCGGAATCGGTGCTGGCGGTGTGGGCGATCGCGAAGACCGGCGCCGGATTCGTGTCGGTGGACCCGAACTATCCTGCCGCGCGGGTCGCGCACATGCTCTCGGATTCGGGGGCGGTGCTGGGCCTGACAGTCGCGGCCGCGGCTGCCGGGCTCCCCGGTTCGGTGGCGTGGCTGACCATCGACGGCGACGAGGCCACCGGGCGGCTCGAGGATTACCCGGCCGACCCGGTCACCGACGCGGACCGGTGCCGACCGCTGCGGGCGGCGCATACCGCCTATGTTGTTTACACCTCGGGGTCGACCGGTCTGCCCAAGGGTGTGGTGGTCACGCAGGCGGGGTTGTCGAGTTTTTGTGCCGAGCAGCGTGAGCGGTATCGGGTGACCAGCAGTGCGCGCACGCTGGCTTTCGCTTCGCCGTCGTTCGATGCCTCGGTGCTGGAGTTGCTGCTGGCTGTGGGTGGGGCCGCGAGCATGGTGGTGGTGTCCCCGAGTGTGTATGGCGGGCAGGAGCTGGCTGGGTTGTTGCGGCGGGAGCGGGTGACGCACGCGTTCATCACTCCGGCGGCGTTGGCGTCGGTGGATCCGGATGGTTTGGACAAGTTGCGGGTGGTGATCGCTGGTGGTGAGGCGTGTCCGCCGGAGTTGGTGCGGCGCTGGGCGGTGCCGATCGGTGGGCGCCGTAGCCGGGAGTTCTACAACGGGTACGGGCCGACCGAGACCACGATCATGACCAACATCAGCACACCGTTGGCGGCCGGGGATCCGGTTACCATCGGTGCGCCCATCCGGGCGGTCACCGAATACGTGCTGGATGATCGCCTCTCGCCGGTGCCCGACCGTGCGGTGGGCGAGTTGTACATCACCGGTGCACAGTTGGCGCGCGGATACCACGCGCGAGCGGCGTTGACCGCAGCCCGGTTCGTCGCCAACCCGTTCACCGCGGACGGATCCCGGTTGTATCGCACCGGGGATCTGGTACGCCGCACCGGTGACGGCGTCATCGAGTATCTGGGCCGCAACGACTTCCAGGTCAAGATCCGCGGATTCCGCATCGAACTCGGCGAAATCGACGCGCGGTGCTGACCACCGACGACGGGTACCTGCCGCTGGATCACGCGCCAGGCCGAACGCATACAGCGGTCTGCTGTTCCAGCCGTTCACATTGCGAGAGATCGAACTACGCGGCCTCATGGGCACCGGACGAGTAGCGGAGGCCTGCCAGCTGGTCTACCGCCAGGCGGGTAGCCCTGCCGCTCCGCAGTGGTACATCATCGAACGAGTGACCACCGGTGAAGTTCTCGTTGCCAACCGGGACGCCGAGGGGGCCGCAACCGCATTCGCTGAAGCAATCAGGTCCGCGGAACGCCATCGGCTACCGCACCAGATTCAGCGAGCGATCCGAGCGACCTTCAAGGCGGGGATGCCAGACCTCGCCGATGAAGGCGGGGCAGCCCTCCAACGCACCCGATCTACGCTGTCGGCGCGCTAGTACCTCCGGAACAGTGAAGGCCCCGGTCTGCACGTTCGCCGCGTCGCGTCACCCACCTTGCGAGGGCGGCCGCCCTTGCGGCCGTTCGCCGCCGCTGCTGCCAGTCGAGCACGAGTTCGTTCGATTATCGTGTCGCGGCAGTACGTGTTCCATTCAGAACACTACCTCGCTGGGCTTCCTGCCCATTCGGTGCAACAGGCGATCCTGTAGCGAGGCATCACGCGCGAGGGCGCCCTGGGAAGCGGCGAAAAACCGGTGGGTGGGCTCGACGGCCGTCGGAGTTTCCGGGAGGTCGGCGTAGATCTCATCGAGATGCTGGTCGATCCATGTGATCAGGTTCGTGTCGAGGGTGTCATCGATGTCGAGAGCCCTCGCGAGATCCCATGTGTGGATGGTGTTGTCGGTCGTTCTCACCGCGAGCGCTTGTTGCCCGGTAATCCGGCCGAGAGGGTAATCGAGAATCCGTCGCAGTGCGCCCGGCTGAGCGAACGCCTCGGAACAATCCTGCGCGGATCGGGTATAGGCGCCCACCGGATCCGTGCCCAGCGCATCGACGTCCCTCAGACGCAGGAACTCCGCACGAGTGCCGCCCTGCACGAGCCCGACGTAGTTCAGGTTTCCGCGTGTCACATGATTGACCAGTTGGCGCACATTCCATTCCGTGCACGGAGTCGGCCGAACCCATTGTTCGGAACGGACCGCACTCAGCTTCCGCGCGAACTCCGTGCTGGACAGGACGAACCGATCAACGATCCCCTCGAAACGATCTGCCATGGGACACAGCCTGTCCACCACAGGCCGCGAACTCCGGCGGATATCGGACGTCGCGTACCTGCTCTGCGACCGGTCGCGAGAGTTCTGTCGAATCGTTTTGGCGGCGAGCCGGATTGGCGGCCTACTCCGTGGCCGTTGCGGAGTAGTCCACTGGCCTCCGGGGTCGCCGCCGCGAGAGCGGCGACGCCCATGGACAGAGTGTCCCTTCGCCGGGAACGCCTCCAGCCGGAAACCCTTGCAGCGCTACGCGAAGGCGTTTACACCGGTGAGGTCGGCCGATACCGCCCAGAGGCGTTCGGCCTGTGCCGGATCGATCGCATAGTCCTTGACTCCCGTTCGGGTGCCGTCGGCGGGCGCGGGTTCGGCGATATCGCAGTCCTCGAGATAAACGCCGCCGAGGCCGGTGAGCTGCGGGGAGGTTGCGGCCCAGACTTGGGTGGCGGCGCCTTGTTCTGGGGTTTTCGTCCCGCCGGCGCCTTCTCCTGACGGGTTGAGCATTCCGGAGGCCACGAGTTCCTCACGGTCCAGGTATCGGACCAGGTCCGTCAGGATACGGCCGGGGTGCAGCGCGAATGCGCGGATGTCGTGGTCGCGGGCGAGTTTATCGAGATGCACCGCGAACAGGACGTTCGCCGTTTTCGCTTGGCCGTAGGCGACCCATTTGTCGTAGCCCTGCCGCAGTTCGAGGTCCTCGAAGTGCACCGGGCCGAACTGGTGGCCGCGCGAGGACACGGAAACGACGCGCGCACCCGGGACGAAGGCCGGCCAGAGCCGGTTCACCAGGGCGAAGTGTCCGAGGTGGTTGGTTGCGAACTGCGCCTCCCACCCGGGGCCGACGCGGGTCTCCGGCGTTGCCATGATTCCGGCACTGGTGATGAGGATGTCTATTCCGCGCGCCGACGCCAGGAACCGCTCGGCGAATGCGCGGACGCTGTCGAGGTCGGCCAGGTCGAGTTCGTCGATCTCGACGTTGTCGATGCCGCGCAGCGCTTCCTCCGCGGTGGCGCGGCGGCGCGCCGGAACCACGACGCGCGCGCCGGCCGAGGTCAGCGCCCGTGTGGTTTCCAGGCCGAGGCCGGAGTAGCCGCCGGTGACGATCGCGAGCTTGCCGGTCAGGTCGATTCCGGCCACAACCTCGGCCGCGGTGGAAGTGGCGCCGAACCCCGAGCCGATCTTGTGCTGTGCAGTGGTCATATTCCGACGCTAAGCGCTGGAGTGCACTCCAACGCAAGTGCGAGTAGCTCCCCGGGGTATCGGCATTTCGGCAACGATGTTGACAGAAGTATGGCCGCCGCTCAGGATTGTGTCAACGACGTTTCGAAACTCTCGGAGCGGTCGGAAAGCCTTGCCGCCGAATCGGAATGGAGACAGTCATGGATGAGTTGCGCCGTAAGGGCTTGGCCACGATGAACGAGGTCTACTCCTGGGACATGCCGGACATGCCCGGTGAGTACTTCGCGCTGACCGTCGATCACCTGTTCGGCACCGTCTGGACGCGCCCGGGCCTGTCGCGGCGTGACCGCCGGCTGATGACGCTGACCGTGGTGACCGCGCTGAACCTGCCGGACGCCGCGGAGATCCAGATCAACGCCGCCCTCCAGAACGAGGAGTTGACCGTCGAGGAGCTGCGGGAGATGGCCATTTTTATCACCCACTATGTCGGCTTTCCGCTGGGCTCGGTGCTGAACGGAGTCATCGAGCGGGTCGTGGCCAAGCGGCGGAAGGCGGCCGATGCCGGGCGGGCCGAAGACCCGAAGGCCAACGTCAGCGCCGCGGTGAAGATGAACACGGGAAAGACGCTCGAGCAGAGCTGACAAGTATCGTCTCGGGGGCAGCCTCGAGACAGGAGTGACAGGACGATGAGCGGACGCACCCCAAGCCAGTGGGAGGAGATCACCGCGGCCGATCCTGCGCATTCGACGTGGTACGTGGAGCGGTTCCGGACGTTGGCGCGGCAGGGCACCGACATCGTGGGGGAGGCGCGGCTGGTCGACGCCATGCTCGAGCGCGGTTCCCGGGTGCTGGACGCGGGATGCGGTCCGGGGCGGGTGGGCGGCTATCTGCACCGGGCCGGTCACGTGGTGGTCGGCGTCGACGTCGATCCGGTGTTGATCGCCGCCGCGGAACAGGACAATCCCGGTCCCACCTGGGTCGTCGGTGATCTCGCCGAACTGGATTTGCCGGGCCGGGGCATCGCCGCCGACTTCGATCTCATCGTGTGCGCGGGGAACGTGATGACATTTCTGGCGCCGTCCACCCGGGAGGCCGTGCTGACCGGCTTCGCCCGCCACCTCGCCCCGGCCGGTCGCGTGGTCGTGGGATTCGGCGCCGATCGTGGTTACGAGTTCCCGCGGTTCCTGGCCGACGCCGAGGCCGCCGGGTTGCGGGTGGACCTGCGGCTGTCGACGTGGGATCTGCGCCCGTTCACCGACGAGGCCGACTTTCTGGTGGCGGTCTTCTCGCGCGGAATCATCGCTCGGGTTGTCGGTGTTGATTCGTAGAGTGAGAGCACCGAACCACCGAGCAGACACAGATGGGGACTCATGGCCGACCAACTGACGATCATGGCCGTACACGCTCATCCGGACGACGAGGTCATCAGCACCGGTGGAGTGTTCGCGCGGTATGCCGCCGAGGGCATCCGGACCGTCCTGGTGACCTGCACCAACGGTGAGCAGGGCGACGCGCCCGGCGGGATCAAGCCCGGCGAGCCCGGTCACGATCCGAATGCGGTACGGGCGCAACGACTCTCCGAGCTCCAGGAGTCCGCGGCACTGCTGGGCATCGAGCATGTCGAGCTGCTCGGCTATCGAGATTCGGGCATGGACGGCTGGGAGGGCAACCGCGACCCCGAGGCCTTCTGGAACATTCCGGTCGAGCAGTCGGCCGCACGTCTGGCCGAGTTGATGCGGCACTACCGCCCCCAGGTCGTCGTCACGTATGACGAAAACGGCAACTACGGCCACCCCGACCACATCCAGGCCAATCGCGTCGCGCTGGCGGCGACGGCCGCCACCGATATCCCGGCCAAGCTCTACTACACCGCGATCCCGCGCGAACGCTCCCTGGAGATGTTCGCGGCGTTGCGGGCCGAGGGCATCATCGACGCCGAACCGCCGGCGGACTTCGGCACGCCGATGGATCAGATCACCACGGTCGTGGACGTGGCATCCTATGCGCAGCGCAAGGTCAAGGCGCTCGAGGCCCACGGCAGCCAGGGCGACAGCGTGCCGTTTCTGCGAATGCCTCCGGAAATGCAGCAGATGATGTTCTCGACCGAGAGCTTCGTCCGGCATATCAACCGTGTCGCGGCCGCACCCGCCCACGAAACCGACCTCTTCGCCGGACTCCGCTGACTTTTACGCCGTTGGCGCGATTCACGAACCCCATACCTGCCCTGGTGAATTCGCCCGCGCCGCATGCTCCGAGCCGAGCCTCCTCCGGCTGATTCGAGCACCGCACCAACCCCCTGACCGGTCGGGTGCGGGCTGTGCGCGCGGGGACCGGTTGTGCGTGCCGGTCTCCGTTTGCCGGCTGTGATTCCGATTCCTGAGTCCTGGACCGGCCTGGCGAATACCGACTGGATCGCGGGTAATGGGCTGTGTTTATCCCCTCAAATCGAGGGTAGCTCGAATATAGCTGGCGATGACAAGGGGGCTCGCAGTGACCGAGCGTTCCCGCCCAGCTGTTCCACGAATCGCGCCGTGTACGAGGCGTTCCATCGCGGGGTGCACGGCCTCGAGATCGGAGGAGAAGACATGACACAGGCAACCTTGGAATCCGTCATCGGCAACACCGTCTACGACTCGGCCGGCGACAAGATCGGCAAGGTGAAGAAGATCTATATCAATGACACGACCGGGGCGCCGACGTGGGCGGCGGTATCCACCGGGATGTTCAGCAAGGACTCCATGGTCCCGTTGGCCGGTGCACGGCATCAACCGGACGAGGGCACCCTGCAGATCGGAGTGGACAAGGAGCACGTGAAGTCCGCTCCGCACCTGGACGACGACGGCCGGATCACCCATTCGGCAGAACAGGAACTGTTCGCGCACTATGGTGTCGACCCGAAGCGGGCAGGGTGGAATGCGTACGGCCGCCAGCAGATTCGTCCCGGTACCGACGCGCCGATGACCCACGGCCGCCGGGACGAGGGCATGATCCGCTCCGAGGAGCGGCTGGATATCGGCACCGAGCGGACCGAGGCCGGTACCGCCCGCCTGCACAAACACGTGGTGACCGAGAACCAGACGGTCGACGTGCCGGTCACCCACGAGGAAGTGCACCTCGAACGGGAACCCATCACCGACCCCTCCCAGGTTCGTTCCCGCGAGATGGGCGACCAGGAGCAGGAGGTCATTCTGCACGAGGATCGGGTCACCGTGCACAAGGAATCCGTACCCGTGGAGCGTGTGCGCCTGGCGGTCGACGAGGTCGAGGAACGCGAGACGGTCTCCGATACCGTCCGCAAGGAGCGGATCGATACCGAGGGAATCGACGAGGCGAACAAGCCCCCTAAGCGGTAACGGCGACAACGAATTACGGATTCACCGGTCCGTCGAACAGGGATGCCGGCGCACGCGATGCGCCGGCATCCTCGGCTGCCGGTGATGTGCGGATGCGTATATCGGTGACCGTGATTACAAACCGTCGGACCGGGTAGATCTGGGCAAGAAGGTTCAGGGGCCTGGACGGTGCATGGTCCCGCGACGAGGACGCAGAGCTGATGGGGGAGTGCGGAGATGGGCAACCGTGAATGCCGGTGAACCGGTGCGTGCGGGCACGATGGTAGGTGTTCGTGTACCGGCCGAGTTTCAGCAGCTCACCATGTTGCGGGCGCTGACCGAGACGGCCCTGCTGATCGCCGAACTCACCCTGGACACGGTGACCGACATCCGGATCGCCGTCGACGAGATCGCCACCACGATCATCGACTCGGCGGTCGCCGGATCCACCCTGGAGTGCGAGTTCGGATTCGCCGACAGTTGGACCACGGTATGCATCACCGCTGTCGTGGCGGCCCGCGAAGCGATCGACGAGCGCGGTTTCGGCTGGCACGTGGTCCGCACGATCACCGAATCGCTGACCGCGAATGTCGGCCCGTTCGACGCCGTTCCGGGCGGTTATCCGGTGACCGTCGAATTCGATCGGTTCGGCGGCCGCTTCGGTTCGTAGCCCAGCGCGGGCAGCACGATCTGGTCGATCACTCGGACCAGCAGCGTCATATCGGCGAAGCCGCCCTCGTACAGCGGCTGGGAGAAGGAGACGCCGAGCAGCACCTGCGGCAACAGATCCGCGCCCGCCGGGCGCTCGGTGAGTTCGCCCCGGTCGACCGCCCGCGTGACGAATCGATCGAGCTGATCCACGCCCGCGGCCAGCAGCGTGGCCCGCACCGTGCGGGCGAGTTCGGGCTGTGCCAGCACGGCGTGACTGACCGCGGCCACGGTTGCCGCGTCCTTCTCGGCCTTGGGGATCAGCCGGGCGCAGAAGGTGATCAGATCATCGCGCAACGCCCCGGTGTCGATCTCGGCGCGCGACGGCGTCGTGGTCCGCAGGGCGGCGAGGATCAGGGGAAGTTTGCCGGGCCACGTCCGGTACAGCGTCGCCTTGCTGCAATGGCCGCGCGTCGCGACCTCGTCCATGGTCAGCGCCTCGTAACCCACCTCGCGCAGCACGTCCATCGCGATGCTGAGCAGCTCGAACTCGCGCTCCGAACTCATCCGGGGACGGCGTACGCGGGTGGGCGCCTCGGTCATTACAGGAGGTCCTCCGGGGACGCTGCCAGCTGCCGGTACCGGCTGCCGTGGAATACCAGGGGAGCGGCCTCGCCGATCTCCAGATCGTGTACCCGCAGCAGCACGAGCGTGTGGTCACCCGCGGGCACCTCGTCGTGGATGGTGCAGTCGAACCACCCGGACGCGCCGGCCGCGAACACCGCACCCGTAGGGCCGAGGCGCCACTGCCACCCGGCGAATCGGTCGCGGTCACGGTCGGCCAGCGCGGCGCTGACCGGCTGATGGTCCTGTGCCAGCACGCTCAAGCCCAGCCTCGAGAGCGCCCGCAGTCTCGGCCAGGTGGTCGAGGTGTTCTGCACGCACACCGACACCAGTGGCGGATCCAGCGACACCGACACGAACGAGCTCACCGCCATGCCGATCGGAGCCTGGCCGTCGTGTCCGCAGACCGCCACGATCCCGCTGGGGAATGTGCCGAACGCCTGTCGGAGACGCCGGGAATCCAGTTGCTGGGTATCGACAATCACCATCAGTGGTACCTCGATCGCGAGCAGGTGGGCGCGCCACCCTATCGTATAGAACGACTTCGTTCTATACGATACCAGACGGTCCGGCCGGTCGCGCTCCGGCTGTCAGGATGTCCTTGTGCCGGTGAGTGTTCCGGATGCCAGGACATGTCCCTTCAGGGCTGCCGGAAGGTGTTGCGCGTCGGTGACTTTCGCGAAGTCGGCGGTGGTGTCGAGGGCGTAGAGGTGGAAGCGGTAGCGATGCGGGCCGTGGCCGGGGATCGGCCTCGGTCCGAAATACTTGGCCTTGCCACGCTGGTCGGGGAGAAATCGAATGCGCGGGTTGTCCGGCGTCAGGGCGCCCTCGGGCAGGCCGCCTTCGGTCGGCGCGAATGCGGCGATCGTATGGATGCGGGGTACGGGACGCGGATTGTCGATGTCCTCGAGCACGAAGACCAGCTCTGTCGTTCCCTCGGGCAGGGCGCTCCAGGTGAGGGCGGGCGAGATTTCGTCGCCGATGAACTGCCCACAGTGCTTCGCGGGGATGACCTGCCCGTCCTCGAAGCTGGGGGAGGTGAGCGTGATGCGGTTGCCGGTCGCGAGTTCGGGGGCGGCGGCGATGCTCGCGGCCTCGTCCGCGTGCCGGTTGCGCAGTGCCCAGCCGATGGGGAGGAGAAGGACTTCTACGGGGTGCAATGGTGCTCCTGTTCAAGAATCGGCGATGCGGAGCAGCAGGGGGGTGACTTGGGCGATGTCGTCGCGTTCGGCGGCGGTGAGCTCGGCGACCCGGTCGTTGAGCCAGTCCCGGCGGTGGCGACGCGATGTCGTGACCGCTGCTTTGCCTTGTTCGGTCAGGCTGAACAGCACCTTGCGGCGGTCTTGGGTCCCACGGGACTTCGCCACATGGGCGAGTTGCTCGAGCCGCCGAACCGTCTGACTCATCGAACCGAGCGTGACCTTCGCGGTCTCGGCGAGATCGCTCAGACTCATTCGGTCCTGCTTGTCGAGAGCGATGAGCACGAGCAGCGCCGCATCGGAGACCTCGCCCTCCGCGCGTTCGGAACGGAATCGGCTGTACAGGCGCACGACTGCGCGCCGCAACTCCGAGCCGACCTCGTCGATGTCCTCGCTCATCCCACACCTCCTGATGCTTAGTACACCATAGCAGTTGCTTAGTAATACTACGTAAATCGATCGAGCGTCACGCGGAACGATTACCGCTCCTCGGCCGGGGCGGTCCATTTCTGTTCGATGCGGCCCACCCGCCAGATCAGCAGGGAAACAGCCCAGGTGAGCAGGAACAGGGCGACGATGCCGTAGCCGAGGATGTTGAGGTCCAGGCCGCCCAGCCAACTCCAGAAGCCGCCGGTCCAGTCGAACTGCTGGGCGAGCAGGCTCAGCAACTCGACGGTGCCGATGATCAGGGCGACCGCGACGGACAGGCCGGTGATGGTGAGGTTGTAGTAGACCTTGCGGACGGGTTCGGCGAAGGCCCAGCCGTAGGCGAAGTTCATGAACGAGCCGTCGATGGTGTCGAACAGGCTCATCCCGGCGGTGAACAGGATCGGCAGGCACAGGATCGCGTACCAGGGCAGTCCGGCCGCGGCGCTGGTGCCCGCGAGGACCAGCAGCGCGACTTCGGTGGCGGTGTCGAATCCGAGGCCGAACAGCACGCCGACCGGGTACATCTGCCACGGTTTGGTGATCGACTTCATCAGGCCGCCGAGCAGCCGGTTCATGAATCCGCGCTTGGCGAGTTGGTCTTCGAGCTCCCGCTCGTCGTAACGGCCGGTGCGCATCGCGCGGAACACCCGCAGGATGCCGATCAGGACCACCAGGTTGATCGCGGCGATCAGATACAGGAACGCGCCCGATACGCCGGTGCCGATCAGCCCGGTGTAGCGATGCAGCGCCGAAGAGCCGTTCTGCACGGGTCCGGCGATCGAGCGCACGCCGAACGACAGCAGCAGCGCCAGCCCGAACACGATGGTCGAGTGGCCCAGGGAGAAGTAGAACCCGACCGACAGCGGACGCTGCCGGTCGTTCATGAGCTTGCGAGTGGTGTTGTCGATCGCCGAGATGTGATCGGCGTCGAAGGCGTGCCGTAGCCCGAGCGTGTACGCGGTCACCCCGACGCCGGCCCCGAATGCCTTGGTGCCCAGGCTGAAATGCTTCGGCGCGACCAGCATGGTCAAGGTCAGCCAGCCCACGATGTGCAGAGCCAGGATCACGGCGGCCATGGTGGCGAGCGAGACCCATTCCCGCCGGGTGAGGGCCGGCGGTTTCGTCTGTCGCCGGACCTGGTCGGGATCGGTTGTGTTGTGCGCCAAGCCGTGTCCTCTGCCGCAGGAGTTCAGCGTGTCGACGTTAGGGCGGCCCGGCACTTTTTGCAAATCTTTGGCAAGAAGGTGTGTGAGGCGGCCCGTCGTGGCGGCTGAAGGGGGTCGGGCAGCACACTGGTGGCATGACAGGCTCAGCCGCCGTGCCGGACACCGACCGTGCCCGGGGCGATCTCCACGGGCACGGCGATCCGCGAACGCTGTTGCAGCAGCACGGGTTGCGATGCACCGCACCACGGTTGGCCGTGCTGGACACCCTCGCCCAGCAGGCGCATCCGGGTCATCGCAGTGTCGCCGAAATCCACAGATCGCTGATCGACTCGGGACGGGAGATCGATCTGACCACCGTCTACCGCACCGCATCCACCCTCGCGACGGCAGGCATCCTGCACACCCTGGCCCTGGACGACCGGGGAATCACCTACGGCCTGGCCGACCACCCCCACCACCACGCGGTCTG
This sequence comes from Nocardia alni, assembly GCF_019038435.1. Classification (GTDB taxonomy): domain Bacteria; phylum Actinomycetota; class Actinomycetes; order Mycobacteriales; family Mycobacteriaceae; genus Nocardia; species Nocardia alni. The sequence continues at coordinate 13,324 of NZ_JAGPOX010000122.1, forward strand.
CACCCGCTGCGGCACGATGAACGAAATCCCCGCCGACACGCTCGTCGACGCCCTGACCCACGCCAGCCGCACCAGCGCCTTCCAACTCCCCGACAACGGCGGACTCACCCTGCACGGCCTGTGCCCGAACTGCCAGGCCCTCGGTCGAAGTCGTTGACAGAACTACCTTTTCCACATCGACCAGCCACTTGGCGTAGTTCGGGTCGCCCGTTCGGGAATTGTCGAGGTTCGACCGGTGGCAGGTTTGTGCCTAGTGACGTTGACGCGTGTGGCTAACGAGAGTAGCTTTTAGCTATTCGCATTAGCTTCCCTGGAGGGCATCATGACCGAGCTTCTGAGCATCGGCGACAACACCATCGCTTACGACGTGATCGGGCAGGGTCCGCTCGTCGTTCTCGCGCACGGCATCGGCGACAGCCGGCACTCCTATCGGTTCCTGGCCCCGGCCCTGGCCGACGCCGGTTATCGGGTCGCCAGCATGGATATTCGCGGTTGCGGGGACTCCAGCCTCGGGTGGGATGGGTACAGCCGCACCGATATCGCGGGGGACATGATCGCCCTCGTGCGCAGGCTCGGCGGACCGGCGGTAATCGTGGGTCAGTCGATCAGCGGCGGCGCGGCGACGATCGCGGCCGCCACCGCGCCCGATGTGATCACCGGTGTCATCGAGCTCGCGCCGTTCACTCGTCAGCAGCCGATGGACCTGGGCGGATTGCTGCGGTCCAAGCGCTTCCGGTCCGGCTACACCCAGCTGGGGCTGACCATGTTCATGGGGAGCATGAACGCCTGGAAGAAGTATCTCGATCTGGCGTATCCGACCAAGCCCGCCGATTGGGACGAGGAACTGGCGCGCATCGAGACCACGTTGAGCGAGCCGGGCCGGATGAAGGCCCTGCAGGCGATGTGCCAGACCAATCCCGGCGATGCGGGTGAGCAGCTCCGTAATGTGGCCTGCCCGGTCCTGGTGATCGAGGGTGCCGCGGACCCCGACTGGGCCGATCCGCGCGCCGAGGGTGAGAAGATCCTCGCGGATCTGCGTACCGGTCTCGGTGAGCTGGTCGTCCTGGACGGTGTCGGTCACTACCCCCACGCTCAAGCCCCTGATCAGGTCCTCGCTCTGGCGCGGCCGTTCCTGGCCAGGACGCTGGCCCGTGCCTAGGGCCGGACTGACCCCGGTGTCGGTCACCGAAGCCGCCGCAGAGCTGGTCGATGAGATCGGGTTCGACCAGCTCAGCATGGGTGTGCTAGCCGAGCGACTCGGGGTCAGGGGGCCTTCGCTCTACAAGCACGTCACCAGCCAGGCCGAACTCGCGCATCGCATCGGCGTCCTGGCCATGACCGAACTCGCCGACGTCGTCCGCGACGCCATCCAGGGTCTGTCGGGCGGTGAGGCACTCGCCGCGGGCGCGCAGGCGATGCGGATGTATGTGAAGCGGCACCCCGGCCGGTACGCGGCGGGCAACACGGCCACGGCGACCGGGCCCGAGGATCCGCTCGTCGCGGCGACCGAGCGGGTGCTCGCCACGTGGGCGGCCATGCTGCGCGGGTATCGGATCGAGCCCAGTCAGGAGATCCACGCCCTGCGGATGCTGCGCAGCGTCCTGCACGGATTCGCGACGCTCGAGGCATCGGGTGGGTTCCGGATCGAGGCGGATGTCGACGAAAGCTTCAGCTGGATCATCGATTTCATCGATCACGGCCTGCGGTCCACGGCTGTCGCCGACGGAACTCGACCGAGAGCGCTCAACCTGCCAGGTGACCGTTGATATACGGCCTCCGCGAACCAACCGGATTTCGGTGTCTCGTGAAGCCTCGGCTCGGTCGGGTGTCTCAGCAGCAGCAGTTGGGGTCGAGTACGACGCACAGGGCCGAGAGTGCGGCACGCCGGGCGTGGTGGACCACGTTCATGCCGGTGCGTTCGGAGTCCACGAGACCGGCCTTGCGGAGTTGACCGAGGTGGTGGCTGACCGTCGATTCGGACAGGCCGACCGCCGTGGCCAGGTCGCCGCTGTTCTCGCCGGTGTCGGGGCTCGCCAGCAATAGTGACATCAGTTTCACCCGCACCGGGTCGGCCAGGGCTTTGAGCCGCAACGCGACTTCCAGCGCTGCCGCGTCGTCGATCGGTCCGGCGGCTACCGGCGCGCAGCAGACGGGCGCGGACATATCGATCACGGGCAGGGTCTTGGGCATGTATCCCACCCTACCCACTTGATTGACATATGTCGAAAAGGTGGGCAGACTCTGGGACGCCCACCTTTTCGACATATGTCTCACTGTGGAGGTTCTCATGTCCCGCGTCCAACTCGCCCTGAATGTCGACGATCTCGAGCAGGCGATCGCGTTTTACTCCACCTTGTTCGATACCGCACCGTCCAAGCGCAAGCCCGGCTACGCCAATTTCGCCATCGCCGAGCCGCCGCTGAAGCTGGTCCTGCTCGAGAACACCGGCCAGGGCGGCACGATCAACCACCTCGGAGTCGAGGTCGAGACCTCCGACCGGGTCCACGGTGAAATCGCCCGCCTGTCGCGAGCCGGACTGTTCACCGAGGAGCAGATCGCGACCACATGTTGTTTCGCCACCCAGGACAAGGTGTGGGTCACCGGCCCGGACACCGAGAAGTGGGAGGTGTATACCGTGCTGGCCGATACCGAGAACTTCGGTGTCGCACCGGAATTCGCCACCGACGACGCCGAGGCCGTTCGGGCGTGCTGCGGCACTGACGCCCCTGCCGCCGCAGGGAACTCGTGCTGTAGCACCGACACTCCCGAGACCGTCGGGAACTCGTGCTGTGGCACCGACACTCCCGAGAATGCCGGGAACTCGTGCTGCGATGGCGGTGCGGTGCTGGGTGCGCAGGCCGGAACGGAAGTGCCCGCGTGAACAACCATCCGGCGGTGGTTGGGAAACTGTCCACCCTGGATCGGTTCCTGCCCGTGTGGATCGGTGTGGCGATGGTCGCCGGGCTGCTGCTGGGTCGCCTGATTCCTGGCCTCGGGAACGGCCTGTCGGCGGTGCGGGTGGACGGGATCTCCCTGCCGATCGCGATCGGCCTGCTGATCATGATGTATCCCGTGCTGGCGAAAGTCCGCTACGACCGCCTCGACTCGGTCACCGGGGACCGCCGTCTGCTGGCCGGATCGCTGGTGCTGAACTGGGTGATCGGCCCGGCGTCGATGTTCGCCCTGGCCTGGATCTTCCTACCGGACCTGCCCGAGTACCGGACCGGGCTGATCATCGTCGGCCTGGCCCGGTGTATCGCGATGGTGATCATCTGGAACGACCTGGCGTGCGGCGACCGCGAAGCCGCCGCCGTGCTGGTCGCCTTGAACTCGATCTTCCAGGTGATCATGTTCGCGGTGCTCGGCTGGTTCTACCTGTCGGTGCTGCCGGGCTGGCTCGGCTTGGCGCAGACCGCGATTCACAGCTCGCCGTGGCAGATCGCGAAGTCCGTGCTGATCTTCCTCGGCGTTCCCCTGGTGGCCGGATTCGCGACCCGTCGTCTCGGCGAACGCGTCAAAGGTCGCGCCTGGTACGAATCCACCCTGCTGCCCCGGCTCGGGCCGTGGGCGCTGTACGGGTTGTTGTTCACGATCGTGATCCTGTTCGCCCTGCAGGGGCGCCAGATCACCTCCCGGCCATGGGATGTCGTGCGGATCGCGATCCCGCTGCTGGTGTATTTCGCACTCATGTGGGGCGGTGGCTACCTGCTCGGCGCGCTGATGCGTCTCGGCTACGCGCGCACGACGACGATGGCGTTCACCGCCGCGGGCAACAACTTCGAACTCGCCATCGCCGTCGCGATCGCCACCTACGGCGTCACGTCCGGTCAAGCCCTCGCCGGAGTGGTCGGCCCCCTCATCGAGGTCCCCGTCCTGGTCGGCCTGGTCTATGTCTCCCTAGCCCTGCGAAACCGCTTCTCTCACAACATCGGTCAGCGCCTCGAATCAGAGGCGCGCACGAATTGAAAGGCCCACACCGCCCATGCCTTCACCCCCCACTGTGCTGTTCGTATGCGTCCACAACGCCGGGCGCTCCCAAATGGCCGCCGCGTTCCTGACCCACCTGGCAAGGGATCGAGTCGAAGTCCGCTCCGCCGGTTCGGAACCCGCCGATCGCGTGAACCCCGTTGCGGTGCAGGCGATGCACGAGCTCGGCATCGACATTTCCACCGAGATCCCCAAGGTACTGACGACGGACGCGGTCGCGGTATCGGATGTGGTGATCACGATGGGATGCGGCGACACCTGCCCGTTCTTCCCCGGCAAGCGGTACCTGGACTGGATACTCGATGACCCCGCCGGACAGGACATCGACGCGGTACGCCGCATCCGCGACGAGATCGAGCGTCGCGTCCGTGGACTGCTGGACGAACTGGGGATACCGCCGTCCTCATGACCGACCCGGCGGATCCGTCGCGAACATCTCGCCCGGTCTGGCCTGGGCCGTCGAACTCGTGCTGACGGCCCGCTCGACCTCAGACGATCGTCCCGCGCCGGCTCGCGATCTGGTAGACGTTGCCGAACGGATCGCGGACCATGGCTCGGTAATCACCGTACGGCGTGTCGATCGGTTCCTCGATGGTGGCGGCGCCTGCGGCGAGCGCGCGCTGATATGTCGCGTCCACGTCGTCGACGTAGATGTACAGAAATGCCGGAAACAACTCGCGCTCACCGGATTCCGACACCATGATCACCGAGTCGCCGATACCGACCTCGGTCGGGCGACCCGGCTCGACGTCACCGACAGCTCCGAATGCGGTGCGCAGGAACGTGACCGCGGCAAGTTGGTCATCGACCACCATGCGCGGTGTCACCGAATGAAAACCGGGCGGAACGGAAGCGGTAGCCATTCGGAGAGTCTGGCATGCGGCCCGAGCCGCCGCGCGATGGGCTGCGATGCTGATCGGCGATCAGCTGGCGGGCTTGCGCCGGAGCGTCACCCCGGGCATCAATCGCGGTACCGGGGGGAGAGGTTCGGTTGCGGCGGAGGCATGGAACGCTTGGATCATGAGGGCGGCGAAGCGGCGGGAGGCCGCGACTCGGGCCGCGGGGGTGGTTGCGTGAATGCCGTTGTTGGCCATGATCATGAGGATCAGGTCGTCGGGGACGATGTCGGGGCGTAGGTGGCCGGTTTTCTTGGCCCGGCGGATCAGTTCGGCGGCGGCGGTCAGCGAGGCGGTGCGGATTGCGGCGAAGTCCATCGCGTGGGGGAAATTGGACATGAAGGCGGCGGTGAAGCCGTGGTCGCGGGCTTGTAGCTCGCACAGCTTCTCGACTGCGACGCAGAAGCCGTGCCAGGGGTCGGGGTCGGCGAGTCCCTCGTCGACGATGGATCGGCAGGCGAGCATCTGGTCGGTGAACGCCTCGGCGACCAGCGTTTCCTTGGTGGGGAAATGGCGGTACAGGGTTGCGGGGCCGACCTCGGCGCGGCGGGCGATCTCGCGGATGGGCACGTCCAGGCCGTCAGCGACGAATACCGCGCGGGCCGCGTCGAGGATGCGATCACGGTTGTCGCGGGCATCCGAGCGCTGGGTGTGAGGCAAACGTGTGGTCATCGCTCTCACTTTAGCTAAACGGACGGGGGCGTCCGTTACGGTCCGCTGGTTGGTTCCGAACGGATAGAACACGGAGACGCCGGTGAAAGCAGTGATGGCTCAGACCTTCGGGGGCCCGGAAACCCTTGCGGTCGTTGATCTCCCGGATCCCAGCCCTCGAGCCGGGCAGGTGCTGATAACGACCGAGGCGATCGGCGTCGGCGGGGTCGACGCCCTGATCCGCAGTGGCGCTCTGGCCGCGTACGGAACCCCATCCGGTCACATACTGGGCAGTGAGGTCGCGGGTACCGTGGCCGGAGTCGGCGAGGGTGTCGACCCCGCATGGGTCGGACAGCGCGCGTGGGCGTTCACCGGTGAGAGCGGCGGCTATGCCGAACTCGCCATCGCCTCGTCCGAGACGCTCGTTCCCCTCCCCGCGGGGCTGTCGGTCGTCGACGCGGTGACGCTCGGCAGTTCGGCGATGGTGGCCCACTTCGCGTTGCGCCACGCACATTTCGCCCGCGGTGAGTCGGTGCTGGTGCGCGGCGCGGCCGGTGGTATCGGAGTCGTGGCGGTCCAGCTCGCGGCTCGTGGCGGCGCCGGGGCGGTCGGAGTGACGACCTCCTCGGCCGAGCGTGGGGATCGGCTGCGCGGGCTCGGCGCTACCCGGGTGCTGGACCGCGCGGGCCGGGGCGCGGACGACGATCCCGCGGCCTACGACGTCATCATCGACATCGTCGCGGGACCGGATCTGCCCTCGTTCTTCGGCAGGCTCGAGCCGAACGGTCGCATGGTGGTCGTCGGCGCGATGGCGGGCATGCCGCCCGCGGACTTCGGCGCGCAGATGGTCACGGCGTTCCGGAAGTCGATGTCGTTCGCGACCTTCAGCGCCGACACCGTGCCCATGCCCGACCGCCGTGCCGCGACCGCCGAACTGTTCGCGACCGCGGCACGCGGCGAGCTGGAAGCGGTTGTGCACGAGGTGCTTCCGCTGGACAAGGCCGTATCGGCTCACCAGAAGATGGAAGCCGGTGAGGTGTTCGGCCGAATCGCCCTCACGCCGTGAGGGGAGCCCGGAGCGCGGAGCCGCGACGACTGCCGGGTGTCAGCGCCGTCCCTGGAAGGTGCGGCGCAGGTCATCGGTCCATCGGTCGGGGATTTCCCAGGGAATGAAGTGGCCGCCGTGGTCGTGGACGGTGAGGTTGACGTGGTTGTACCAGTCGGCGAAGTCGCTGGTGCGGAAGTATTCGACGCGGTGGTCGGTGCTGACACCGGGTGGGTTCTCGTAGCCCACGAAGGTGATGCCGGTGGGGGCCTGCACGATCGGCAGACGGTCGTGGGAGGGCGTCCAGGGGTAACGATTGTGGTTGGCGTAGAGGCGAATCGAGGTTCCAATGGTGTTGGTGGCCCAGTAGATCGTGGCGTGTGTGAGCAGATCGTCTCTGCTGAAGACGGTTTCGATGTCGCCGCCGTTGTCGCTCCATCTGGACCAGCGTTCCAGGATCCAGGCCAGCATGCCCGCCGGTGAGTCGGACAGGGCGTGGGCGAGGGTACTGGGTGCGAGCATGTGTGCGGCCAGATGGACAGCGAAACGCTTGTCCAGCTGTGTGATTCGTGCGCGCACCTCGGCGGGCAGGTCGTCGGGGATGGGCCGGCCGCCGCTGTAGTCCCAGGCGCGGTCGCCGTTGAACATGGTGAGTTTCCGGCCGGATCCGATATGGATGGCATACAGCTCCTCGGCGTACTTGTGGCCGAGCTGCGCGGTGACCAGCGCGCCCACGTCGCAGCCCCCGGCGCCGTATCTCTCGTAGCCCAGCACATCGGTCATGAGTGTGTGCCAGAGGTCGGCGACCTTCCAGAAGTTCATATCCGGGCGGTTCGTCAGCGGGCTGGAGAAGCCGAAGCCGGGAAACGAGGGCACGATCACATCGAACGCCTCGGCCGGATCACCGCCGTGCGCCCCCGGATCGGCCAGCCGGTCGGCGACCTTGGACCAGTGCCAGAAGGTCCAGGGCCAGCCGTGTGTCAGGATCAGCGGCGTCGGATCCGGCCCGACGCCGGGTCTGCGCATGAAATGCACTGGCACGCGGTCGATCGCGACCTGATAGTGCTCGTAGGTGTTGATCTCGGCCTCGGCCGCTCGCCAGTCGTATCCACTGCGCCAGTAGTCCACCAGCTCCTGGAGGTATCCGCGAGGCACGCCGTAGTACCCGTCTTCGTTGCCGACATCGTCGGGCAGGCGGGTCAGATCCAGGCGCTGCCGCAGGTCGGTGAGCACGTCGTCGGGGACGTGAATCTTCCCGGGCGCCAAAGGGAACGGTCGGGAATCGTGGGTTCTTTCGCTCATCTGGCCTCCTGCGCCCTGAGATTTATATAAGCAGCTTATCTAATGAACTTATATAAGTCTCGGATAGAATTGGTCACGTGAACGACAACGACGATTTCGACGTGGACGCATTCGCTGCGGTGATCGAGGACTTCAACCGCGTCTACATCCGCATCCCGGTACGGGAGAAACTGCCGTTCACTACGTTGTCGGTGCTGGACACCCTGGCGCACCGGGGCCCGGCGCGGCTGACCGAGCTGACCCGGAGCGAACAGCTGACCCAGCCAGGCATCACTCAACTCGTCGCCCGCCTGGAGCGCGACGGGCTGGTACTGCGCCGCCGAGACCCTGGCGATGGGCGGGCCGTGATCGTGCACCTCACCGAGGCGGGCCGGCAGGTGCGGCAAACTCGCCATGACGACCGGGTTGGGCACCTGGCTCCGATGGTGTCCGAGTTGAGTCCGGTGCACCGGCGGGCTCTGGTCGCCGCGCTACCCGCCCTCTCCCGGCTCGCCCAGTTGGAGCGGGAGCGCTGACATCAAAGCACGGTGATCGGGTGGTCGAGCCCGACTACCCGGCGGACGCTCAGGTGTCGAGCAGATCGGGGGAGATGATCTCCTCGACGGTCCAGCGGCGGGCGGACAGGCCCTGTTCGTAGTGGTAACGCAGGAAGGTGTCCAGCGCTGTGCGGTTCGCCGATGTGCCGTAGGGCCACCAGTCCTCGCCCAGCAGGCGGTCGTTCTGCTCGAGCAGCGCGTTGAGCCACGGCACCATGAACGGCGCCTGGTAGAGATGGCGGAATCGCCGATAGCGTTGCGCGCCCGCGTTCTTGGATTCGAGGAAGGCGGTGTGAACCGCGCGGGCCAGGCCCGGGTTGTCCGCGAACAGTTCCCGCCGCGCCACGACCGTGTGCATCATCGGGAAATTTCCCGTCCGGCGGTAGTAGTCGCGTTCGACTCGCTCGTAGTCGGGAAACAGCCGGGCGATACGCGGTGAGCCGTTCAGGAACGGTTGCGGCGCGTTGGCGGTGAACAGCGCGTCGATCTCGCCGGAGTCGAGCATGGCCGACAGCGTCCTGCCCTCCGGCGCGGTGGTGATGTCGACGCCGTCGGGGTGCGGGTGGGTGGTGAAGGTGAACGGCGGCGCGGGATGCTCCAGCCCGCCGATCACCCAGCGGTTGGCTTCGGGACGAAAGCCGTACTCCTCGGCGAGGATTCCCTTGTTCCACACGCCGGGATCCTGGCCGTAGACACCGAATTCGCCGATCGTCTTGCCGACCAGGTCCCCGGGCCCGGTGATGCCGCTGCCGGTGTTGACGAAGATCGCCGAGTGCCGGAACATCCGCACGGGAAATGCGGGCACGGCGACGAACGGCGCCCCCTGATCCAGTGCCCGCAGCAGGAACGTCAGCCCGAATTCCGAGACGTCCACCGCGCCGTCGGCCATCCGCTCGAAGATCTCGGGCAGGGTCGCCGCGGTCGACATCGTGGTGCTGCGCACCCCCCGCACCGTGACCGATCCATCGAACAGGGCCTCGGTCGTGTCGTACCGGAAGCCCCCGATACGCAGGTCCAGATCGTTCATTTGTCTTTGCTCCCTTCGTGATCGACTACTTCGATCCTCGCCGCGAGGCGAAGCGGCGGCCAACACCGTTGTGGTTCGCTCGATACCGCATCGGTATGGTGAGGTGGTGGATCTGCGCGGACTGCGGTACTTCGTGGCCGTCGCCGAGGAACGGCACATCGGCAGGGCGGCCGCTCGGCTCCGCATGACCCAGCCGCCCCTGAGCCGGGCCATTCACCACCTCGAGGCCGACCTCGGCGTGAACCTGTTCGCCCGGACCCCGAACGGGGTGGAACTCACCGAAGCGGGCCGCACCCTCTACGAGGACGCCCTGTCGCTGCTGAAGCAGGCCGACCGGATCGAGGTGCGCGTGCGCTCCACCGCGGGGCACGCCGCCCTGACCGTCGGGTCATTGGCCGACACCGCGGAACTCGTTGGGGGACGGATCGTTTCGGCGTTCCGGGAACGTCACCCGACCGTGTCCGTGCGCGTCCACGAGGCAGATCTGGGCGATCCCAGCGCCGGGCTGCGGGCGGGGCTGGTCGACGTCGCACTGACCCGATTGCCGTTCGAGGACACCGGCCTGCGCAGCCACGTCCTGCACGTCGAACCGATCGGGCTCGTGGTGCGCGATGACGACCCCCTGGCCGGCCAGGCGTCGGTACGGCTCACCGACCTGTCCGACCGGCGATGGATACGACTACCACCGGATACCGATCGGATATGGCGCGAGTACTGGACCGGATCGAGCACCGCCACCCCGGACACCCCGATGCGCACCATCCAGGAATGCCTGCAGGCGGTGCTGTGGAACGGCATGTCCGCACTCGCCCCACTCGACCAGGTCACACCCGCCGGGCTGACCACCATCCCCGTGCTCGACCGCCCACCGAGCAGGCTGGTACTCGCCTGGCCCGGCGTCCGCCCATCCCCGCTGGTCGGCTCGTTCGTGCGAATCGCGGCCGAGGTCTATCGCGACAGGAACACGCGACCTGGGCCCGCGTAGTCGTCGGGGCTCCGGATTTTCGGCTCGCCGACTCGCCTGGTGATCGCAGAACCTCCGGCGATCGAACTCGTCGCTGTCGAGGCATGAACGGTTATGAGGGGGTCTTCGCCCGGTAGTGGATGACTTCGACGGCATCGAGCAGGATTGTGCCGTCGCAAACGAGTTCGTCGAGGTGCGGGAGGAATTCGCGGATACGGTCCTCGGCGTCGACGATGATGACGACCACGGGGAGGTCGCCGGCCATGTCCAGGAGGCGGGTGGTGTGGACGATCGAGTGGTTGCCGTAGCCCTCACAGCCGCGCAGCACGGTGGCGCCGGCGAGGCCGGCTTCGCGGGCGCGGCGGACGATCTCGTGATAGAGGGGTTTGTGATGCCATATGTCGTCTTCGCCGACGAAAATCTGCAGGCGCAGTGCATCTCCGGTGAGTGTCACGACCGGCCTCCTCGGGTCTTGTGGCGGACGATTTCGACCTCGTCGAGAACGACGAGGCCGGCGAGGTCCAGGTCGTCGAGTTGGGGCAGGAACGCGCGGATGCGGTCCTCGTCGTCGGCGATGACGATCAGCACCGGCATGTCCTGGCTGAGCCGGAACACGTGGGCTGTGTGGATCCGCGAGCCGGCCCCGAAGCCCTCGACTCCGCGCAGCACCGTGGCGCCGGCCAGTCCCGCCTTGTGGGCGCGGTGCACGATCTCGCCGTAGAGGGATCGGTGGTGCCAGCCGTCGCTTTCGCCGAGGAAGATCGACAGTCGCAGTGCCCTGCCGGAGCTTTTCACGCCGCTGCCTCCTGGTGCCACACCAGACCCAACAGCCCCGTTGTCAGAGGGCTGCTGGGAGTGTCCGCGGGCGGACCTATCGCCGATTCCAGTAGATCGCGGTGGTGGTTGGGCGGTCAAGGGTCACGCCGCCGTGCGGACCGGCCTGGCCGGGGTCACACCGTCAATTCGCGACGGTGCCGGTGACCCGGCCCAGTTGTGGCGACGGTGTCGCGCTGATGGCGGCCGCGTACAGGAGCCGGGTGTTGTCGCCGAAGGCCGAGGAATAGGAGACCTGGGGCAGGTCTCCGCCTTGTTCGTAACCGCCGATGACGCCCTTGATCGCACCGGCGGGGGTGGCGAATGCGCTACCGCTGGTGCCATCGAGGTATCCGGGGCAGTCGAATTCCAATTGGTGCGGTATATGCGAGTCGGTGAGTTTGTTCTGGCAGGTGACAGGCTCTTCGGCGGTGTTCGGATAACCTCTTACCTGCACCACTCCGGACGACGGTGTATCGAAGACCAGATCGGCGGCGCCGGTCTTTCTCTGGACCTCGGAGTTGCTCCCGTCGGCCGCGACCAGCTGCAGAAATGCGAAATCGTTGTCGATATCGCCTTGGGCGTTGGGATCGCCCTTGGGATGTGGATTGAAGATGGGGTTGACCACACCATCCCACTGGGCGTCGGCCATGAACCGAGTCGCCTTCCACAGGCCGTAAGGATAAACGCCGTCGTGATAGCCCGGCGCGAAGTCCACGTCGAGATTACCGGCGCGGGAGCGGCCGCCCAAACAGTGCGCGGCAGTGATCACCAGGTTGCCGTACGGGCTGCTCACCACGGTGGCGGTGCAGAAGTGGTCCTCCAGGTTACCGCTGTCGTCGGTATGAAAGAGTGCGCCGATCGCGGGCACTCCTTCGAACGACGAATTCTGGCCGTACACAGCGGGATCCGGCCGGAAGGCCAGCGGATCGGCCGGCGCCCCCAGGCCGGGAACAGTCGGCACCGCCGACGCGACAGGGATATCCGTTGCCGGCACATCGAATGCGGGGGCCGTCAGCAGACCGAACGCGAAAGCGCCGATCAGCGGGATCCGCAACCATCCGACCGCCGCTCCGCGCCGCTGCCGACCGCCCGTATTCGGAGTGGTACGCAGCCGAGAAAAGGTATTCAATAGCGATCCTTGTCTGTGATTCACCCCGGGCTTCGGGGCGGCGAAAAATCCAGAGGATCGTATGTCAAGCCGCGAGACACGTTGCACTCCATGACAAGTCAGCAAATGGCGCAGCGGATCAGCAAACGTCGTCCGCGACGTTGCCGGCGAGTTCGGGAGACTCGGGCATCACCACGGCGCGCCCAGGAGAGGTTCCCGGACTCGGTGATGTCGCCGGGTAAACCCTGGCGGTCATCTGGGCGCTGGCGCGGCATGTCGCGAACCGTTAGGTGCCCCCATGTGTTTCGCCTTCGGTGGCGACCGGGTCGTTGGTCCCGCGGATCCGATCGCCGAACCTTCGTCGCCTCACTCGCCTCGCCCGGTGGGGGTCGTCGTGGTGTCGGTGAATGGTATTGGGCAGTAGGGGCTTTCGCCGCAGGTCAGCAGGTCGTCGCAACCGGCATCGATTGCCGCGGTGAGTGTGTCCCGGATGGTGGTGAGTTCGCCGAGTTTGGCGTCGACCTCGGCCACCTTGGCGCGTGCCTGATCTCGCAGCCCCGCCGCCGTGCTGTGCGGTGTGGCTTCCAGGAGATCGGCGACCTCGCCGAGGGTGAATCCGAGGCGTTGGGCGGCCTTGATGATTCGCAGCAGCGCGACAGTGCTTTCCGGGTAGAGACGGTGGCCGCCGAGCGAGCGGTCCGGCCGGGGCAGCAGGCCGCGGCGCTCGTAATAGCGCAGAGTCTGCACATTCACTCCGGCAGCCGCGGCCAGTTGCCCGCTGCGCAACGTGCTCATCCCGGCCTGTTCGTCCGGGCACGGAGTGCGAGCCCGTCTAGCACGGTGATCCGAGCGTCAGGGACGCTGATGTCCATCCAGACGGCCCCCGGCCCGGCGGGGGTGAATCCGAAGGTGAAGAATCCGCAGCACTCCGATTCCCTGGCTGCCAGTTCTCGGGCACGCGGTTCGGTCAGGGCGTCGATCTCCAGTCGCAACCGGTTCGGCGTCGGCCGCTCGACGCCCCGCAGCGCGGTGGCGAACAGCGAGTCGAACTCGGCCACCCGCAACGGCTGCTGCACCGTGGGCAACGTGCACGCGTCCACCGCCACCCACGCCGTATCCACTGCGGGTCCCGCCTGCGGGCCGACTCTCGGCGTGCTCGGCCGTCCAAGGGGTGATCGACTGACCATGACCTGCACCTTCGCATATCTCGGCGGACCCGGTGACCCGCTGTGATTCGATGCTAAGCCTGTAGGCGGGTACAGGATGCAACCCGTTCGTGGACTGCCGCACTGCTTGACCCTGACGTTGCGTAGGGGTTGCACGCTTGCCTCATGACGAAAAACATCGCTTCAGTACCTCGGCCCGCTCCGCCGGTCGGAGGGTTCCAGGAGGTCGACGAGCGTCGCATTTTCCTGCATCGGATGGGCAGTGGGGGACCGGCCGTCGTGTTCCTGCCGGGCGCGAGCCTGGTCGGTCTGGACTATTACGCTGTCCAGCAACGGGTTTCGCAGTTCACCACTGCGGTGGTGTACGACCGCGGTGGCACCGGCTACAGCGATCCGGTCGTGTTGCCGCGCACGGCCGCCGCGGTCGCCACGGAACTGCACGACGTGTTGAGCGCTCAGCGCATCGCGGCTCCCTACGTCCTGGTCGCGCACTCCCTTGGTGGCGCTTACGCGCATCGGTTCGCGCAGTTGTATCCGCAGGAGGTGGCCGGGCTGGTCTGGGTGGACGGGTTCCACCGGGACTGGGAGGAGTTCATGCCCGCCGCGGTGAGCCTGGCCGCCGTCGAGCGGATGGTGGCGCCCTCTCCCGAGCAGATGCGCCCGGCGGTCCGCGCGATGTTCACCGAACTGGTGGTGGACTACCCGCAGCATCTGCGACAGCCGCTGATCGACGCGCACATCAGCGACGAATGGCTCCGCGCCGGGATCGCCGAGCGTGGCAAGATGCTCGCGCTCGCCGACGAATTGCTCTGCGGGCCGGACATTCCCGATGTCCCGGTGGTCGCGCTGACCGCCGAGGGCACCGACCCCGGCCAGCAGGCGATGCCGGAGCAGACGATGCGCGCGATCCACGAGGGCGCGAGCAGCATGGCCGCGGCCATGGTGAGCAGGGTGTCGTATGGTGAACATCGCGTCGTTTCCGACGCCGGCCACAACCAGTTGTGCTTCACGCACACCGAGGTCCTGGTCCGGGCGATCCGCGATGTGCTCGACCGGGCCCACGCCTAGACTCGACCCTGCCGCGTTTTCCCGAAGACCGGAGGTGGACGGGTGCTCACGATCGGCCAGCTCGCGGCGACCGCCGGAGTGACCGTGCGAACCATCCGTCACTATCACCAGATCGGCCTGTTGCCCGAGCCCGAGCGCGACGCCTCCGGCTACCGCCGCTACGGCGCCCAAGCGGCGGTGGACCTCATTCGGATCAGGACACTCGCCGGCGCCGGAGTACCACTGGCCCGCATCGAGGTCCTGCTGCGCGCGCGACCGACCGAATTCGCCGCTGCCATCACCGATCTCGACGCCGAGTTGCGGGGCAGGATCGAGCAGCTCACCGAGCATCGCCGCCGCATAGCCGAATTGGCAAGTGGTGAAGAGCTTGTGCTGCCCTCCGAGGTGGTCGACATCCTGAATCGGCTGCGCGGCTTGGGAATCAGCGAACAGACGGTTCGGCTGGAGCGCGATCTTTTCATCCTGACGCAGGCCACGGACCCCAGCGCTGCCGCGCAGTGGATACGGGACAAGCGCGCCGGCTTCGAGGACCCCGAGCGCATGCGCCTGTATCTCGCCTGCGATCAGTCGATCGACTGGGATCCGCGCGATCCACGCGTGGACCGGCTCATCGACGATCTGGAGATCTGGGAGATCGCACACGGGGGCCGCACCAGCCGCCCGGAGAGCCCCACGCCGGTCTTTTCCCTGATTCTCAAGGAGTCACCGGCGTTGCATCGAATCCTCGATGCGCTCGCTCACCGCGCCGATCGGCGCCGAATCGCCGTTCCTGACAACTGACTGTCATCGCCGAAACGCCGTTATGCGAATACTCAGCAAATTCACCAGGCTGTTCCCTGGATCGGTAGGCAGTATCGACTGTGGTCGGGAAGCGGGCATATCCGCCGGATGTGTCTCGCCTGATGAGTTCGCATGGAGGAGAGTGACATGTCGTTTCTGACACCGGTATTCGGTTGGAACCACGGATGGGATCACGGTGGCGGCCACGGCTGGGGCGGTGGCCACGGCTGGGG
>NZ_JAGPOX010000123.1 GCF_019038435.1 Nocardia alni
GCGGCGCCTCGGGCGTAGTCGAGCATGCGCTGAGGGGTGCGGTGGGCGGAGACCACGCCTACTTCGAAGCGAATTTCGAACTCCGCCAAGGCTTCCGCAGCGGCCTCCATGGTCGGCCAGTCGGAGTCGCTGCCCATGATGAGGCCGACGAGGGGACCCTGCGCCCCGGCCGTGGGTACCGTCTCAGTGCTCACCGTGTGGATCCCATCCGTCGGTCCATACCGCGTGCGACATCCAGTGCGCCGCACGCTCCGCTTTCTCCCGCACGGTGGCCGCGTCGTCGCCGAGGATGTTGATGTGGCCGATCTTGCGGTGCGGGCGCTCGCCCTTGCCGTACAGGTGCACCCGCGCCTCGGGCATGCGGGCGAACAGGTGGTGCAGCCGCTCGTCCATCGACATCGCCGGGGCCTCGAGTGCGCCCAGGATATTGGCCATCACCGTCACCGGGGCGAGCGGGCTGGTGTCGCCGAGCGGATAGTCGAGTACCGCGCGCAGATGCTGCTCGAACTGCCCGGTGACCGCGCCGTCCATACCCCAGTGTCCGGAGTTGTGCGGGCGCATGGCGAGCTCGTTGATCAGAAGTTCGCCGTCGTGCGTCTCGAACAGCTCGACCGCCATCACGCCGGTGACACCCAGCTCCCCGGCCAGGCGCAGCGCGAGCGATTCGGCCTCGTCGGACAGCTCCTCGGACAGATCGGGTGCGGGAGCGATCACGACCGCGCACTGCCCGTCGCGCTGCACTGTCTCCACCACCGGCCACACCGCCGCCTGTCCGAACGGTGAGCGAGCGACCATCGCCGACAGTTCCCGGCGCAGCGACACCTTCTCCTCGGCCAGCAGCGGCAGTTTCTGCTCACTGACGACAGCGGCAACGTCATCGGGGCCGTCGACCATCCACACGCCGCGCCCGTCGTATCCGCCGCGGATCGCCTTGAGCACGATCGGCCAGCGGTGTTCCGCGCCGAATCGCAGCGCGTCGTCCACCGTCGTCACCTCGGTGAATGCCGGGACCGGTGCGCCGAGCGCGGCCAGCTTGCGCCGCATCGCCAGCTTGTCCTGGGCGTAGACCAGGGCCCCCGGCGACGGCTGCACGTTGACACCCTCGGCGACCAGGGCCTCGAGGTGTTCGGTCGGCACGTGCTCGTGGTCGAAGGTCACCGCGTGCGAGCCGACGGCCGCCTTGCGCAGCGCCGCCAGATCGGTGTGTGCGCCCAGCACCACCTCGGGGGTCACCTGGGCGGCCGGATCGTCCGGGCTCTCGGCCAGTACCCGCAGACGCTGTCCCAGCGCGACGGCCGCCTGATGTGTCATGCGCGCCAGCTGGCCACCGCCGATCATGGTCACGGTGGGCATACGTGATCTATCGAAAGAGCGGGAGGTCACGGGCCAATAGTGTCATGGTCCGGACGCTGCGATCGCGTGCGGGTTGGTTGCCCGATTCGCATCGGACGTAGACTCATGCGGTGTCATTAGTCGACAACGTGGTCAACATCCTGCCCAAAACTGTGCGGGACCTCGTCCTTCGCCACAATGAGCTGATCAAATTCGCCATTGTCGGAGGGACCACATTCATCATCGACAGCGGGATTTTCTACATCCTGAAGTTGACGGTGCTCGCTCCCAAACCGATAACCGCCAAGATCATCTCCGGTGTGGTCGCGGTCATCGCCTCCTACATCCTCAACCGTGAATGGTCGTTCAAGGGCCGCGGCGGCCGCGAACGTCACCATGAGGCCCTACTGTTCTTCGTGGTCAGCGGCATCGGCGTCGCGCTGAGCATGCTGCCCCTGTGGGTGTCCAGCTACGTCTTCCAGCTGCGCACCCCGCACGTCAGCCTGACCGTCGAGAACATCGCGGACTTCGTCAGCGCCTTCATCATCGGCAACCTGCTGCAGATGGCGTTCCGGTACTGGACCATGAAGCGCTGGGTGTTCC
Organism: Nocardia alni; assembly: GCF_019038435.1. Taxonomy (GTDB): domain Bacteria; phylum Actinomycetota; class Actinomycetes; order Mycobacteriales; family Mycobacteriaceae; genus Nocardia; species Nocardia alni. The sequence continues at coordinate 1,936 of NZ_JAGPOX010000123.1, forward strand.
CCGACGAAATCGAGGCCCTGGTCGGCGAGTTCGAGGACCTCTACGAAGAAGAACAGCAGCTCGGCCACAGCTGAGGACTATCGAGGTTCGCCCGCCACTCCGGCGCCGGACCGCACGGGCGTCGGTTTGCCGAGGAATATCGCGAACAGTGCCGGCCGACGGCGCTGAAGTTCGAGGCGTCCGCCATCGGCCTCGATCAGCGCCCGCGCCAGCGCCAGCCCGACACCGGTCGATCCCGCCCCGGAAAAGCCGCGGTCGAAGATATGCGGGGCGAGTTCATCACTGACGCCGATGCCCTCGTCGGCCACCTCCACCGCGACCAGCGGTTCACGATCCGGACCGCCGTAGACGGTGCGCACCGATACCGTACAGTCGCCCGCGCCGTGCATCAGGGCGTTGTCCACCAGAACCGCGAGAGCCTCGCGCAGACGGGACGCGGTCACCGGCGCACGCAGTGTGGGGTCGCCCGCGAGAATCAGCTGACGACCCGCTTCGGCGAACGGATGCCGCCATTCGGCCACCACACCGCGCAGTTCCTGCACCACCGGCACCGGGTCGCGGTTGGCGGCGTTCTCGTCCCGGGACGTGCGCACCAGTTCGTCGATGGCCGCGGTGAGGCGGTCGACCTGCGCCATCGCCTCCTCGGCCTCGTGCACCACGGCCGGATCGGGATGTTCGGACAGCTCGTCCAGGCGCAGGCGAACGGCGGTCAGGCGGCTGCGCAACTGGTGGGAGACGTCGGCGACGAGCGAGTGTTCGCGTTGCAGGCGGCCGGCGATCTCGATCGCGGCCGAGTCCAGGACGTCCGAGACGCGATCGAGTTCGGTGATGCCGTGACGCCGCGTCTCCAGTCGGAAATCGCCCAGGGCCAGGCGCGCCGCCCGGCCGGCGACGTCGCGCAGCGGATCGGCCACCCGGCGCGCGGTGACCACCGCCACCGCCACACCCGCGGACAGCGAGGCCACCGCCACCAGCGCCACCGCGCCGACGGCCTGCCACTGCATCGCGTGCATGCGGTCCGCGGGCTGTTCCAGGCGCAGCGAGCCGAAGGTGCCCATGGACAGCGACTGCGCCACCGGATCGTTCACCCTCGCGGCGCCCGCGGTGACGCTCAGCGCCGCGTCCTCGGGCGTCGGGTAGATGATCGTCAGCTTGCCGCCCGGCGGGATCAGCGCCTGGACCAGGTGCAGATCGAGCGTGCCGTGGACCAGACCGTCCACCTGCTCCTGGCCGCGGACCTCCTGGGCCATGCGCTCGAGGCGCGCCTGCAGATCGTTGCGGTTCATATCGGCCACCCACTGCCAGGCTGTGAACGCCAGCGGTATGCCGAGCACCACCGTCGTGAGCAGCAGCGCGGCCAGCATCGCCCGCAATATTCGGCGGCGCATCGTCAATCGGTGTTGAAGCGGAAGCCGACACCGCGCACGGTGACGATCCGCCGCTCGGCGACGGGGCCCTCGTCGCCGATCTTGCGGCGCAGCCAGGACATGTGCATATCGAGCGTCTTGGAACCGCGCAGATCGGCGTCGCCCCACACCTCGCGCAGGATCGCCTCGCGCGGCACCACCTGACCGGCCCGGTCGATGAGCACCTTGAGCAGTTCGTACTCCTTGTTCGCCAGGTTCACCTCGTGCCCGTTGACCAGCACCCGCCGCGCCTGCGGTTCCAGCCGGACGCCGCCGATCTCGACAACGTCGTCACCGATTCCGCTGCGCCGCAACAGCGCTCGCACCCGGGCCAGTAGTTCGGCCAGGCGGAACGGCTTGCCGACGTAATCGTCGGCCCCGGCGTCCAGGCCGACCACGAAATCGACCTCGTCGGTGCGCGCGGTGAGCATCAGCACCGCCAGATCGGCGCCGCTGGCGCGCACCTGGCGACACACCTCCAGCCCGTCCATACCGGGCAGGCCCAGATCCAGGATCAGCAGGTCGTGCTCGCCGTGCAGCGCACGCTCCAGCACCGCGGGCCCGAAACTTTCCACGGTCACCGAATAGCCCTCGCGCCCCAGCGCACGGGACAGCGGTGCGGCGATAGCCTCGTCATCTTCGGCGAGCAATACGGCTGTCACGGGGACAAGACTACGTCGCTGATCTCCGCGACCGTGGGCAGATAAGCGGTAACGCGAGCCCACCCGCCCCGCGGGCTCACGGTCCCCGGGGAGCGCCGCGGTCGTACCCTGTGTCGTACCGGCCGGTATCGAAGACCTCGTGATAGAGCAGCGAATGCACCTGCTCCACCCCTGGAATGTCGTGGTACTCCAGCGGATCACCCGAGGCGGCGTCGATGACGAGCGTGCCGGTGCCGAGCGTTCGCTCGAACAGCCCATTGCGAAACTCCACGCTCGCAATGCGATTGAGCGGAATATCACGTCCGGTGTGGGTGAGCACTCCTTCGCGAACCAGCACCCGGCGCTCGGTGACGATGAAATGTGTTGTGCGCCAGCGAATCACCGCGCCGGCGCAGCGCCAAAGCACGAGTAGGGCCCAGACCGCGGCGATGGCGATCAGCACTGCCTCCCGCAGCGTCCCATCCATGCGCTGCCACACCACTCCCCCGGCGAATCCGGCCACGGCCGAGGCCACGATGAACGTCACGGCGGGCCAGAACAGCATCTTCCAGTGCGGGTGACGGTGCAGCAGCACATGCTCGTCCGGTGCGAGCAACCCCTCCGGATAACCCATACACGAACCCTACCGCGCGACCATGCCAGAATGGCGGCACCGAATTCTCATCACCACAGTTAGCCCGCACCACATAACCGTTCGAACGTTGATTTGCGACAGCGGAGGCGCGTGTGACCAAGGAACTGACTCAGCTGGAAATCCTGACAGAGCTCGAGCCAGTGGCCGAGCAGAATCTCGACCGGCATCTGTCGATGGCAAAGGAATGGCATCCCCACGACTACGTGCCGTGGGACCAGGGCCGCAACTTCGCCGCCCTAGGCGGCCAGGACTGGGATCCGTCCCAGTCCAGGCTCAGCGAGGTCGCCAAGATCGCGATGATCACCAATCTGCTCACCGAGGACAATCTGCCCTCGTATCACCGCGAGATTGCCGAGAACTTCTCCCAGGACGGCGCCTGGGGCACCTGGGTGGGCCGCTGGACCGCCGAGGAGAACCGCCACGGCATCGCCATCCGCGACTACCTCGTGGTCACCCGCGGCGTCGACCCGGTCGCCCTCGAGCAGGCCCGCATGATCCACATGACGCAGGGCGCCCAGTCCCCCGCCGACTGGGGCGGGTTCCTGCAGAACGTCGCCTACGTGACCTTCCAGGAACTGGCCACCCGGGTGGCGCACCGCAACACCGGCAAGGTCTGCGACGACCCGGTCGCCGACCGCCTGCTCCAGCGCATAGCCCTGGACGAGAACCTGCACATGATCTTCTACCGCACGATGTGCGGGGCCGGGTTGGACCTGGCGCCGGACCAGGCGATCGAGGCGATCGTCAGGGTGCTGACCAACTTCATCATGCCCGGCGCCGGCATGCCCGACTTCCGGCGCAACGGTGTGATCATGGCCAAGCACGGCATCTACGATCTGCGCCAGCATCACGAGGAAGTCGTCATGCCGGTGCTCAAGCAGTGGGATATCTTCGAGCGCAACGACTTCGGCCCGCGAGGCGAACAGGCGCGCGAACGCCTGGCCGCGTACGTGGACAAGCAGGAGAAGGACGTGCTGAAGTTCGAGGAGCAGCGCGACCGCCTGCTCGCGCGCGAGGCCCAGCGGGCCATGGCGACGGTATAGATTCGACTGCCGCACAACGCAGCCCCCGTCTGTTTCATCGAAACAGGCGGGGGCTGTTCATCTGTCGTCGCACTAGTCCTGCACCGGGCGAAGGTGCGTCACGTCACCCGCCGCGACCGCCCGATCGCCGATGATCAGCCGCCCGTGCTCGTCGATATCGGTGGCGATGCCGGTGCGGACCTCGCCTCCGGGCAATTCCGCCCGGACCTGCGCGCCGAGAGTGACGCAGCGCTCACGGTAATCCTTCGCCAGACCGGTGGTATCCCAGTTCGCGGCCTGCCATCGCGCGAAATACCGTGCGAATTCGCGCAGGATCGACTGCACCAGCGCGGTGCGGTCGACGTCGGGCGCACCGGCCACCGTGAGCGAGGTGGCGTGCGGAACGGGCAGTTCGTCCTGCGCGAGGCTGACATTGAGCCCGACCCCGATCACCACGGCGGGTTCGCTCCCGGCGACCGCCACCTCGGCGAGGATACCCGCCAGTTTGCGGCCGTCGATGAGAACATCGTTGGGCCACTTGAGGTTCGCGTTCAACCCGGTATTCGCGCGAACCGCGTCCACCACCGCGACCCCGGTCAGCAGCGGCAGCCAGCCCAGCGCGTCGGGGACGATTCCCCGCAGCCGCACCAGCATGGACATGGAGAGCTGGGCACGCGCCGGGCTCGACCACTGCCGCTCGTGGCGGCCGCGACCGTGCTGCTGGGCCTCGGCGATCAGCACATGCCGGTCCGCGTCCGGGGCGGCCGCCCGGGCGACCAGATCGGCATTGGTGGATCCGGTCGATTCCACCACGTCGATCCGCGAAAAAAACGCGAGATCCGGCGACTGCGCGATACTGCGCCGCAGCTCAGCGACGTCCAAGGGGGGTCTGTGCACGCCTGGGAGGCTACCTCGAGCCCGGATACGGCGATGGCGCCGTGCCCGGGTGGGCGCGGCGCCATCGTGTCGATGCGCTTACCTCAGCCTGCGAGGATGTAAGCGACCATGTCGGACGAGTCGAGGTTCGCGCCGTCGTGCCGATCCCCACGGTCGGCCTGTTCACGCCAGGGCTCCGGGTCGACGACGGTCGGGCGCGGTTCCCTACTCTGCCAGCTGCTCTGCACGGCCGCCGCGGCTCTCTCCGCGACGGTTCTACTCCATTCCCACATGATGCGCCTCCCCAGCGCTCGATTTCAGGAAACCTCACCGTAGCGTCCTCGAAGACCCAAAGATAGCGAATTTTATTGCGTTCGGAAGGATGTAGGATTCAAATACGTTGTTGCACAATATGTTTCAGGTAATAGATTGCGGAAAACGTCTGCTAGCGCAGCATCCGGACCGGCGAGTAGGCGCATCGCCTCAGACTGCTCGAAGGCCCAGCGCACCCTCTACGAAGCGACGCACGGCGGGCCGCGCGACCTCGAGTGCGGTAGCGAAACCCTTCCGATGCCAGCCTGAAATATCAGCTGTCCCATCGGGGTACGGCGTTACCACGATTTCGGCGACGAGTTCGGCGGTGGTGGGTTCGCAGACCGCCCAGGAATAGCCGGCCTCCTCCTGCCAGCCGCGGGCACGCGCGTTCACGTAGTCCGGATCGGTGATTCCGCCGTCGGCCAGGGCCGGTCGGTCATCGATGCGATCGTCGGCACGCAGGGCGCGCAGATACCACGTACCGGCGTTGATCTCGACCGGTTCCATCTACCGGTCCCGCCGTCGGCCGCGGCGCTCGATCCGCCGATCACCACGCTCGATCCGCCGATCGCCGCGGTGCCCGTGACCGGACTGCGTGGCCCCACCGACCACGATCGCGGCCGCCGGAATCAGCAGAAACCACAGCCAGGTGTGAGTGACGAAGAACAGCACCAGCGCCACGATCACGGCCAGACCCGTCACCGCACCGCGCACATCGGTCTTCCGGTCGTGGGGCCGCGGAGCCGGGGCGGGCTGCGGCGGCGCGACGGGCTCGGGCAGATCGGCGAATACCGGCACGAGATCGCCGCGGGTCATCGCCGCCGCGACCTTCGCGCTGCGCTCGTCGAATTCCGCGACCGACAGGCGACCGGCCGCGAAATGATCCGAAAGACGCCGCATGGCGTCCTCACGCTCCGCTGTACCGATGCGGATTTCGGGTGAATCGGCCATAGGACGAGATTAGCCCAGGGGCGCGAATCACACTGGCTCCGGCGCACGTGAGCGGTTTATGGTCGAACCATGTTCCGGCAGCGCGGCGTCTGTACCGGCCCGGCCGTCCCCAGGTCCGGGCCCGCCGCGTCGTCGTCCCGAGAGCCGTCCGTCCGCACCCGGGATACCGTCGCGTCCGTCCTTTTCCTGTCCCGGTCCCGGCCCGGCAGATCTGCTCAGGGGTACTGATGACGGAGCAGTTCGGCGAGTACCGCCTGGACCGGTTGATCGGACGCGGGTCGGCGGGCGAGGTATGGCTCGCACACGACGCGCGCACGGATCGCGCGGTGGCGCTGAAGATTCTGTCCGTCACCGCCGCACAGGATCCGGACTATCGGCGCCGTTTCGATCGCGAGGCGAGTATCGGTGCGCGCCTGAATAATCCGCATGTCGTGCCGATCCACACGTTCGGGGTGTACCGGGGCAGGCTGTTCCTGGACATGGCCTACATCTCCGGCATCGACGTAGCGCGACGGCTACAGCTGGGAGCGATGCGGGCGACCGAGGCCGTGGATCTCGTCGCCCAGGTCGCACAGGCCCTCGACGCCGCGCACGCGGCCGGACTCGTGCATCGAGATGTCAAGCCCGCCAACATCATCGTGCACGCGAGCGGATTCGCCTACCTGATAGATTTCGGCATCGCCCGCGCCACGAACCAGACAACAATCACCGCAACGGGTTTCACTATCGGAACCCTCGCCTACATGGCGCCCGAACGGTTCACCGGCAAGGGCGACGCGCGCTCGGACATCTATTCACTGACCTGTGTACTCTACGAATGCCTCACCGCGCAAAGACCTTTCGGTGACACAGACCCGGCACGACAGTTGCACGCCCACCTGCACGAGGACCCACCGTACGTCGAGCTCGCACCGGAGGCGCTGAACGCGGTGATCGCCCGGGGTATGGCGAAGAGACCGGAAGATCGCTACCGCACCGCCGGTGAGCTGGCCGCGGCGGCGCTGTCGGCGATCGGTATGGCACAACCGATTCCGCGAACACCCCCATATCTCGAACAGTCCGCGCCTCGGCCGGGCGGCGCCCCGGATCGGGCGATGCCGACGTCGAGACTCACCGTGGCCGAATTCGACTCGCTCACAGCGGATCCCGGCCCGACCCGGATCATGACCGAGACAGACCCGAGCGAAGCGCCCGCGCATCCGAATCCGACCAGGGTGCTCGCGACACCGAACCCGCCACCCACCGGGAGACCGGAACTCGTCAGAGCGCCTGTACCGCGGCGCAATCCGCTACTCACCGGCAAGGCCGTAGGTATCATCGCGGCGTCGATATTCCTGCTCGTCCTGTTCGGGGTGGTGGCCAGCTGCACGGAACTGTTGTCCGGCGGCAGCGACTTCCGAGGACCCGCGACCTCCCTCGAGCCGACCACATCGGCCGCCCCGACCACCGTGCCCGAGCGATCACCGTTCAACTACACTCTGACCTTCTCCTACCCCGTGCCGACTCTGACCTTCGGCATCGGACCGAATCCGCCGACCATCCCGGGTCTGCCACCGTCGATGACAATCCCCGGCCTGCCAAACTTCGTAGCACCCGAGCAGAATCGGTAACAGCCCGTCGGAGAACCGGCCTCGTGCTCCGCACGGCAGTGCAGGTCGTACGAAAAAGCCCGCCTGCTCATACGAGCAGGCGGGCTCCTGAAACTTGTTGTGCCCTACTTGATCTCGGCGAGCACGGTGCCCTGGGTGATGGCCGCACCGGCCTCGACGGCCAGTCCGGTGACCACACCGGCCTTGTGCGCGTTGACCGGGTTCTCCATCTTCATGGCCTCGAGGACCACGATCAGGTCACCCGCCTCCACGTTCTGGCCCTCCTCCACGGCGACCTTGACCACGGTGCCCTGCATCGGCGCGGTCACCGAATCACCCGACGCCGCCGCACCCGCGCCGCCACCCCGCTTGCGCGGCTTGGGCTTCTTACGCAGCGCACCGGGCGCACCGTTGCCGGCCGGAGCCGCACCCACGGAGAACTGACCCGGCAGCGACACCTCCAGGCGGCGCCCACCGACCTCGACCACGACGGTCTGACGCGCCGCGGACTCGTCCTCCTCGATCGGCTGCCCACCGGTGTACGGCTCGATCGGGTTGTCCCAATCGGTCTCGATCCACTTGGTGTACACGTCGAACTTCGTGCCGTCCCCGATGAACGCCGGGTTCGACACGATGTGCCGGTGGAACGGCAGCACCGTCGCCAGACCCTCGATCTGGTACTCCGCCAGCGCGCGACGCGCCCGCTCCAGCGCCTGGGTGCGGTTCTCCCCGTACACGATCAGCTTGGCCAGCATCGAATCGAACTGCCCGCCGATGACACTGCCCTCGACGACACCGGAATCCATCCGCACGCCCGGGCCGCTGGGCTCCTTGTACACGGTCACCGGACCCGGCGCGGGCAGGAAGTTACGACCCGCGTCCTCACCGTTGATCCGGAACTCGAAGGCATGCCCACGCGGTGTCGGATCCTCGGTGATGCTCAGCTCGTGTCCCTCGGCGATCCGGAACTGCTGACGCACGAGGTCGATGCCCGCGGTCTCCTCGGTCACCGGATGCTCCACCTGCAGACGGGTGTTCACCTCCAGGAACGACACCGTCTCGCCCTGCACCAGGTACTCCACCGTGCCCGCGCCGTAATACCCGGCCTCACGGCAGATCCGCTTGGCCGACTCGTGGATCTTCGCCCGCACCTCATCAGACAGGAACGGAGCCGGAGCCTCCTCGACCAGCTTCTGGAACCGCCGCTGCAACGAGCAGTCACGCGTGCCGGCCACGACCACATTGCCGTGCGTATCCGCGATCACCTGCGCCTCGACGTGCCGCGCCTTGTCCAGGTACTGCTCCACGAAGCACTCACCGCGCCCGAACGCCGCGACCGCCTCACGCGTGGCCGACTCGAACAGCTCCGGGATCTCCTCGATGGTGTGCGCGACCTTCATGCCACGCCCGCCACCGCCGAACGCGGCCTTGATCGCGACCGGAACCCCGTACTCCTTCGCGAATTCGACGACTTCCTGGGCGTTCTTGACCGGATCCTTCGTGCCCGCGGCCATCGGCGCCTCGGCCCGCTGCGCGATATGCCGCGCGGTCACCTTGTCGCCCAGATCCCGAATCGACTGCGGCGACGGCCCGATCCAGATCAGCCCCGCGTCCAGCACCGCCTGCGCGAAATCCGCGTTCTCCGACAGGAACCCGTACCCCGGATGCACCGCGTCCGCCCCCGCCTTACGGGCGGCATCCAGAATCTTGTCGAACACCAGATACGACTCGGCCGAGGTCTGCCCGCCCAACGCGAACGCCTCATCGGCCAACTTCACGAACGGCGCATCCGCATCCGGCTCCGCGTACACCGCGACACTCGCGATCCCGGCATCCTTGGCAGCCCGGATCACACGCACGGCGATCTCGCCCCGGTTGGCTACGAGGACTTTCGTGATCTGCGCGTTGGCATGGTTGGGCACTGAGCCTCCTGTGGGAGAAAACTTTCGTCTCGGGCGAGTGTAGGCAGTCTGCCAATAGAACCCGAACCCGGATAGTCCTACTACAGAGTAGGAGAGCAATTACACACGGGGTATCGCCGCCGCACCCGGCATCGATACCACCGTACCCGGTTCACCACCCTTGACGATGGGAGTCCGCACCGCGTTACCCCATTCGGTCCACGAGCCGTCGTAGTTGCGCACCCGTTCGAGGCCCAGCAACCAGGTGAGCACGAACCAGGTATGCGCGGCCCGCTCGCCGATCCGGTCGTAGACGATCACCTCGGCCTCGGTCGGATATCGCTCGTAGATCCGGGCCAGGTCCGCGTTCGGCAGGAACCGCCCGTCCGGTCCGGTCGCCGCGGTCCACGGGATGTTCACCGCCGTCGGGATGTGCCCGGCGCGCAGCGCCTGCTCGTCGGGGCGGTCCAGGATGCGGTCCAGCTCTCCGGAGTACTCCCCGGGCGCGCGCGCATCGATCAGCGGGCGGCCCAGGTGCTCGCGCACGTCGGCCAGGAACGCCCGCGTGTGCGTGTCGTCGCGCTCGATGACCGGGTACTGCCCCAGGCCCGCCTCGGGCACCTCGAAGACGGTGTCGCGCGCCTCGGAGATCCAGGCGCCGCGCCCGCCGTCGAGCAGACGCACATCCGGGTGCCCGAACAGGTCGAAGACCCAAGCCGTCGCCGCCGCGGTGCCGTTGGCCTTGTCTCCGTAGACAACCACGGTATCTTCACGCAAAATACCCTTCGCTTGCATCAGTTCGGCAAAACGCGCGCCGTCGACGACGTCCCGGGTCAGCGGATCGGTAAGCTCGGCCCGCCAGTCGATCTTGATGGCACCGGGCACGTGTCCGATGTCGTACAGGAGAACGTCGTCGTCGGACTCGACGATCCTGAGTCCGACCGCGCCGATGTTTGCCGATAGCCATTCAGTGGTTACTAGTCGGTGAGGGTATGCGTGAGAGTCGAACGAAGGATGAGGGTCCGGGGCGACGGGCACGGCAGTTGGTCCTTCACGCGAGATAGACGGTGGTCGACGGTTCCACTCCGATGGTAAGGGTGCACCCTTACAGCAAATGGTCCGCACATCATGAATCGGATGAATGAGCGAATAAGTCGCAGCCGCATCCGATAAAGTCTCCCGGGAGGAGGGGTGAGCTATGTCCGATTCTTGGCCGCGACGGCGCCTGCTCGCGATACTGCGCGGCGCCAGCGAGCCTCTCGACGCCCAGCAACTCGCCAGAGTGACCGGACAGCACGTCACCACGGTACGTTTTCACTTGGACGTACTCACACGGGAATCGTTGGTGCGCCAGTTTCAGCAGCCGCCGCGTGGACGGGGACGCCCGCGGATCGGATACAGCGCGGTCCAGCGATCGGTGGGCTATCAGGATCTCGCGCAGGTGCTCGCCGAGCAGCTCGGCAGCGACCCGCGCCGCCGCGCCGAGGCCGCAGTGGCTGCGGGCCGGGCCTGGGGCGCGAAGGTCGAGTCGTTCGAGCAGCCGATCAACAACCTCGACGACGCGCGGGATCTGACGATCACGGTGCAGTCGGAACTGGGCTTCGCACCCGAGCGGGATCCCGCGACGGAAACTCAGGAACAGGCCACGATCCGACTGACCGCCTGCCCGCTGCGCGAGCTTGCCCGCACCCATTCGGAGGTGGTCTGCGGGGTACATCTGGGGCTGATGCGCGAGGCGCTGGATCGAGGCGGCGCCCGCGATACGGTGAACGTGCGGCTGCAGCCGTTCGTGGAGCCCGAGCTGTGCGTCGCCCGGCTGGAGGCGTTGAAGTCGGTGGTGCCGGACCCTTCGGCAATGCCGGACGCCCATCCTGAGGATGGCGTGCCGCGGCTCGCGGCGACCACACCGTCAGCGAGCCGAGTCGGCCCCCAGCTGCGCACCGACGGCCCACAGCTGCGCAATCCCGACACCCACGTCACCAAGCAGTCGACGAACCAGCGGTAATCCGATCCCGATGACGCTGGAGGGGTCGCCGTCGATGCGCTCGACGAACCAGCCGCCTCGGCTGTCCAGGGTGAACGCGCCCGCGACCTGAAGCGGCTCGCCGGTGGCGATGTAGGCGTCCAGCTCCTCGGGTTCGGGCTTGGCGAAGTGCACGGTGGTGGTGCTGCAGTCGGCGGCCTGCGCGACGATCCGGGCCTCGTCCAGACGCAGCACGCAGTGCCCGGTAAGAAGATCCGCGCTACGTCCGGCCATCTGGGCCCAGCGCGCCCGGGCCACGTCCGGAGTGTGCGGCTTGCCCTGGAGCTCCCCGTCCATCAGGAGCATCGAATCGCAGCCGACCACGACACAATCGGCGACGACCGGATCGGCGTCGGCGATCAGCGCGGCGGCCACGGCCTCGGCCTTGGCCCGCGCCAGGGCCGTGACCACACCCTCGGGCGGGGTCGCGGCGGGCAGCGCCGCCGCCACGGCATCCTCGTCGACCTGCGAGACCCGCACCATCGGCTGCACACCGGCTGAACGCAGCACCTGCAATCGGGCGGGCGAGGCCGATCCGAGTACGAATCGCGGCCCACTCCCTACGGCATCGATCCGCGATACCCCCATTAATCGCGCATGTGCGACAGGAAGGGGAAGGCGTACGGCGAGAACGGCGACGCACCGCGGTGCATCAGGGTCGGCATCCCCCACAGATCCACGGGCCCGGTCGAGGTGGGCGCCGAGGCGCCGGCGCTCGCGGCGGCCGCGAAGACGCATGCCAGCGCGGCGACCTCCACCTCGGTGGGCGAGCCCTTGAGGATCCGGATGGTTCCGGCCCCGGAGACCCCTGCGACACCCGCAGATCCGGACTCATCGGCCGCGGGCGCCTCCATCGTGTCGACGAGATCGTCGACAGACAGAGCCAATTCTGCGGCGCGGAGCACCTCTTCATCAGCTACAGCCGTCACGTGCCAGCTCCTCCTGTTCCTCCGCCGCGCCCCACGGGACCCGGCGCGCTCGCGAGGCTTCGCGTGCCCCGCAAACGGGTGTTCGTCGCGAACCTTGTATTCAGGTCCGCCTTCCATCTTCGCTCGAAAGGGACGAATCTGCGCGATACCGCCGACCGAAATCATCCGCGAGTCCGTTCCCCGATACGCGGAATATCGTCGGATCAGAGCGGAATGTTGCCGTGCTTCTTCGGCGGCATGGTGACCATCTTGCGCTCGAGCAACCGCAGCGCCGAGACGATCTGACCGCGGGTGTGCGAGGGCGGAATGACCGCGTCGACGTAGCCGCGCTCGGCCGCCACGTACGGATTCACCAGGGTGTCCTCGTATTCATTCTGCAGCTCGAGGCGCAGTGCGTCGACGTCGGACCCATCCTTGGCGGCCTGCTGCAACTGCTTGCGGTAGACGAACCCGACCGCGCCCGAGGCGCCCATGACCGCGATCTGGGCGGTCGGCCAGGCCAGGTTGACGTCGGCGCCCATGTGCTTGGAGCCCATCACGTCGTAGGCGCCACCGTATGCCTTGCGGGTAATGACAGTGATCTTCCCCACAGTTGCCTCGCCGTAGGCATACAACAGCTTCGCGCCGCGGCGGATGATGCCGTTGTATTCCTGATCGGTGCCCGGCAGGAAGCCCGGAACGTCGACCAGGGTGATGATCGGGATGTTGAACGCGTCACAGGTGCGCACGAACCGCGCGGCCTTCTCCGAGGCGTCGATGTCCAGGCAGCCCGCGAACTGGGTGGGCTGGTTGGCCACGATGCCGACGCTGCGGCCGTCGATGCGGCCGAAGCCGACGATGATGTTCATCGCGCGCTCGGCCTGCACCTCGAGGAATTCGTCGTCGTCCAGCAGGCGGCGGATCACCTCGTGCATGTCGTACGGCTGGTTCGGCGAGTCCGGGACCAGCGTGTCGAGCTCGAGGTCTTCTTCGGTCAGCGACTCCTCGATCGCGCCGGCGATCGGGTCGGTGGCCGGGAAGCGCGGGGCCTCGGCGCGGTTGTTGCTGGGCAGGTAGCTCAGCAGGTCCCTGACGTAGTCCAGCGCGTCCTGCTCGCCCGAGGCGACGTAGTGCGCGGCGCCGGACTTCACCATGTGGGTATGGGCGCCGCCCAACTCCTCCATGGTGACCTCTTCACCGGTGACCGTCTTGATCACGTCGGGGCCGGTGATGAACATCTGGCTGGTCTGGTCGACCATGACCACGAAGTCGGTCAGCGCCGGGGAGTAGACGTGCCCGCCCGCGGCCGCACCCATGATCAGCGAGATCTGCGGGATCACGCCGGAGGCCTGGATGTTGCGGTGGAAGATCTCGCCGTAGAGGCCGAGCGAGACCACGCCCTCCTGGATGCGGGCGCCGGCGCCGTCGTTGATGCCGATCAGCGGGCGGCCTGTCTTGATGGCCAGGTCCATCACCTTGACGATCTTCTCGCCGTAGACCTCGCCGAGCGAGCCGCCGAAGACGGTGACGTCCTGGGAGAAGATGCACACGTCGCGGCCGTCGATGGTGCCGTAGCCGGTGACCACGCCGTCGCCCAGCGGGCGGTTCTTGTCCAGGCCGAAATTGACGCTGCGGTGACGGGCCAGCGCGTCCATCTCGACGAACGAATCCTCGTCCAGCAGGGCCAGGATGCGCTCACGCGCTGTCATCTTGCCCTTGGCGTGCACCTTGTCCACGGCGGCCTCGCCCATGGGATGCTTGGCCTCGTCCAGCCGATTGCGCAGGTCAGCAAGCTTGCCTGCCGTGGTGTGGATGTCGGGGGAGCCCGCCGACCCCGGCGAAGGCTGCTGCTGGACACTCGTCATGTCCCGGAGTGTAGCTAGTGGCGATGACATGGGGAACTCCTGTAGGGGCTACTGACGAGTACCTTTATTGACTATTTGCCAGCAGAAAAGCCCTGGTGAAATGCGGTGGGACGGAATCGAAGCCACCTCTATAACGTTGCGTGGGTCACATTCGTGACAGGTCCGGATTCGGCACGGCGCACACTCACCTCATGACTCCGGTGTGCCCGGTGGAGTAGCGCCCGGGCTGCGGCCAGATCGTCAGGCCGTGCGGTGCGCGACCGACGGGTATGCGGGCCAGGAGTTTCCAATCGACGATGTCGATGGCGTAGACCTCACCGCTGTAGCGCCCGGACACCCAGAACACCCGTCCGTCGGCTGAGATATTTCCCATATCGGGACTGCCGCCACCGGGAATGGCCCACGTGCGCACTACCTTCCGCTGTGCGAAATCCCAGACCGACAGGCTCCCCTCGCCCCGGTTGGTGATGATCATCCGCGCGGCGTCGCGCGTGACGTACAGGCCGTGCGTGCCCTTGCCGGTCGGCACGAATCCGGTGACCTGGAAGGTCCGCGCGTCGATCGTGTACACGCCGTCGGCCATCATGTCCGCGACGAAGAAGGTGGCCCCGTCCGGGGACAGCTTCACATCCTGCGGCATGCCCTCTCGCCCATCCGGCAGGTCGATCATGCCGACCAGCCGCTGCCGGGCGATGTCGACCACGCCCATGCGACCGGCGAATTCACAACTGATCAGCGCGTGGCGGCCGTCGGCGGTGAAATCCATATGGTCGACACCGGCGCATTCGGGCACCGGGATGGCGCCGACCCGCCGCCAGTCGTGCGGATCGTAGAGATCCAGCGACTTGTCCGCCTCGGCGACGACCATCGCATAACGGCCGTCGGGGGTGAAATACATGTTGTAGGGGTCTCGCACCGGCAGCGGATCGCCGGGTTTGCCGGTGCGCGGATCGATCGGCAACAGGCTGCCACTGCCGATCGGCAGGTCGTTGGTCGCGTACAGCATCCGCATGTCATACGACGGGACGACGTGCTGCGGTTCCTCGCCCTGCGAGGGATAGGTGTCGATCACCTGGTACGTCGCGGGATCGATCACCGAGATGGTGTTCGACCCGCTGTTGGGCACGTACACCCTGGGCAAATCTCCGGCGACGGATGGTGCGAGCTGCCGCGCACCCGCGTAGACGTCGGTGGGCGACAACGGCGGCGGCATGCCGGGCAGCATCGGCGGCGGAACCGGCGCCGGTGCGAGCAGCACCTGGGCGATCCGCGGCTTGTGGGGAGCTATCCGTAGTTTCTCCGGAATTCCGGAGGATACGCAACCGGCCAGCACAATGGCAGCGCCGACGCATCCGAGGGTCGCTCGGCGCACCCTCACGTGTGGCGTCCGGCCACGGATTCACGCATGCACTTCGACATGGGTGCGAATACTAAAACCCCACAATGCCTTTGACAGCAACATCAGGGCAATGTCGCGGATCGTGTTGTCGTCGGAGCACTTCGGAACCGACGGCCGGCCCCGCGAGCGGTGGGTCCGGCCGTCTCAAGGCGTCGGCGTCGTCAGCTCAGTACGCGGTCCAGCGCATCGACCGCCTGGTCCAGTTCCTCGGTGGTGACCGTCAACGGCGGACGGAATCGGATGCCGCGATCGCCGGTGCCCAGCAGCAGCACTCGTTCGTCCTCGCGCAGCCTTGTCACCACCTCGTCGCGCAGCTGCGCCGATTCCATCGTGATCGCGCAGAACAGTCCGCGCCCGCGCGGATCGGTGATCTCCGGATGCTCGACCGCCAGGGCCTCCAGCCGGCCGAGCAGGTGTGCGCCGAGGGTGGCGGCGCGATCGGCCAGCCCGTCGCGCTCGATCACCTCGAGGATGCGGCGCGACCGGACCATATCGGTCAGATTGCCACCCCACGTGGAGTTCAGCCGCGAGCTGACGGTGAACACGTTGTCCGGGACCTCGTCGATCCGGCCGCCCGCCATGATCCCGCACACCTGGGTCTTCTTGCCGAAGGCGACGATGTCGGGCGTCAGGCCGAGCTGCTCGTACGCCCAGCGGGTGCCGGTGGCCGCGACGCCCGTCTGGACCTCGTCCAGGATGAACAGCGCGTCGTTCCCGTGGCACAGCGCCTGCATGGCCTGCAGGAATCCGGGCCGCAGATGCCGATCGCCGCCCTCGCCCTGTATGGGTTCGGCGATGAAACACGCGATGTCGTGCGGGTTCTCGGCGAACGCGGCACGGGCCTGGGCCAGAGCGCGTTCCTCGGCGGCCTCGATGTCGACATCCTGTGCGAGATACGGCGTGTCGATGCGCGGCCAGTCGAACTTCGGGAAACGGGCGATCTTCACCGGATCGGTGTTGGTCAGCGACATGGTGTAACCGGAACGGCCGTGGAAGGCGCCGGTCAGATGCAGCACCTTGGTGCCGAGATGAGCTGGGCGGCCGTGCATTTCGTTGTGCCGGCTCTTCCAGTCGAACGCGGCCTTGAGCGCGTTCTCGACCGCGAGGGCGCCGCCGTCGATGAAGAACAGGTGCGGCAGCGCGGGATCGCCGAGCACGCGGGCGAAGGTGTCCACGAAGCGGGCCATCTCGACGGTGTAGATGTCGGAGTTGCTGGGTTTGTTCAGGGCGGCGGTGACGAGCTCCGCACGGAAGTCCTCGTCATCGGCCAGATCGGGATGGTTCATGCCCAGGGCGGAGGAGGCGAAGAAGCCGAACATGTCCAGGTATGAGGCGCCGTCACGGGCGTCGATGAGCCGACGTCCGCGCGATCCGGTCAGATCCAGGACCAGTTCGAAGCCGTCGGCCAGGATGTTCGCGCTCAGAATTTCGTGCACCTGCGTGGGGGTGACCTGCGGCGCGTTGCGAATCACCCCGGGGCGCTCCATTTCGAGTGTCACACCATCAGGCTACGTAAAATTTTACGTTTTTTCTACGGATCTGATTACAAAATTACGGTCAGAGCCTACCTGTCATAGAATGTCTGCAGAATGATGGTGCTTCGAGTCCTGACGTTGGCCGTCGCGCGGATCTCCTGCAACAGCTGCTCCAGATGCCGGGGCGAGGCGACCCGTACGAGCAGGACGTAGCTCTCCTCGCCGGCCACCGAATGGCACGCCTCGATCCCGGGCACGTGCCGCAGCAAGGCGGGCGCATCGTCGGGTTGCGAGGGATCGAGAGGAGTAATGGCGACGAATGCGGACAGCATCTGCCCCAACGCCTCCGGATCGATCTGCGCGCTGTACCCCCGGATCACCCCCCGCGCCTCGAGCCGGCGCACCCTGGATTGCACCGCGGACACCGACAGGTTCGCCTTCTCCGCGAGGTGTGACAAGGTGGCGCGCCCATCGTCCATCAGTTCGCGAATCAGCAGTCGGTCGATATCGTCGAGAACAGGTTTCGCAGGTGCATCCGCCACCAGCGAAGGCTAACGCAGCGGGCCGAAGCCGTGGTAGGAACGGTCCCCGCCGCGATACGCCGCCACAGATCAGAGCCCTCGGATACATCGGATGTCGTCAGATACGGAGATGCTCATGACCCTCGCCGCACCCGCCACCGGTGAACTGGCCGCGCGCGCCGAGCAACTGCTGCGCGAGCTGGGCGTCCAGTCGCCCGCGCCCGGGCTGCTCTCGGCGCGCACCCCGATCACCGGCGGCGACCTCGCCGCCCTCGCGCCGAGTTCTGCCGCCGAGGTCGATGCGGCGATCCGCCGGGCGGCCACCGCGTTCACGGATTGGCGCACCGTTCCGGCGCCGCAGCGCGCGGCGGTGGTGCGCCGGTTGGGCGAACTGCTCACCGCGCACAAGCGCGAACTCGGCGAGCTGGTCACCCTGGAGGCCGGGAAGATCGGCGCCGAGGCCCGGGGCGAAGTGCAGGAGATGATCGACATCTGCGAGTTCGCGGTCGGGCTGTCGCGGCAGTTGTACGGGCGCACAATGGCATCCGAACGGCCCGGGCACCGGCTGATGGAGACCTGGCATCCGCTCGGGGTGGTCGGAGTGTTGTCCGCGTTCAACTTTCCCGTGGCGGTGTGGTCGTGGAATACCGCGATCGCGCTGGTATGTGGCGATACCGTGGTCTGGAAACCATCGGAGACAACGCCTTTGACCGCTCTCGCTTGTCACGGACTGCTGCGGCGCGCGGCCGCCGAGGTGGGCGCCGATCCGGATATCCATCAGCTCGTCCAGGGCGATGCCGAGGTGGGGTCGCGACTGGTGGACGACGAGCGGGTGGCACTGGTCAGCGCGACCGGGTCGGTGCGGATGGGCCGCATCGTCGCGCCGCGGGTGGCCGCGCGATTCGGGCGCTGCCTGCTGGAGCTCGGCGGCAACAACGGCGCGATCGTCACCCCCTCTGCCGACCTCGAACTTGCCACGCGTGGAATAGTTTTCGCGGCGGCAGGCACCGCCGGGCAACGCTGTACATCACTGCGGCGGGTGATCGCGCACGCTGATGTCGTCGGTCCGCTCACCGATCGGATCGTCAAGGCGTACGACCAACTGCGGGTAGGCAATCCACTCGACGACGGCGTGCTGGTCGGCCCCCTGATCAACGGCCAGGCGTACACCGCGATGCAGGCCGCGATTGCCCGCGCCATCGCCGACGGCGGCGAATTGCTCTGCGGCGGTGAGCGAGTCGAGACCGATGCCGACGATTCGTACTATGTCCGCCCGGCCCTGATCCGCATGCCCGCCCAGACCGAGATCGTCCGCGAGGAAACCTTCGCCCCGATCCTGTACGTCCTGACCTACGAGAACTTCGAGGACGCCATCGCTCTGCACAACGGCGTCCCCCAGGGCCTGTCCTCGGCGGTCTTCACCCAGAACCAGCGCGAGGCCGAACGCTTCCTGGCCGCCGACGGATCCGACTGCGGCATAGCCAATGTCAACATCGGCACCTCCGGCGCGGAGATCGGCGGCGCGTTCGGCGGGGAGAAGGAGACCGGTGGCGGCCGGGAGTCCGGTTCGGACGCCTGGAAGGCCTATATGCGGCGAGCGACCAACACGGTCAATTACTCGACGGATTTGCCACTGGCACAGGGAATTACGTTCGGTTAGCAGGTATCCCGGTCATTCCGCAGGCGCCCACCGTCTCGATTCTGTGCGGAATCCGCTGGCACACAGTGGATCGAGCGCAGATGAGGCCCGCACCTCACAGGGGAATGACGCGCGGATCGGGCTCAGGGCTTCTCGGCGGTCCAGAACGCCGCGCGGTGACGCATTTCGGTGATCTCCGGCGGCAGATCGGACAGGTCGGGCAGCGGACGGCCGTAGGAGGTGAACAGCTCCTCGAAGGTGAACGTACGGACCGTCCAGCCGTGCTCGGTCAGCCACTGGACCGGGTCGTTCCGGTCGTCGTCGTACCAGAGGTCACGTGGCATGTCGTCACCCCACGGCGCGCGGTGGCCACGAGATTCCATGAATTGACGAATCTTCTCCCGCAGTTCCCCCGAAACGTTCGGCGCATTGTGCGAGGCCAGCCGGCTGCCCGGAGCCGACAGCGTATCGATCCGCTCGAACAGCGCGTCCTGGGCCGCACCCGGCAGATACGACAGCAGCCCCTCCGCCGACCAGGCCGTGGGCGTCGCGGCGTCGAAACCGGCGGCGATGAGCGCGGCGGGCCAGTCGTCCCGCAGATCCACCGCCACGGTGCGCCTGTCGGCCTTGGGACTCGCGGCATGCTCGGTCAGCACGCGATCCTTGAAATCGAGTACCGTATCTCGATCGATCTCGTAAACAGTTGTGCCGGAAGGCCAATCGAGACGATGCGCCCGTGCGTCCAAACCGGCGGCCAGGATCACGGCCTGCCGCACTCCCTGTGCTGCGGCGCCGACGAAGTACTCGTCGAAGAACCTGGTCCGCGGGCCCATCATGCGTGGAAAGAAATCCTGGCCCGAGAGCGCCGACGGATCATTCAGAAGCGAGATGAAATGCTGCTCACCGGCCGCCTCGACGAACCAGCGCGCGAACTCGTCGTGGATCAGCGGGTCGGCGCGCTCGGACTCCAGCGCACGAAACGCCGCCACACCCAGTGCGGTGCGACCCACGCTGCTGACGATATCCCAGGTATCCCCGTCGGTACGCATCACGTCACCTCGCAGTTCGTCTTCGGATCTGCCGTCGAGGCTACGCCGCGCCCGGGCGCCAGGCAGGGACGTGTGCCGGGCGTCAGGTAACGGTCGGTATCGCCCGCGGACCGCACACCGCCCTCATGTCCGGAACTGCAGCGTCCATTCCCCCCGATAATGCATGCGGGTGACGCCTATCGGGGGAATGTCTATGCGCCAGAAGGAATTCGCGGGCGCCTCGAGGGTGATCAGCATCGCGGCCCGGATGATCGCGGGGTGGGTGACGGCGATGGTGGGCAGGCCTTGTTCGGCGATGTCGATCAGCCATTGGCGGGTTCGCTCGATCACGTCGATGACCGCCTCACCGCCGTGGCCGCGGAATTTCGGGTCGGTGAGCCAGGCGTAGAGGTCGTCCTGCGGGACCGACATCAGCTCACCGCCACGCCAGGCTCCCGCGTCCAGGTCGCGGAGGCGGTCGTCCTCCTCGCCCAGCAGGCCGAGCAGGGCGGCGGTCTCCACGGCACGGCGTTCGGGGGCGGTCAGGACGCGCGCGGCATGCAGGCGACCGCACTCGGCGACAGCGCGGCGCCCAGCCTCGGTCAGGGGCTCGTCCACCGGGAATCGTGCCTTGCGCATCGCCTCGGTCATACCATGGCTGACCAGGTCGAGTCGGAGCACCTTCTGCACGTTTGGAAGCCTACGGCCCGGCGCCGAGACCCGTGCCGGGATTGCTCAGGCTTCGCCAGAGCGGGACCGCATGTTCCGGACGACCCGCGCAACCTGCGCATCTGCCGTCCGGCACCGTCGCCCCGACTTGTCGGTGCCCGGGTGCAGACTTGATCCCATGGATCAGTTCTCCCGGCCGACCCAGGAGTGGTTCGCCGGCGCGTTCCCCGCGCCGACGGCCGCTCAGCTGGGCGCATGGCGGGCGATCGCCGCGGGGGAGCACACATTGGTCATCGCCCCGACCGGGTCCGGGAAGACGCTGTCGGCGTTCCTGTGGGCGATCGACAGGCTCGCGGGGCGCGAGAGGGTGGCGCCCGGCACCTCGGTGCTGTATGTCTCCCCGCTCAAGGCCCTGGCCGTGGATGTCGAGCGCAATCTGCGGGCTCCACTGGTCGGGGTCGCGCAGACGGCCAAACGGCTGGGCCTGCCCGCACCGGAGATCAGCGTCGGCGTCCGCTCCGGTGACACCACCGCCGCCGCGCGCCGGTCGTTGCTGCGGACCCCGCCCGACATCCTGATCACCACGCCGGAATCGCTGTTCCTCATGCTCACCTCCGCCGCACGGGAGTCGCTGCGCGCGGTGCACACCGTCATCATCGATGAGGTGCACGCCATCGCGGGCTCCAAACGCGGTGCGCACCTGGCCTTGTCGCTGGCCCGGCTGGACGAGTTGACGCAGTCGGCGCAGCCGGATGGGTCGATACCGCGACCCGCGCAGCGGATCGGCCTGTCCGCCACGGTGCGCCCGCCCGAGGAGGTCGGCCGGTTCCTGGTCGGTAGAGCACCCATCACCATCGTCGCGCCGCCCGCACCGAAGACCTTCGACCTGACGGTCCGTGTCCCGGTCGCGGACATGACCGCGCCCGAGCCCGCGGGTACGGCCGATCTCGACGCCGACGAGCCCCGCACGCCCTCCATCTGGCCGCATGTCGACGCGGCCATCGTGGATCTGGTGCTCGAGCATCGATCCTCGATCGTGTTCGCCAATTCGCGCCGGCTGGCCGAACGGCTGACCGCACGGCTGAACGAGTCCTATGCCGAACGGTCCGGGGAGCAAGTGTCCACCGAGCACGGTCCGCCCGCCCTGATCGGCGCCACCGGCGATGTGAATCACGGCGCCGGGCCGCTGCTCGCGCGGGCCCATCACGGCTCGGTGAGCAAGGAGCAGCGCGCGATCATCGAGGACGATCTGAAGACGGGGCGGCTGCGGTGCGTGGTCGCCACCAGCAGCCTCGAGCTGGGCATCGATATGGGCGCGGTCGACCTCGTCGTGCAGGTGGAGGCGCCGCCCTCGGTGGCCAGCGGGCTGCAGCGGGTGGGCCGGGCCGGACATCAGGTGGGCGAGATCTCCCGGGGTGTGATCTTCCCGAAGCACCGCACCGACGTGATCCACTGCGCTGTCGCCTCGATGCGCATGACGGCCGGGCAGATCGAAAAGCTGCGAATTCCGTTGCATCCGTTGGATATTCTCGCCCAGCAGACGGTCGCGGCCTGCGCGCTGGAACCGATCGATGTGGATGCCTGGTTCGAGATGGTGCGCGGTACGGGCAGTTACGCCGCCCTGCCGCGATCCGCCTACGAGTCGGTGCTGGATCTGCTGTCCGGGCGCTACCCGTCCGACGAATTCGCCGAACTGCGGCCGCGCGTGGTGTGGGACCGCGACGCGGGCACGCTGACCGGGCGCCCCGGGGCGCAGCGCCTGGCCGTCACCTCCGGCGGCGCGATCCCCGACCGGGGCCTGTTCCCGGTATTCATGGTGGGCGAGAAGGCCTCTCGCGTGGGCGAACTCGACGAGGAGATGGTCTACGAGTCCCGCGTCGGCGATGTGTTCGCCCTGGGCGCCACCAGCTGGCGCATCGAGGAGATCACCCACGATCGGGTCCTGGTCACCCCGGCCTTCGGGCTGCCCGGCCGGCTCCCGTTCTGGCACGGTGATTCACTCGGCCGCCCCGCCGAACTGGGCGCCGCACTGGGCGAATTCGTGCGCGATGCCGGGCGGGCGATCGAGCGCGCTCCGGCAGCGCATCTCGACACGCTGATCGACGCCCGATCCAGTGCCGGTGCAGTCCCGCCCCGTCCGCTCGGCACGCCTTCGGCAGAGATCGATGCCGGCGCTTCGTCAGATACCGACCTCAGCACGAGCAAAGCCGGGAAGCGGTCAGCGGCGGCAGGCGAGCGCGCGACGACCGGACGAAAGCGCAAGCGCGGCACGGACGGCGGCGAGGAACTCACCGAGCTCGAGCGGATCGTGCACGCGGCCGGGCTGGATGAATTCGCGACCGCGAATCTGGTGTCCCTGCTGCGGGAACAGAATTCGGCGACAGGTCATTTGCCGACCGATCGGACACTGCTGGTCGAACGATTTCGCGACGAACTCGGCGATTGGCGGTTGATTCTGCATTCGCCGTACGGGGTTCCGGTGCATGCGCCGTGGGCGCTCGCGGTGGGCGCGCGGTTGCGCGAGCGTTTCGGGGTCGATGCCGCGCCTACGGCCGCCGACGACGGGATCGTGGTCCGATTACCCGACACCACCGACGATCCGCCGGGCGCGGAGCTGTTCGTCTTCGAGCCCGACGAGATCGCCGACCTGGTGACCGAACAGGTCGGCGGCTCGGCGCTGTTCGCCTCCCGGTTCCGCGAGTGCTCGGCCCGTGCCCTGCTGCTGCCTCGCCGCGATCCCGGGCGCCGGGCCCCGCTGTGGCAGCAGCGGCAACGCGCGGCGCAACTGCTGGATGTGGCGCGCAAGTTCCCCGACTTCCCGATCCTGCTGGAGACGGCGCGCGAATGTCTCCAGGACGTCTACGACCTGCCCGCGCTGACCGAGCTTCAATCGGGCATCGCCCGGCGCAAACTACGCCTGGTGGAGGTGGAGACGGCCACGCCGTCGCCGTTCGCCAACGCGCTGCTGTTCGACTACATCGGGCAGTTCATGTACGAGGGCGACAGTCCGCTGGCCGAACGCCGCGCCGCCGCGCTGTCCCTGGACTCCGGGTTGCTCGCCGAGTTGCTCGGGCGGGTGGAGCTGCGCGAACTGCTCGATGCCTCGGTCCTCGAGCTGACCGAGCGGGAACTACAGCGGCTTACGCCCGAACGTCACGCCCGCGACGGCGAGGGGCTGGCCGATCTGCTGCGTCTGCTGGGCCCGCTGACCGCGGCCGAGGCCGCCGAACGGTGCGCCGAGGACCCTCGGCCGTGGTTCGCCGAGCTGTTGAAAGCCCATCGTGCGCTGGAGGTTTCCTTCGCCGGGCGGCAGTGGTGGGTCGCGATCGAAGACGCCTCGCGGCTGCGTGACGCCCTGGGCGTTCCGCTGCCGATCGGCACCCCGGCGGCCTTCATCGAGCCCGTCGCCGACCCGCTCGGTGACCTGGCCGGCCGCTACGCACGCACGCACGGCCCGTTCGGGCTCGAGGCGCTCGCTCACCGCTTCGGCATCGGCCCCGCCGTCGCGGCCACCGCCCTGCACCGCCTGGCCGCCGAGAAACGAGTGGTGGAAGGCGAATTCACACCCGGCTCCGGCGGCACGGAGTGGTGTGACAGCCAGGTGCTGCGCCGCCTCCGGCGACGCTCACTGGCCGCGGCCCGCAAGGAGGTCGAGCCGGTATCCACCAGCGCGTTCGCCCGTTTCCTGCCCGCGTGGCAGCATATCGGCACCGGGGAACTGCGCGGTGTCGACGGAGTCTTCGCCGTCGTGGAACAGCTTGCGGGCGTTCCGATTCCGGCGTCCGCATGGGAGACGCTGATCCTGCCCACGCGGGTGCGCGACTACTCCCCCGCTATGCTGGACGAGCTGATGGCCACCGGCGAGATCATCTGGTCCGGCCACGGGTCGATCACCGCCAAGGACGGCTGGATCGCCCTGCACCTCGCCGACCAGGCCGGTGTCACACTGCCCCTGCCGGACGACATCGACCTCACCGAGACTCAGATCCAGCTGTTGATGGCTTTGGGCGCGACTGTGATCCCGCAATCACCACCTTTGACCGCGAGACCAACCGCACACCAGCATGATTCGACCGATCGATCCGAGTCGGCCGAACGTCCCGGAACGACCGCTCGAGACGCAGGCGCTCCCCGGGCGCCCCGTGGACCGATTCGCCCGGAGGGCACTACCGCCGATCCCGGAACCGCGACTCCCCCACCGGCACAGCCGAACCCGCCGACGATCGGTTCGGACGCCACGGCGGATCGCATGGGAGCAGCCCTCAACGGTGCGGACGAGGCCAAGAGCACCGCCGCCCCTCGGGTCCAGGTGGTTCCATCCACAGGCGGCGCTTACTTCTTCAGGCAACTGTCGGACGCTACCGGCCTACTGGACGATGCGGTGGTCTCGACGGCGCTGTGGGAACTGGTCTGGGCAGGGTACGTCGGTGGCGATACGTTCGCGCCGGTACGAGCGCTGCTGTCGGGCACCGCGCGCACCACCACCGCGCATCGCTCGCCCCGGCGCACCCCACGCGGCCGCGCGTACCTGCCGCGCCCGGCCATGCCGTCGCGCACCGGGCCACCCTCCGTGGCCGGACGCTGGTCACTGCTGCCGGAGCGGGTGGGCGACAATACGGTTCGCGCGCACGCGACGGCCGATCAGCTGCTCGAGCGGTACGGGGTGTTGACCCGGGGATCAGTACAGGGCGAACAGATTCCGGGCGGATTCGCGCTGATGTACCGCGTACTCACCGAATTCGAGGACCGCGGTCGCTGCCGTCGCGGCTATTTCGTCGATTCCCTGGGCGGTGCACAGTTCTCCACCACCGATGTGGTGGACCGACTGCGCACCTTCGACGCCGACCGCGACGAGCGAGCCGCTCCCACGGCACTGGCCCTGGCCGCATGCGACCCCGCCAACCCCTACGGCGCGGCCCTGCCCTGGCCCAAGACATCCGCCGAAGGCGCCGGACATCGCCCGGGCCGCAAGGCCGGCGCCCTGGTCGTCCTCGTCGACGGCGACCTCACCCTCTATCTCGAGCGCGGCGGCAAGACCCTGCTCACCTTCACCGAGGATCCGCAGCACCGCACCCGAGCCGCCGAGGCGCTGGCCGCCCTCGTCCGTGACCGTCGCGTCGACTCCCTTGTGGTCGAGCGCGTGGACGGAGATTCCGTGCACGGCAACACCTTCGCCACTTTCCTCACCGACGCGGGCTTCGCCTCCACCCCGCGCGGGTTCCGCCTTCGAGGCAAACCATGAGTGCCGTGGCAGTGCACATCGTTCCACAGGCAGACACCGACGAGCCACGAACTCGACCGGTTACTCACACTCACCCCGCTCATGGGCCGCGAACCCGGGCCGCGCCACCGCAGATGAGCGGAGTCGCAGCTGTCGGAGTGCACCTCGTCGGAACGCGGCGGTGGTCGAACGTATCCGCGGGAGCCGCACATGCCCGAGGGTGACACGGTCTTTCTCGCCGCGGCCCGGCTGCGGACGGCTCTCGCGGGAAAAACACTGATTCGCAGCGACTTTCGGGTCCCGCGATATGCCACGCTGGACCTGCGCGGCAAGCCGGTCGAGAGCGTCGGCAGCTACGGCAAGCACCTGTTCGTGCGCACGCCCACGCTCAGCATCCACACGCATCTGAAGATGGAGGGCGAGTGGCGGGTTTATCCACCGGGAAAGCGCTGGACCAAACCAGGATTCACCGCCCGACTGGTCCTGGCCACCGACGACGCCGAGGCCGTGGGCTTCTCCCTGGGCACGGTCGAAGTACTGCCCCTGGCCGAGGAACATACCGCGACCGACCATCTGGGCCCGGACCTGCTCGGCCCGAATTGGGATGCCGCCGAAGCGGTCCGGCGCCTGTCCGCCACCCCCGACCGCCCGATAGCCCTCGCCCTGCTCGACCAGACCAACCTCGCGGGCATCGGCAACATCTATCGCAGCGAAATCTGCTTCGCCGAACGAGTGGACCCGCGTCTCCCGGTCTCCACCGTGAAAGACCTCCCCGCCCTGGTAGATCGAGCCCACACCATCCTGCGGTCCGCCGCCCACCACCC
>NZ_JAGPOX010000124.1 GCF_019038435.1 Nocardia alni
CCTCCCACCCGAACTCGGCCACGACATCGGCTACGCCTCTGACAACCAAACCCCACCCCGATCGCCGCCGGATAAGATGTCAGCGCTCTCGATACAGCCCCCGGAAAAGTTGGGCCGCCTGGATGAGCGGGATCAGCGCAGCGTGGGCGGCAAGGAACCTCTTAGCAGTTGACCGCCGGGCGGGCGATCTCATCCATCAGCATTCGCAGAGTCAGCGAGTGTTTCTCGGGCGGCAACGCATCCAGTGCGCCGCGCGCCAGCGCTATCCCCTGCTCGCGATCACCGGCGCGAACCAGCATCAGTCCGCGATGCATCTCGAGGTGGGTCGCGAACCGTGGCAGCGTCGGCGGCAACTCCGCGCGAGCCGAATCCTGTGCCTGCACAGCGATCCGTTCCTCACCCAGCCGAGCAGCGAGCAGCGACACGAATACGTTGAATCGCCACCAGGGCACCGCGTAATCGGACTCTTGTTCCTCGCTCCCCACCCGATCGAACAGGCGTCGGCCGTTTTCGGTGAGTGACAAGGCACCGGAGCGATCACCTTTTGCCGCAGCCACATGCGCGGCACCCATGATCGCGTTCAACCGTCCCAAGCTCGACTTCTCGGAGATCTGCACAGCCTGACGGGCGAACAACTCAGCGAAGGGCAACGCTGCCGCTTCGTAGCCGAGCGCGATGGCTGCCCTGCCCCGCACCCACACCCGTATCTCGTCATCGCCGGATCGGTCGGCGGACTCGGAAGCCATCTGGTACCAAGACACGGCCTTGGAGCCGTCGTTACCGCCGAATGTCTTGGCGTACAACACCATCAGCCGTGCCGCAGCGGCCCACATGCGCGGCATATCGAGCTGCTGTTGTGCCACGACGAGATCGGCGGCCAAGCGCTTTTGAATCTCTCCGGCACCGAGGGTCATGTAGTCGTGCCCGTACGTGGTGAGCGTGTTCTCCCACTCCTCGATCGTCGGCCCGCCCCCGCGCAACTGTTGCGAAAACCCTTGCGCCAACAGGTCAGAGGCAACGACCGGCGCAATAGCCGTGGCAGCCGTATAGGCCAAGAATTGTCGTCGGTCCACATCACCCTCCAGCACAGATAGCGGCACGTCGAGCACCGCCGACAGATGGCGTAGCCAGAACGCGCTCGGGGTGGTGCAACCGTTCTCCCAACGTCGCGAGATGTACTCGCGGGAGATCGTCGTTCCCGAGTGCGCGGACAACTCATCAGCAAGTTTGCCTTGTGCCCAGCCGCGTGCTTTACGCAGATCACGGATGAGTGCCCCTGTGGCGGTGCCCATGGGTTCGATCATTCCCGCCGTAGGCGTCCGGGGAAAGGTCCGGACCCGCATCGGCCCGAGATGCCACTAGTGATGCCACTACCAACCTGCTATCGGTCGCCAGCGCGGGGTGTATCGCGGTGCCGCACCGCCGAATGCCACGGACCTTGCCACTGCGGCCCGACACCGGGCATCGATCAGGCTTGGTGTCAGCACTCGATGCCGGGTTGAACCGGCCGTCCGAAGTCCCCGGCATCGAGTGCCCGCCAACTGTCCTGGAGGCATTGCATGCTGGTCAGACAACTATCGGATCGAGAGTCCTTGCGTCGCACCAAGACTGACGACGGCCAGCAAGCTACCTGGCGGCTCGTAGGTCAAGAGGCGAAGATCGTCTCTGTCCTCGTGCCCTCGGACGCCCGCCCGGCGTATGTCTGGCCTCACGAGCCCATGCCTGCGGCACCGCCCGGAACGGTCGCCTTCGGTGCCGACTGCCCGGATATCGCAGAGGCCCGACTACGGCTACCCAAGTTGGGGCGGCTGTGGGATGCCGTACGAGATAAGTTATGGGAGTCACCGAGAGAATATGGTCCACCGATAAGGAAAGCAGCAACCCGATGACCAACGGTGCCAACCCTGAGCCCTATCGGAATCCGGGAGACTATATGGCCCCGCAGCTGAAGACGGGGCTCAAGGCCGATCTGTTACCTGAGGAGACATTGCGATATCTACTGGAAGCAATGGACGGAATGAGGTTGGGCCGCCCTACTGAAATTTCGCTGGAGGAAATGGCAGACGCATATCTGGAGGCTGTAGCGAAAGTCAATGTCGAGCATTTCAATTGGTGGCAGGAACAATGAGTTCACCGCACTACGTTCCGGAGCACACAGACCTTATCGGACTTTACGGTCACATCGAATGCCACGTTCGTCGGGTGTGGTCATCATGAGCAGCTCGGACGAATCACCGATACCGGGCGAACGCGATGTGCGCCTGTCCGTCCATCTAGACAGTATGCGCCTCGATTTCGCTGCCTGTCTCACTGCAGCCCTGCTGTTCATCCAAGACTTCCGCACTCATCATTTCCCGGATGAGGTGCACGTACTGTCCGGTGACATCATCGGATTACCTAGGTTGCCCAATGAACGTCTCTACCTCGAGCCCTGACCAGCACCCATTCGGCCGGTCCCATAAACGAAACTCCACGGTGCACGATGATTGGCACAGCGAATTCCTTTGCACAGCAACAGAAGTCTGAAACCACCTACCTCGATGTGGCAGCGAACGACCACGGCTACGAAAAAGGGCTCCTCGTTCACCGCGCGCTGACCCGGGTGCCCGATCCTGACCCCCACATTGTCGAGATAGGCCCTGGCGGCGGCGCAGCCGTAGCGTTCCTGGCCTCCCAGTTCGAGGATGAACCCCGAGATGTTCGGCTCACCTTGGTCGAGGTACCCGGCGTCCAGTCGCATTCTCTTAGTCGAGCTGTCGATCGGTTCAATACGATAGGCACGTGTGCGCTGGTACACGGCTGGGCGCAGGATATTGCGACGCTGGTCAGCGGCCCAGTCGATGTCATCAGCGCATCGGCACTACTGCACGAGGTCTACTCCTATGGGGGCGCGTACAGCGGGCTCCACACGATGATCCGCACCTTTCCCAGCGTGCTGAAACCCTACGGATTCTTCGTCTATCGCGACGTGTTCGCCGTGGATGCGCCCTCATTGCACGAGCGCGCAGTGCAGTCCTACAACGCCCGATCTTGGCTGCAATTCCTGCGGATGTTCCTACCTCACTATCTGCACGACGGCACCCATCCCTACCACCACCACGACGACGAGATCGTGGTCCACCAGAACTCCCGAATCGTCGCCGCACCCAATCTCGATCCCCGCATCTGCGCAGTCATCCACGCACCGATCGGGATGTTCCGCGAGGCACAACGGCACTACATCACCCTCCGCGATCACGTGTGGCGATCGGGAATCCTGGGATTCATCCCGATCCTCGACGGTCAACTCTCCGGAGACTGGATAGACTTCCGCAGCGGGCATAAACGAGTGCACTTCACGTTCAACGACAGCACCCGGATGTCCAGCAGCGATCACACCAGCATCACCGCGGTCAGCGAATCCTACGGCGATCACCACGTCATAGACGGCGACATCTTCGACGCCGTAACCGATGTCGCCCTCAACCTGTTCCTCCGAGCGGTCGAACGCGGCGACACCGATTGCACACAGGTATGGGGAACCTGGCTCGCGCGCGAGGGCCGGGAAACCTACGCCTATCTGACCGCCGACGAACTGCTGACTGCGTTCGCGATGCACTCGGCCGAAATGTGCACGAACATGCCGCCCTCGGCGCTCATGCCCGTGCTCCCGGAAGATGTGTTCGTGCGGGAACGCCACTACTACAACCGATTCCTCAACAAGAGCCTCGCCAACCCGTTGACAGACGCCAAACAAATGGTGCTGTTCCAGAACATTCCACTCACCGACACCGAAGCACTCCAGCGTGCTCTCGGCACGATCCGCGGGCACTGCTCCAAATCCAACCTCGCCCGCGTCCACACCGCCATCCACACGAGAGGATGATCTGAGCCCATGCACCTGATCGAGGTCGAGCGCAAACGCGAACTCCGCAACCCCAGCACCCTCCACCAGCGACTCACCGAACTCGGATACAAGCAGGCCGGGCACCTGACCGAAGTCGACACCTACTACAGCCGACCCGATGTCGACTACATGAAAACCGTTGAATGCCTTCGCATCCGGCACCGCGATGGTTTCGCCGAGATCACCTATAAGCCGCCATCGACCTCCACCACGCACAGTCATGCCGATGTGATCGCCAAACGCGAAACTAATGTCACCCTCAGCGGCCCCGAACAGGCTGACGCCGCCAACCAACTCCTCACCGCGATCGGCATGGTTCAACTCGTCCGTGTCGAAAAGGACCGCACCACCTACCGACACCCGGAACGGAAGGACATCATCGTAAGCATCGATGCCGTCACCCACGCCGGAACCTTCGTCGAAACCGAAGTCACCGCCCTCGATCCGAATGCGGCAACCGTCCACCTCGAAGAAGTCGAAACCGAACTCGGAATCGCTGCGCACGCGGTCGTGAGACTCCCGTACCGCGATCTCGTTATGGCTGCCACCAACTGACCAGTCCCACTTGATCATCAGGATTCATCCATACCGCGCAATCCGGTCGAACACATACCGCCCGAGAGGATAAGAGCTACCCGCGACACCGAGCCGTACCCCACCCCCGCAGCTCCCTCGCATTTGCCTACCAGCCCCCATTACGCCTGGCGAGGTCACCCTCGCGCGAAATCACCCGTCCTTGAAGTACTGCCGCGCCCTTCCAGGGCTTGCCACGAAATCACGGAGTGCGTAACCAAGACGCGACCCCGACGAGTTGTACCATCTCTGCACTCCATGAAGCAGGAGCTGCGAACGAACAGCTGACGTGGGCTGACATGATCCTGTGCATGGTGTCAGGACTTTGTAGGCGCGACGCACGGGGGCAAGCGAAAACGGCTCGTTCCGTGTCGGTGCCACCCACTATCATCCCACCATGCAGATCACCGAGGTCACCCGTGACGCCATCATGGATGAGCTGCGTATCGGCCAGATCTGGTGGGCTGGACGGCTAGACGAGCTGACCTTTCTTGCACGCCTGTACCCCCTCGATGAAATGCCCTCGTACGACACCCGTTTCAATACAGCACGTGACGACATCCGGCAGCATCGAGAGAACAATCTGGACTGGGAAGACGAGTGGGTCTTCACTGACGACCGCTTGGAACTCGACAAGAACGATGAGAAGTTCCTCCAGTTCCTAGCGATGACAGTGCATCCCGTTGTTCGACCCAACCGGGGCGAAGCGCTAGAGCTGGCCGGGATGTACAACCGTCACCTGTGTATGGACGGCTGGGAGCTGGCCGAAGCCGCCCAGATCTCCGGGCGGCCCGTGTTCGCAGCCAGGAGCTCGCTGACCGTGCCGGGGCCGGTCAGGCAGATCACGAAGCACGTATCGGCCGGAGACGTTACCTACGTCGCTCAGCAGATCACCCGCATGGAGACTGCGATCGACACTGATCCCGAGCTGGCGATCGGCACCGCGAAGGAGCTGATCGAAACTACCTGCAAGACCGTTCTTGAAGGCATTGGCATCCATGTGGACAAGAAATGGGATGTCCCGCAGCTACTTCGGGAAACGACGAAGCAGCTGCAACTCGCCCCGGACTCAGTTGCATCGACCGCCGCTGCGACTGACTCGATCAAGCGCGTGCTCGGCAGCCTTGGAAACCTGGCAGCAGGTGTCGCCGAACTGCGCAACTCGTATGGGACGGGACACGGCAAGGCAACTGGTACCAGCGGACTCGGCCCACGGCATGCGCGTTTGGTCGTCGGTGCCGCCTCGACCCTCGCTGTATTCCTCTTCGAGACCTACAACGAGCGCGCCGAACGACAGAAGCTGACCAGCACAAATAGCCGAAAGGGCACGAGTTCATGAGGTTTGACGACATAGAGCACGTTTGGCCTGCCGAACACCATGATCTCAATACCCCGCCAACCCATCAGTCGCACCCTCTTGGATATCGGATGGCAGCGGCGCATGGGCCTGTACGGCCGTATTCAAGGGTATCGGCGAGCTGCTGAGATCCTGCATCACGCAATGCTCGCCGATCAATCAGTCCGCGACTCGGACACCGTTGTCTTCCCCTACGCGGCATGCTGGCGTCATCACATCAAACTTCAGCTGAAATCTGTCCTGGTGCAGTTATGGGCGATGTGTGATCTGCCAGCAAAATCTGCCCACCATCACAAGATCGACCAACTATGGGCAGAAACACAGAAAATCATCGCCAGAGAATTTCCCGAGGAGACATTTCACCCCCGCCAGCAGTGCCACTTCCTCCCGGCGCAACCCGGCCACACGTCGATTACCACCGAAAACGGGCAGCCCCGCCCGCTGAGGCGTGATACGGGCACGACGGGTACTGAGGAACTCCCGCACCTCCTTGGCCTGCTCGTGCCTCTCGCTGCCGCTCACATCACCACCGTAGGCCGGGCGGCGGCGTGCCGGGAGGTACTGCCGTTACCCGGAAGAGCAGGCACTCCCCCGCGCCCAGGGGCGGCACGTTAACTGGTTCCGGCGCCCCGAGAGGGGCACGATCCCCCTGGATGTCTCTGTTGAACTGAAGGAATACGGCATGGAATACACGCGGCTCGGTACGTCAGGACTGAAGGTCAGCCGGATCACACTCGGCTGCATGAGTTTCGGCGACCCCTCACGCGGCAACAACCGGTGGACGCTCGACGATGAGCAAGCCGAGCCCATCTTCCGGGAGGCCGTCGAGCTCGGGATCACGTTCTGGGACACCGCCAACGCCTACGGCCAGGGGGCGTCCGAGGAGACCGTGGGCCGGGCCATCCGCAAGTACACGCGGCGCGCGGACATCGTGCTGGCGACCAAGGTGTTCTTCAAGGTGGGCGACGGCCCCGGCGGCGCCGGGCTCTCCCGCCGGGCGATCATGGAGCAGGTCG
The DNA here is from genome assembly GCF_019038435.1 of Nocardia alni. GTDB lineage: Bacteria > Actinomycetota > Actinomycetes > Mycobacteriales > Mycobacteriaceae > Nocardia > Nocardia alni. The sequence continues at coordinate 6,833 of NZ_JAGPOX010000124.1, forward strand.
ACGCGTCCCTGGCCCGCCTCGGCACGGACTACATCGACCTGTACCAGATCCATCGCCTCGACCCGGACACCCCCGTCGAGGAGACGATGGAGGCGCTGCACGACGTGGTCAAGGCGGGCAAGGCCCGCTACATCGGCGCGTCGAGCATGTGGGCGTGGCAGTTCTCCAAGATGCAGTACACCGCGCGGCTGCACGGCTGGACGGAGTTCATCTCGATGCAGAACCAGTACAGCCTGGTGCAGCGCGAGGAGGAGCGGGAGATGTTCGGCCTGCTCGCCGACCAGGGCGTCGGCTCAATCCCCTGGAGCCCCCTCGCCAAGGGACGCCTGGCCAGGCCGTGGGGCGAGCAGACCGCCCGCAGCAAGACCGACGCCGTCGCCCGCCAATTGATGCCACACGACGACAAGCCGATCGCCGACGCGGTGCAGGCGGTCGCCGCCGGGCACGGCGTCCCGATGGCGCAGGTCGCCCTGGCCTGGGTGCTGCGCAACCCCGTGGTCTGCGCGCCGATCGTCGGGCCCACCAGGACCGGGCACCTCGCCGACGCGGCCGCCGCGCTGAGCCTCCGGCTCACCGACGAGGAGGCGCAGCAGCTCGAAGCGCCCTACACGCCGCGCATGCCCAGCGGCATACAGATCGCCGTGGGCGGCCCCGGGGCGGCCCCGCGCTGAGCCCGGTCCGACTCTCGCGCCGGCGGCGATGTCGCCAGACTGCCCAGCGCATGATTAGGCAGTCGCGGGCGGCACCGCGCCCACACGCTGTCCGACTCGACACCGTCGCCCTCGATGACCACGGCCGTGCGCTGCTGCAGCACCGCCACCGATGGATCGTCGGCAGCATCGGATTCGAAGCCCCCGGCGGCATCGTGGAGCCCGACGAAGCCCCAGAGGTGTGCGCGCCGAGAACTACTCGAGGAAACCGGGTTCGAAGTCGGCCATCTGGAACTCGTGCGTCGCAATCATGTCTCCGCTATGTCCAACAGAACTTTGCCGACCGTTCCTTGTTCGACCGCGTCCTGCGCCGCCGCAGCTTCCGCGAGGGGGAAGTGATGGATCGGGAGTCCAGAGTCCTCACCGATGCGGAAGCCGCCAGCGGCGATGGCCGCCGTCACGTCACTCGCTGCCTGTGCCAGTGCCTCGGCGTGCAGGGAGTACAAGACGAGGTATTGATATCGGAGGTTCTTGAAATAGGTTTCCAAAATGGGTACCGAGTATTCGTCACCTCCGTGCTTGGCATAGATCGATATGGTTCCGCCGGTTTTCACAACAGCAAGGTCCAGTGCGTTGTTCTGGGCTGGAGCGACCTCCACGACCAGGTCCACGCCGTCGGGCGCGGCGGCGCGTACCGCGCTCTCGACATCGCCTTGCCGATAGTTGATCACATGGTGGGCGCCGGCGGCCTTTGCCAACGATTCCTTCCTTGTCGAACTCACCGTTGTGACGACGTTTGCACCCGACCAGCTCGCCAACTGGACTGCGGCGTTGCCAACTGCGCCTGCACCGCCCTGTACCAGGACCGTCAATCCGGTCATCGCGCCCGGTTCAAGATGCGAGGGGCCGCGATCGTGCACTGTCAGAGCACGATGCGCAGTCAGGGCTGGAACCCCGATGGAGGCACCGATGTCGAAACTCACTCCATCGGGCAAAGGAACGACGCGGCTGATCGGTTGCACTACATACTCGGCCGCTGTACCGGAAGGCTTTTCATGCTGGGCGAGCATCAGCCAGACGCGATCGCCAACGGCGAAATCAGCTACCTGCGGGCCCACCGCGTCGACGATGCCAGCGCCATCCTGACCAGGCGTGACTTCATCGAACGGCAGGGGTCGGATTCGGAATCGCCAATCGGTGGGATTGACTCCGGAACGCATCAGGCGTACCCGAACTTCGCCCGGACCGGGCTCGGGAATGTCGCGCTCGGCCAGAGACAGAACGTCGGAGGTCCCGGGGCGGGTGTAGACAATGGCTCGCAAGTCGAGGCTCCTGACTAAAGACTGAGATTGGTTTTGCCGTTACTGCCTCGATAGTGAAGGAAGTTGACCCATTCGTATGCAGAGGCAGCGTCTAATGTCAGGTTTAGCTGTTCGGCCACTCGTCTCTTCACAACACGCTTGGTCAGAGCAAGCGCATAGGCGGACTTCGACAGAAGTTGACGAACCATGTCGTCAACGACCTGATCCAGTTCAGCCGGGGGCACGGCGTAATTGATCGCACCCATGTCGGCCAGTTCGGTGGCCGTGTAGGGCTTGGCAAGAAGTAAGTATTCCATCGCTTTGGCCGGGAACATATGCAAGGGCACCAGCGCACCTCCGCCGTCACCTGGAACAGTGTCGAACCCAAAGATCTTCTGCAGGTCCATATGCACATCGGCCACTATCGCGTCTTCCCTGGCGACGATCAGGTCGCAGCCGAACATGATGCTTTGACCGAACCCGATACAGTCTCCATTAACTCGAGCGATCACCGGCTTTTCCATTTCGGCCAGCGTTTGCTGAGTCAGCCGAACACCCTGGAACCCTTTCCACATCCAATCCGGAAAGTCGATCGGCTCGGGATCGAGCCTTTTGCCCTCTGCGTAGGGCGGAGCCGGCAGAATCCACGGTGCGCCGTCGTCGATGCCAGTGATGACTACAACTCTGACCGCATCATCCTCTCGCAATCGTGCGAGCGCCCGGCCGAGGTCGAAGTGGAGTTCAGCTCGAGAACCCCGCGCGCCGAGAACGGCTACTCGTTCCGTGGTCAACAACCGCACAGTCGCCACGGCTTTACTGATCTCCACTTCGACCGATTCGAACAACTCATAACCAACGGACGTCACCATGCGACATCTCCTCACCTTCGGATTTCTGGAGTGCAGCCACCAAAGCATCAGCGCGACAAGCTGTCTCGCTGCCACCCTAGGGCAGCGCTCGATGAAGAGGACCGCCATGTCGCGCACCTGGCGGGCACGCTCCGGGTCCTCACGGTCGGACCCGAGGGCGCCTCCGCATCAATCAGTCACCTATGTGGAAGAAACTGTTCCACATAGGTGACTGTATCGCGGCCCCAGAGAAAATGGAAGCATTACTTCCGGTTGCTACGCTGAGGGCATGGGTGTGAAACCGCTACGCCGAGATGCGATCGAAAGTCGCGCTCGGATCATCAGCGCTGCGCGAGTGGTTTTCGCCGAGCATGGTTGCGAGGTGCCGCTGTCCGAGATCGCCGCTGTCGCCGGGGTAGGGGTGGCAACGCTGTCGCGCCACTTCGACCGCGCGCAGCTCGTCCAAGCCGTCATCGAACAGCGCCTGCTGGAGCACGTGAACACCGCTGACGACGCGCTCGCGTTGGCTCCCGAAGAGGCGATCCTCTCCTACGTGCGGGGCCTATGCGCTCGTGGGCTCGTCGATCGCAGCCTGATCCGAACGTTCACACTCCCGCTGCCGGACTCGCAGATTGCGGGTGGCTTGCGTCGCCAGCTCCGACAGCGGCAACTGAAGCTCATCAGGGCTGGGCAGGATGCGGGCGTGCTGAGGGCGGGTGTGGTTCCCGAAGATCTTCTTCTCGTTCTCCTGGCTGTGCAGTGCAGCATGGAGAGCACGACCGGAGGCGCCGCGTGGGAACGTACGCTGGCAATCCTTCTCGCCGGGCTATCCGATGCCGCCACAGATCGCGAGTTGCCGACGCCCCCCCGGCTGGACGACCTCATTCAACCTGCCAACGGTCCACGACCGGGGCGACGGCCCAGCTCGCTCTCGAAATCGTGACACCAAGCCGGGCGCCAATAACTCAGCTGCGGCCTTCCAGCGCTGCCCGGAAACGTGCGTAACGCGGGGCGCCGATCCACCGCCATATCAGCGCAACGGGTCCGGGCATGTTCTTCTTCAACCATGCGGCGCCCCCGTCGGGCTGGGCGGCGAGGATGGCGCCGAGCATGTTCCAGAGCTGACCCTTCGGGGTCGCGGCCCGGCCGTGCTTGCCGAACCAACTCTCCTCGCGCTGGGTGAGCACATGCTCCATGACCGGGACGATGGTGGCTTCTTCGTCCGGGAAGTGTTCGGCCATTGCCGCGGACACTCCGTGGATGGCCGAGCGGATGGGTTCGGCGGCTTCCCTCGTCGCGGTCGCGCGCCAGGCGGGCAAGGTCCGGTCGAGGTCTTCGAGGTGCGCCAGCATGCCGGCGTGCTGACGCTTCATCCGGTCGACATGAAGGACGCATGCGGGTGCTCGGTCGGTCACCGTGTCCCAGAGTCGTGAGTCTTCCCCCTCGTGGTGTGCGTGGAGCGCGGTCGAGATCAGGTTGAGTTGCGTGGCGACGGCCGTCGCGTGCTTCGTGTCGCCGTCGGCGACCCCGTCCACGAGTGCTGTGGCTTCGTCGAAGGAGCGCCGGAGCGCGCGGTGGATTTCGAGCATCGCGCTCGCGTCGCAGGTTCTCGGGCCTTTGAAAGGCTCACCGACAGGCGACGTCTCGGGTTGGCTGAGCGATGTCATTGGAAACTGATCTCCCGTTCCGGTTGTATGAAGATGGTGCGTGGGGGTGCAGGATTGTCGAATCAGAGGGTGGCGAGTGCTCCGCCGTCGACCGGGAGCACGATCCCGTGGATGTAGCTCGCGGCATCCGAGACGAGGAACGCGACGCTGCTGGCGATCTCTTCGGGCTGACCGGGGCGCCCGGCAGGGTCGCCGTTGGTCATTTCGAGGATGCTGGGGCTGACGGCGCCGAGACCGGGAGTGACGATTATTCCGGGGCTGATCGCGTTGACGCGCACACCGCTGGGGCCGAGCTCCGCCGCCCAAGCGCGGGTGAGAGACTCCACCGCGCCCTTGCTGGAGGAGTAGACCGAGCCGGTCGCGACACCCATGTTGGCCAGGCCGGTGGAGAAGTTCACCACGGTGCCGTCGCCATGCTCGACCATGGCCGGTACCAGGGCCTTGGTCAGGAAGAACAGCGCCTTGACGTTGACGGCGTAGATCTGATCGAAGGCGTCCTCGGTAACGTCGGTGAGCGGGGCGTACGGGTAGACGGCGGCGTTGTTGACCAGGATGTCGACCCGGCCACCGCCGATCTCCAGGGCCTGCTCGGCCAGGGTGCGGACGCTCGTGGGGTCGCGCAGATCGGCTGCGACGAAGTCGGCCCGGCCACCGGCGGCGCGGATCTCGCCTACTGCTGCCTCCCCTCGTGCGGTATCACGCCCGGAGACGATGACGTGGGCACCCAGGGCGGCCAGCGTGTCGGCGGTGGCGCGGCCGATGCCGCTGGTGGAGCCGGTGATCAGTGCGGTCTTGCCGGCGAGTTCAGGCGTGGTGGCCGTGCTCTGGGTGGTCATGGCGTGCTGCCTTTCGGGTCTGCGAATGGGCGTGTGATCGGTGGGGGGACGGTATGGGTCGTCTCATCGGACCGGTGGGGTCCGGAGGTGCTCACCGTTACTTCTCGACGGTCGCGGCGTGTTGGACGGCTTCGTGCGCGGTGTTGCCGGTCGGCCGATAAGTTTCACCAAATCCTCGCTCGCGGTGAACAATTCGCCGCGAGCCAGACCGGCATCGGCGTCGGCCATCTCCGGGGGCGCGTCAGTTCCAGCCGCCGTCGGCTTCGATGGTGGTGCCGGTGATGTAAGACGCGTCCGGGGAGAGCAGAAACGCGACCACGGCGGCGATTTCGTCGGGTTGGGCCAGCCGGCCCAGTGCGCTCATCGAGCGCAGGAGCGTGTCGAACGGGACGTCGGTGAGTGCGGGGTGAATGTAGTGGGGGGCGTACTCGGTCATGCGGGTGGCGGTGGCGCCGGGGGCGATCGCGTTGATGGCGATGTTCCTTGCGGCCAGTTCGGGGGCGAGATTGCGCACCATGGCCGAGATGGCGGCTTTGCTTGCCGCGTACAGGGCGTGGTGATAGACCGCCAGGCGCACACTGACCGAGGAGCTGAGCACGATCCGGCCGCCGCCGGTCATCGCGGCGACCGCCGCCTGGGTGACGAACAGTTGTCCGGCCACGTTGGTCTGGAAGAGGCGATCGAAGTCGGCCTGGGTGATGGATTCCAACGCGCCGAAATGCTCGACCCCGGCGTTGCTGACCAGCAGATCCAGGCCGCCGAACTCCGATACCACCGCGCCGACCAGTTCGTGGGCCTGCGCCGCGTCACTGATATCGGCCGGGAAAGCCGATGCGGCGCACCCGTTGTCACGCAGTTCACCGACGAGCTCGTCCGCGACGCCCTGATCTGATCGATAGTTGACCGCGACCGCGGCTCCCTGGGAGGCGAGCCGCCGCACGATCGCGGCGCCGATTCCGCGGCTGCCTCCGGTGACCAGGACCCGCTTGCCGGCCAGGGTTGATGTCGGTGTCATGGCGATACCTACTTTCGTTCTGCTTCTCGGGATGTGAACAGTCCTCGGCCGCCTATCGGAGCCAGCAGCAAAGTAGTAAGGATTGTTTACTAATATAGTCATACAGCAGAACCAGCGACAAATGCAACAGGTACGAAGTCACCGAGGGGCAGATGGCGCAGCGCACGCGCCGACGCGGTCGGTGGCGATCCGGCTGGGCAGGGTTGACGTAGGGTGTGAAACTCGTGGATCAGGTGGGCGACGGAGCCGAGAGCGGTATGGACGACGAACAACGGGTTGATCTAGGGGTGTTGTTGTTCATCCCTTACCGGTACACCGAGGATCGGATTTTCCGGGCCTTGCAGGATGCCGGGTTCGACGACTGGACCCTTGCCCAGTGCCGGGTGTTCCAACGCATCGCCCCGGATGGTTCGCGGCTCACGGATCTCGCTGACCAGGCACAAATGACCAAACAGAGCGCCGGTGTGCTGGTGGATCAACTGGAACGCCTGGGCTATGTCCGCCGGGTTCCCGATCCTGCGGACGGCCGCGCCCGGCTGATCGTGATCGAGGAACGTGGCCGGCGGGCGGTCGAGGTGGCCGCGGCGACACTCGACGAGATCTACTCCCAGTGGAAGACCTACCTGGGCACCCGCAACTTCGGATTGTTGCATCAGATCCTGGATCAACTCCGCGAGATCACCGACCCCTACGAGCGGTAACCCGGCCGCGCCGCGCCGGCCGCCCCCCATTCCTGTTCGCCCCGAGCCGCCGGGGCAGCGAGCGCAGTCAGCCCAGACTCGTTTGACATAGTCAGCTATTTTGACTAACTTAATCAATGTTCCTGACTAATTTCCGACGACGAACAGATGCGTGTCATCTGTCGATCGCCACGGCTTCGAGGAGGCACGATGAGCTTCGACACACGCGCGGGCATGCGCGGCGGCAAGGTTCCCTCGGGACGCTTCGTCCGCATGTTCAACACATTGGCCGAGCGATGGCTGCGCCGTAAGGGCGGCAGTTTTATGGGCTTCAACGCGCTGGTGCTGACGACCACCGGCGCAAAGACCGGCGCCGAGCGCAAAACGCCGGTCGGCTATTTCCCCGACGAGGATGGAAACTGGCTGATCGTGGCGTCCGCGAACGGCGCGGCGGGCAATCCGGCCTGGTATTACAACATCGGCGCGCACCCGGACGAAGTCCGCGCGGAGGTCGATGGCCGCACGGTCGCCGTCGCGCCCCAACAGCTGCGCGGGCCCGAGCGCGAGACAGCGTGGAAGCGGATCACCGCAGCATCACCCCGGTTCACGCAATACCAGGACAAAACGGATCGCGAACTGCCGATCATTCGCCTGACGCCGCAGTCCTGACCCGCTCGCAATCTGTTCCGTGTAGTCGGCGCCAAACTATCCGACGGCGTCCAGGGCCTGGATGATCGATTCCGCAGCGGCCAAGACGGCAACTGCTATGGGTGTGGTGCGCCATCCGAGACGCGCTCGAACGATTCGACTCTGCTGAGGTCGAGTTGGGTCTGCGCAGGACTCCGTCATCCTGCGCCTCAGCCCGATACCGGACCGGCGATCGGGTCACTCACGTGTTGTCCGTAGCGTTCGATCTCGATCTGCCGCAACGTCTTTCCCCTGGTTTCCGGCGCCCACACCGAGCCGATCACCAGTGCCGCGGTCAGCAGGGCGATCAGCAGCAGGCCGACCGAGGTCAGGCCCGTCGCCGCGAGCATCGTCGGGAAGAAATAGCTGAGCAGGCCGGTGGCGGCGCGGACCACGAAGAACATGAAGCCCTGTGCGCTGGCTCGGTACGGTGTCGCGAACAGCTCGCTGGTCCACAGGCTGTAGAACGCCTGGGCGCCCAGGCCGCTCGATACTCCCCAGAGCACCGCGAACAGCAGCAGGGTCGGCATGCCGGAACTGGTGAAGAACACCAGCACGCACCAGCCCAGCACGCCGAGCGCCGCGCCCACCAGATACAGCCAGCGCTGCGACACCCGGTCGGCGAACGCCATGAATCCGGCGTACGTGGCCAGCACCGTGCATCCCCACACCAGCACCTGCAACAGATCCTGCTGCACCGCGCTGTGCACGCCCGCGCTGTCGTACACCCGGGGCATGAAGATGCCCGCCTGCCCGGCGACGGTGTTCCAGAACCCGTACACGCCCATCAGCACCAGCAGCGCGGTGATATTGATCCGGCGAGAGAACAGCCCGCGCAGACCGCGCATCCCGACCGGGGAATTCGCGCGCAACGTCTGCGAGCCCGGTGCGGCTTCCTCTGTCCAGATCCGGGATTCGGCCAGGCCCTGGCGCACCCACCAAACGATCCCGGCGACCACGAACAGATGGATGAAAATGATCCGCGAGCCGAGCAGTCCGAGCGGTGCGAGCGCGGCGGCCAGTGCGAAGCCGATCAGCGGTCCCATCGACCAGGCCAGCTGCGCGGTCCCGACGTGCCGGGCACGCGCGGTGGTCGGCGCCTGTTCTGCGATATAGGTCCAGGAGGCGGGCACGCCCGCGCCGACCGCGATGCCGGTGATCAGGAATCCGATGAGCAGCATGCCGAAATCCGCTGCGCAGGCGGCGATCAGCACACCGAGCATGTAGACCAACAGGTCGTAGGTGTAGATCGCCTTGCGCCCGAAGCGATCACACAGCGGCCCGCCCAGTCCCGCGCCGATCGCCGCGCCGAATGCGTTGGCGCTGAAGGCCGCCAGCACGCCGACGGCCAGATTGCTCAGCCCGTAGGCGTGCTGCCAGAAGGTGAGACTGGTGGCGATCGCGATGATCGACCCAGCCTCGATGTAGTTGGACATGGCGACCGAGATCGTCGCCCGCCAGCCTGTCGTGGATCGAGCGCCTAACTTCATGGGACTTCCTTGTCGATCGGACCGAACCGCCGCTGCGACATCCGGTCGGGAAACGGGGTTCACCCGGAATCGGTCGAGGTGGAAGTACTGCACGAGCCGTCGCATCGACCCGTCGACAGGAAACAGACTCGCTCGACAGCGTCCCTCATCCAAACTCCGAGTGAAACGTTTCAGTTTGTTACCGGCGTCACTTTAGAGTCGTATTGTGTCGCGCGTCAACACCCGCGACCGGCGGATCATCCAACGCCGTCGGCCGCGAGGTACGCCGGATCGCCAGCGCGCCGAGCCACCCCGGTAGTCGACGACACATCCGGATGCCACGTGCGTAGACCACCGCATCCAACCGCCCCCGGGATATCCCCTGTCGCGCAGAGTTCGCCCATCGGCAATCCGTCAATCACCGGCCCCGGACCGACAACAGACCCTTAAGATGTTGATACGCAATGGCTCTCGAGTATCGCGTAGGGAGGAGGCGAGAACGATGGATCCGATTGTCACCGGGCCCCTGCTGGTGGGCGCTTTGCACAAGGTTCTGGATTCCGCTGCCGGGGAGGCCGGCAAGCGGGCCTGGGATGCGCTGACGGGGCTGATCACACGATACCGGTCCCGATCGCAGGAGAAGGAAGGGCTCGGCGAGACCGTTCCGGAGACCGACGCCGAGATCGAAGCACTGGTGCGGCGCATACTCGACATCGTCGCCACGAATCCGCAACTGGCAGCGGAGCTTCGATCGTGGCAGGCAGAGGTCGATACGGCGCTGCCGAGCACGGTGTCGAACACCGTTTCCGGCAACGTCCAGGGGAATGTGGTTCAAGCCCGGGATATCTCAGGGCCGATCACATTCGGCTGACCGAGCACGACGCTCCCCCGATGCTCACGCCTCGTGCACCGCTTCGAGGACACCGCGGATGAGGCGGGAGGACTGCTCGGCCATCTGGTCCGCGGGGATCGGCCGATCGTGTTCGAGCCACCATACGATCGACTGGACGAACACTGCCGAGATGACGCTGGGCACCAGGTCGTCCGCGGTCCGGCCGGGCAGATGCGCGGTGGACATGGTGGCGAGCGCCTTGCGCATTCGGTCGGCGAACCACGGGCTGCCCTTCTTGCCCAGCAACGCGCCGTAGAGGCGGTGGTAGCTGTCGATGTGGCGCAGGAAATCGGCCCAGCGCTGCCCGGGTGAGCGGGTTTCGCCGTCGTGGCCGTCGATCATCTCCGCCATCGCCTCGTCGAAGATCTGCTCGACGAGCTCGTATTTGTCGCGGTAGTTCCGGTAGAACGCGGCCCTGCTGATCATCGCGCGGGAGGTGAGTTCACCGACGGTGATGCGGTCGAAGCCGCGGTCCTCGATCAATTCCACCAGCGCCGCGCGCAACAGGACTCGAGTCCGGCGAACCCGCACATCCGGGCGAGACATTCATCGGCTCCTTGTCTCGATCGACGCATTGTCGCGACGTTGATCCTTGCACCGTTGCCGCAGATTCTCCGAGACTGAACCAGTCATCGCATACGAGACAGGTTGTCTCGTTTAAAACCATCTGTCAATGAAGAGGTGTGGCATGCGTGCTGTTCGGGTGACGAGGTTCGGCGCACCGGAGGTACTGGCCCTCGCCGACGTGGACGATCCGGCGCCGGGCGCCGGGCAGACACTCGTCGAGGTCGACCTGGCGGGGGTCGCCTACGGCGATGTGATCGTCCGCTCGGGCCGATACCCCCTACCGCTGCCGTGGATTCCCGGCCTGGAAGTGGCCGGGCGCGTACTCGCGGTCGGACCCGGCGCGGACGAGACGCTGATCGGCAAGACCGTGGTCGGCACCACCGCCGGACAGGCGGGCGGATACGCCGAACGCGCAGTCACCATGGGCGCCTACACATTTCCAATTCCGGACGGGTTGTCACCCGAGGTGGCGCTGACGGTCTTCCAGGCCGGTGCGCTGGCTCGCGGTCTGCTGTCGGCGATGGGGTTGCGCAGCTCGGACACCGTGCTGATCACCGCTGCCGCCGGCCGGATCGGGTCGCTCCTGGTGCAGCAGGCGAAGGCCGTGGGGGCCACCGTGATCGGCGCCGCGAACACCGACAAGTGCTGCGCCGTCGGCGCATTCGGGGCCGACCACGTTCTGGACTACACCGCGACCGGCTGGTCTCAGCAGGTACGTGAGCTGACCGACGGCCGCGGCGCGGACCTCGCGCTCGACGCCGTCGGCGGCGAAATCGCCGAGCAGACCCTCGCCACCATCGCCGACGGTGGCCGAATCGGCTTCTACGGCTACGCGTCCGGCGCGTGGCCGACGGTGGACATGAACGCCGTAGCCCGCCGCGGACTGACCGTATCGGGCCCGCTGGGCATCGTCATCCGCAAGTCCGATGCCCAACAGCGCGACGACAGCATGCAGGCGCTGGCCGCCGCCGCCCGAGGCGAACTCACTCCGCGCATCCACGCCCGATTCCCGCTGGAGCAGGCAGCGCAGGCGCATCGCGAACTCGAGCAGCGCCGCTCGGTCGGGGCGGTAATACTCACCCGGCGATAGGGAATCGCGCCGTAGCCGGTCAGTCGCGCAACAGTGGGAGCAGTTGGTCACCTTGACGCCGGATCTCCGGCAGGTACGGGGTGTCGGACAGGATGAAGTGAGTGACGCCGAGGTCTTGGTATCTGCGCAGCGATTTGGCGACATCCTCGGCCGAGCCGACGAGCCAGGTTGTGGCCGCGCCACTGCCGCCGAATTTCCCCGGTGTGGTGTAGAGGTTGTCGTCCAGGACCTCGCCGCGGGCGGCCAGGTCGAACAGCCGTCGCTGCCCCGCGGCGGCCCGTCCGAACGAGGAATGCGAGGGGTCGTGTGTGCTCGCCATCCGCTCGACCTTCGCTTGCGCATCCGCCCAAGCCTGTTCGGTGGTCTCGCGGACGACGGTGGTGACCCGCAGACCGAATTCGAGCGGGGGAAGATCTCGCTCGAGTCGGGCGCTCAGATCCCGCAACCGATCGATCCGCTCGCCGACTCCGGCGAGCGGTTCACCCCAGAACAACTGCACGTCCGCCGCGGTCGCCGCAACCCGTTCCGCGGCCTGCGACGCGCCGCCGAAATAGAGTTTGGGGTGCGGCCGGCCTTCCCGCGCGGAAAGCCGCGGCACCACAGTGGATTCGGTGACCTGGTAATGCGCACCCCGATGGGTGACCCGCTCCTGCGTCCAGAGCCTGCGGACCAGCCGGATGAACTCCTCGGTGCGGGCATAGCGAGTTGCCTGGTCTTCGTCGGCTTCACCGTAGGCCCCGAGATCGTCCTTCCCGGACACGATGTTGATACGAACCCGGCCGCCGGACAGATGATCGAGAGTCGCTGCGGCCGTGGCGAAGTGAGCGGGCCGCCAGTAGCCCGGCCGGATCGCGACGAGAGGCTCGAAACTCGACGTGCGCGCCGCCAGCGCGGTAGCGACGGTGAGCGTATCCGGCCGACTCCAGCCTGCTCCGATCAGCGCGCCCTTCCACCCGTGCTCCTCCAGGGCAAGAGCCTGGGCGGCAAGGGTTTCCAGGCTGTTGTGGTCGGTGACCGGGGTATCGCCGCGATGGCCCGGCGCGGCCTCGTTGGGGATGTACCAGAGGAATTCTGCGCTCGTCCGGGCGTCGCCGCGCCGCAGGACGGGGTCCGGGCTCACAGTCATGGGGGTCAGTCTCGCGCGAACGGGGACGAGGTGGCCACCGTTCGGATCAGTATGCGCAGATGTCGTTTTTGACAATCAATCCAACAGTACCGAACGCGAACCGCCACGACAGGCGGCTCCGACCTGCTGGTCAGTGCCAGCCGCCCGAATCTCACGGCGCATGTGTCCGGACATCGCATGCGACATCGGGTGGTTTGCATCCGACATCGGGTGGTTTGACAGATCGGAAACAGCGACCATAGCCTGGTGCTGACGAAGTGAGGCGTCGGAACGCTTCGTCGGTCACGCGGGCGACATCGTCGGTTGGTGACCGTCCATGGCGCGCTGGGAGATTCACGGCTCTGGTCCGTGCTGCGCGTGATGGAGAATTGTAGTGACCACCTTGGTTATCGGAGCCCGTGGCAGTATCGGGCGATACGTCGTCGAGCAGCTCCTTGCCGCGGGAGACTCCGCGCGCGCGTCGGTGCGGCGGCTCGGCTCGGCCGAATTTCCGGCGGGAGTGTCGGTCGTCGAGGCGGATCTGCTGAAAACCGACACGCTCGAGGTCGCGTTGCATGGTGTGCGGCGTGTGTTTTTGTATGCGCCCGCCGAGGGCGCGCACTGCTTCGTCGAGGCGGCATCGCGCGCCGATCTCGAGCGAGTGGTCGTCATGTCTTCGGGCAGCGTGCTGCTGCCGTACGCGGCAGGCAACGCCATCGCACGGGAGCATCGGGCGGTGGAGCAGACGATCTCGGCCTCGGGTCTGCCGTGGCTGCCGGTCCGGCCACTGGTATTGGCGAACAACGCGCTGCACTGGGCCGATTCGATCCGGTCCGAGGGTGTGGTCCGGTTGGTTCATCCCGAGGGTCGGACCGCACCCATCCATGAACGCGATATCGCCGCCGTCGCAGTCGCCGCACTACACGGCGCACCGGCCGACGCGATACTGACCGGCCCCGAACTCCTTTCGCAGCGTGAGCAAGTCGAGATCATCGCCTCGGCGATCGGTCGTCGGGTGCACGTCGAGGAAATCACCGAATCCCGAGCACGGCAACGGTTCGGAAGTATGGGTGATCGGGAGACCGTCGAGGCGATCCTGCAGTTCATGCGGGAGTCGACGCACGGTGGTTCACCGGCCACCGATACGGTACAGCGATTCCTCGGCCGCCAGCCCGCAGCATTCGCGGACTGGGTCGCCGATCACACAGCCGATTTCACGTAGATCGGTCGATCCGTACCCCTGGTCCCGGCCAACTTGCCCGCTCCGGGTACAGCGCGCGGTGAGCTCAGAAGTACGTGCCGGAGAACGGCTCTACTTGGGTCTCGAACAGCGCGTCCGCCTGTTCGATTGCACCGCTGCGGTTTTCGGTGGCGCGGCCGGACAGGGCCAGCTGCCGCCAGGTGGACCCGCCGAGATACACGGTCGCGAGGGCGGTCACGTCCGTGACGAGATCGGCGGGGGCCTCGACGCGGGCCGCACCGTCGGCGGAGATCCGATAGCTGCCGGTGTTGGCGGGCAGGATCGGATCGGTGACCGCCAGGATCACCGGCTCATGGTCGCGGTAGGTGCGGCGGTTCAAGGCTGCCGACACGTCGATCAGGCGCAGCCATGTCTCGTCGTGGATCCCGGACACCTCGATCACGCGACCGTCGGTGAACAAGTGGCGCAGCGGCGTATCCAGCGGGGTGAAAGTGAACGCGATCCGGTCGGCTATGTCGTGCGCCAGCAGATGCCGCAGCAGACTGCGGTAGGCGGCGGGGGTGGTGGCGATCCAGTCGTCGACGACGATGGTGCGCTGCGGATTGCGCGGCCAGCCCGCGGTGCCGGACGGACGGTAGCGCACGAAACCGTCCTCGGCGCCCGGCTCGCCGTGCGCCACGGTCCATCCCCCGTCGCCTGCGAACAGCTCCTGCGATCGCCACCAGTAGGGCGGCCGGTCGATCGCGCCGGTCCACGAAACACGCGCGGCGGCATAGATCTTCGCCAGATCTTCCCATCGGGCAGCCGGATCGAGGTAGCGGATCGGGCCGCCGTCGTGCGGCACGCTGTCGCGCAACCGGGCGCGGCCGCGATCCAGCTCGACCGTGGCATACGAGCTGGCCACACCGTAGCCGAAGCGTTCGTAGATTCCGCCCTGGGTGGCACGCAGGGTCGCGACGATCTCGCCACGGGCGGCGATATCGGCGAGCTGGCGACGAAGCAGCGCGCTCACCACGCCGCGGCGGGTATGGGTCGGCAGAACGCCGACATGGGTGACCGCGGCATGCGGGACCCGCTGCCCGCCCGGCACCACCAGCCAGCTCGTGTACGCATCGGCCGCGCCGACCAACTGCCCGTCCAGCCGGGCGGCGTGCGTGCGTCCCGGCTCGATCAGCCCGCTCGCGTCGTCCGGCAGAGGTCCGAGCCCGACCATCGCGGTGCGGAATATCTCGCCCGCGGCACGAATATCGTCCGCGTGTGCGGCCAGCTCCACATCGACGGGTGTCACTTCGCTCGTCACCGAGTCACCTCCGGATATCGAAAAGTTCGGCTTGCCCGATCGTGCCCATCCTGCCTCGAGCACCGATCCCCGCATCGCCCCGTCGGGCCACGGCCGGGCGGTGACCACTCACGCAGTTCGCAGGCCCGTATCGCGTCGGGCCGCGCCACGGGATCAGCGTCACGACGCCGGCCACCGCCGGCAGCGCAGCGGGAATACGATCACTGCACCGGCCTCCCTTTGGCGACCGCGACAGTGGCCAGGTTGAACCGGTTACTGGTCTCCTGCTGCGGCACCCCGTACACCCCGTGGCGCACCACGGTGGTGGTCTGGGCCAGCAGCAGCCAATCGGACGCAGCGTCCTCGGAAATCTGCCGGGCCACCTTCCGCAGCAACGCATCCCGGTCGGCGTCGGTCGCGGCGGTGCGGGCCTGGGCGAACCACTGCCGGGCCTGCTTGTTGTCATAGCCGAAGTAGTAGCCGGGCTCGACGTAGTTGCCCAGATCTCCGGCATCGGCATGATCGACCAGGCTGAGCTGGAAATCCTTGTCGGAGTACACCTTCGACAGCCAGGTCTGGAATTCGATCTGCCGCACGGTGAGCGTGACGCCGACCTTCTTCAGATCCGATACCAGCAGGTCGCTCAGCGAGGTCGGGTAGATGTTCGGCACGTCCAGCGTCAGCGACAGTCCGTTGCCGACTCCCGCTGCGGCAAGAAGCTTCTTGGCGTTGTCCGGGTTGTAGGGGTCTATGCCGGTCAGATCCTCGTACCAGGGATCCTGCGGCGGTACGTCGCTGCCGATCGCGATCCCGGCGCCGTAGGTGCGAATCATGCTCTGGTTGTCGATGGCCTGCCGGATCGCATGGCGCACTCGCGGATCGGTGAACGGCGCGCGGGCGTCGTTGAACGCCAGGGTGAACTTGTCGCTGGTGGTGCCGCGCAGCACGGTGAACTTCGCCTTGTCCGAGAACGGCCGCAACAGCGTCGGATCGGCGGCCACCTCGATATCGTTCTGTCCGGTCGACTCGGCGTTGTTCGCCGAGTTCGGATCCTTGATGTAGTGGAAGATCACCTGGTCGACCTTGGGTTTGACGCCCCAGTAGAAGTCGTTGCGCACCAGCCTGATCGAGGATCCGCGGTTCCACTGGGCCAGCAGGTACGGGCCCGACCCGTCCTCGGCGCCGTCCAGAACGGTGAAGTCGGTGCCCTCTTTGTACACGATGCCACCGCGCTGGGTCAGCGACCAGAGCAGCAGGGTGTCACGGTGTCTCAAGGTGATTCGCACCGTGGCGGGGTCGGGCGCCGACACAGCGGCCACCGATGCGAAGTCGGCGGCGTGCAGCGACTTCGAGCCCGGCGCGATCTGCTGTTGCAGCGACCAGACCGCATCCGCCGCGGTCAGCGGGGAACTGTCGTGAAAATTCGCGTGCGGGAACAGGTGAAAGGTGTAGACGAGCCCGTCCGGCGACTCCTCCCAGGAGCTCGCCAGCGCCGGAACGATCTTGTCCTCGGCGTTGGTGTCGATGCTGACCAATCCCTGGTACACATTGTCGAGCAGCACCTGATCCAGTGCCGTGCCCGCGGTGTCGAAGGTGTTCAGACTCGTCGGCTCCAGCGTCAGTGACACGTTCACGGTGGCCTTGGCGTCGAGCTGGTCGTCGGGAGGGGTGGCGGCCTGGGTCGTCTGCGTATCCGTGGCGGCCTCGGTGACACCGCCGGTGCCACACCCACTCGACAGTCCGGCGGCCAGCACCACCGAGCCCAGCGCTACCGCGATCCGGTGTGCCGGAACCATTCTCGATATCATTCCCGTTTCCTTCACGCATGGGCGGCGATTCGCACCGGCGAATTCGGCCTCGCTGAGTTCGGTCACGCAGTCCCACTTCCGGATCCGCGAACAGCTCCCCCGCATCCTGCAACCCCGCCGACTGCCGCACCAGACCGGGGCGTCACGCCGTTGTCGAGCTGCTGCCGCGCGCCGGGCCGGGCGTGCGCGGTCGACCTCGACATCACCGCTCAGCTCGAAGGCCGGCACCCCGCCGGCGCCCCGCGGCAGATTCCGTTTGGCCGCATCGTGCCATGGACCGGCGGGCAGACCCGGATAGCGCCCAGCGTCGGACTGTCGCTGCGCGGCGAACCATTCGGCGATGACCTGCGCGTTCCGGCTGTGCCGCTCCACCGGCGTCCTCCTTCAACACGACGTCCGGCGGGCAACAGTACCGAGGTGCGCGTTCATCGGCGCCAGCGGGCCCAGCCCGATCAGCGGGGCAATGCCGTCCTGCTGTCGCGGCGCGGGCCAGCCGAGTGGGCAGGGCGGCTGTGATCGCACCCTGCTCGTGCGTCGCTACGCGCACGGTGAGTACAAATCGTGTTTTCAGCGGGAGAATCGGCGATAGTGCGATGCATGCTTCCGGTCCTCGATCTGGCGCAGGCCGCTACCGACACCGCGCGATTCCGCTCCGCACTGCTGGCGGCGACGCACGAGTCCGGGTTCTTCTATCTGACCGGTCACGGTGTCCCACAGCGGCAGATCGACGATGTGCTCGACGTATCCCGCCGATTCTTCGCGTTGCCGCAGGAGGCGAAGCAGGAAATCAGCCAGTTGCGCAGCCCGCAGTTCCGTGGGTACTCGAGGGTGGGCGGCGAGTTGACCAACGGCGCGGTCGACTGGCGCGAGCAGGTCGACATCGGCCCGGAACTGGAGGCGATCGCCGGTGCGCGGGGATTCTGGAACCTGCAGGGCCCGAACCTGTGGCCGCCCGCGCTCCCGGAATTCCGTGTGGCGCTACAGGAATGGGATGCCGCGCTGGCAGCGGTCGGCCGAGGGCTGTTGCGCCACTGGGCCGCTGCGCTCGGAGCGGACGAGGAAGTGTTCGACGCGGCCTTCGCCGACCGCCCGGCCACGCTGATCAAGGTCGTGCGCTATCCCGGCAATCCCGACAACCCGCAGGGCGTTGGCGCGCACAAGGATTCCGGCGTTTTGACATTGTTGCTCGTCGAGCCGTCGTCCCAGGGCCTGCAAGTGGAGCTGACTCCCGACAGTTGGGTGGACGTGCCTCCGCTGGCCGGCGCGTTCATCGTCAACATCGGCGAGTTGCTCGAGGTCGCCACGAACGGATATCTGCGGGCGACCAGGCACCGGGTGATCGCGCCCGCCCCCGGCACCGACCGCGTCTCGATCCCCTACTTCCTCAATCCCGCCCTCGACGCCCACATCCCGATCATCGATCTGCCGCCGGAGCTGGCAGCCCGGGCACGCGGCGTGGCGACCGATCCGAACAACCCGATCTTCGACACCTACGGCGCGAACGCGTGGAAGTCACGCACCCGCGCACACCCGGACGTGGCCGAACTGCACCACGGCATCACGCCGCGCGGACCGGCCACGGCATACTGACCGTCGGGAATTCCGCACGAGCCGGGCGCAGCGAGCGGACCGCGACCGTATCCATCCCGGAGGCGGTGAACGCCACCCGTGTTGTGCGGCAATCGCTGCCGTAACAGCGACCGGACTGCCTACGTTCGCGCGCGGGCGACTCCCACATACACCGACACCTGAGCATCCGAACCGACGGAGAGCTCATCGTCATCACGACGCCACCGCTGCGCCGACACGATGCCGGGCTCCAGGAGTTCCAATCCTTCGAAGAACCGGGCGAACTCGGCGCGATCTCGTGTCCGCAACGGCAGGCCCGAGTCGTGGTAGAGCCGCGTCACCGCGGCGATCGCCGTCGGGTCGAAGTCGGGGGTGATATGCGACATGACCAGGTAGGAGCCGGGGGCGACGGCGTCGACCAGCGTCGCGACCATCTCGTACGGCCGGTGGTCGTCCGAGATGAACGGCAGCAGACCGATCAGGCTCAGTGCCACCGGGCGTGACAGGTCCAGGATGTCGTGCAACCGCGGGGCATCGAGAATCGCGCGGGGCGTGGTCACGTCCGCCGGGATGTACGCCGTTCGCCCCTCGGGGGATCCGGCCAGCAGGGGTGCGGCCTGAGCAAGCACGATCGGATCGTTGTCCACGTACACCACCCTGGCCTCCGGGGTGATCGTCTGGGCGACCTCGTGGAGATTCGGCCGGGTGGGGATGCCGGAGCCGATATCGAGGAACTGGGTGACGCCCCGCAGCGCCAGGTATCGCGTCGCGCGGTGCATGAACTGCCGATTCGCGCGGGTCGCGATGGTGACCGTCGGCCACAGCGTCTTCACCGCCTCGCCCGCCTCGCGGTCCGCCTCGTAGTTGTCCGTTCCGCCCAGGATGTAGTCGTAGACGCGGGCGGTGTGGGGCTGGTCCGTCCGCAGATCCGCGGGCAGTTGGTCGTCGATCACGTCGACCTCCCTCGAGTTCGGCAATCACCCTTCACCACAGGGGTTTACCGAATTCGGCGCGGGTCCGCACGGTTCGTCCCCGATGGCGGGAAATCCGACGTCGCGGCGACGGTATCTCCTCGTCGCTTGACAGCTGCCGACATGCGATGTGCAATATATTGCATGCCGGTGCCGGAGAACCGAGGACTCGTCGCCAAATCCCTCCTGCGGGAGGATGCGTATCGCGCGATTCGGGATGCCATCGTCGATGGCACGCTCACGCCCGGGGAGCGGCTCAACGATGCCGATCTGTCGGGCTGGCTGGGTGTGAGCCGCACGCCGGTGCGCGAGGCGCTAGCCCGGCTGGAACAGGCCGGGTTGGTGCAGACCAAGCCCGGCCGGCACACCATGGTCAGTCCGTTGGACGTGCGCGCGGTGCACGACGCCCAATCGGTCACCGCGGCCATGCACGAACTGGCCGTGCGTCAGGCGGTACCGAACCTGTCCGAGACGGAGCTCGAGGCCATGCGCGCGGCAAACGAGCGGTTCGCGGATGCGTTGCGCCGCAACGACTCTGGTGCGGCGATCGAGGCCGACGACGCGTTCCACGGCGTGCTGATCACCGCCTGCGCCAACCAGGCGATCGCCGCGGTGCTCGAACAGTTCTCCCCCGTGCTGCGCCGCGTGGAGCGGCTGCGGTTCTCCTCGCTCGCCGGACGGGCCTCGGTCGCCCAGCACGCGCGGATCATCGAACTGTGCGCGGCGGGCGATGCCGAGGGCGCGGCCACCGCGAGCCGCGACAACTGGCTCACTCTCGCACCGCTACTGGACACCGGCCTGGCCGAACAGTCGCAGTAAATACCGTCCGCATCACTGCTCTTGGAGGCCCCGTGTCCCTCGACGATTTCGACCGATACCCACTGCTGTTCGGCCCCAGCCCGATTCACCCCCTGGACCGGCTCAGCGACCATCTCGGCGGTGCCCGGATCTGGGCCAAGCGGGAGGACTGCAACAGCGGTCTGGCCTTCGGCGGCAACAAGACTCGCAAACTCGAGTACCTCGTGCCCGAGGCGCTCGCACAGGGCGCGGACACGCTGGTCAGCATCGGTGGCGTGCAGTCCAACCATACCCGGCAGGTCGCCGCGGTGGCCGCCCGATTGGGACTCAAAGCCGTTCTGGTGCAGGAAAGTTGGGTGAGCTGGCCGGACTCGGTCAACGACAAGGTCGGCAATATCCTGCTCTCGCGCATCATGGGCGCGGATGTGCGGCTGGTCGAGGCCGGCTTCGGCATCGGGTTCAAGGACAGCTGGAGCGCCGCGCTGGAGCAGGTGCGCCGCGACGGCGGCACACCCTACGCGATTCCGGCGGGCGCGTCGGACCATCCGCTGGGCGGCCTGGGCTTCGCCAACTGGGCCTACGAGGTGCAGGCGCAGGAACGTGAGCTCGACGTCTTCTTCGACACCATCATCGTGTGCAGTGTCACCGGCAGCACCCACGCCGGGATGATCGCCGGATTCGCAGGGCAGGACCGCCCTCGCCGCGTCATCGGCATCGACGCCTCGGCGAAGCTGAAGGAGACCCGCGACCAGGTAGAGAAGATCGCACGCAACACCGCCGACCGCATCGGCCTGGGCCGCGACCTGCGCGACGACGAGATCACCGTCCTGGAAGGCTGGGCGGGCGACCACTACGGCATCCCCGTCCAATCCACAATCGACGCGATCCGCCTGACCGGCAGCCTCGAGGGCGTAATCCTGGACCCGGTATACGAGGGCAAATCCATGGCAGGCCTGATCGACCTCATCCGCGACGACGACATCCCCGAGAACTCGAACGTCCTGTACGCACACCTCGGCGGTCAGCCGGCGCTGAACGCATACAGCGGAGTCTTCTGAGCCGCGTTTTACACGGCCGCGCCGACAGATCATGCGATCTCTTCCAGGCAACACCGAAGTGGCCGATGACCCGCCACGTCCAACGAGCCGGTCGTCGGGCTTGGCGCTGGAAGCTCCGACGTACGGGCATACGAGCAGGTTCGGATTTCAAGCCCAGAACACAAGAAAGAGGTGGGTGCGCTATGTGGTGCTTTGGCCGCGGGGTGTGGTTACCGCCAGTCGCGCACGCCTCGGGGTGATCACGGGGCGCAGGATCGGGTCGGTGAGCAGGATTACCGGCGCGATTCGGTAGGGGTTGTCGGAATGCCAGTGTGGTAGGGCGGCCTCGATTACGGCCCACGCTTCGTCGGGGCGATCCTGGGCGGCCAGCGCGCGGGCGCGGTCCAGGGCCTGTTGGAAGGACGGGGGTTCGGGGAGTTGGGGGGATA
>NZ_JAGPOX010000125.1 GCF_019038435.1 Nocardia alni
CACCGCCCCGGTTGGCTCGTCGGCCGCCCCCGGTATTCCGGAACCAGTCCCGGTCGGCTCGTTGACCACGCCCGTCATCCCGGCACGCTTTTCGCCGGGGTCCACCCCCGTGCGCAACATGTCGAGCAGTTCCGCTTCTTCGCCCGGCACGGTCGCGATGAGCCGGCCGGACATGCGCTCCAGCCCTCGGCTGGCATAGGCGGCCATGGAGAACACCGGCAGCCCGCGCTTGCGGGATGCCTTGCGCAGCCGCAGATAGACGATCGGCGACTCCTCTTCCGGCTCGAACCCGACTAGCAGCACCACCGGCGCGGACTCGAGCGCCGAATAATCCACCGGCATGCCCTGACCGGCGATCCGGGCGGACAGGAAATCGGCCTCCTCGGCCGAGTGGTCCCGGGCGCGGAAGTCGATATCGTTGGTGCCCAGGGCTACTCGCGCGAACTTCGAATAGGCGTATGCGTCTTCCAGAGTGGCGCGGCCGCCGACCAGGACGCCCGCGTTGCCGTGCGCGGCGGCCAGTCCCTCGGCGGCGCGCGCGAGGGCCTCGGACCACGACGCCGGGGCCAGTTCGCCGTCCCAGCCGCGGATCAGCGGCGTGGTGAGCCGGTCGGGTTCGGTGGCGTACGCGAACGCCCAGCGGCCCTTGTCGCAGTTCCACTCCTCGTTCACCTGCGGATCGTCACCGGCCAAGCGGCGCAACACGTTTCCACGCCGATGGTCGGTGCGCTGTGCGCAGCCCGAGGCGCAGTGCTCGCATACCGCGGGGCTGGACACCAGGTCGAACGGTCGCGCACGGAATCGGTACGCGGTGCCCGTGAGTGCCCCGACCGGGCAGATCTGCACGGTGTTGCCGGAGAAGTAGGAGTCCAGCGGTTCGCCGTCGGCGATGCCGACCTGTTGCAGCACACCGCGATCCATCAGCTCGATGAACGGATCCCCGGCCACCTGCTGTGAGAACCGGGTGCAGCGCGCGCACAGCACGCAGCGCTCGCGGTCCAGCAGCACCGCGCTGGACAGCGGAATCGGTTTGGGATACGTACGTTTGACGCCCTCGAACCGGGATTCGGCACGGCCGGTGGACATCGCCTGATTCTGCAACGGGCATTCCCCGCCCTTGTCGCAGACGGGGCAGTCGAGGGGATGGTTGATCAACAGCAGCTCCATCACCCCCTCCTGCGACTTCTGCGCGGCGGCGGAGGTGAGCTGGGTGTGCACGACCATGCCGTCGGTGACCGTGATCGTGCAGGAGGCGGCAGGTTTTCGCTGTCCCTCGATCTCGACCAGGCATTGGCGGCACGCGCCGACCGGGTCCAGCAGGGGGTGGTCGCAGAAACGCGGAATCTGGATGCCGACGAGTTCGGCGGCGCGGATCACCAGCGTCCCGGGGGGTACGCCGATCGTGGAGCCGTCGATGGTGACGTTCACCAGATCCGAGGTCTTCGCGCCGCTGGTCCCGGTGGGTACCGTGGCGGTCATCGCACACCTGCTTCCGTAGCGGCCCACGCGGTGGAGCGGGCCGGATCGAATGGGCAGCCCGAGCGCACGTGCTGTTCGTACTCCTCGCGGAAGTACTTCAGGGAGGAGACGATCGGGCTCGCGGCTCCGTCGCCGAGGGCGCAGAACGATTTGCCGTTGATGTTGTCGGCGATGTCCAGGAGCTTGTCCAGATCACTCCCGACGCCGTGTCCGGCCTCGAGCCGCTCGAGCAGCTGGACCAGCCAATAGGTGCCCTCGCGGCACGGCGTGCACTTGCCGCAGGATTCGTGGGCGTAGAACTCGGTCCAGCGCAGTACCGCCCGCACGACGCAGACGGTGTCGTCGAAGATCTGTAATGCCTTGGTGCCCAGCATGGATCCCGCCGCGGCGACGTTCTCGTAGTCGAGGGGGATGTCCAGGTGTTCGGCGGTGAACAGCGGGGTGGACGAGCCGCCCGGGGTCCAGAACTTCAAGTCGTGTCCGATGCGGACCCCGCCGGCGTACGAAAGCAGTTCCCGCAGCGTGACTCCCAGCGGCGCCTCGTACTGGCCGGGCCGGGTCACGTGCCCGGACAGCGAATACAGCGTGAAGCCCGGCGATTTCTCCGAACCCATGGACCGGAACCAGTCGATGCCGTTGACCATGATCGGCGGCACGCTGGCGATGGACTCCACGTTGTTGACCACCGTCGGACAGGCGTACAGGCCCGCGACGGCGGGAAACGGCGGCCGCAGCCGGGGCTGGCCGCGGCGGCCCTCCAGGGAGTCCAGCAGCGCTGTCTCCTCGCCGCAGATGTACGCGCCCGCGCCCGCGTGCACGATCAGCTCCAGGTCGTAGCCGGAGCCGAGGATGTCGTGGCCCAGATATCCGGCCGCGTAGGCCTCCGCGACCGCGGCTTGCAGGCGTCGCAGCACCGGCAGCACCTCGCCGCGCACGTAGATGAACGCGTGCGAGGCCCGGATCGCGTAGGCCGCGATGATCGCGCCCTCCACCAGCACGTGCGGGGTGGCGAGCATGAGCGGAATATCCTTGCACGTACCGGGTTCCGACTCGTCGGCGTTGACCACCAGGTAGTGCGGTTTCGTCGTGCCGTCGGGTCCCGGCCCCTGGGGAATGAAACCCCATTTCATACCCGTCGGGAAGCCCGCGCCGCCGCGCCCGCGCAGCCCGGAATCCTTGATGGTGGCGATCACTTCGTCGGGGGTCATGCGCAAGGCCTTGGACAGGCCCTTGTAGCCCTGGTGCTGCAGGTAGGTGTCCATGGTCCAGGACTGCGGGTGATCCCAGTAACGGGTCAGGACCGGTGCGAGAGTCATTGTCCGCCTCCGTCTTCAGGGCGCGGCTCCGCGTTGGTGCGCGAATCGGTGTGGTGCGTGGGGTCTTCGGCGTGTGCCACGCGCAGCCCGGCCAGGGTCGGGGCGCCCGGCTGCCCGTCGGTGGCCCCGGGGCGGTCGTCCGGGAATCCGGCCAGGACGCGGGCCGTTTCGCGGAATGTGCAGAGCGGGATGCCGCTACGGGTGCCGGTGACGGGTTCACCGTTACGCAGCTTGTCGACGAGTTCGCATGCCGTGGAGGGGGTTTGGTTGTCGAAGAACTCCCAGTTGACCATTACCACGGGCGCGAAATCGCAGGCGGCGTTGCATTCGATGTGCTCGAGGGTGACGCTGCCGTCGGCGGTGGTTCCGCCGTGCCCGATACCGAGGTGGTCGGTCAGCGTGGCCAGGATCTCGTCGCCGCCCATGACCGCGCAGAGCGTGTTCGTGCACACTCCGACGTGGTAGTCGCCGGTCGGTTGGCTGCGGTACATGGAATAGAAGGTGGCCACGGCGGTCACCTCGGCATCGGTCAAACCCAGTTGCCCGGCGCAGAATCCGATGCCGGTGCCCGAGACGTAGCCCTCCACGCTCTGCACCAGATGCAGCAGCGGCAGCAGGGCGGAGCGGGACTGCGGATAGCAGTCGATGATCCGCGCGGCGTCGGTCTCCAGCCGCTCGCGCAGCTCCGCGGGGTACGGAATCGGCCTCGCCGAAAGGTTGAGCAAGATCGCTGTCAACGGTCGACACCACCCATCACCGGATCGATACTGGCCACCGAGGCGATCACGTCGGCGACCATGCCGCCCTCGCACATCGCCGCTACCGCTTGCAGATTCGTGAACGAAGGGTCGCGATAGTGCACCCGATAAGGTCTGGTGCCGCCGTCGCTGACCATGTGCACGCCCAGTTCCCCGCGCGGGGATTCCACCGCCGTGTACACCTGTCCGGGCGGCACCCGCAGCCCCTCGGTGACGAGCTTGAAGTGGTGGATCAAGCCCTCCATCGAGGTGCCCATGATGTGGCCGATGTGCTCGGGTGAGTTGCCCAGACCGTCGGAGCCCAGCGTCAGATCCGCGGGCCAGGCGATCTTCTTGTCCTCCACCATGACCGGGCCCGGGCGCAGTTTGTCCAAGCACTGCTCGACGATCTTGAGCGACTCCTTCATCTCGTTCACGCGGATGAGGTAGCGGCCGTAGCAGTCGCAGCCGGTGTCGGTCATGACCTCGAATTCGTATGTCTCGTAACCGCAGTACGGCTGGGACTTGCGCAGATCGTGCGGCAGGCCGGTGGCGCGCAGCACCGGGCCGGTGATGCCCAGGGCCATGCATCCGGACAGATCCAGGTAGCCGACCTTGCGGGTGCGGGCCTTCCAGATGGGATTCTGGTTGAGCAGCAGCTCCATATCCCGCAGGCGTTTGGGCATGAGCTTCAACAGGTCCCGCACCTTGCTCACGCCGTCCTCGGGCAGGTCCTGGGCCAGGCCGCCGGGCCGGATGTACGCGTGGTTCATCCGCAGGCCGGTGATGGTCTCGAAGACGTCCAGGATCAGTTCGCGCTCCCGGAATCCGAACAGCATCGGGGTCAGCGCGCCCAGTTCCATGCCGCCGGTGGCCAGGGCCACCAGATGCGAGGAGATGCGGTTGAGTTCCATCAACATCACGCGGATCACGTTGACCCGCTCGGGAATCGCGTCGGTGATACCCAGCAGCCTCTCCACCGCCAGGCAGTACGCGGTCTCGTTGAAGAACGGGGAAAGATAGTCCATCCGGGTGACGAAGGTGACGCCCTGCATCCAGGTACGGAATTCGAGATTCTTCTCGATGCCGGTGTGCAGATAGCCGATGCCGCAGCGGGCCTCGGTGACGGTCTCGCCCTCGATCTCCAGGATCAGCCGCAGCACACCGTGTGTCGAGGGATGCTGCGGGCCCATGTTGACCACGATGCGTTCCTCGGCGGCGCCGTCCAGCGCCTCGCGCACGTCGTCCCAGTCCTGGCCGACGACGGTCACCACGGATTCTTTCTCCACCGCCCCCGAGGCGGTTTCACCCTGGTCGCTATCGTGCTTGGTGTCGATATCGCTCATCAGTGGTACGTCCTCCGCTGATCGGGCGCGGGAATGCGCGCACCCTTGTATTCGACCGGGATCCCGCCGAGCGGGTAGTCCTTACGCTGAGGGTGGCCGCGCCAGTCGTCGGGCATCGCGATCCGGGTCAGCGCGGGGTGGCCGTCGAACAGGATGCCGAAGAAGTCGTAGGTCTCGCGCTCGTGCCAGTCGTTGGTGGGGTACAGTGCACACAGCGACGGGATGTGCGGATCGGCGTCGGGCGCCGAAACCTCCAGCCGCACACGGCGGTTGTGGGTGATCGACATCAGGTGGTAGACCGCGTGCAGTTCACGATCGGTGTCGTCCGGGTAGTGCGCCCCGCTCACGCCCAGGCACAGCTCGAAGCGCAGGGCCGGATCGTCCCGCAACGCCCGGGCGACCGCGGGCAGCTCGTCGCGGCGCACGTGCAGGGTCAGCTCGTCGCGGAACACCACGATCTTCTCGATCGCGGCCCGGAACCCGACATCCCCGGAGTCATCGCCCGTATCCCGGGAGTCACTCCCCGAGTGCTTTCGGCCGGGATCCACAGCAACACCGTCGGACAACGCCGTTCGCAGCGCCCCGATGAGTTCATCGAAGTAGCCGCCGTACGGTGGCGGCGTACTGCCGGGCATCGTGAGCGTGCGGACCAGGCGACCGTACCCGGAGGTATCCCCGGTGCCCTCGACACCGAACATGCCGTGCCGCACACCGATCACCTCGTCTCCTCGCTCCGCCTCGGCCGCGGCGTCCACCGGTTCGGCGGCCTGGGTCGATTGCTCGGATTGTCCTGTAGTGCCGGTATTTTCGGTCACCGCAACCTCCGGTGCACTCGCGTTTCCTGGGGTGTCGAACGTCATCGCAACAGCCCCCTCAACTGAATGGTCGGAGTGACCGCGAGCGCGGCCTCCTCGGCCGCGCGGACCGCCTCCTCGCGGTTGACTCCGAGCGGCATTTCCTGGATCTTCTCGTGCAGTTTCAGGATCGCGTGCAGCAGCATCTCCGGCCGCGGCGGACAGCCGGGCAGGTAGATATCCACCGGCACAACGTGATCCACGCCCTGCACGACGGCGTAGTTGTTGAACATGCCGCCCGAGGAGGCGCACACGCCCATGGCGAGCACCCACTTCGGTTCGGTCATCTGGTCGTAGACCTGCCGTAGCACCGGGGCCATCTTCTGGCTGACCCGTCCGGCCACGATCATCAGATCGGCCTGCCGCGGCGAGGCGCGGAAGACCTCCATGCCGAACCGTGCGCTGTCGAATTTGCCTGCGCCCGTGGCCATCATCTCGATCGCGCAGCACGCCAGGCCGAACGTCGCGGGCCACAGCGAGCCCTTGCGCATGAAGCCGGCCAGTTGTTCGACCGTGCTCAGCAGGAATCCGCTGGGCAGTTTTTCCTCGAGACCCATATCCGACCGACTCGCTTCCGTGCTCGGGGCTCCGAGTCCCGGCCGGGCCGGGACCTTGATGTTGTTGATGGGCTCTTCGGAGTGCGTTTCAGTCCCAGCTCAGCCCGCCGCGTCGCCACTCGTAGGCGTAGGCGACCGAGACATTGACGACGAACAGCGCCATCGCGACCAGGCCGAAGACGCCGAGCGCGTCGAAATGCACCGCCCACGGGTACAGGAACACGATCTCGATGTCGAAGATGATGAACAGCATCGCGGTGAGGTAGTACTTCACCGGGAAGCGTTGTCCGGCAGCGTTTCCGGGACCGCCGGCCACCGCGTGCGGTGTCGGTTCGATACCGCATTCGTAGGCCTCGAGCTTGGCCCGGTTGGCGCGTTTGGGGCCGATGAGCGCGGCCATCAGGATCGTCCCGACCGCGAAGGCCGCGGCGATCGCGCCGAGAACGAGTGTGGGTATTTCGTTATTCACAACTGCACAACCCCTTTTCCATGTCCTCGGACGGCAGCAGCCGAGGCGGGGCTGACGTCGTCGTCGGCCGGGCCAGTCTCGCCCCGGGGGCGCGCTCGATCATGGGCGCGGACATCAGGGGACATGACAGGGCTGGTGGTGATACCAACACCCGCACTCGTGTGAGCTAAGGCACAGACTACAACTGACGCTTCTCGCCGCGCGCGGAATAACCCCTCGTGTTTGATCGAATTAAGAACTGTCACTTATGACGGATTCGTCTAGGTTGCCGCCCTGCTGACACGCCGATGCCCACCCTGTGG
Organism: Nocardia alni; assembly: GCF_019038435.1. GTDB lineage: Bacteria > Actinomycetota > Actinomycetes > Mycobacteriales > Mycobacteriaceae > Nocardia > Nocardia alni. The sequence continues at coordinate 7,061 of NZ_JAGPOX010000125.1, forward strand.
AGGGTGGGCATCGGCGAGGAGAAGCTCAGGCGGCCTGCGTGTCGCGCAGCAGCCCGACGACGGCCTCGGTCAGCTGGAACGGATCGATCGGATGCGAGACCGCGGCCTCGGCCCGCGACCAGTTCGCCAGCCAGGCATCGTCGGCGCGACCGGTGAGCACGAGAATCGGTGGGCAGTCGGCGATTTCGTCCTTGAGCTGTTTGGCCACACCCATCCCGCCGGTCGGCGCGGCCTCACCGTCGAGGATGGCCAGATCGATCCCGCCTGCGTCGAGCTGCGCGATGACCACCGGCCCGGTGGCGACCTCGACATACTCCAGTGGCGGCAACTCCGGGCTCGGCCGCTTACCCAACGCCCGCATCACCTGCTGACGGGTATCGACATCGCTGCTGTAGACGAGGACCCGCAGCGCGGGGATGTTCGTATCGGCCACGTTCGGATGGTACGTCTCCAGTGCTCCCTGCCGTGGCGGCTTCGGTGGACACGGTGTTTCAGCCCTGTTCACGGGCGCGCGAGAGGAGGATCCTGGAGAGATCCGAGGGACAGCGAACACGGCGGTGGGTGCTATGCGAATTTCCGAGGTTCTGCGCAACAAGGGCGCTGAGGTGGTCACGATCGGGCCCGAGGCTACGGTGCGTGAGCTGCTGGGCGTCCTGGCCGAACACAATGTGGGCGCGGTGGTGGTGTCGGTGGACGGGGTGTCGGTGGACGGCATCGTGTCCGAACGCGATATCGTGCGGCGGCTGCATCGGGTCGGGGCGGGGGTGCTGGACAGCCCGGTCAGGGAGATCATGACGGCCGTGGTGCACACATGTGCACCGGAGGATCGGGTGGAGAGCCTGCGGTCGACGATGACCCAGCATCGCATCCGGCATCTGCCGGTGCTGAGCAACGGGCGGATGGTCGGCATCGTGAGCATCGGCGACGTCGTCAAGCACGCGATCTCGGAGCTGCAGACCGAGCGCGAGCATCTGGAACAGTATCTGCGCGGCTGAGTCTGGACATGAAAGCGGGATGTGTTGTCACACAACACATCCCGATAACCGCTGCACGAATATCTCCGGCAGCCGCGGTGTATGCGGATAGATCCGCACACCTATCAGTCCCGAATCACGAGTAGGGATTCGAATCGCCGTTGGGGCCTAGAGACCCCAGGCGTGAATGAGATAGGTGATGTTGGCCGCGAGCGAGGTGACCGTGTTGGCCAGATTGAGCGCGGCAGAGCCGGCGTTCAGCAATGACAAGAGAGCCTCTCCGTTCATCAGGGTGAATGTCGGCTCAACAGTAGATGTGGCGACTTGCGAGCGGCAATATCGAATAGCTCACAGGTATGACCGCACGATAGGGGTGTCGCAGTCGAATGCACTGCGCAGCAATCCTTTACAGACAACATGGCGCAAACGTGACGGGCCGCCGCGAGCCATGCCGATGGGGTACCTCACGACGTCCTCGAACCGCGTAGTACGACCAACATCGGGTCTGTACTCTGGTCCTTCGACTCTGTGAAATGGCCGTTTTTCAGAGGTATTTTCCTACATATTCGACAAGGGCCGGAGGTAACGAATGTGACAGCGTACGAGCGGCTGACCGAGCGGTTCCGCGCGACCGTGCGGTCCGCGGGCGGCGGGGTCGCTGCGGCCTGTCACGCGACCCTGAGTGTCTTGCCTGTCCAGCGGGCCGCGATCGTCATCGATGAGGACGACGCGGGGGTACAGCCGTGGTGCGCGACAGACGAGGTCGCCGCAGGAATCGAGGCGATGCAGGCGACGGCGGGGGAGGGCCCCGCGGTGGACGCCGTCGCCACCGGTCTGCCGGTGCCCGTCGCCGATCTGGCGCGTGCGTGCGAGCGCTGGCCCGGATTCGCCGCCGCGCTCGAGCGCACACATTTCTCGGGTGCGATGATCGCGGTGCCGCTGTCGGTGGGCAGGGTGCATCTGGGCGCATTGGACCTGTACCGGGCCGCGCCGGGCCCGGTGGATATGCATATGGTCGCCGCGAGCATGTATATCGCGGACCTGATCGCCGAAGAACTCGTGCCGGTCGGCTCCGCCGGACATCCCGCCGCCGTCCTCGCCCCGCACTGGCTCGAACAGCCGCTGGCCAGCCGTGTCATCCATCAGGCGGCGGGCATGGTGATCGCGCAACTGGGCATCACCGGGTCCGATGCCTATGTGTGCCTGCGCGCCTACGCATTCGGGCATGCGATGTCGCTCTCGGAGGTCGCCGAGCAGGTGGTCGCGCGCCGCATCCGCTTCGACGGGCAGTAGGAAGTCCCCGGACTTCGCAAACCCTCCTCAGCACAGGTCCACGGTGCCGTCCACGACGGCGGCGGCAAGGTCGGCCAGACGGCGGCCGGTCTTCTGGGAGTGGGTGCGCAGGCGATCGAAGGCCTCCGGCATGTCCAGGCCGCCGCGTTCGGCGAGGACGCCCTTGGCCTGCTCGATGACGATGCGCGCGTGCACCGCGCCCGACAGTTGCGCGGGCAGCGTGTCCACCTGCGCCAGCGCCGACTCCTGAGCTATGCCGATACCGGCGAGGTCGGCCAGGGCCTGGCCCGCGCGCATGCCGTCGTCGTCCACGGCGGCGGGGGTCTGCGCCAGCACGGTGAGCGCGCCGACACTGCGGCGGTGGCAGCGCACCGGGAGCGCGAACGTCGAACGGTAGCCGACATCGATGGCGCGCGCGCGGAATTCGCGCCAGCGATGGCCGGTGACGTGCAGGTCGGGGATCGAGGTAGCCAGTCCGGTGTGGAAGGCCTCGCGGCTGGGGCCGTCCAGGGCCTCGGTCTCGAGCAGAGCCAGCAGTCCGGACTCCTCGCTGGTCGAGGCGAGCAGTTGCAGATCGCGGCGGTCGTCGGCGAGCAACAGGCCCGCCGCGGCTCCGCCGGTGACCACGGGGCAGGCGTCGACCAAGCGCTGGGACAGCTCGATCACATCGAAATCCCCGGTGAAGACGTCCAGGGCGGTCAACAGAGCGGTCAACAGCGGCGCCTGTTCGCCTGCGGGCCCCATGGGTGCCTCCCCGAGCTGAACGCTGCAGTAGCCGATTCTCCTATCGTGACATCCCCGCGGCGGCCGTGTCGAGGCTCGATGACAGCGCGCGAGATTGCAAGTGCATCCCACTGGCCTCTGAGAATGAGGTATTTAGCCTATTGGCTGCCGGTCTCAACATCGATACGTTCAACTGATGCAGACCCGAAAAACCTGTGACGACACCACGTGTCGTTATCCGTGGGGGTGGTGAAGATGTCGGAGAGCGAAGAGCGGGTGGGCGCGCTGTCCCGATTGGCGCTTCTGGTGCCAGGGGAGCACGACACCACGGGAGTACTGCTACAACTGATGAGCACGGCCACGGATGTGCTGAATGTGGCGGGAGCCGCGGTCACCGTGGTCGCGCACGGGCGCAGCGAGGTGGTCGGCGCCACCGTGGACCTCCTGGCGGAAGTGGAAGGCGCGCAACACGATTATTCACGCGGCCCCGGTGTCGACGCGCTGCGATGGGGAGAGTCGGTAGCCGTCCCCGACGTACGCGCGCAGTGGGTGCGCTGGCCCGAGTACATCACGGTCGCACTGCGGCACGGGGTTTCGGCGGTCGCGCAGATCCCGATGCGCCTGGGCGGCGAACAGGTGGGCGCCCTCGGCCTTTTCACCGATCGCCCCCGCGCATGGACCGGCGAGGACCTGTCCATGGCCGCCCTGTTGGCCGGAATGGCCGCCGGTCATCTGCTCACCGCCGATGCCCTACGCCGCCAACAGGAACTCGCCGAGCAACTCCAGCACGCCCTGTCCTCCCGAATCGTGGTGGAGCAGGCCAAGGGTGTGCTGGCGGGAACACACAACATCACCCCGGAGGCGGCATACGAGCTGATCCGCGGGCACGCCCGTCGCCGGCGGATCACGGTACAGGAGGTCGCGCGAGCGATCGTCGAACTCGGATTGCGGCCATGACTGCGATCAGAAGGTTATCTTCCGGCACAGATCCGTCCGGTAAACTATCGGCGGACCTCGAATCCCTTGCCCCCGGACGGGATCCACGCACCACCATACGTCCCTGAACCTGACGGCTGGTCACCCGACACCGTCTTGTTTCTAAGGGGCGCACCCGTGACAACCTCGAGTCCTGTCCGTGCCGCCGGTCCTGTACAGAGCCGGCGCCAGCGCATCATCCACACCTCGACACCGGCGGAGCTGCCGCGTCGGAGCAACCCCTCGGCTGCGGGCGACATGCGCGCGGCCGACCTCGACGCCGAGCTGGTGCGCCGCATCGGCCGCGGCGACCGTGATGCACTGGCTCAGCTGTACGGCCGGACCCGTGAGCTGGTGTTTCAGCGTGTGCTGGCCGTCGTCCGGGATCGCGGATACGCCGAGGAGACATCCCAGGAGGTCTATCTCCAGGTATGGCGCAGCGCCGCGGGTTTCGACGAGCGGCGCGGCAGCGCGGCGGCCTGGTTGCGCACGCTCGCGCATCGTCAGGCCGTGGACCGGGTGCGGCACGAACGGGCCAGCGCCGACCACGACCATGCCTGGGGCGTCATGGATTATCGGCCGCCGGTGGACTCGGTGATCGAGGACGCCCTGCGCCGGCACGAACTGCGCAGCGTGCGAAAGGTATTGACGGTGCTGACGCCGTTGCAGCGCGAATCCGTGGTGCTGGCCTTCTATTTCGGGCTGAGCTATCCGGAGGTGGCCGCCCACCTGGGCGTGCAGGTCTCGACGGTGAAATCCCGCATCCGCGCCGCGCTCACGCGCCTGAACACCGCGATGTGCGAGGTCGGTCCGTAGCTCGTCGGGACGGTCCCGACCGTTATTGCGAACGGAATAATTTCATCATGTCGTAACAGCGAAACCGGTATCGAACACCGATATTCGGCGCACAATCGGCTTAGCAGGTTGTTCTGCCTCCCACAGCTCGCGGTCGATTGCACCGCTGGTCGGGTGGGGTCCGAGATGCGCGCAGGCCCTCGGACCTCCCCTCCCGGCGAGAGGCTCGAGGGTATTTCGCGTATTCCATGTGGAATATCCAATTGGCGCATTGAATTCCGGCCGATTCGAATTATTGTCATCACAGATCCCGACTGGTATAAGCACATCGGGTACGATCATGATCCCGGCGTATCCGGTCCGCCGGGCGAACCCACTGCGGCACGTACTAAGGTCTGATCGCACTGCTACAACTGCCGGCAGCGCCGGCCCCGATCGTGAAGGAAACTCCATGCGCCGCACCGCGACAACCGTGTTGACCCTGGCAGCCGCGCTGGCCTGCGGGGCATGCGGATCGCACGGCGCCACGGCGCCCGCCCCGAGTTCCACCACCGCGCCGAGCACGAGCGCCGCCGCGGCTCCCGCCCAGGGCGGGGCGCAGCAGTGCCAGACCGTGTCCTGGCCCCAGCGGCTGCCGGACTTCCGCGGAAAGTCGCTGGGCGACACCGTGGTCGGCCCGGCCCTGTGCTACGACATCGCCAAGATCACCGCCGCCGACGGCACCGACGTCATGCACAACCCCACCGCGATGACCAAGTCGTGGACGGTGACCGGGGAGTCGCCCGCCCCCGGCACCCAGGTCACCGCCGAAACTCCCATCGCGTTGAAGGTCATTGCCGCACAGTGACGAATACGAGCTACTTGCCGACGGCGCGGGAGAACTGTTCGGGGTAGCGCTCGCCCGCCACCTCGGCGGTCGCGGCCTCGATACGGGCGATCTCCTCGCCGCTCAGGGTGATCCCGGCGGCGGCGACGTTCTCCTCGAGGTAGGTACGGCGCTTGGTGCCCGGGATCGGGACCACGTCCGGGCCCTGGTTCTGCACCCAGGCCAGCGCCAATTGCCCAGCGGTGAGGCCCTTCTCGTCGGCGAGCTTGCGCAGTTCGGCGACGATGGCCAGGTTGCGGTCGAAGTTGCCGTCGGCGAAACGCGGCAGCGCGCGGCGCATGTCGTCCTGCGGCAGGTCGGTGGTCGCGGTGATCGCGCCGGTGAGCATGCCGCGCCCGAGCGGGGAGAACGGCACGATGCCGATGCCCAGTTCGCGGCAGGTGGGCACGACCGTCGCCTCGATCTCGCGGGTCCACAGCGACCATTCGCTCTGCAACGCGGTCACCGGGAACACCGCGTGGGCGCGGCGGATGGTGTCCGCGGAGGCCTCGGAGATGCCCGCGTGGCGGATCTTGCCCGCGGCCGCCAGCTCGGCCAGCGCGCCCCAGGTCTCTTCGATCGGGGTGTTCGGGTCGACGCGGTGCTGGTAGTACAGGTCGATGTGGTCGACGCCGAGCCGGGCCAGCGATTCGTCGCAGCACTGCTTGACGTACGCGGCGTCACCGCGCGCGCCCATGCCGTCCGCACCCCACACGATGCCGAATTTGGTGGCCAGCACCACCTGGTCGCGCCGCCCGGCGATGGCCCGCCCCACGAGTTCCTCGTTGGCGCCGACCCCGTACACGTTCGAGGTGTCGAGCAGCGTCACGCCGAGTTCGAGCGCCCGGTGCACGGTGGCGATCGACTCGTCGTCGTTGTCGCGCACGCCGTAGGCCTGGCTCATGCCCATACAGCCCAGCCCCTGCGCGCCGACGGTCAACTCGCCGAGCTTCCTGGTCGCGGTCATGCGGATCCTCTCCTGGCAGATGTCGACGGTGGGCGACCCCACCACGAACGACGCTACGGCCTGGAGCGCACTCCAGGTCAAATCCATCTCCCGCCCCGCCGTACGCATCCGCTGGTCGTCCCGGCGGGATCCACCACAAGCAGTTGCGCACCGGCGGATTCCCGCCGAAAGCATGCAGGACGAGGTGCTCGCCGACGAGGGCTCGCTGTCCGAGCGGGTCGTCGCGCATCGCAAGGCCGACGAGATTCCGCCGGAGCGGCTGAGCGCGCATGCGAGTACTACGGAGGGGCATAGCCCCCAGGGAGGCGGCGCTATTCGTCGAGCAGGTCCACGACCTTGTTGAGAGTCGTTGCGAGCGTGCGGCGTTCGTCGTCGTCGAGGTTGTCCAGGACCTCGGCCAGACGCTGGATACGCGCGGAGGCGAGGCCGTTGACCAGGTCGGTGGCCGGTTCGGTGGCGGCGAGCACCTGGGCGCGGCCGTCGATTGGGTCGGGGGTGCGGGTGAGGTAGCCGGACTTCTCGAGCTGGGTGACGATGCGCGACATGGTGGGCGCGGTGACCCGTTCTGCCGCGGCGAGATCGCTCAGCCGCATGGGACCGAACCGCACGAGAGACGACAGTGCGGACGCCGAGCCCGGGCTGAGTGAGCCGAGGTCACCGAAACGCCGTACCAACCGGGTGATCCGGCCGACGGACACATACAGATCCGCTGCCGCGGCCAGACGCTCGGGGCTGCGCTCCTGAAGGTCGGTGCTCTGCGCTCGCGGGTCGGCGCTTTCCTGTTGAATCATCCGCGCTCCTGGTGACTCATCCGGATCACCCAGTCGTGGATCCGGACCGATGGGATACCCGCGCTGCCTCGTACATGCCAGCAAGTATGCCTGTCTGCGCGAACGAATCGGCCTCGCACGGCGCATGTGCGCCGCGACGGGGTCAGGGGTATGTCGCCACTGGCATCGAGTGCGTGGTCGCATCGCATGCGGACGGACCATGGCCGCGTGACGTCGCGGCTCTCGTGGCGGGAAGGGCCGGACACGCGGTTCCGGTGGGCCACCGGGCAGATACCCCGGTGGGCGACGACGTTGTCGCCCACCGAGGAGTCTCAGTTCTCCGAGATCCGGGCCGCGATGTCGGCGGGATCCACGGCCTCGTGGCGCCCGGTCCGCTCGTACCCGAGGTGCAGGTCGTGCCGGACATCGGCGCCCGCCACGCTGACCCGGCTGGTCACCGGCGGATAGCCGCGCGCGATCACGGTGTAGTCGCCCTCGCTCAGATCGGACACCACGTAGCGTCCGTCCTCGCCGGCGTGGGCGGACCCGAGCACCGCGCCGTCCGGGCCGCTCACGATGACCTGGGCGTCGGGCACGATGCGCCCGTTGGCCAGCACCGTTCCGGTGAGCACCGCCATCGGCGCCAACTCCACGTCGGAGTGCAGCAGCCCGCTGTCGGGCACGCTCAGCGTGGTGGCGAAGGGCCGCATGTGCTCGGCGACCGCGACCAGTGTGTACATGCCCGCGACGACGCCCTGGCAGCTGTACGTGCCGTCGTGCTCGGACACCGCCGCGCCGACGACCTCACCGCGCATATCGGTCAGGGTGATGGTCGCGCCCGGGACCGGCTGGGCCGTCTTGGCGGCCCGGACCATGCCGGACAGTTCGCCCGAACCCTGCAGCGGCACGTCGAGGCGTTGCGCCTGTCCGTTGATCGAGACGTTGACCGCGGCGGGCTGATGCCCGGTGGCGGACACGATCAGCACGTAGCTGCCCCCGGCGGGCGGCTCGATCACGTACTGTCCCTGCGCGTCGCCGTTGGCTCGCGAAACCTGGTGTCCGAGTTGGTCGATCAGCGTCAGCGCGACGCCCGCGACGGGACGTCCGTCGGCGCGCAGCACCCGGCCGCTGATCGAACGGCCGTCCGCGGCCAAGGTCCGGGCCACCGGCAGGACCGTGGTGGCCGCCTGCGCGGCGCCATGGCCGTTCACGGCGTACCCGTTGGTGGCCAGGGCCGAGTCGGCGTCGTCGCCCATGCCCTCGCGGGTGGCCTCGGCCAGTTCGGCGACCTCGTCGACCACGTAGTCACCCTTGGCGAACCAGGAGGCGATCGAGCCCAGCAGCAGCATCACCGCGGCGCAGATGAACACCGCGATCAGACCGGAGTGGAACGGGCCGGCGATCAAGCGCGGGAAGAACTCCTGGCCGGTGATGGTGCTGCCGTTCACGCCGGGCTGGCTCAGCACATGGGGGGAGATCATCTCCTTGAACGGGTTGTAACCCAGGAACGTGGCGAACAGACTGCCCACCGGCGGCGTGTTGGCCAGCTGGTTGGCGACGTCCGCGGGGATGCCCTGTCCACGCAGTCCGGAATTCATCGCGTTCGGCAAAGTTCCGGACAGGCCGGCGATCATCAGCGAGAAGAAGATGCCGATCGACAGCGCCATACCGCCGTTCATCAGCGTGGCTCGCATGCCCGAGGCCACACCGCGCTGGTTGGCCGGCACCGAGGACATGACCTCGGCGGTGTTGGGCGAGGTGAAGATACCCATGCCGAGACCGTTGAACAGGATGATCAGCGCGAACAGCCAATAGTTGAAGTTGACCGGGATGACGATCAGCAGCACGAAGGTGATCGCGGCGATCAGCAGGCCGCCCGCGGCGAAGAGCCGCCCACCGAACCGGTCGCTCAGCCAGCCCGACGCCGGGCCCGCGATCAGGAATCCGACGGTCAGCGGCAGCATGTAGATGCCCGCCCACAGCGGGGTGTCCTCGAAACTGTAGCCGTGCTGTGGTAGCCAGATGCCCTGCAGCCAGATGATCAGCATGAACTGCATGCCACCGCGACTGACCGAGGTCATCAGGCTGGCGAAGTTGCCGAGGGCGAAGGTCTTGTTGCGGAACAGCGACATCTGGAACATCGGCTGACGCGACTTCGCCTCGATGACGCAGAACAGCACCAGCAGCACGAGACCGCCGATGACTCCGGTCAGCACCCACGGGTTGCCCCATCCGGTGTTGGAACCGTTGTAGGGCTGAATGCCGTAGGTGATACCGGCCAGCAGTGCGGTCAGGCCGAGCGCGAAGGTGAGGGTGCCGGGGATGTCCAGCGAGCCGGGGGTGCGCTGGCCGTTGTCGTGCAGCGAGCGGTAGGACCAGATCGTGCCCAGCAGGCCGAACGGCACGCTGATCCAGAAGACGGCCTTCCAGTCCCATTCGGACAGCAGGCCGCCCAGCAGCAGGCCCAGGAACGAACCTGCCACGGCCGCGACCTGGTTGATGCCCAGGGCGAAGCCGCGCTGTTTTGCGGGGAAGGCGTCGGTGAGGATGGCCGAGGAGTTGGCCATCAGCATGGCGCCGCCGACACCCTGCACCACTCGCCAGGCGATGAGCCAGATGGCGCCGCCACCAGTGTCGAACGGATCGAACGAGAGCAGGATCGCCGAGACGGTGAAGACGATGAATCCGGCGTTGTAGATCTTGACGCGGCCGAACATGTCACCCAGGCGGCCGAACATCACCACCAGCACCGCGGAGGTGAGCAGGAAGCCCATCATCAACCACAGCAGGTAGCTGACGTTGCTGGACTCGAGCGGGTTCAGATGCACGCCGCGGAAGATCGCCGGCAGCGAGATGAGCACGATCGAGGAGTTGATGGTGACCATCAGCATCCCGAGCGTGGTGTTCGACAGCGCCACCCACTTGTAGTGCGGATGATCGTGGTCGACACGGAGCCGCCGTCGAATGGTCTGGACGTCGCCGACGTCCAGGTCAGCGGTTGATTGCGCGGATGCCAAGGTCCCTCTCCCCGTGAATCGCATGTGAATAGACCGAATTCCAATATAGTTGCAATATGCTAACTAACTAAATGGAGTCGCTAGGGGATGCGTCACACTCGCGGCGGGAATATTGGTCCGGCCCCGCTCAGCGGATTACTCTTCGCCGCTCAACATGGCGATCAGGCCGTAGGGAGCTTCGTCGCCGTAGCACAACCGGTGGATCTCGACGGCGTCGTTCGCCGCCGCGGCACTGCGCGGGAACAGGGCCCTTTCGTACGCGGTGAGCGCGGCCTCGATATCGCCGGGACGCGCCGCGAGGGCCCGGCCGAGTTCGGCGGCGTCGTACATGGCGAGGTTGGCGCCCTCGCCGGACGGGGGCATCAGATGGGCGGCGTCGCCGAGCAGGGTCACCCCGGGCACCCGGTCCCAGTGGTGATCCAGGGGCAGGGTGTGCAGGGCGCGCAGCACCGGCGCGGTCTCGGTGTCGGTGATCAGCGCCGTGAGCTCCGGCGCCCAGCCGTCGAACTCCCGCGCGGTCTGGGCGGGATCGGCGAGATCGAGGCCGTCGAACCAGTCCAGCGGCTTGGACAGCGCCGCGTAGCTGTGCAGGGTTCCGCCGCTCTCGTGGTGCGCCGCGATGCCCTTGCCCGGGGTCAGGGCGAACATTCCGCCCGCGCCGACCGCTGAGGCGCTGGCCGGGTGCCGGGTGGGGCCGTCGAACAGGTAGGTCTCGATGAACGCGGTGCCGATGTACTCCGGCGTCGCATCGGACAGCAGGGGCCGCACCCGGGACCATGCGCCGTCCGCACCGACCAGCAGGTCCGTGGTGACGGCGCCGCCGTCGGCGAAACGCACCTCGTGGCGGCCGTCGCCGAGCGACTCGACGCCGGTGACCTTGTGGTCCCACTGGACCGTGCCCTCGGGGAGTGAGTCGAGCAGCAACTGCCGCAACTCGCCCCGCTGGGCCTCGGGACGGCCGCCCGTGCCGTCGTCGGGCTCGTCGAACAGGAGGGCGCCGTCGATGGCCAGGGCCCGGGTCGCCTGGCGGCCCTCGAGGACTATGCCGCCGAACTGTTCGAGCAGGCCCGCGGCTTCGAGGGCCGGCTGGCCGGTGTCCTGGTGGATATCGAGCATTCCGCCCTGTGAGCGGGAGGTCGGGGAGGGTTCGGCCTCGTAGACGGTGGACGGGATGCCGTTGACGTGCAGAACTCGGGCCAGGGTGAGGCCGCCGAGCCCGGCGCCGATGATCGTGACGGTGGTGGTCATGGTGATCTCCTTGTCGTACACGTCGTCTGGAACGACGTTCCATTCCAGTCTGGAACGGCGTTCCATGAATGTCAAGATGGAACGACGTTCCAGGGGTATGTCAGGATGTGAGCATGGCAACCGGAGCTAAGCGGTCCGAGCGGCGGCGCGAACCGCTGACCCGCGAGCGTGTCGTGGGGGCCGCGATCGAACTGCTCGACGCCTCGGGCGAGGGCGGGCTCACCTTCCGCGCCCTGTCCCATCGCCTCAGTACCGGACCCGGAGCGATCTACTGGCACGTGCCGAACAAGGACGAATTACTCGACGCCGCAACGGATTCGGTTATCGCCGCCGCGTTGACCGACCAGCCCGTCGCGGTATCGACCGACCCGCCCGGCCGCGTGGAGCAATCACCGCGGGAACGGGTCCGGACCGTCGCGCTCGGATTGTTCGAGGCGATCGACGAGCACCCGTGGCTCGGCGCCCAGCTGGCCACGCAGGTGTCCCGCAATCCGTGGCGATCGGCATCGCTGCGGATCTTCGACAGGATCGGTCAACAGGTTCTCGCACTGGGTGTGCCCGGCGACGGCCAGTTCCTGGCGGCCTCCGCATTGATGCAATACATTCTGGGCGCCGCGGGCCAGAATGCCGCGAACGGCCGCTCGGCCGTGCCCGGAATGGACCGCGGTGAATTCCTCGATTCCGTCTCGACGGCCTGGGAGTCGCTCGATGCCGACGACTATCCGTTCGCGCGGGTCATCGGGGACCAATTGCGCGACCACGACGACCGCGAACAGTTCCTGGCGGGAATCGATCTGATCCTGGCCGGGATCACGGTGGTCTATCCGCCCACCACCCGGTCCGACTCCGGGTGATCCATCCGCTGGACATGTTGTCCGGCATGGGAACGGCACGCGATCGCCTCGGACGGGAATACTGGGGGAATGCCGGACTTCGCCATCTCCATTCCGCAGTTCTATTCCGACGGCGCCTTCGACCCCGACGATTTCCGCGCCCGCATGCGGCGGATCGAGGAACTCGGCTTCGACAGCGCGTGGACCCAGGAGCAGGTCCTGACCATCTCGCAGATGCCGCAGCTGGGCGCGATCGAGACCATGACCTACGCGGCGGCATGCACCTCGCGGATCCGGCTCGGCTGCGCGGTATTCGTGAGTTCGCTGCACAGCCCGGTGCATCTCGCACGCTCGCTGAGCACCCTGGACCAGCTCTCCCGGGGTCGCCTGGACGTGGGCGTCGGATTCGGCGGCAAAGGGCGGGCGCTGTCGGCGTTCGGCATCGAACCCGAGGGCCTGCTGACCCGGTTCACCGAGGGGCTCACGGTGATGCGCGCACTGTGGAGCGAGCCCACCGTGGACTTCCAGGGCCGGTTTTGGCAGTTGAACGGAGTCCGTATGGAGCCCAAGCCCTTCCAGAAGCCCCTGCCGGTCTGGTTCGGCGGCGGCAGCCCCAACGCCCTGCGCCGCGCCGCCCGCCTGGGCGACGGATTCTTCGGCGCGGGATCCTCGACCATCGACGCCTTCGCCGACCAGGTGCGCACGCTGCGCACCGAACTCCTTGCGGCCGGCCGTAATCCGGACGACTACCCGATCGCCAAGCGCCTGTACGTCGCGATCGACGACGATCCGGCCGCCGCCCGCGCGAGCGTGGAGGGCAACCTCGAAAAGCTGTACGGCACAACGGCCATGGCCCCGACCGCGGTGGCGGGGACCGCGAAGGACGTCATAGTGGAAGCGCAGCGGGCGATCGAGGCCGGTGCGGGGACGGTGCTGTTCACCCCGATGTCACAGGACCCCGAACAGGCCGAACGCATTGCCGCGGAGATCATTCCGGCGCTGCGCTGAGGGGGTCGGAGCACTCCTGTGCGTAGAGGTGCGCTGTCGGCCGGAATCCGGATCGGAGACTCCGGCCGACGGTGTGCCAAGGCGGCGCCGGTTTCCGGATGTCGCTGAGGCCTGACTTGTTGCGGGCCATGAGGGGCGACCGGTGCCGCATGCGCTGGCTGAGCCGAACGCAGGTGTCCATTGCCGGCCGAACTGACGCATCCGCCACGTTCCTGGCGCACCGCAGGTCACGAACCGTTCTGCGGCATCGCTCCAGACGGACCGACGTTGCCGAATACCTGACGCACCGCAGACTCTTCTGCGAGATTGTGCGCCGGTTCAATTGGCAACGGACAGCAGGTGTTCGGGACGGCTACCCGGTTGTCCACCTGGTTTCGTGCGCCAATTCTGACCGCGAATGTTCGCGAGCAACGCCATCCAACCGTGGGCTGTTGGCTACGTCGGGCTGAGCGTGTCGTCGGGTCTGATCGCGAGCTGGGTTCCGCTCAGGATCGGGAGGAAACGGTGTCGGCACGGTCGCGGTTGGCGCGGATCTCGTCGTGGTGGTCGGTGGCCCAGCCGATCAGCTGCATAACGATCTGGTGCAGGCCGCGACCGAGCGGCGCGAGCGTGTACTCCACTCGCGGCGGCACTTCGGCGTAGGCGGCCCGGGTGATCAGTCCGTCCTGCTGGAGCTGGTGCAGCGTGTGGGTGAGCATGCGTTGGGAGATCCCGGGAATCCGGCGCTGCAGGTCGGTGTAGCGCAGCGGGCCGTCCTGCAGGATGGCGACGATCAGCATGCTCCACTTGTCGCCGACCCGGTCCAATATCTGGCGGATGAAGGCCATATGGTCGGCTGGGATATTCGCGCACGGCCCGATCGCGGCCGCCATCTCCACCTCGGGGTTGTCCTGCATGGCGCCCATTCCTCTCCGTCGCGCACACCTGTGTGCCTTTGTACCGCCCTCAATTCTGGCGCATCATGGCGCTACGAACAAATAGTATGAATTGAGTTCGGGTTCACGCAGATAGAGATCCGGGCCGAGTTCACCTGCCCCTCCCTGCGCTCTGCCTGGGACGAAACCCACCCGATCACCCTGACGGTCGCGGGCGCCGCTCCGGCCTACTTCTGACATCACCCCTGATCACGTATCTCCGAAAGGCCTACCAACCATGTCGTATCTGCTGCACATCGATTCCTCCTCGCTCGGCGAGGGCCTCGGTCTCCCGCCAGGTCGCGCAGTCCTTCCGCGATCAGTGGCAGGGCTCGGTCTCCACCGCGACCTCGTCGGCGTCACCGCCCGCCCGACCGAGGTCCGCCGAACGGTTACTGCTGATCAGAAAAAGCGCTCGCGTCCATGTCGGATCGCAAGCGCTCCAGAGACCGCTCGGAGTCGCTGCCCGGTTCGGCCCGGTAGACCGAAAGTGTCTGGCCCATCGAGTTGTTCACGGTGAGCGAGGTGTAGCTGAGCGCTATCTCACCGAAGATCGGATGACGGAACCGCTTGGCGCCGATGGTCTTTTTTCGCACCTCGTGGCGGGCCCACAGTGCCGCGAATTCCGGGCTGCCGACGGTGAGTTCTGTTACCAGAGAACGCAGCCGCTCGTTGTGCGGCTCGGGACCGGCGGCCGCGCGCAATGTCCGCACGGCTTCCACGGCAACCTCTTCCCAGTTCAGGTACACGTCCCTGGACTCGAGTGTCAGGAAGACATAGCGCAAGATGTTCTGCCCCACAGCGAATCCCGGGCAGACCACGGTGGCCAGCGGGGTGGCAGCCAGCACATCGCGATATCGGCCGAGCACGAGCGCGACATGGTCGGTCAGCCCGTCGATGATCGCGGCCGTGGCGGGTTCGAGGGTCTCCTCGAGTGCCGGTGCACCGGCCACCGCCGGTGGCTCGGCCAGTCGCCGCAGGTAGCCGAACGCGGAATCGTCGAGGCACAGGGCGCGGGCCAGCGCCGCCTGCACCTGCGGTGAGGGATGGCGGTCACGTCCCTGCTCGAGCCGGGTCAGATAGTGGACACTCACGCCCGCTAGTTCGGCGAGTTCCTCCCGGCGCAGGCCGGACACCCGTCGATACCCCGTCGTCACCACACCGGCCTGATCCGGGGTCACCAGTGCGCGGCGGGCTCGCAGAAAATTTCCCAGCGCCGCGTGGTTCACCCGATTGTGGGTGGCCCTGGCAGGGACAGGAAGAGCAGCGGGGCCGAGCCTAGCGTCAACGGACATGACAACCTCTCGAATCTTCCGGATCGGCGGCGAGCTCGAGGTGCATCGTCTCGGCTTCGGTTCGATGCGCCTGACCGGCCGCGGCATCTGGGGCCCGCCCGAGGATCCGGCCGAATGCCGCACGGTTCTGCGGCGCGCGGTGGAACTCGGTGTCGACCTCATCGATACCGCCGATTCCTACGGACCTTATGTTGCCGAAGAGCTGATCGGCGACACACTCGGCGATCGCGACGACGTGGTGATCGCGACGAAGGCCGGGCTCACCCGCGTCGCGCCGGACATCGGTCTGGGCCCCGCGGCCTGGCCTCCGGTCGGCCGGCCGGAGTATCTGCGGCAGGAGTGTGAGATGAGCTTGCGCCGACTGCGCCGCGACGTCATCGATCTGTGGCAACTGCACCGCATCGATCCTAATGTCCCCGCCGAGGACCAGTTCGGTGTGCTGCGTGACATGCAGTCCGAGGGCAAGGTGCGGTTCGTCGGGCTCTCGCAGGTGTCGGTGCCGCAGATCGAGGCGGCACGCAAGATCGTCCAGATCGTCAGCGTGCAGAACCGCTATCACCTCGGTGACCGCGCGTCGGAAGAGGTGCTGCGTTACTGCGAGGCGCACGATATCGCGTTCCTCCCGTGGGCGCCGCTGGCTCAGGGCCGCCTGTCCGCCGAGGGCCCGCTGGCCACGATCGCACAGGAGCGCGGTGAAGCGGTGGGCACGATCGCCCTGGCCTGGCTGCTCGCGCACTCCGAGAATCTGCTGCCGATTCCGGGCACCAGCCGCGTCGCGCACCTCGAGCAGAACATGCGCGCGGCGAACATCGAGCTCACGCCAGTCGAGATGGCCGCGATCGAGGAGGGCATCCAATGATCCTGAACTACGACCACGCGGGCGCCGGGCCCGCGATCGTCTTACTGCACGCCCGCCCGGCCGATCGGACCCAATGGCGGGAACTCGTGGCGCTGCTCGCCGCGGCCGGATACCACGCGATCGCCCCGGATCTCGCCGGCTACGGCTCGAGTCGCGCACCAACGGACCGGCCCGCCGCGCCGTGGGCCGACGTCCGCGACACCCTCGACGATCTCGGCGTCGACCGCGCCCTGCTGGTCGGCAACTCCCTCGGCGCGCAAACTGCCCTTCAGCTCGCGGCCACCTGGCCGGACCGCGTCGTCGGCATGTGCCTGATGGGCTTTCGCCGACACGACCAGCCGGCGAGCCCGCGGCTGACACAGGCGTGGGAGCGCGAGGCGGCGGCGCTGTCGAAGGGAGATCTCGCCGCTGCCGGCGATGCCGGGGTCGCGGCATGGCTCTCACCAGCGGCGGGTCCAGCCGTGCGCGAGGTACTCACCAATGCTCTGCGCAACAATCTCAGCCGACGCGACGACCCGGGCGAACTCGCTCCCGACCCGCTGGCCGACGACGAATGCTGGACGGCGATGACCATGCCGACACGTATTCTGCACGGCGCCGACGATATGCCCGACTTCGCCGAAGGGGCCCAACGACTCCGAGATGAGCTGCGGGCTCCGGACATCACCATCGTCGCCGATGCCGCCCATCTACTCCCGCTGGAGCGACCGGCTCCGGTCGCAACCGCGATCTTCAACCTGGCCAACGATATTCGCACCACGAGCGGGCAATCCTCCTGGTGACTCGGCCCGCGCGGCCCGCAGGCCGGTCCTCCCGGCTACTCGCCGCGATGCTGCCCGACACCGCGCCCAAAGCAGGTCTAAGTGCACAGCCGCCACCAGACCGCACTCTGCGCGCCGCGACGCGGAGGGCGCCCGGCCTATCGCTACATTCTTCGGCTCAGACTGTCGGAAACCGGAGTTTCGAGGCGTAAGAATGCAGCGATAGGCCGGGTTGTCGCGTGTGCGGAGTCGGCACCCAGAGCGCAGTGTGGCGGTCGTGCGCTGACGCCTGGTGGGTTGCGGGTGCGGTGTCGGGTCGGTATGGGGAAACCGCCGCCGGCTGCATTTTGCGGGCTCGCATTCGATGCCGGTCTGCACCGTGCGCATCAAGCGGGCGACCCGGCCTCGGATTCCTCGTCGGCCTTCCGTTCCTGACGGCGCGACCAGCGCACGTCGATGCGCCAGGCGAACACCGATACGATGGCCGCACCCGTAGCGGCGGCGAGAAGCATCTGCTCGCCGTTGGTGGCCAGACTGACCAGGCCGCCGATCAGCGCGCCGAAGATGAACGACACCCACTGGACCGCGTAACCGAGCCATTCGCGGTGGGTGCCGCCCGCGATATGGCGCTCGACGCCCTGGGCAAGTTTCACCAGGGTGCCGGTGACGTAGGTGACGGGGATGTAGACCTCGCCGTTCTTGACGAACGAGGTGTTCAGCGCGCCCATGGCGAACGAGACGAACAGGACCGGGACGAGTCCGAGCGTCTGCTCGCTGGTCAGCAGGTCGGCGATCGCGGCGGCGACGAGGGCGACGGTGGTCAGCATGGTCGAGCCGTGCGGGTGGTTCGGCCACCAGCGGCGGCGGCACACCGAGGCGACGAACACGCCGACCAGGAAGCACAGGATCAACGCGGCAGCGCCGCCGGCCAACGTGTGCTGGCCCAGGAACCAGCCGACGACGGATCGCTCGGAGTTGCCGGTCATGAAGGTGACGAAGTACCCCATGGAATGTGTGTAGGCGGCGGCGCCGACGAATCCGGCCAGCATCAACAGCGCCGTGAACAGTCTGGCTTCGAGATCCCAGAACGGTTCGCGTGAGTCGTTCGAGTTCGGAGTCACAGCGACAGGCTAGCAATACATGCACGACCCTGCATGGGTCGTGCAGGTGAATTCAGGTGTTTGTGATGAAGATCCCGCAATCGAGTCCGGCCGCTGCGGCCGGAGATGCCAGCCTGCCGCATAAGAAAATGCTACCTGATTGCCGAGTGGCACGTTGTGCCGAAAATCGTGCTTCCACGGCACTCCGCTCCCGGCTGGGTGACGTCAGCGGCCGCCATGCCGATACGCGGCGCGGGCTCAGGCAAGAGAGGGCAGGTAGGCCGATATCGCGGCCGCGGCGGCCTCCAGGCCCACGTCCAGCGCCCGCATCAACAGTGTCGCATCACGTCCGCCGCGGCCGATCGTCGGAGAATCCAGGGGCGGGCGAATCTGGAGCACTCCGGGATGGGTGGCCATGATGTGCTCGTCCCGGATGTGGTCGTCGTTGCGGCTGAGCCAGCCCTCGATCGCACCGGGCGCATGCCGCGTCAGGAAACGCATGACGATGCGCTCCTCGAGTCGCGAGGGTATGGACATGGTCTGGTCCTCGCGCCGCGTGCGCAGCACCAGCACCTGGGTGGCGCCCTGGGCCAGGGCCGTGCGGATCGGAATCGATTCGGACAAACCGGCATCCACGTACCGCCGCCCGCCCAGGGACACCGGCCGCCCGGCCAGGATCGGCAGGCAGATGCTCGCCAGCAGCGCGCCCTGTAGCGACGGGGCATCGATGATGTGCTTGCGCAGATCCACCGCGCCACCGTCGATGGCATCGGTGCCGATAGGGTGGAAGGTCACCGGATTGCCGAGGATGGCAGAGAAATCCATGGGCACGATGCGTTCATACACCGCGTGCACCAGGAACCGGGTATCCACCACGCGCCCGCCGCGCAGCACCCGGGCCGGATTGAGCACCCGGCGCACGATGTCGTCCTGCCAGGCTCGCCGCGACTGGTTTGCCCGCCCGCACAGCAGCCACGCCCCGTTCAGCGCACCCGCCGAGGACCCGTACACCGCGTCGAAGCAGGACAGCACCCCGAGCTGCTCCAGCGCCATGGCCATCCCGTGCGAATACGCACCGCGCGCAGAACCACCCTCGATCACCAGCGCCAGCCGCTGGCCGTCCGTGCGTTCGCCGGGCGCGCTGCCCTCCGCGTGCCGCGCGGCAATGAGTTCCCCAACCGGCGACTCGATCTCCGGCACGACGGACCCTTCCTCGAATAAGCGACTATCGCGCGGCCGAACAACCCGAGGGTTCATCGAGGTGAACAGCCGAATCGAGAGTAACCACCCCGCCGATCAACTCGGTGACCAATGGGTTGCGAACCCACACCCGGCAGGTGTCGATCTCCGCCCACGCCGCCCCGGTACCCTGCCCTCATGCGCACCGAGCCGCCCACCCTCCTGATCGACACCGTCGCCTGGGTCCTGATCGACGCCGGCCGCATCCTGTGCGCCCGCCCCCGCGGCAAGGACGTGTTCTACATCCCCGGCGGCAAACGCGAAGGGGCGGAGAGCGATACCGAGACCCTCCTGCGGGAGATCGATGAGGAACTCACCGTCGCGCTCGACTCCGCCACCGTCGCCCACGTAGGCACCTACGAAGCCGAACTGCCCGGTCCGACACCGGGTTCGGTCCGCATGGCCTGTTATACCGCCGACTACGCCGGCACCCTCACTCCCAGCGCCGAGATCGCCGAACTCGCCTGGTTCACCTACGCCGACCGGTATCGAGTCCCACCGGTCGACCAACTGCTGTTCGACGACCTGGTCGCCTCCGGACTGCTCCCGGCGACACCACACGCATAGAACGCTGACCTGGTCGTCTCGGAGGCTGCTGACGGCAACACCACTTGCGCAGCGTGCCGACCTGGGGCTCAGGGCTGCTGCTGCGTTGGACCACTCACGTGGGTTGCCGAGTTGGTCGCCTCGGGGCTGCTGCCAGGCTGAACTACTCGTTCAGGTCGCGGTGACCGGGGACGCGAACTACTCTCGCCAGCCCTCGAGTTCCACGCCGCGAGCCGTGTCGACGCGGAAACCGATCGAGATCTCGGCGGTCGCGCCGGGATCGAGGGGGACTTGCCAGGTCAGCTCGCCGAGGTCGGTGCGGTGCAGTGGATTCGGGCGACACGTCACGTCCTTGACGACGATGCCCTCGTCGCGCGAGACCGGAATCTGATCCAGGACGGTCACTTTCGTCGGCCGACGACCGTAATTGCCCACGGTGATCCGGTATTCGACGTCGCGGCGCTTGGTGGACCCGATGACGACCTTGCCCGCACTGCGGCGCACCAGCTCGCGCTCGACCCGAATCCGGTCGTCGACACCGAGATTCAGCTCGACCTCCTCGCCGGGCGCCCACACCTCGAGCCGCGTGGCGCCGACGAACTCGGATTCATGAAACACCGACGCCCGCCCCGGGCGCAGGGTGTGCTCGGAGGTGTTGATCGCGGTCGCGCGCAGAAACGCCTCCGGCCCCTGGGCCGGTGCGGTGATGTGGTCCACCGTCGCGTTCAGGTCGAACTCGGCCACGGTCGTGCGATGCGCGGTCGCGTCACTGGGAACCGCGATCTGCCGCACCGGCCGATAGGTGGTCGCCGCCGCGCCGTGTTCGACGACGGGCATAGGCGCGGGCGAAGCCTTAGCGAAAACCCTGGCGGCCCTGGCATTCCCGGGTTCCGGCGGCCCGCCCGGCGCGGCCCCGAAAACATCCGCGGCGACCGGCATCATCGGCGGCTGCCGGCGATCGAGAAACCACGGCGCCGGTTCGGGTAACCGCACCGAATTCGCGGGCCGTGCCGTAGACAGCGCCAGCTCGCAATCCGGCCAGTCCTCACCGGTGTTCTGAGTGATCTCCGCATGCCACGTGAGCGTCAGCCGCTCACCCCGCACCCGAATATCGAACGAAGAGCCCCACTGCGCGTCGTCGACGAGATAAGACAACTCCAACTCGAACGCCCCGGCCGTGCGCACATCGAAGTCGACGGCGACAACCCGCCGATCGGGCGCCTCCTGCCGGCGACGAGCCTCGAGCTCCCGCTCGAGCGACTGTGCCTCCTCCTCGGCGCGCTCACGCCGCCGCAGCAGATCCCGTTTGCGCGCGAGCACCTCGGTCAGCTGCCCGGCCAGCGCATCGGTGAGCCCCGCCACCCGATCCGGCTCGAGCTCACCCGCCGCCAGACCCTTCGCGAACGCGCCCCCGGCCCGGCGCCCCAGCCCGGACAGCACCTCACCC
>NZ_JAGPOX010000126.1 GCF_019038435.1 Nocardia alni
GGTGGAGAAGAGATAGCTAGAAGAGACAGCGATCAGGCGGTCGGTGAGCAGGCCGGGGGCCAGGAACCAGGGGGCCACCACGATAGTGGCGCGACCCTGTTCGTGGAATCGTGAGATCGCCTGGGGCAGGCCGGGTTCGGTGGTAGCGAAGCAGACCTCGGGGTGCCAGGCGGTGCCTTCGGTCAGGAGGCGGCCGATCTGGTGAGTGCGGCGGTTGGCCTGTTTCGAGGAGGAGCCGACGGCGGCGACGGCGATGCCCAGGGTGGGGTCGTGCGGGTCGGCGCCGGTGGCCAGGACTCGCTCGCGCAGGGCGGCGACCAGGCGGGGGTCGGGGCCGAGCACGTCGGCCTGGGTCAGGCGCAGGCGTGGGTGGCGGGATCGCGCGGCGGCCAGGAGGCCGGGGAGGTCGACGCGGGCGTGGAAGGCGCTGCCCAGCAACAGGGGCACCACGATCGCCTCGGTATGGCCCTGTGCGGCAACGGCATCCACGACCTGCTCCACCGACGGCGTGCTCAGGTCCAGGAAGGCCAGTCGAACATCCAGTTCCGGATGTGCGGCGGCCAGCGCGTCCACGACCGCGAACATCGTGGCGGCCGATCGGGGGTCGCGGCTGCCGTGCGCGACCGCGATCAGCGCCGGATGTCCGGTATCGGTCCTGGTTACTGCCATACCTCCGAGCGTATGAGGGGCAGCGGCAAGATCGGTTGCACCGGCGTTGAAGGTAGGTGACGACATCCGCACCGCGGTCGCTGTCGCGCTGTGAGTCCGCACAACGCCCGGACCTGCATGATTTGCCGGTGTGAGCGCATCGACGGGCACGATTGCCGAACGCCCGGTCACCGCGACACCACCGATCCGGCATCGCCGCACTGGTCGCCGCTCATCGTCTGCCCGTCGAGTGGCGGCCGGCCTGTGAGATCGCCCACAGACCGGTTCATATCGGGATGGACGGCCTCCTGAGCAGTGCCGGACGCAGGTCGCGGCAGTCGGCGATCCAGTTTCACCATCGTGGGCGCCGCAGCGGGCAGACTCACGCTATGGTCGCCCGCTCGACCCGGCTGTGTCGGCGTCTGCGCACTCCGGCCTACACGGCCACCGTGTGGGTGTACGTCTACACGGCCAGCGTGTGGGTGTACGTCTACACGGCCAGCGTGTGGGTGTACGTGTGCACGGCTAGCGCGTGGATCTGTGTGCGCGTGGCCAGCGTGTGGGTTTGCGTGTGCCTGGCCAGCGTGTGGGTTTGCGTGTGTCCGGCCAGCGTGTGGGTTTGCGTGTGTCCGGTCACCGTGTGGGTCTGGGTGTGTCCGGTCACCGTGTGGGTCTGGGTGTGTCCGGTCACCGTGTGGGTCTGGGTGTGTCCGGTCACCGTGTGGGTCTGGGTGTGTCCGGTCAGTGTGTGGGTTTACGTGTGCACAGCTATCGCGTTGGCTTACACGACCAACGCCTCCGAGCTCCGGTCGAGCCGCGTTCGGACCCGAAGCCCGCGGTGTGACCACCGCCGGATCCTCCCGCTGACCGGACACTCCCATCCTCAGCTACCGACCTCGACAGCGGTCAGCGCGTCGCCCACCAGGCCCGCGGCCAGGGTGTTGCCGCCGGACGGATCGATGAGCAGGAAGCTGCCGGTGTGGCGGTTGACGCGGTAGTCGTCGGCCGCGATGGGGTCCGCGACGCGCAGGGAGATGCGGCCGATGTCGTTGAGCGACAACGATTCCGCCTCGGGGTCGGCGGCCAGGCGCTGTTCGTCGAAGCGCTCCAGCAGTGCGCCGACGATCGCCTGGGTGGTGCGGGTGCCGTGCTTGAGCAGCAGGCGCGCGCCCGCGCGCAATGGCTTGTCGCCCAGCCAGCAGACGGTGGCGTCGAAGGAGTCGACGGGCTCGGGAGCGTCGGCCGCCGAGGCGATCATATCGCCGCGCGAGACGTCGACGTCGTCCGCCAGGATCAGGGTGACACTGCGGCCGGGCTGGGCGGAGTCCAGCTCACCGTTCGGGGTGTCGATGCGCTCGACGGTGGTGCGAGTCCCGGACGGGAGCACCACGACCTCGTCGCCCTTGGACACGACCCCGGCCGTGACCTGCCCGGCGTAGCCCCGGTAATCGGGGTGGTCGGCGGTGCGGGGCCGGATCACGTACTGCACCGGGAAGCGCAGTCCGACCTGATGCCGCCCGCGTGCGTCGGCATCCACCGGCACCGATTCGAGGTGCTCGATCAGCGAGGGGCCGGTGTAGTACGGGGTGTTCTTCGAGCGCGAAGCGACGTTGTCACCGTGCAGCGCCGAGACCGGAATCTCGACGACGTCGTCCTGCGACCAGCCGAGTTTCGTTGTGAGCTCGCTGAATTCGGCCACGATCCGCTGGAAGACCGCGGCGGCGTCATCCACCAGATCGATCTTGTTCACCGCGAGCACGAGCCGCGGCACGCCCAGCAGCGCCATCACCGCGGCGTGGCGGCGGGTCTGCTCGATAACGCCCTTGCGCGCGTCGACCAGCAGGATCACCAGCTGCGCGGTGGACGCGCCGGAGACCGTGTTGCGGGTGTACTGCACGTGCCCGGGGGTGTCGGCGAGCACGAAGGACCGCTTGGGCGTGGCGAAGTAGCGGTACGCCACGTCGATCGTGATGCCCTGTTCGCGTTCGGCGCGCAGGCCGTCCACGAGCAGCGAAAGATCCGGTGTGGCAAGGCCTTTGTCGACCGAGGCCCGGGTGACGGCGTCGATCTGGTCCGCCAGAACGGATTTCGTGTCGTACAGCAGGCGTCCGACCAGAGTGGACTTGCCGTCGTCGACACTGCCGGCGGTGGCGAGTCGAAGGAGGTCGGACATTACGAATGAGCCTTTCTGGTGGTGGCTGCCGAGTACCGGTCGCCTCGTGCCCGGGCGGCAGTGTCCGTCGCACGTGGCGTGCGATGCATCAGAAGCAGCCTTCCCGTGTGCGGTCTTCTTCCGTTGCGGCCGCCGAGACGCGCTCGTCGCCGCCCCGGCCGGCGGTACTGTGCGCCGCGTTCGGTCTGGTGTGCGATTCGGGGCGCATCAGAAGCGGCCCTCCCGTGTGCGATCCTTCATGGCGGCCGCGGACACCCGGTCGTCGCCTATCTGGGGGACGGTACTGTGCGCCGCGTTCGGTCCGGTGTGCGATTCGGGACGCATCAGAAGTAGCCCTCCCGCTTGCGATCCTCCATCGCCGCCTCCGACACGCGGTCGTCGCCGCGGGTCGCGCCGCGCTCGGTGAGTCGCGAGGCGGCCACCTCGGCGAGGATCGCCTCGTTGTCCGCGGCGTCGGAAAGGATTGCGCCGGTGGTGGATCCGTCACCGACGGTGCGGTAGCGCACGGACTTGGTGAGCAGTTCCTCGCCCTCACCCGGCCCGCCCCACACCCCCGGGGTCATCCACATGCCGTCGCGCTGGTAGACCGGGCGCTCGTGGGCGTAGTAGATGGTGGCCAGCTCGACGTCCTCGCGCGCGATGTACCGCCAGATGTCCAGTTCGGTCCAGTTGCTCAGCGGGAACACCCGCACGTGCTCGCCCGGCGCGTGCCGCCCGTTGTACAGGTTCCACAGCTCGGGCCGCTGCCGCTTGGGATCCCACCGCCCGAACGCGTCGCGCAGCGAGAAGATCCGCTCCTTGGCGCGCGAACGCTCCTCGTCCCGGCGGGCGCCGCCGAAGACCGCGTCGAAGCGGTGCTCGGTGATCGCGTCCAGCAGCGGCACTGTCTGCAGCGGGTTGCGGATGCCGTCCGGGCGCTCGGTCAACCGGCCGTCGGCGAGGTACTCCTCGACCGAGGCGACATACAGCCGCAGCCCGTACTTCTCGACCACGTGATCACGGAAGGCCAGCACCTCGGACAGGTTGTGCCCGGTGTCCACGTGCAGCAGCGCGAAGGGCAGCGGCGCGGGCCAGAAGGCCTTGAGCGCCAGATGCAGCAGCACCGTGGAGTCCTTGCCACCGGAGAACAGGATCACCGGCCGCTCGAACTCGCCCGCTACCTCGCGGAAGATGTGGATGGACTCGGATTCCAAAGCCGACAGAGTGTCGAACTCCGTTGCGACCTTTGTCGCTAATTGGGTTGTCATTTGCTCACATCCGTGACTCTGGACGACGGTACTCGTTCGGCCGGGGATTTCATGTCAGTGGTTCTCGGTATCTTCAGGCTGTGATCGAAACGATGCGCTTCACCTATCGGATTCGCCCGGGCACAACCGCCGTGCGGGAGCTGATGATGGAGTGGCATCGATGCCGGTTTCTGTGGAACGACGCTGTGCATCAGGACAGGTCGCGCCTGAAACCAACATTTTGCAAGTTGAGCAAGCTCTTGACTGTGGCGCGCCGCCAAAATTCTTGGTTGCGCGACGGTTCGCAAGTTGCACAGCAACAGATGCTTCGCACGTACGCTCGAGCGCTGCACGACTCGTTCACGATCAAGGGAAGGCGACCGCCGAAGTTCAAAGCGCGCAAGACAAGTCTTCCGTCGATGGAGTATACGCAACGCGGTTTCCGTCTCCGTGACGGCAGACTGTGCGCCTCCTTCGTCGTACGGCGTGACCAGGAGCAGGTCCCGATCGTGGCCGGGAGCATTGGTATCGATTGGGGCGTGCGCACGACGGTCACAGCGACGAATCCTGCGTACGATCTGCCGTTCGCCGGGTACAGAAAACGCTGTGAAGCTGAACTGGCCAAAGCTCAGCGTCGAATGGCGCGGCGTCATCGGCCCGGGACGGCGCCGTCCAAGGGCTACCTGCGAGCCAAGCGAGACGCTGCCCGATTGCAGAAGAAGGCTGCGCGCCAGACTCGCCACAACGCTCGTGTTTGGGCGAAGCGAGTTGTTGCCGACCACCAGCTCGTGGCGGTCGAAGACTTTCGTCCAGGGTTCCTCGCCAAGTCCACCATGGCTCGGAAGGCCGCCGACGCGGCAATCAGCAGCACGAAGCGTGAACTGGTGGTGCGAGCCGAACGCGCTGGTCGAACGATGGTGATGGTTCGGCCAGCGCATACGACTGTCACGTGTTCGAAGTGCTTCGCGAAAACCAAGCAGCACCTCGATCTCGCTACGCGAACCTTCCTGTGCACCGCGTGCGGTCATACCGAGGACCGGGACAGGAACGCTGCCAGAGTGGTTCTGGCTGTGGCAGAACGGGGCCACACTTGTGTTGACGACGTCAGACATCTGCAGCCCTCCTTCTGGTCGGTTGTCGGTGCGGTCTGAGCTTGGAATCTTGCGGCAGGTTGTCGTGAGAACCGTTAAGACTGGTGCAGCCCGCATTCGGTTTTGGCGAGACCGGCCCAGCGGCCGCTTCGCGGATCGGATCCCGGTTCCGGCTTCCGCGTGCACGGAGCGCAACCGATGGACGGATATCCCTCCTCCACAAGGGGATTGACGAGGATGCCGTTGGCTTCGATGTACCCGGTCATCTCCTCGTCGGACCAGGCGGCGATCGGGTTGATCTTCACCAGGCCGAAGCCTTCGTCGAACGAGATCAGCGGCGCGTTGGCGCGGGTGGGCGCCTCCACGCGGCGGATGCCGGTGACCCAGGCGTTGTAGCCCGACAACGACTTCTTCAGCGGCGTTACCTTGCGCAGGCGGCAGCACTCGTTGGCGTCACGCGCGAACAGATCCTTGCCGAGCAGCGAATCCTGTTCGGCCACGGTGTTTTCGGGCAGGGCGTTGACGATGTTCACGCCGTACACCGTCTCCACCGCGTCGCGGGTGCCGATGGTCTCGGCGAAGTGGTAGCCGGTGTCCAGGAACAGCACGTCCACGCCGGGGTGCACCTGCGCGGCCAGTTCGACCAGCACCGCGTCCTGCATATTGGAGGCGACGATGTAGTTGGCGCCGAAAGTGTCCTCGGTCCATTGCAACAGCTGCTGCGCGGTGGCGTCCGGACCGAACTGCGCCGCACCGTCCTCGGCGATCTTGCGCAGTTCGTCCTCGGACAGCTTCTCCAGAGTGGTTGTCATACCTGAATCTCTCCCGTTACCGAAGGTCGGCCTCGTCGGCGCGAACTGCCCACTGCGCGAATCGCTCGTCCTCGGAGCGATTCTTGACGAAATTACGCACTACACGCTCGATGAAGTCGCCGAGTTCGTCGCTGGTCACCTTGTGCTGACGCAGCTTGCGCCCGAAGGCGCTGTCGAACCCGAGGCCACCACCGAGATGAACTTGGAAACCCTCGACCTGATTCCCGTCGCCGTCGTCGACCAGTTGCCCCTTGAAGCCGATATCGGCGATCTGGGCGCGGGCGCATGAGTTCGGGCAGCCGTTGATGTTGATGGTGATCGGGACGTCCAGCTGCGCGTTGATATCGGCCAGGCGCTGTTCCAGTTCCGGCGCGAGCGCCTGGGACCGCTTGCGGGTCTCGACGAACGAGAGCTTGCAGAACTCGATTCCGCTGCAAGCCACCAGGTTTCGCCGCCAGATCGACGGGCGGGACTGCAGGCCCAGCGGTTCGAGCTCCGCCTGCAACTGCTCGACCTTGTCGTCGGGCACGTCCAGCACGATCAGCTTCTGGTACGGGGTGAACCGGACCCGATCCGAACCGGCCCGCTCGGCGGCGTCGGCGACCTGGGTCAGCTTGGTGCCCGAGACGCGCCCGGCGATGGGGGTGAAGCCGACCGCGTTGAGCCCGTTGCGCAGCCGCTGCACACCGACGTGGTCGATGATCTGCTTGGGCTTTTCGGGTGCGGGGCCGTCGATCAGTTTCCGCTTCAGGTACTCGGTTTCCAGAACCTCACGGAATTTCTCGATCCCCCAGTCCTTGATCAGGAACTTGATCCGCGCCTTGGTGCGCAGACGGCGGTAGCCGTAATCACGGAAGAGCGAGACGATGGCCTCCCAGACATCGGGAACCTCGTCCAGCGGCACCCACGCACCCAGGCGCTGGGCCATCATCGGGTTGATGGACAGTCCGCCGCCGACCCAGAGGTCCAGGCCCGGGCCGTGCTCGGGATGCTCGACGCCGATGAAGGCGACGTCGTTGACCTCGTGCACCACGTCCTGCTGGCCGGAGATCGCGGTCTTGAACTTGCGCGGCAGGTTGGAGTACTCCTTCTTGCCGATATAACGGCTCACGATCTCATCGATCGCGGGGGTGGGATCGATCACCTCGGCCAGCGACTCACCGGCCAGGGGCGAGCCGAGCACCACGCGCGGGCAGTCACCACACGCCTCGGTGGTCTTCAGGCCCACATCCTCGAGCCTCCGCCAGATCTCCGGCACGTTCTCGATTTCGATCCAGTGGTACTGGACGTTCTCGCGGTCGGACAGGTCGGCGGTGTCGCGCCCGAACTCGGTCGAGATACCCGCGATCGTGCGGAGCTGCGCGAGGTTCAGCGCGCCGGCGTCGCAGCGCACCCGCATCATGAAGTACTTGGCCTCGAGGATGTCGATGTTCTCATCGCCCGTCCACGTGCCGTCGTAGCCCTGCTCACGCTGGGTGTACAGGCCCCACCAGCGAAAACGCCCGCGCAGATCGGCCTTGTCGATCGAGTCGAAGCCGCCGGGGGCGTAGATGTTCTCGATGCGGGCCCGGACGTTGAGCGGGTTGTCGTCCTTCTTGGACTGCTCGTTCGGGTTCAGCGGCTCGCGGTAGCCCAGGGCCCACTGGCCCTCGGACTTGCGGCGCACGACCTTGCCGGTGCGCTCGCGCGGGCCGCTCACCTGCTCGCGCGGACGGGCGCGGCGCTCACGCGCAGCCTGGGCGCGCTCGCGCGCAACCTCCTGCTCGCGCGCGAGGCGTTCGGATTCGTCTATGTGAGCGGCGTCGGTGCTCGACGTCATGGTGTCGCTCCTGCGGGATGATCAGGCCTGGCAACAGGCGGGAGGGGCTGGCTCACGCCTTCGGTAACGCAACGGCCCGGGAAAATGAGCGCCGAGAACGATGACGCCGGGATGTGCAGAGGCCGAGCTACCGGAGGCTATCCGGCAGACAGCTCGCACTGCAGACGCGCTTGAAGTCGACATGGCGACGCGCCACTAGTCGTACCCCAAGTCCAGTCATGAAACCTATTGTGCCATGTCAGCCTGGTCTTTCCGACGGGGGTTGGGTATTTTCCGAAGATTCGAGGGAAATTCCCTGGACGCCCGTGCAAGTTTGTGAGATCAGTCATAGATCAGCCCGATAAACATGATCTTGTGGTTCGAGAGTTGGAGAGCGGTGAGAACTCCGCGCCGCGCGGCCGTCACACTGGACGGGTGAGCGCACCCGCCGACCAGGAGACCGAACTGCCTGCCCCGCCGCTGCGTGATTTCGGGGGCGGCCCCTTCGGGATCTATATCCACGTGCCGTTCTGTGCGACGCGCTGCGGGTACTGCGATTTCAACACCTATACCGCCGGGGAACTGGAGAGTTCGGCGTCGCCGCAGTCGTGGATGTCGGCGTTGAGTGGTGAATTGTCCATGGCGGCGGGGCTTTTCGGTGAGCTGCCGAGTCCGCAGCCGGAGGTGTCGACGGTATTCGTGGGCGGCGGAACGCCGTCGCTGCTGGGCGGGGACGGCTTGGCCCGGGTGCTGGACGCGATCAGGGAGAATTTCACCCTGGCCGCCGACGCCGAGGTGACCACGGAATCGAATCCCGAATCCACCTCGCCGGAATTCTTCGACCGCCTGCGTGCGGGCGGATTCACCCGGGTGTCGCTGGGGATGCAGTCCGCCGCCGAACACGTGCTGAAGGTGCTGGATCGCACGCATACCCCGGGCCGGGCCGTCGCCGCCGCCCGCGAGGCTCGCGCGGCCGGATTCGAGCACGTCAATCTGGATCTGATCTACGGCACCCCGGGGGAGTCCGACGCGGATCTGGACGCCAGCCTGGACGCGGTCCTGGCCGCCGGGGTCGACCACTTATCGGCCTATTCGCTGATCGTGGAGGACGGCACCGCGCTGGCCCGCCGGGTGCGCCGCGGTGAGCTGCCCGCGCCGGACGAGGACGTGCTGGCCGCCCGGTACGAGCGCATCGACACCCGTCTCGCCGCCGCCGGACTGCGTTGGTACGAGGTATCCAACTGGGCCGCAAACGATTCCGCCCGGTGTCGGCACAATCTCGGCTACTGGGACGGCGGCGACTGGCTGGGTGCGGGTCCCGGTGCGCACAGCCATCTGGGCGGGGTGCGGTGGTGGAATGTGAAGCATCCGGCGCGGTACGCGGACCGTGTGGGTTCGGGCGGGCTGCCCGCCGCCGGATGGGAGGAGTTGACCGCGCAGGAGCGGCACACCGAGCGGGTGATGCTCGCGGTGCGGCTGCGCTCGGGGCTGCCGCTCGATGATCTGGATGATTCGGGCCGCCGCGCCGTCGAGCGGGTGATCGCCGACGGGCTGGCCCGTTTGTCGGATGATCGGCTCGTCCTCACCGATCGTGGGCGGCTGCTCGCCGATGGCGTGGTCCGCGCATTGCTCGCCTGATTTCTCCGGCGATATTCGGTATATCTATGGCAAACATGTGATTGTAAGACCGGTTTGGCTGTCTATTGATGAAGGACACAGCTCTGACTGGGTCACCGTTCGATCAAGTTCCTTCATTCGCCGGGTGATCTCAGTCGATAATGGCGGCTAGCTACATCCGGGCATTTCCCACCGGCGCCCATCGGAGAAGGGCCAGCCATGAACATCAGCAAGCTAGCCACTACCGCATGTGTGACCATCGGATCCCTCGCGGTGACCGCGGGAGCGGTCCACGCGCAACCGGTCACCGCGTCCACTGCCACATCCGCGACGGTGAACGGCTCGGACGACGGCGTCAACCACACGATCGTCCTCGACCCGGACGCCGGGACGGTCAGCACTGTCATCGACCGGGGGAAATTCCAGGTGACCCCCGACGGTAAGGCCGTCACGGTGACCGATACGGCCGGTGACGTCCTGGCCCGCATCCCGATGGCCGTGCGAATGATCGACCACGAGGGCAAGTACGCGCTGATGCCCACGGTCGGCAAGTCCGGCCGCACCCTCACCCTGACCCCGCTGGACGCCCCTA
Organism: Nocardia alni; assembly: GCF_019038435.1. Classification (GTDB taxonomy): domain Bacteria; phylum Actinomycetota; class Actinomycetes; order Mycobacteriales; family Mycobacteriaceae; genus Nocardia; species Nocardia alni. Next base: position 9,958 of record NZ_JAGPOX010000126.1, read on the forward strand.
TCCAACCCCAGCAGATCCGTGACGCCGCCCGTGCCCAGTTCGCCGACCAGAACGCGGACGTCCTGCACCACCAGTACAACGCGGGCGTCGGCGCCCTGATCGGCATGGGCGCCGGCATTCTCATCGGTATCTGGTTTTTGCTGAACGGCGCGATCCCAGGCGCCCCCGTCGGGGCCGGAATCGGAGCCCTGATCGGCTATGCCCTGCCCTGACCATCCGGCGATCGGCACAGGTGGTTTGTGCGATCTCACCACCGCCGCTGGAGTGCGTGTGCGGGTGATTCGCCGAGGGGGAATTAAACTGGGTTCGATGAACCCGGGGATCCGTGTGTGATCGTCCCGCCCCTGGCGGCGGTCGAATGCCCGCGGGCCCGTCAGCCGAACAGGAGGTGGGACCGATGCCGAGTACCGAACAGCGGCGACTCGAGGTCCTGCGCGCCATTGTCGCGGATTACATCGCCACCAAGGAGCCGATCGGTTCGAAGACCCTGGTCGATCGGCACAACCTGGGTGTGTCCAGCGCCACGGTCCGCAACGATATGGCGGTGCTCGAGGCCGAGGGCTACATCGCCCAGCCGCACACCAGCTCCGGCCGCATACCCACCGATAAGGGCTATCGCCAGTTCGTCGACCACATCGCCGAGGTCAAGCCCCTGTCTCCGGCCGAGCGCCGGGCGATCATGGACTTCCTGGACGGCGGCGTCGACCTGGACGACGTGCTGCGGCGCGGGGTGCGCCTGCTGGCCCAGCTGACCCGCCAGGTCGCGATGGTGCAGTACCCGACGGTCACGGCCTCCACGGTCCGGCACATCGAGGTCGTCGCGCTCAACCCGGCCCGGCTGCTGCTCGTGGTGATCACCGACAGCGGCCGCGTCGATCAGCGCCTGGTCGATCTAGGCGGCCTGATCGATGACGACGATCTGACGGTTCTGCGTGCGATGCTCGGCAAGGCGATGGACGGCAAGCGCCTGTCGGTCGCCTCCGCCGCGGTCGCCGAACTCCCCGAACACGCACCCGGTCCACTGCGCGACGTACTGGTGCGGGTGTCGACGATGCTGGTGGAGACCCTCGTCGAACATCCCGAGGAGCGTCTGGTGCTCGGCGGTACGGCCAATCTCACCCGCAACGCCAACGACTTCGGCTTCCCGGGTTCGCTGCGCGCGGTGCTCGAGGCGCTCGAGGAGCAGGTGATCGTGCTCAAGCTGCTGGCGGCCGCCGGACATCCGGGCATGGTGACGGTGCAGATCGGCGAGGAGACCCAGGTCGAGCAGATGCGCGGAACCTCGATGGTGTCCACCGGGTACGGTATGCCGGGGACCGTGCTCGGCGCGATGGGGGTTCTGGGCCCGACCCGCATGGACTATCCCGGGACGATCGCCTCGGTGGCCGCGGTCGCCCGCTACATCGGTGAGGTACTCGCGGAACGATGACGGCAGCGGCAAGCGTTAACTGTTGAGCGACACGACTGATTCGGAACAAGGACTAAGAGACACAAGTGGCACGGGACTACTACGGAATACTCGGCGTCGGTCGGAACGCGACCGACCAGGAGATCAAACGCGCCTACCGCAAGCTGGCGCGTGAGCTGCACCCGGACGTCAACCCCGACGCGGACGCGCAGGAGAAGTTCCGTGACGTATCCGCGGCCTACGAGGTGCTCAGCGATGCGGAGAAGCGCCGCATCGTGGATATGGGCGGCGACCCGCTGGAAGGCGGCGGCGGGCCCGGCGGATTCTCCGGCGCCGGCTTCGGTGGCCTGGGCGATGTGTTCGAGGCCTTCTTCGGCGGGATGAACACCTCGGGTCCGCGCCGGCCGCGCGGGCGGGTGCAGCCGGGTGCGGATTCGCTGCTGCGCACGCGGCTGTCGCTGGCCGAATGTGCCGTCGGGGTCACCAAGCACCTCACCGTCGACACGGCCGTGCTGTGCGATCTGTGTCAGGGCGCGGGCACCAACGGCAACTCCAAGCCGGTGCGCTGCGAGACCTGCGGCGGTGCGGGTGAGGTGCAGACGGTACAGCGCTCGTTCCTGGGCCAGGTGATGACCTCGCGGCCGTGCCCGACCTGCCGGGGTGCGGGGGAGACCATCCCGGACCCCTGTCGCAAGTGCGGTGGCGATGGCCGGGTGCGCCAGCGCCGAGAGATCGCCGCGCCGATCCCCGCGGGCGTGGCCAACGGCATGCGGGTGCGCCTGGCCGCACAGGGTGAGGTCGGCCCAGGCGGTGGCCCCGCCGGTGATCTGTACGTGGAGATCGTGGAGCAGCCGCACGACATGTTCGTGCGCGACGGCGACGATCTGCACTGCACGATCCGGGTCCCGATGGTCGACGCCGCGCTGGGCACCACCGTGGTGGTCGACACGATCCTGGACGGCCCGACCGAGCTGACCATTCCGGCGGGCACCCAGCCGGGCGAGGTGTCGGTGCTGCGCGCGCACGGCATGCCCAAGCTGCGCTCGAGCTCGCGCGGCGACATGATCGCGCACCTGGACATCGTCGTGCCGACCAAACTGGACTCCAAGCAGGCCGACATGTTGCGCAAGTACAAGGCCACCCGCGCCGGCGAGCGCACCGAGGTCCTGTCCGCGCAGTCCGAGCACAACAGCGGCCTGTTCGCCCGCCTGCGCGCCTCCTTCAGCGGCCGCTGAGAGCCCGTAGTGGCCGCCACGGTCTTCTACCTCGACCAGGTCCCGGAACCGGGCGGTATCGCGGTCCTGGACGGCCCGGAGGGGCGGCACGCGGCGACGGTACGCCGCATCCGGGTCGGTGAGCCGATCACGCTGTCCGACGGCGCGGGCGTGCTCGCGCCCTCGGAAGTGATTGCGACGCAGAAGGACCGGCTCGAACTTCGGGTGCTGGAAAGGGCCGTCGCGCCGCCGTTCGCGCCGTCGGTGACGATCGTGCAGGCGCTGCCGAAATCGGACCGCTCGGAGCTGGCGGTGGAGCTGATGACCGAGGCGGGCGCCGACGTCATCGTGCCGTGGCAGGCCGCGCGCTGCGTGGCGAACTGGGAGGGCAAGGCGCGCAAGGGCGTCGACAAATGGCGCGCCGCGGCCCGCTCGGCCGCCCGGCAGTCCCGTCGCGCGTACATCCCGGAGGTCACCGACCTGTACCGCACCTCCGGCGTGCTGGACCTGGTCCGGAAGGTCAAGGCGGACAGGGGGATCGTCGCGGCCCTGCACGAGTCCGGCGAATCCCGTTTCACCGCCCTGCCGGTGGCCGAGGCGTCGCGGGTCGTGCTGATCGTCGGGCCCGAGGGGGGACTCGACGATGCCGAATTGTCGGCCCTCACCGATGCCGGGGCCGAGGCCGTCCTCCTCGGCCCGACGGTCCTGCGCACTTCTACCGCCGCCGCGGTCGCTCTGGGAGCTCTGGGAGCCCTCACACCGCGTTGGTAGGCGCTCCGGCCTGGGGCATGCTCGCGGCGGAAGCCGGGCGCTCGATGTCACCCATGGCGCTCGAGCGACAACGGTGTGGCATAGATCGCTCTTTCCTGCTCCGTCTACTGCCGGACCTCGGTGAACTCGGTTACCGAACACCCGCTCTCGGGTTGGTAACGGGGTGGTTACGGGCGGGTCACTGATCACCGTGTTCGCACAGCGCGACCGGGCCGCCTATATTCGGTCCGTATGAGTCCCGGAGGGGAGCGCCGGCCGCGAGGCATGGTCGATCCGAAAACAGAGCGGCTGCCGCATGGCACTGAGCCGCGCCGTCGTGCTGCCCGCCGTCAAGCCTCGCAGCCTCGCCGCAACGGTGGAGCCAAGGGCGTCATCGCCGGGCGTACGGCCGTCGCGCTGCTGTCGGCGATAGTTCTGGTCGGCACCGGCACGGCGTGGCGCACCTACCATCATGTGATCAACAGCGTCACCACCTCCGACGCGATCAGCGACGGCCCGAAGTCGCAGGGCCAAGAGCAGAACATCCTCATCATGGGCCTGGACAGCCGGCTGGACGAGCACGGCAACGCGCTGCCGCCGTCGATGTACAACGCCCTGCACGCCGGTGACGAGGAAAACGGCGGCATGAACTCCAACGTGCTGATGCTGTTGCACATCCCCGGCGACGGCTCGAAGGCCACGGCGATCTCCATCCCGCGCGATGATTACGTCCAGCTCGATCCGAGCGCCTGCGGCGGCGACTACTGCAAGGGCAAGATCAAGCAGGCATACGGTGACGCCTGGGCCGCGGCCAAGGAGAAGTACACCAGCACGATCAAGGACCCCATCGCCCTGGACGCCAAGGCGCGTGACGCCGGCCGTAAGGCCGAGGCCAAGACGGTGAGCAAATTCCTCGGCGGCGTGCCGGTCGACCATTTCGTGGAGATCACCCTGGCCTCGTTCTTCGAGATCGCCCAGGCGGTGCAGCCGATCACGGTCTGTCTGAACGAACGCACCCGGGACAGCTTCTCCGGCGCCAACTTCGTCAAGGGCTACCAGCAGATCAACGGTTCGCAGGCGATGGCGTTCGTGCGTCAGCGCCGCGACCCGGACGAGTCGCTGAACTTCACCGACCTGGACCGCACCCGTCGGCAGCAGGCGTTCATCGTCTCGCTGGCGCATCAGCTGCAGAGCGCCGGGACGATGTCCAGCCCGAGCAAGCTGATGAATCTGTTGTCCGTGGCGCAGGCGAACATGGCCGTGGACAGCGGGCTGGATCTGGTCAAGTTCGCCCAGCAGGCCTCGGATCTGATGGGCGGCGGCATGACGCTGTTCACCCTGCCGGTCAAGGACTTCGGCACCGACCCCGGCGGCGAGGACGTCAACCTCGTCGACGTGGACCAGATCCACAGCATCGTGCACGGCCTGCTGAACCCGCCGCCGAAGCCGGGCGCGGCGCCCAGCACCACCGCGACCCCGACACCCACCACGATCCCGTCCGCCAACGGCGTCACGATCAACGTGGTCAACAGCTCGGGCAAGAACGGCCTCGGCGGCGATGTGGAAAAGGGACTGTCCAACAAGGGCTTCACCCAGGGCGAGGCATCCACCGGCTCGATCCGCAGCTCCAGCTCGCTGCTGTACGGGTCGGGGGCGGATACTGCCGCCAACGCCCTGGCCAGTCAGCTCAACATGACCGCCACCGCATCCTCGTCGCTGGATTCGAACACGGTCGAGGTGATCGTGGGCACCGACGCCGCCGGCAGCGGCCCGATCGCGGACATGGCCTCGAGCACGGGCGGTGATGACGCCACGACGACCACCGCGCCGCCCCCGCCGCCGGTGTCGGCCACCAGCGTGGGCTCCAACGCTCCGGCCCCGACGGACCTGTCGAGCATGAACGGCAACGGCATTCCCTGCGTGAAATAGCGCGGGACTCGTAGACGACCCTGCCGCGCGGCGCGAGCGCTCGCCTCGTACTCGAGGACGCGCATCGTTCCGGCCCGGGCGAGTCGATCGGTATGCATGTGGTCCGAAATCGCTCGTAATCAACTTGACGCAGGGGTTGTCGGGATGTAACTATTGAAAGGGGAAGGCGCTGGCATTTATATGCCGATTTTGTTGCGCCCTCGACATCTCCTGATTCCGGGTGTACTTTAGGTCTTCGCACCGAGTTGCGTGCTGTCCGACTCTCGAAACGCCGAATGACTGTGGAAAGTCGCATTGTCTGCTGCCTTTCCACCCGTTGCTGTCGAGTTCTGCCGGATGGTCCCGCATCGTGCGCACATATCGCCTACAGGACGAGCAGATACCGCGACGACCGTGTCAATGCGGGCGGCGCGAGGTGCTGGAAGGACGCATCGTGGCAGTCTCGAATCAGGGTCCCCGTCGGGTCTCCTTCGCCAAACTCCCTGAGCCTCTGGCTATTCCGGATCTCTTGGATATCCAGACCGAATCGTTCGATTGGCTGATCGGCGCGCCGGGCTGGAGTGAACGGGTCCGCGCGCGCGGCGAGGAGCCGGTCAGCGGGCTGGCCGAGGTGCTCGAGGAGGTCAGCCCGATCGAGGATTTCGCGGCGACGATGTCGCTGACCCTGTCCGAACCCCGTTTCGAGGACGTCAAGGCCTCGACCGAGGAATGTAAGGACAAAGATATGACCTACGCGGCGCCGTTGTTCGTCACCGCGGAGTTCATCAACAACAATACCGGTGAGATAAAATCCCAGACGGTCTTCATGGGTGATTTTCCGGTGATGACCGATAAGGGCACGTTCATCATCAACGGCACCGAACGGGTGGTCGTCTCGCAGCTGGTCCGCTCGCCGGGCGTCTACTTCGGCGCATCGATCGACAAGACCACCGAGAAGACCCTGCACGACGTGCGTGTCATCCCCTCGCGCGGCGCGTGGCTGGAATTCGACATCGACAAGCGCGACACCATCGGCGTTCGTCTGGACCGCAAGCGCCGCCAACCCGTGACGGTCCTGCTCAAGGCGCTGGGCTGGAGTGCCGAGCGGATCGCCGAGCGGTTCGGCTTCTCGGAGATCATGATGACCTCCCTGGCAAAGGACGCCACCGCGGGCACCGACGAGGCGCTGCTGGACATCCATCGCAAGCTGCGCCCGGGCGAACCGCCGACGAAGGAGTCCGCACAGGCCCTGCTGGAGAACCTGTTCTTCAAGGAAAAGCGCTACGACCTCTCACGTGTCGGGCGCTACAAATTCACCCAGAAGCTCGGCCTGCGCCCCGGCGGCCCCCGGACCCTGACCGAGGAGGATATCGCCGCGATCATCGAATACCTGCTGCGTCTGCACCACGGCGACAGGGCGATGAGCGCGCCCGCCGGCATCGAGATCCCGGTCGAGTTGGATGATATCGACCATTTCGGCAACCGCCGCCTGCGCACCGTGGGCGAGTTGATCCAGAACCAGTTGCGGATCGGCCTGTCGCGCATGGAGCGCGTGGTTCGCGAGCGGATGACCACCCAGGACGTCGAGGCGATCACGCCGCAGACGCTGATGAACATTCGCCCGGTAGTCGCGGCGATCAAGGAGTTCTACGGCACCTCGCAGAGCTCCCAGTTCCTGGACGGGCGTAATCCGCTGTCGAGCCTGACCCAGAAGCGGCGGCTCTCGGCGCTCGGGCCGGGCGGCCTGACCAGGGAACGCGCCGGGCTCGAGGTGCGCGATGTGCACTACAGCCATTACGGCCGGATGTGCCCGATCGAGACGCCGGAGGGGCCGAATATCGGGCTCATCGGCTACCTGTCGGTGTACGCGCGAGTCAATCCGCTCGGGTTCATCGAGACGCCGTACCGCAAGGTGGTCGGGGGCGTGGTAACCGACGAGATCGAGTACCTGTCCGCCGATCGAGAGGACCTGCACGTCGTCGCGCAGGCGCTGGAGCCGGTCGATTCCTCGGGACGCTTCATCGAGCCCCGGGTTACGGTGCGCCGCAGGGATTCCGAGGTCGAGGTTGTCGACGCTGCCGAGGTCGACTACGTGGATGTGTCACCGCGCCAGATGGTGTCTGTGGCCACGGCCCTGATTCCGTTCCTCGAACACGACGACGCCAACCGCGCCCTGATGGGCGCGAATATGCAGAAACAGGCCGTGCCGCTGATGCGTTCGCAGGCGCCGCTGGTGGGCACGGGCATGGAGCTGCGTGCCGCGATCGACGCCGGCGATGTCGTGGTCGCCGATAAATCCGGTGTGGTGGAGGAGGTTTCGGCCGACTTCATCACCGTGATGGCCGACGACGGCACGCGACGGTCGTACCGGATGCGTAAATTCGCCCGGACCAATCAGGGCACCTGTGCCAATCAGCGGCCGATCGTGGACGAGGGGGACCTGGTGTCCTCCGGCCAGGTGCTGGCGGACGGTCCGTGCACCCAGGACGGTGAGATGGCCCTGGGGAAGAACCTTTTGGTGGCGATCATGCCGTGGGAGGGGCACAACTACGAGGACGCGATCATCCTGTCGCAGCGGCTCGTGGAGGAAGACGTACTGACCTCGATCCACATCGAGGAGCACGAGATCGACGCCAGGGACACGAAATTGGGCGCCGAGGAGATCACCCGGGACATTCCGAATATCGCCGACGAGGTGCTGGCGGACCTGGACGAGCGTGGCGTCGTGCGCATCGGTGCGGAGGTTCGTGACGGCGACATCCTGGTCGGCAAGGTCACTCCGAAGGGTGAGACCGAGCTGACTCCGGAGGAGCGGTTGCTTCGTGCGATCTTCGGTGAGAAGGCGCGTGAGGTGCGTGATACTTCGCTGAAGGTGCCGCACGGCGAGTCCGGCAAGGTCATCGGCATCCGCGTGTTCTCGCGCGAGGACGACGACGATCTGCCGCCCGGTGTGAACGAATTGGTACGCGTCTACGTCGCGCAGAAGCGCAAGATCTCCGAGGGCGACAAGCTGGCCGGTCGGCACGGTAACAAGGGCGTCATCGGCAAGATCCTCGCCAAGGAGGACATGCCGTTCATGCCCGACGGGACCCCGGTCGACATCATCCTGAACACGCACGGCGTGCCGCGCCGGATGAACATCGGCCAGATCCTGGAGACACACCTGGGCTGGATCGGCAAGACGGGCTGGAAGATTCAGGTCACCGACGGCGTGCGTCCGGACTGGGCGCAGCGCCTACCCGAGGAACTGCTGTCGGCGGACCCGGACACCAACATCGCCACCCCGGTGTTCGACGGTGCGCGTGAGGAGGAGCTGACCGGTCTGCTCGCCTCGACCCTGCCGAGCCGCGACGGCGAGACCATCGTCGGATCCGACGGCAAGGCAACGTTGTTCGACGGCCGCACGGGTGAGCCGTTCCCGTATCCGGTGGCTGTGGGTTATATGTACATCCTGAAGCTGCATCACCTGGTGGATGACAAGATCCATGCGCGGTCGACGGGTCCGTACTCGATGATCACGCAGCAGCCGCTGGGTGGTAAGGCGCAGTTCGGTGGTCAGCGGTTCGGTGAGATGGAGTGCTGGGCCATGCAGGCATATGGTGCGGCGTACACGCTGCAGGAGTTGCTGACGATCAAGTCCGATGACGTGGTGGGTCGTGTGAAGGTGTACGAGGCCATCGTCAAGGGCGAGAACATTCCCGAGCCGGGTATTCCGGAATCGTTCAAGGTGTTGCTCAAGGAACTTCAGTCCCTGTGCCTCAACGTGGAGGTGCTCTCCGCCGACGGGACCGCGGTGGAATTGAGCGGGGGAGAGAACGACGAATTCGAGCGTACCGCGGCGAACCTCGGAATCACGCTGTCCCGCAATGAGTCTCCGTCAATCGAGGACCTGACCAGCTGACAGCCCGGCAGTCGCCGTGCACCGGGGATCCGGTGTGCGGCGGCTTTTCCGGCTGTCGTATCGCCGAATTCGGCGGGGATCAGAGGCACGTCCAGCAGTAGAGGAGTTGGCCGGTCCTGTTGGCCGTGCGCGCCATGTCGGCCAGATCGTCCAGAAATTGGGCCAGATCGGTCGGGTCGACGACACCGCCGAACTCTTCGATCTCGGACCATGATTCGGCGACCTCGTCGATCCGGTCCTCCGAGGCTACGGCCAACGCCTGCTGAAGCTCGTCCGGGACGGTGACCACCGTCACTGCCCCGTCGTCGAGCTGGGCAAGGGTTTTCCCGAAACGCTCTCGCTTGAAATCGAGGTCGGTATTACCGCGGATCAGCAGGCTTTCCAGCTGTCCCAGCGCCACCACCGGATCGATTCTCGAAGGAATCGCGAGAATTCCGGATGGGGCATTCTGACTCGGCCCGCCCACTAAATCGAGGACAGCAGCCGCGTCCGCATCCGAAGACGCTGTGAAGTAGTCGTATGTGACGCCCATGACCGGCGAGCATATGGTCACCGATTCTCCTCGGCAATCGGATTACCGGTGGCCGATGGCTCGGCTATCGACGTCCCGATTTCGCCACGGACAGCAGATGTCGCGACGAGGATGGTGAGAACTGCTGGGGCGCGGGAGGTTCGATGGCGCGGGTGGTGTTCGTGCACGGGATCGGTGCGCAGGTCTCGGGCGAGGCGCCGATGTCGGGGCGGTGGCTGGCGGCGATGAACGCCGGGCTGACCCGCGCCGGCACCGTGCGGTTGTCGAAGGAGCAGGTGGCGTTCGCGTTCTACGGAGATCTGTTCCGGCCGTCTGGCGAGTGGCCGCCGGTGAACCCTTCGGACCGGGAACACGATCTGCTGATGCAGTGGTGGCGCAGCGCTGCTCAGGTCGACCTGGACGTGGTGCCGCCGACGGCCGAAATGTCTTCGTGTACACCGATGTCGGCTCGGATGGCGTTGCATCAGCTGGCCCGGTCGCGATTCTTCGCCGGGGTGGGCGCGCGCACCCTGTGCGAGGATCTGCGGCAGGTGGGCCGCTACTTCACAGAACCAGAACTGCGCCAACGAATCCGGCACACGCTGCGCGCGCGGCTGGCCCCGGACACCCGTGTGGTGGTGGCGCATTCCCTCGGCTCTGTTGTCGCCTACGAAACATTGTGCGCGACACCGGAACACCGGGTACGCGTGCTCGTAACGCTCGGATCGCCGCTGGGCGTGGTCTTCGACCTGCTGGATCCGGCCCTGAAGGAGGGGATCGGCCGCTGGCCGGGCCCACCCGAGCTGGTGTGGACGAATATCGCCGACCGGGGCGATGTGGTGGCCTCGGCCGGGGACTTGCGCGTTCGGTTCGGTCCCCATGTACGCAACGCCTTGGTATGCAACGGAGTTCACGCGCACAGCGCGATGCCGTATCTGGCCGACGGACTGACCGGACAGGCGGTCGCACAGGGGTTGATCGGACATGGCTGACAAGCGCTAACCCGGCGGGGGGCTCGGCGTCACCGAGGGTCGAGCGCCGCTATCCGGTCGCTTGGGCGCTGGATCAGGTGCGCCAGCAAGCTCAGTGCCCGTGCGGACGCCGAGGCGGCGGAGGTCGTGAAGGTGACGAGGGTTTGGTCGGAATTGTCGATCGAGCGGAGGGTCTGCTGGGTGACGGTGAGTTCGCCGACCAGAGGGTGATGCAGGTCGTACTTGGTGCTGGCGCAGGCCGAGACTCGGTGATCGGACCACAGTGCATCGAAATCCGGGCTCGTCATGATGAGTTTGCCGACCAACGACGCCAGCGCGGAATCGTCGGGATGCGTCCCGGCCACGGCCCGTAGGTTGCCCACCACCGCGCCGGCTTTGTCGGCCCAGTTGATATACAGCTCACGGGTATGCGGGTCGAGGAATACGACCTCGGCCATGTTCGGACGGCGACCCGGAACGGCGGGGCTGTCGGAATCCAGATGAGCGGCGAGCAATGCGTGCCCCATGGCGTTCCAGGCGAGTACGTCACTGCGTCTGCCCAGGATCAGTGCCGGGACCTCGCGCAGGGCCAGGAGTAGTTCCAGCAGCGCCGGGTCTGCTTGCTCGACGGGCGCGGGACGGGTGACACGTCGTCGACCGGCGGATTCGGCGAGAGCATGCAGGTGCTCGCGCTCGGCGGGCTCGAGGGCCAGCGCGGCGGCGATCGCGTCGAGTACCTGTGTCGAGGCGTGACGGGACTGCCCCTGTTCGAGCCGGGCGTAGTACGACGGGCTCACCCCCGCCAGTAGGGCCAGTTCCTCGCGGCGCAACCCGGCGACGCGGCGCCGGTCGCCGTAAGGGGTGAGTCCGACCTGCTCGGGCCGCACGCGAGCGCGGCAGGTCTTGAGGTAGGTGCCCAGTTCGCCTAGATGTTCCGGATCGGTCACAGAGCCATTATCGGTTCGCGAGACCGCGGGAGCCTATCCCTGTCAGGGTGCGCCACAACGCGGTGTGGATGCGGCCGCCGGAAGATCCGAGAGTGGTTGCTGCGACCGACAACTTTCGACGTCAGGAACAGAACTCATGAACCAGATCACTCTCGGCGATGTCACCGTGACCCGGGTCGAGGAGATGCACGGACCCCTGGGGATGACTCCCGAGCAGTTCCTCCCCGGATCACCGGAGCGGGACTGGCAGGAGCAGCGGGACATGCTCGTGCCCGATCATCTGGGTGCGGACGACAACATCGTGCACGTTGCCTTCCAGAGCTGGGCGTTGCGCAGCGAGGGCCGAATTATCCTGGTGGACACCGCGATCGGAAACGATAAGCCCAGGCCGGCGGTGCCGGCATGGGATCACCTGTCGCTCGGGTACCTGGACAACCTCGCCGCTGCGGGCATTCGGCCCGAGGACGTCGACTTGGTGATCAACACTCATCTGCATGTCGATCACGTCGGCTGGAATACCAGGCTGGCGGACGGGCAGTGGGTGCCGACCTTTCCCAATGCCACCTATCTGATGCCACGGCTCGACTTCGAGTACTGGAACCCCGCTCACAACCCGAACATCGCCGGCGGCACGAACGAGAACGCTTTCGAGGACAGCGTCCAACCCGTCTACGCCGCGGGTCAGGTGCAGCTGTGGGAGGACGAGCATGCGGTGGACGGCAACCTGCGTTTGATCGCCGCTCCGGGCCACACCCCGGGCAACAGCGTCATCCTGCTCGGCTCGGGCAGCGACAGGGCGCTGTTCGCAGGGGATCTGATGCACACGCCGTTGCAGGTGGCGCATCCGGACCACAGCAGTTGCTTCTGTGAGGACCCTGCCGCGGCGAACAAGACCCGGCGTGAGCTGCTCGGCTGGGCCGCCGATAACAACGCGCTGCTGTTGCCCGCGCACTTCAGTGGGCACAGCGCGCTCGAAATCGCCCACCGTAACGACTCTTTCGAGATCAAAGGTTGGGGAGCGTTCCCCCGCTACTGATTTCACCACGGAGCAGGTCTCTCGTCATACCTGTTCGGCACGCTCGAAGACGATGAGCGGGGTGACGTAATGCTCGACCACATGGCCGCCGAGGTCGTGCACGGCCCGGCCCGCTTCATCGGCTTCGGTGGCGGTCCAGTTGCTGAAAGTGGTGAACAGGTCACGGATCTGGTCGCTGCTCAGCTCGATGGTCCAGGAGAACTGCTCGACGTGGATGGTGACGAAGTACCCGGTTTCGGTCAATTGCCGGGCCCAGGCATCGATATCCGGTTCGGCGGCGGGCGACTGTGCCGAGAGGTCCCGGCGGGCGACGATCGCGGCAACTCGTTCCCGGAACGGCGTGACGGCGACGGACAGGTCGCCGTAGGTGTTCCACCACACGGCGAAATGACCACCGGGAACCAACGCGCGATGCAGTTTCGGCAGCACCACGTCCAAGTCGAACCAATGCACCGCCGTCGCCGCGACAGCAAGATCGAACGCCGCGGACGGCAACGGCGCGGTTTCGGCGCTGCCGACATGCACGGTCGCCTCCGGGCAGTGGAGGCGCAGGCGGGCGGCGAGAGCCGGGCCGGGCTCGACGACGGTGACCGAGGCGCCCGCCCGCAGCATCGGTCCGGTCGCCAGCCCGGTACCCGCCCCGAGTTCGATCACCCGGGTGCCGTATCGCAGTAACTCGTTGTCGCGCAGTCTGTCCCACAATGCCGCCGGGTACGGCGGTCGCGCACGGTCGTAGATCTCGGCATGCGCCTCGAAGTGCAGCGGATTCGGCATTCCACCCAGGCTAATCGGCTCGACCCGCGCGCACGGCGTCGAACCGGGACCTATTCGGCGAAGAATCGGCGCAGGTGGTCGGCGACGAGTTCGGGGTTCGCCCTGGCGACGGCCGTCGACGACCGTTTGATCGCTCCGGTGTTGTCCCAGCCCGGGCTGCCGCTGGGGTTCACCGCCCGGCAGAGGTGTTCGATCGACGTCTCTCCGGCCGACCTGGACCGCATCAAACAACGCTGCGCGGACGGACTTTCGGTCATGGGTTTGCGTTTTCGAGGCGACAAACGCTCTCCCGCGGAACGATTCACCTTCCTGCGTGAACAGCTCGGCGACGCCTTCACCGCCATCGAACTCGACGATTCCGCCGCGAACCCGGAGGGAGTCCTGAGTCCACACTCGGTCCTGACCGAACATCTCATCGACGAACCCGGCCAGCCGACCCAGGCCGCCCTTCATCAGGTGCTGGATTTCCTGCGCACTCGGCTGGAGTGAGAGCCAAGCTGCCGTGAAGGTGCGGACCTGGCGGTATGGTGAGGGAGAGGAGTCGATATATGAGCATCGCAGCCAGCCATATGACGATCGGTGAATTGTCGCGCCGCACAAACATTTCGGTGAAGGCGTTACGTGAATACACCGATCTCGGGTTGATTCATACACTGGGGCGTAGTCCCGCAGGATACCACCTCTACGATACCGAGGCGCTGTTGTGCGTGCGAAGCATCGTGGGCCTGCGCGACCTCGGCCTGACCGTCGCCGAGATCTGCCGCCTCACCGGCGGTGACGGCGGCGGGCGGACGATCGGCCAACGCCTGGCCGAACTCCTGGACCGGTCCCGTCGGCGACCGCATCGTCGGGTCATCGAATACCAGCAGATCCTCGACCCCGTCGACGACTTCGAGTACCGGTACGACTTCGCCGGGCCCGGCGATCTGCGTTGCGTCGATCGGTGCTCCCGGGGAATGTGAGGACAGCTGTCACATTCGCCGACCGCGCGGTGTCTTCATGTCGAACAGACACACCTCCCAGGGAGAAGACCATGACACCCCGCGTTCCGAAGGCCGAACTCGCAGCCGAACTCCGCGACAAGTTACTCGAGCAACTCGGCGCCGTGCCCGAGCCGGTCGAGGTGCTGTGGAACAACCCTAAGGTCGCCGCGACCAACGAGCAGTTCACGGCCGGCGTCGGCCAGTGGGATGCTGCCGACGCGAGCCTGAAGACGTTCGCGCACATGGCCGTTGCCGCACAGGTCGGCTGTAGCTGGTGCCTCGACGTCAACTATTTCCTGGCATTGAACCAGGAGCTGGACCTGGTCAAGGCAAGTCAGGTACCGCGCTGGCGGCAGTCGGAGGTCTTCACGCCGCTGGAGCGTGACGTGCTGGAATTCGCTGAGGCCATGACCAATACGCCGCCGACCGTCACCGACGAGCTGTCCGCACGTCTGCTCGACCGGCTCGGTCCGGCGGCGATGGTGGAACTCACGGTGATCGTCGGCTTCGCCAACATGGCAACCAGATGCAATACGGCACAGGGGATTACCTCGCAGGGATACTCCGACGCGTGCGCGATCCCGCTGGCGCCGACGGCATGACGGAGGACCCGTTCGTCGTCCATCGCAGCCTGCTGTTCACCGTCGCCTACGAAATGCTGGGCTCGGCAGCCGATGCCGAGGACGTGTTGCAGGAGTCCTGGCTGCGGTGGGCGGGCGTCGACCGGTCCGAGGTCCGCGATCCGCGGGGGTATCTGGTCCGGGCCGTCACCCGGCAGGCGCTCAACCAGTTGCGGACCAGATCGCGCAGCCGGGAGGACTATGTCGGGGAGTGGCTGCCGGAACCGCTGCTGACCAGCCCGGACGTCGCCGAGGATGTGGAGCTCGCGGAGAGCGTCTCGATCGCGATGCTGACCGTGCTCGAAACGCTCGGTCCGACCGAGCGCGCGGTCTTCGTGCTGCGCGAGGTCTTCGACGTGCCGCACGACGAGATCGCCGAGGCCGTGGGGAAGTCCGTGGCCGCGGTGCGGCAGATCGCGCGGCGCGCACGCGAACACGTCGCGGCGCGGCGACCGCGCGTGCCGGTGAGCCGGTCCGAACAGCAGGCCGTAGTGGAGCGGTTCCTGGCCGCGCTGCGCACCGGGAACCTGCGGGAGCTGCTGGATGTGATGGCGCCGGACGTGGTCCTGATCGCCGATGGCGGTGGAGTCGTGCCCGCCGCGGCGGCGCCGATCCACGGGGCCGAACGGGTGGCGAAGGTGCTCGTGCGCCCAGATCGGGTGGTTGTGGCGGTGTGGTTCAACGGCGCACCGGCGGGCCGGATCGAGGATGCCGGGCGGGTGGCCGCGATGAGCCTGCTGGTGGAGAACGGTCGCGTCACCCGAATCCACGCGATCGCCAACCCGCACAAGCTGACTCGGTTGGACGAACCGGCCGACCTTGCCAGGTAGCCGAACTCAGGTTTGGTGCTGTGAATCTTGCAGTGCGGCAAGGCTTCCAGCCAGGGCGCCCAAGCAGCTCGCGCGGACCTGGTCGCGCGTGAGGCTTCGGTGTTCGAGCCATTCCAGGCACAGGGTGTGCACGAACATCAGCCATGAGGTGACCACAGCGGACATGGCTTCGCGGTGGGGGCCGGACAAGCCCATGGCCGCGAGCATGACCTCGTGCATGGCGGCGTGGTCGCCGAACACGATCGCTTGCACGACCGGATCGCCGGCGAGCGCGCGATTGGCCGCAAGCACGGTGTTGCGGTTGGCGGCGAAAGGGCGGTCGGCTCACCGCGCTTCGAGCTGATCTCCGGGGATGCCCGGACTCGGGTCGAGCGGCAGCGAATTCACCCGCGCGGATGCTCGTGGTGTAGGTGAGGGTGGTGCCATCAGGGGAGGTCAGGGTCGCGCCGCCTCCATACGTCGATGGCGCGGGAATGAGGCGGGTGCGGGGAATGTTGTTCGTCATCATGGCTAGCGAATCCGCAGAACTCAGCCCCACGGCGTGGGTACAGGACCAGACGAAGACGATCCTCGAGACCGGGACCACCGACGGAGTCGAGGTAGTCGGCCTGCCGGTGGTGCTACTGACCCTTCGCGGCGCCAAGACCGGTAAGCTCCGTTACACCCCGGTGATGCGGGTGGAGCATCACGGCAGCTATGCGGTGGTGGCGTCCAAGGGCGGCGCGCCCGAGAACCCGACGTGGTACTACAACATCAAGGCGCACCCGGAGTTCCCGCTGCAGGACGGCACCGTAACCAAGGACTACGTCGCGCGTGAGGTCGAAGGCGCCGAACGAGCCGAGTGGTGGGCTCGGTCCGTGGCCGCGTATCCGCCCTACGCCGAGTATCAGGAGAAGACCGACCGGCAGATCCCGGTATTCGTGCTCGACCCGAAGTAGTTCCGAAGCCGCCTGACCCGCCGCCGCGAACAACGGTAGGCCACGGGTCTGTCTACGTGTTTTATAGGACGTCGACGCTGGGTCAGGCGGCGGCGAACTCGCCGGCGTGGATGCCGGAGGTGTAGGCGATCCACTCGGCCTGGGTGTAGGTCAGGGCGGTGCCGTCCGGGGAGGTCAGGGTTGCGCCGCCGTCCGGGTGGGTGGTGAGAGTGGGGAGGTTCGGAGCGGTGACGGCGTGGCCGAGGGCCAGGGCCAGGAATGCGGGCCAGGACATGGCGGGGATGGCGATGATCGGTTGTGCGGCAGGGGGGTTGGCGGGGTCGCGGAGGTATTTGCTATCACGGATCAGGACCGTGCCAGGGGTGAAGCGGACCTCGACGCAGCTGGCGGCGTCCTTGGAGAAGGATGACTTGAACCATGAACTGCCGTCGGTGGTCCGCTCCGTACTCATGTACCAGATCCTAGCTCGCGAGCTGTACGTTCGATCAGTTCGATGGAATCGTCTCTGCTGAGCGCCATGCCGAACGCGCTGTTGTAGAGATGATTGAGTTCGCGCACCTGCTGCTCATCCTCGATGATCTTGCCGAACGCCCCGTTCTCCGACCATGCCACGGTGGGTAGCAGCGGTGCGGTGAAGTCCAGCAGGTAGATCGTGGGTCCGCCGAGGACCAGGCATACAGGTGAGTCGAAGGGGATGATGCGGACATCGAGGGACTTCGGATAGTCGTTCAGAAGCCGGAGCAGATGTCGCAACTGTGCGCGTGCGACATCAACACCCCAGGGCTGCTGTAGCAATGCGGCTTGGTTGAGCATTGCGGTGAGATGCGGAGGCTCCGGTCCGAACAGGCGTTCCTGACGACGCAGGCGCGCTTCGGCCTGCTGATCCTGTTGTACCGGAGAACGGACGCCGATCGGCGAGTTCATAAGCGCGTGAACGTATTCCGGACATTGCAGGAGGCCGGGCATCAACACGCTCTCGTACACCCGGATCGCTTGCGCTCCGTACTCGAGGCCGTGCAGGCGGAGCAGGTCGTCGTTGAAGACCCCGGTATACCTGCTCCACCAGCCCCGGCTCTTGGCGATCGCGTGGATCGCGAGCAGTTCTTCTTGCTCGTCCTTGGGGAGTTCGAGCACATCCATGAGTGGACGTAACTTGTCCTCCGACATGAGATTTCGCTCGTTTTCGATGTGCGACAGATAGGCTGGCGACAGCCCCAGCTGCTTGGTGATCGCCGCAGGCATCAGACCGAGTTCCTCCCGGCGCTTGCGCAGCCGAATGGCGATCTCCCATCGGGCAACGATCGGTGAGCTGGGCATCTCTACCTCCACTAGATCAGTTGAGGCACATCGTACGTCAATCTATCCGTAATCTGACGCGTGTTTGCGTTCTAAAATATAGTGGCTAGAGTAGCGGTCGCAGCTGGAGCTGCTCTAGTCGCTCTGACGGATCACCCGCACACGACGGGCAGGCACAGCGGCGTTCGCTCCGACCCACCCAAGGATCACCAGGGGGATGGTTTTGCAACTTATGTCAGGCATCGAGGCACCGGCGGATCGCCTGTCCGCCTGGTACGTAGGCCCGAATCAATGGAATCTGCCCTGGCTACCGGAGCGGACGGTGTCCACGATCGTCGCGGTAGCAGCCATCTGCGCGGGTGAGGCACTCCGAAAGCGCCCGGCGTTCGACAGCCCGCAATGGGACCAAATCCATTTCGGCGCAGCAGCATTGGGCCTCTCAGCACAGGGCTTGGCCAAGATACTGAACATCCACTGCCCGATCCCTGCCCTCAGAGTGCCCACACGCGCCGGCGCGTGGATCCCACCCGGAGGCAACCGGTGACCACGATGGACGTACTCCCACCCAAGAAGGACCTCCTCGCCGCCTGCCGAGGCGAAGCCGAATACACCCACCCCCTCCCTGTCTCTTATCCACATCT
>NZ_JAGPOX010000127.1 GCF_019038435.1 Nocardia alni
CCCCAACCGAACCCCGATCTCCCCCACACAATCATGCCCCGCCCGAACCGCGTCCTCCCCCGCCTCATGCGCATCACACATCCGGTGCTCCCACAACCCCCCAGCGGCCATAACCTTCCGATAAGCCGCCACATTCTCCACCCGCCGAGCCCCCTCCAACACCACCGCACACGCCTCAGCACTACCAAGATCCCCCGGATCCGGCACGCTCAGCAAATCAGCGATAGCATCGAACATAGCTTCGAGTATACCGAAAGATCCAGCGACGCAACACTTTAAATGTCAAACCTAAGCCGACAGGCAGACTGTCGGCAACCGAACTGCCCGCTGGACACCGAACAGCAAGCGATCGTCGAGCGCACTACACTGACAACCGCACCACTGGCTAACGGAGCTTTCCGTACATCGGATTCAGCAGAAACGTCCGAGCCTTCTCCTGATCGCGAAGGTGAGTACCTATGAACATAGAAATCGAACTGATCGTCGTTCGCGACCCCGATGGACCGGTACAGATCACCGTGTTCGTAGATGGCGTTGAACACCCTGCGGTCGAGCACGTAATCGATGCCGGGGTGGGCTGGGAATGGAAGACCTGGAAGGAGTCGCGAAATAAGACCCTGGACTATGCGTCTCCTGCAGCGCGTTCTGTACTGAAATCTGCATACACGTGCCCGCCTGGTGGAAAATACATTCAGAAACCCGATAGTGCGAGATGGCTGGACGGGGTCCCGGATTTCGAGCATGACGCACTGAGACCAATCTAGCCTGAGAGCACTACACCACACGCAGCGTCACGCCCCGGCTGCCCTGCTCCCACGCCGAAAGATCATGGATTCTTGTGCAGTATTAGATGCGCAAGGATATCGATCTTCTTTAGTAGCTCATCGGGCTGTAAACCCAGGTCCAAAGCATGACAGTAGACAGTTATTCCGCAGTTGTTTATTTCATGCGTTCGCGGCAGCTCGTTACCTTTTGCGTATACGAGATGCCCTTCTTTCAGATTCAAAGCGGAGCAGTATGCAAGCATCTGATACAGATCAGCCTCCGGAAACCCCCGCGGGCGCTCTGCCTTGTATTTTGCGTCCACAACGGCAACCGCATTGTCGCTCTTGTCACACCAAACCAAATCTGGTCGGATCTTTAGTTTCGAAGCCTTATCAAGATATCGAATGTACTGAAACCTTGGGTTTACATTGAACTGCCGCATCGCCATGCCGAGCGCACCCGTGACGAAGTTTTCATATATCTTCGCCATATCGAACATAAATCCAGATACAGCCAGTGTGTCATTTTTCTGATCAAATGAACTATTGTCTAAAATCACCTCAGAAAGTCGCAGAACGTCATGGTAGCGAACATTGAGCCGGTTAGCCGTCCATCTTGGAGTGCCCGACCTTCTACGCGGTAATGTTATGTCATCGAGTAATACTCGAATTTTACTCAGACGCTGCCTGGCACCTGATCCTATCTCCTGCAAACTGAGAAGCCGCAGGGTAGCAAGAAGAATAACCTTATTCTCGACAACATCGGTGGTGAAGTCGTCATATTCAACAGCAAGAGGTAGCGGTAGCCCAAAGTTTCGCGTTATCTGCTCGCTCAGCTGCAGTTTGCCTCGCATCACCGGAAGGCGGTCCGCCCTGACGGTATATCCTTGCAGCAACCCTTGCTCGATCGCCCTTGAGGCTAGCCTGATAAAAGACTCTGCAACTGCCGGAAATAATCCGTCTGCCTCTTTTAGATAGACGAACTCATCTCGCCAAATAGCAGGGTTATCACAGTAACCCATGAAAAATAGTAATCGATTAATCTCGGTAATCTTTGGACGAACATTGAGCTGTACGTCACCGAACCTAACGGACCCTACGTGCCGTTGCGGCTTAACAGAATATTCACCTCGCGACTTGCGCGTGACGGAGGAAACCTTCAATTTGACTAAAGTATCGTACTCTTCCTCGGTCAGCTCGAGCGTTTTCGAGCCGCCCCACTCGACAAGGTCTATACGTTTCATTATTCCGCGTCTTCCGAGGCGTTTCGGCTGTTACGCGAAAGGCGGCGTATCTCCGATAGAGAATACTTCTCTCGGGCCTCGATGCCCCGATCACCATAATGATATTCTTCCAGCAGCGGAAGGATAGAAGTGCGCCAGGTACGTTCAATTCCTTGAGCAGACAAAGCGGCTGGCCTCATAAAGTACGAGGGGCCAATCTTGAAATCCTCATCTTCAATTTCGGAGTTCAGCGTATCCATTAAATCGGCAGCTTCTGTGTCGTACCCGTTGCTGGCGAGCCACTGACGCAGAACCCCCTTGGTCGGCTCCTCCGACGGATGCAAAGAGACGAACGCAAAGCGCCGACGCATTGCAGAGTCGAGAAGCGCGATAGACCGGTCAGCCGTATTCATAGTTCCGATAATTACGATATTATCGGGAAGCGTAAATGCCGGATCGAATTCATCAGAGTACATGAGATTCAAATCCTTATCGCGGTACTCCAGCAGGAAGTACAGCTCTCCAAAGATCTTTGCCACATTACCGCGGTTGATTTCATCGATGATTAGAGTGTAGATCTTTTCAGGATTCAATCTGGCCTCGTCTGCAATCACTTTCAGAGGTCCATCATGAACGTCGTATAGCAGCTGCCCTCCCCCCGATTTACTTGGCCTGAACCCTTCAAAGAAATCTTCATAGGAGTATGACGGATGAAATTGTACTATAGTAACGTTATCCGGGCCAGAAATATGCTCGGCTATCTTCCTGGCCAGGTATGTCTTTCCGGTCCCCGGCGGACCGTAGAATATCAACTGCGGCCGGTCTCGGAGGAGTTCGATACAATCCTGGAGCCAATCTTTCGGTACAAACAGCTTTTCCGCAAGACCGTCGGTGGCGTCAGGGAATACCGGCTCGACCTTGCTCGCGCCTTCCGCGGTCCGCCGAAATGCTCTCCGCAGGATCTGGACAATTTCGGCCGATCGCTCTCGGTCGAATTGCATGGACTGACTGCTCTTCGGCGGAGACTCACGCCCGTCGGACCCAAATGTCGATAGATGAACCAGCACCTCCCCATCATCGGTATCGATTACTTTATACTGGCAAGTCACTCCATTCTCAAGCTTATGCGGCTGAATATTTTGGGTACTGCGAACTATTTTCAGAATACGCGCCACGGATTGCCCCTCCTCGGTCAAGTTATCATCGTCTAATTCAGACTGGTCGGCAAGATTCGAACCATTCTCTAGTTCCCGCGGCGCAGGGGATTCGCCTATCGCTGGACGATACTTTCCATACTCCACCCATTCGCGCCAGGACTGCGGGCATCCGACCGACAGCGGCGAATCGCCTGCGGCCAATGCATCAAGCCATTGTCGAGATATCACAGACTCGTCGAGTAGCGTGAATTTAGCCTCGTAGTTTGCACTACCGCCACCGACACCGCCATGGGATATTTCACGAAGGCCATTCGCAATCGGCGCCCCAGGCATCCCTGGAACCACCAGCCCGCAAAATCGGACAATTGGACCACGTTCAGATACGCGTTCGAAGTAGAAGAAGGGCGGAACACGGACCCTATCCTCAGTGACACCGGCTGCGGCAGCGAATGCATTCCGAAGTATGAGGTTGCCCTTGTTGTTGGTATCGAGTAACGCTCTACCTGGTGTCTTATTGTCCCCGTAGTACGTCAGCACTCCGGTACGGACATCCAGGCTGTCGGGCCATTCTGCCTCGCCGCCGGTCGAGTAGAGGGCTACAAGTTGCGTCTTGTCTCTTGTCGGAGATCCTTTTCCCCGGATGCCGCCCTGTATCCCTACTCCCAGAAGTCGACTAACTGGATCGATGCTCCGCCCAGCCGTCACCCCACCATAGAGCCCCCCGACCCGAAGATCGGTAGTTGTCAGCTCGTCAACAGGTACAGCACCCTCATCCTCCGACACCAAAGGATCCTAACTGAGAGTCTCAGTTAGGTATGGAGACAACACCATGGGATGTTGCAAGCTGGGTCGTTAGGTAGTGACCCCGATTCAAGGCCGCCTTCCAGGCGAAACGACTGGTTGGCTTGCACAATCGGACCATCACTCCGGATCGCTGAACTCACCCGATGATGTCACCGCCACTTCTCAATGCCCAACAGCGAGTACAACAACAACGACGACGATCATCGTCGCCATCGGCTTGGACCGCGGGGCACCAAGGTGGTGGACAGCTGCTGGGTCGATGCGGTCCGTCAGTTCCTCACGGATCTCGCAGGCCAGCGTTTTCATGTCAGTTTCTCCTGGCTCTCGCTTGCCACCCGGGAGGTAGTAAACGGCCTCGCCATTGGACCGGGTGCTCAAATCCTGCCCTGGTCCCAGGTGGATCCACGTGGCCTTGGCGATCACAATCATCTGTCCGAGGCTCCGTCGCTGACCCCAGTGTCCGGATCACCTTTTCAGGCCCTCACCGCCCCGCTGTTGCGACGACACTAGAACCACCGGGTAGGGTTGAACCCCCAACGCACATCGGCCCAGTGCCGGGGCTGTCGTCACTCCTGGTCGTGATCGACCACTTCACGA
Source organism: Nocardia alni (assembly GCF_019038435.1). Taxonomy (GTDB): domain Bacteria; phylum Actinomycetota; class Actinomycetes; order Mycobacteriales; family Mycobacteriaceae; genus Nocardia; species Nocardia alni. The sequence continues at coordinate 4,546 of NZ_JAGPOX010000127.1, forward strand.
CGATGCCGTCGCCACTTCCAAAACACCACCCCAACCACCACAACCACGACGGCTACCACTGCCACCCACGAATCGATCCGCTCGATGATCACCGTGAACGACTGCCCGATCGCATACCCGGCCATCACCATCGCAGAACCCCAGATGATCGCGCCCACGGTGCTCGCCGGGAGAAACCTCCGATAACGCATCGACGACATGCCGACCAATTGGGGCAGCATTGTTCGGAAGAAGGTGCTGAAGCGGCCGAAGATCAGGGCCAGGGCGCCATGGCGGTCGAAGAATTCGTCGGATCGGACCAGTCGCTCGCGGTATCGTTTGAAGACCGACCATCGTAAGATCCGTTCGCCGTAGTACCTGCCCAGCCCGAATCCGACACTGGCGCCGGCGATTGCGGCCACGACTACGAGAGCCAGGGTCGTGGGCAGGTTCAGGCGGCCGCGGTTGGCGGCGACGCCGGCCAGGATCGCTGCGGTGTCGCCGGGCACCAGTAGGCCGAAGACCACTGCCTCCTCGGCGCACACCAACAGCGCCACGGCCAGGTAGGTCCATACCGGCGAGAGGCTCAGTATTCGCTGCACCAGCGAGTCCATACAACGACGTTAACCACCGCGGAACCCGCGTCTTCCGGCGACACCCTGTAGATCGACTCGTCCATGTTGAGGCGCGCGGCCTGTCCTCCTGGGTGAAGTGAAACTGCCGGACCGGGAAGTTCCACGACCCCGTGGTCACCGCTACAGATCTATCAGCGGCATCGGCGCCGCAACCGCTGAGGTGTCCCGGCAAGCGACAACCTCCGCCCAGCTGGGATGCCCGGTCTGGCTCAGCGCTTATCGAGCAGTAGCGTCTGACTACTGCGCCCGATCGGACCCTGCTGGTCGAACAGCCGAGACTCAGCCATTCCGATGCCGCTGCGGTCCGGGTAGGTGACCGCGTCCAGGCACACCCATTCCCCGACCGGCTCGCGGTGCAGGGTCACGGTGAGATCGGTATTGATGAAAAGGTACTGATCCCAGGGCAAGACACAACTGATGCCATTGCCGAAATCCGCGGACGCGAGTGTGCGCTCGAGCGGGCTGGGCGATGTACCCGCCACGATCGGGAAGCGCAGGCGGAACCAGCAGATGGCCGGGCCGAGTGTGCGGAAACCGCCTGAGACGAAACGGTATTCGACACCGGTGTGGAACCCGACCGATTGACCGGTCGGGAAGAAGTCGTGCTCCGGGCCCGGCGTCAGGGTGTCCGGTCGGGGCTGCGTGCCTGTCGGCAGCGCCTCGGCCGGCACATCCAGTTCGGTACGCCGCAGCCGCCAGGCGGTCGCCTTCAGAACCGGTCCCCGATCGGAGTTCAACGTGGCCTCGATCAACTCGACGCTGCGGCCGGGTCGGGCGACCCGCGCCTCGGCCCGCATCGGCGTCATCGGCACCGGCCGGAGCAACTCCACCGTCATTCGACCGATCCGGAAGTCCGGCCGCGGCTCGCACCGCTCGATCACGTGACCCAGCAGCGCCGACGGAGCCCCGCCGTGCTGAGCGTCCGGCGACCACGGGCCTCGGGTGAACTCTGTCGGATGGAACAGAGCCGGGTCCGAAGAGTCGGGCAAGTAGAAGGCATCCACAGTCTCCGGACGCTAGTCGGATGCTTCGAGCGCGGTTGATCCGGCCCGTGCTCAACCGCGATCGAGTACCCCGGCGACCCCATCCAGCACCAACTCCAAGCCGAACGTGAAATCCTCATCGGCGGTGTCCGGCGGCGGTACCGACTCGAACAGGCCGCTGCCCAACAGTTCGGCGATGTCGGGGAACCGTTGCGGGTCGATGAGTTCGGTCAGCTCGCGGCTGTAGATTCGCAAGGCGGCCGGTTCGTCGAGATCGGCGGCTTGCCGACCGGCCGCGAGTTGAGCGCCCAGCAGAAAACCTTGGCGGGCATATCCGCTGAGTACGGTGATCACACCGATCTTTGTGCCCCAGTCCGCATCGGTCGCCCGCAGCGCGCGCAGTCCGGCGTCCATCCATCCGACCGCGTTCGGGCCGCGCGGCGGACCGCTGGTTGGTAGTTGCACCAACCACGGATGGCGTTCGAAGACGGCGAACTGATCTCGAACCCACTGGCGCAGCGCAGGACGCCATTGTTCCCGCGTCGCAGCCGGTTCCGGTGGTGGACCGAATGCGGCATCCGCCATCAAAGCGGTGAGCTCGTCCTTGGAGCCGATGTAGCGATACAGCGACATCGGCGTGACCTCCAGCACGACTGCGATTTTCGGGAGCGTCGCACCGGAAAGGCCTGACCGGTCAGCCAATTCGATTGCGGTGTCCACCACCTTGTCCACGGTCAGTTCCGCCGGCCGCCCGAGGCGAGTGCCGATCGGCAGTCGCCACAGACGGGCGAGATCGTGGGGCACCTTTCGCTCAGCCATGATCCGGCCATCTTCCCACAAGGCTTGCGGACACCTTTAGTATATGTCTTATAGTATAAGTCATATACTATTGATATCGGCGATGCGCCCACCGGGACGCGGCCGATCGAGGAGCCAGATCATATGAACCCCATCGTCGTACGACGCATCACCGGAGGGGCCGCGCTGCTGGGTGCGTTGCTCAACCTCGTCGAACTACCGCTGTACTTCGTCTACTCCGGCCCTCCGCCGGAATCGAACGTACTGACCCGCGGCCTGTTCGGCGTACTCGGAGCAACCCTGCTCGTAGTCTTCATGACAGGTATCGGGCACCTGGTGAGCCGCACCTCCCCCGAACATCAATGGATCGGCTCCCTGATCACCGCCGCAGGCCTGATGTGGCTGACGATCGCCTTCGTCTCCATGGGACTCGAAGTCGGTGCCGTCATTCAATCCCCGGTCGACATCGACCCCACGATCACCGTGAGCGGCACCTACATCCTGTACGGCACGATCTCGAAACTGTTGATGGGCCTGTTCCTGGTGGCCCTCGCTACTGCCGTGCGGTTCACACGGCTGCTACCGCCTTGGACGCAATGGTCGGCTTATATTCTGGCCCTGATCAATTGGGCGTTCGTGCCATCGATGTTCTTCGGCAACACCCCGGCCCACTTCTACGCGGCCAACGGCTGGGGCACCACCGCCACCACCGGCGGTCTCATGCTGCTGTGGCTGCTCGCCATCGGAGTGACCCTGCTGCGGCACCAGCAACCCGCACCATCTAATAGCGCCGAGTCCACTACCGCGAACCAATTCATGTGAACCGACGGGACGGACGACCGACCCCATCACCGAGCGGCGACCCAGGGACGGGAAAGAAGCCAGTCCTGAACGGCCTGATCCACCTCTGCATCAGTGGCTTCGGGGCACAGCCGACGTATTCCAACGCAAGACGCACCCGCTGGCCTGGGGTTTCTTCCGGCACCTCGCCAGCCTATCGCCCGGCGTCGGCCGGACGAGAAAACAAAACGACCCGCCAGGCATATCCACCTGGCGGGTCGCGACGCGAAACTCTTACGCGGTCTCGGTGATCGGACGATCCACCCAGCTCATCAACCCACGCAGCTTCGCCCCCGTAACCTCGATCGGGTGCTCGGCGTTGGCCTTACGCAGCGCCTCGAGCTCCTTGTTCCCACCTTCGACGTTGGCAACAAGACGCTTCACGAAGGACCCATCCTGGATATCCTTCAGAATCTCCCGCATCCGCTGCTTGGTGTCGGCGTCGATAACCCGCGGACCCGAGATGTACCCACCGAACTCAGCAGTGTCGGACACCGAGTAGTTCATCCGCGCGATGCCACCCTCGTAGATCAGGTCCACGATCAGCTTCAGTTCGTGCAGCACCTCGAAGTACGCCATCTCCGGCGCGTACCCGGCCTCGACCATGACCTCGAAACCGGTCTTGATCAGTTCCTCGGTGCCGCCGCAGAGAACCGCCTGCTCACCGAAGAGATCGGTCTCGGTCTCCTCCTTGAAGGTGGTCTTGATGACGCCGGCGCGGGCGCCGCCGATGCCCTTGGCGTAGGACAGGGCCAGGGCCTGGCCGTTGCCGGTCGGGTCCTGGTCGACGGCGATCAGGCACGGCACGCCCTTGCCGTCTACGAACTGGCGGCGGACCAGGTGGCCGGGGCCCTTGGGAGCCACCATGCCGACGGTGATGTTGGCGGGGGCCTTGATCAGGCCGAAGTGGATGTTCAGGCCGTGGCCGAAGAAGAGGGCGTCGCCGTCCTTCAGGTGGGGCTCGACGTCGTTGGTGAAGATCGACGCCTGGGCGGTGTCGGGGGCCAGGAGCACGATCAGGTCGGCCCACTCGGAGACCTCGGCGGGGGTGCCTACGGTGAGGCCCGCTTCCTCGGCCTTGACGCGGGACTTCGAGCCTTCCTTGAGGCCGATGCGGACCTCGACGCCCGAGTCGCGCAGGCTCAGCGAGTGCGCGTGGCCCTGCGAGCCGTAGCCGATGACGGCGACCTTGCGGCCCTGAATGATAGACAGGTCGGCATCGTCGTCATAGAACAATTCGATAGCCACAGTAAATAATGTCCCTTCTGGGCTCGTCCCCGACGAAGCGGGGAATCATGCGGTGCGCATCGCAGACGCGCGTTCAAATTCAAAAATCTCGATCGGCCCCAGCGCTACGCCAACCTGTCGACCGGCACTACCTTAGTAGGCCGCTCGTCACGTCCATGAAGAGGGCAAACACTACTAACGCGTAGCTGTGATCGACTTCGGACCGCGCCCGACCGCCACCACACCCGACTGCACGATCTCGCGAATTCCGTACGGCTCCAGCATCCGCAGCAGCGCGTCGAGCTTGGACCGGGTACCGGTCGCCTCGACGGTCAACGCATCGGGTGAGACGTCGATGACCTTGGCGCGGAACAGGTTCACCGATTCGATGACCTGGGTGCGCACGCTGGCGTCGGCGCGCACCTTCACCAGGATCAGCTCGCGGGCCACCGAGTTGTCGGCGTCCTGCTCGACGATCTTGATGACGTTGACCAGCTTGTTGAGCTGCTTGGTGACCTGCTCGAGCGGCAGATCCTCAACCGTCACCACGATCGTCATGCGCGAGATCTCCGGGATCTCCGTGCCGCCGACCGCGAGCGATTCGATATTGAACCCGCGCCGGGAGAACAGGCTGGCCACGCGGGCCAGCACACCGGGCTTGTCCTCGACGAGCACGCTGAGGGTATGGGTCGTGCTCATTGCTGGTTCCTCTCGTGGGCCATGGCCTCGTGAATCACTGCGGGCTCCGCCACCGCCTCGTCGTCGTCGAACAGCGGGCGGATGCCGCGCGCGGCCATGATCTCGTCGTTCGAGGTGCCGGCGGCGACCATCGGCCACACCTGGGCGTCCTTGCCGACGATGAAGTCGATCACCACGGGACGGTCGTTGATCGACTGCGCCTCGCGGATCGCGGCCTCCACGTCCTCCTCGCGCTCGACGCGAATTCCGTGGCAGCCCAACGCCTCCGCGAGCTTGACGAAGTCGGGGATGCGCAGGGTGTGCGTGCCCAGATCGGTGTTGGAGTAGCGCTGCTGATAGAACAGGGTCTGCCACTGCCGGACCATGCCCAGGTTGCCGTTGTTGATCAGCGCGACCTTGATCGGCACGCCCTCCACCGCGCAGGTGGCCAGCTCCTGGTTGGTCATCTGGAAGCAGCCGTCGCCGTCGACCGCCCACACCTCTTTGTCGGGCGCGCCCATCTTGGCGCCCATCGCGGCCGGGACGGCGTAGCCCATGGTGCCCAGACCACCGGAATTGAGCCAGGTGCGCGGCTTTTCGTACTTGATGAACTGCGCGGCCCACATCTGGTGCTGGCCGACGCCCGCACAGTAGATGGCGTCGGGACCGGCCAGCTGGCCCAGCTTCTCGATGACGAATTCCGGCGACAGCGAACCGTCCACGGGCGGGTTCCAGCCCAGCGGGTAGGACTCGCGGATACCGTCCAGGTAGGTCCACCACATCGTAAGATCCAGCAGTGGAGTATGCGGAGCGGAGCTACCCGAAGACGCTGCCGCCGCCGGATCGGCCTTCAACGTCTCGATCAGCTCGGTGATCACCTCGCGGCAATCGCCCACGATCGGCACATCCGCGTGCCGGTTCTTGCCGATCTCGGCCGGGTCGATATCGGCGTGAATCACCTTGGCGTTGGGGGCGAACGAGTCGAGGCGGCCGGTGACGCGGTCGTCGAAACGCGCGCCCAGTGTGACCAGAAGGTCCGACTTCTGCAGCGCCGCAACGGCCCCCACGGTGCCGTGCATACCGGGCATGCCCATGTTGAGCCGATGACTGTCCGGGAACGCGCCGCGCGCCATCAGGGTGGTCACCACGGGGATGCCGGTCAGCTCGGCCAGTTCCAGCAGTTCGGGCGAAGCCTCGGCCTTGATGACGCCGCCGCCGACGTACAGCACGGGCGACTTGGCGTCCAGGATCATCCGGGCGGCCTCGCGCACCTGCTTGCCGTGCGGCTTGGTCACCGGACGATAGCCGGGCAGGCGCATCTCCGGCGGCCACATGAAGATGGTCTGCGCCTCCAGCACGTCCTTGGGGATGTCGACCAGCACCGCGCCCGGACGTCCGGTGAAGGCCAGGTGGAAGGCCTCGGCGATCGTGCGCGGAATGTCGATCGGATCGTTGACCAGGAAGTTGTGCTTGGTGATCGGCATGGTGATCCCGGAGATGTCGGCCTCCTGGAACCCATCGGTGCCGATCAGCCGGCGCGCGACCTGGCCGGTGATGGCGACCAGCGGCACCGAATCCATCTGCGCGTCGGCGATCGGGGTGACCAGGTTGGTCGCACCCGGGCCCGATGTGGCCATGCACACACCGACCTTGCCGGTTGCCTGCGCATAGCCGGTGGCCGCGTGACCGGCGCCCTGCTCGTGCCGGACCAGGACGTGCCGGACCTTGGTGGAGTCGAACAGCGGATCGTAGACCGGGAGTACCGCACCGCCCGGAATACCGAAGACCGTGTCGACGCCGAGCTCCTCGAGGGAGCGGACGACGGACTGCGCGCCGGTGACCCGCTCGGGCGGGATCTGGCGGCGAACCGAGGAGGCGGCTCCCGATTTGTCTATAGGTGCCGGCTGGTTGGCCGAGGGCGCGGGCCGGCGGGCCGAGGGCCCGGGCCGTGCGGTAGGTGCGCTCACCGTGTTGATCCTTACTGCTTGTCGTTCTCTAGGGAACTGGCCTGAACACAAAAAAGCCCCCGTCAGCCAAGGCTGATCGAGGGTGGCGCGTCGCAGCTACGAGCTGACGGAATCAGTCTCAGCGCTGGACGCGCCGGCCGATTACGAGAAGCTCGATTCGATTCACGCGAACGACGGTATGTGCGCGTGACGCGATGAGTCAAATTCATTGACATCGGAGTCCCATTATGTGAGACAGGGCGGTTACTCGGGTCCGTTCGCCATAATGCGAGGATGGGTGTGTGTCCTCGTCGCATCAGTCCGTGCCACCTGCTCAATCGTCCCACACCGCCGAGGCGGGAGCCGATAGGGGTCGGGTGATCAGAATCCCGCGCCTCGGCTATCTCGGGGTCTTGCTGCTGATCTTCTGCGCGGCGTTCCCGTTCTTCGGCTGGCCCGAGGTGCTCTGGGTGCTGTTCGTGATTCCGGCGGCGGTGGCGATGTGGCTCGAACGCACCCGGACCGTCGTGTCCGAGCGCGGGCTGGATGTGCGGTCATTCTTCGGGTCGCGGCATATCGACTGGTCACAGGTGCAGGGGGTGAGCATTCCCAAGCGCGGGTATGTGCGCGCGCATCTGTCGGACGGTACCGAGGTGTCGTTGCCCGCGGTCGGCTACAACCGGTTGCGGGAGCTGGTCGAGGCGTCGAACGGTCGTATTCCGGATCCGTTCGTGGTGCCCGAGGAGACGGACGCCGCGGCTGCCCCGGAAGACGAGACCGCGGAAGCCGAGTCCGCGGAGACGAAGAGCACAGAGACCAACACCACAACGGCCGACGCCGCGTCCGGCCGGGACTGAGCGCCTCGCACCCAGCTCATCGGGGCATTCTCGGCTCACCCCGCGCGTCGGCTCACTGACTCGCCGTCCAGGAATATCGAGTGCCGCGTGTGTGCTGCTATTGCTATAGAGGCGCCTACCGGCGCACCATCCCCTCCTCGCCCGGGAGTACCGTAAATAGGGCCGTCCAGGCAACTCGTACAAGTCGCCGACCAGCCCTCGCGACGAGACTCTAGGACCTAAAAGACTCATGCCACCGCTTCGCTCACGCACCACCACGGTCGGTCGCAACGCCGCGGGCGCTCGCGCGCTCTGGCGCGCCGCCGGCCTCGTCGACTCCGACTTCGGCAAGCCGATCGTCGCCATCGCGAACTCGTACACGCAGTTCGTGCCAGGCCACGTCCACCTCAAGGACGTCGGGGAGATCGTGGCGGACGCGGTACGGGCCGCGGGCGGCGTGCCGCGCGAATTCCACACCATCGCCGTAGACGACGGCATCGCCATGGGCCACGGCGGCATGCTCTACTCGCTGCCCAGCCGCGAGATCATCGCCGACTCGGTGGAATACATGGTCAACGCGCACACCGCCGACGCGCTGGTGTGCATCTCCAACTGCGACAAGATCACCCCCGGCATGCTGAACGCCGCGATGCGGCTGAACATCCCGGTCGTGTTCGTCTCCGGCGGGCCGATGGAGGCCGGTAAGGCCGTGGTCGTCGACGGTGTCGCGCAGGCGCCGACCGACCTGATCACCGCGATCTCGGCCAGCGCCTCCCCCGCCGTCGACGACGAGGGCCTCACCGAGGTCGAGCGCAGCGCCTGCCCGACGTGCGGCTCCTGTTCGGGCATGTTCACCGCCAACTCGATGAACTGCCTGACCGAGGCGCTGGGCTTGGCCCTGCCGGGCAACGGCTCCACGCTGGCCACCCACGCGGCGCGCCGCGCGCTGTTCGAGCGGGCCGGAACCACGGTCGTCGATATCGCGAATCGCTGGTACCGCGGCGACGACGCCTCGGTCCTGCCGCGAAACGTCGCCAACATCAAGGCATTCCGCAACGCGATGGCCCTCGACGTCGCGATGGGCGGCTCGACCAACACGGTGCTGCACACCCTGGCCGCCGCGCAGGAGGGTGAGATCGACTTCGATCTGGACACCATCGACGAGATCTCGCGCCGCGTGCCGTGCCTGTCGAAGGTCGCGCCCAACTCCGATTACCACATGGAGGACGTGCACCGAGCCGGTGGCATCCCCGCCATCCTCGGCGAGCTGCGTCGCGCCGGGCTGCTGGAGACCGACGTCACCACCGTGCACACCCGCACCATCGATGAGTGGCTGGACACCTGGGACATCCGTTCCGGCAAGGCCTCCGACCAGGCTCTGGAGCTGTTCCACGCCGCGCCCGGCGGGGTGCGGACCACGCAGCCGTTCTCGACCGAGAACCGCTGGTCATCGCTCGACACCGACGCCGAGAACGGGTGCATCCGCGATCTCGCGCACGCCTACACCGTCGAGGGCGGGCTGTGTGTGCTGCGCGGCAATATCGCGCTGGACGGCGCGGTGCTGAAGACCGCGGGCATCGACGAGGATCTGTTCACCTTCGAGGGTCCGGCCGTGGTGCTGGAATCCCAGGAGGAGGCCGTCTCGGCCATTCTCGGCAAGAAGATCCAGCCCGGTGACGTCCTCGTCATCCGCTACGAGGGTCCGTCCGGCGGGCCGGGTATGCAGGAGATGCTGCACCCCACCTCGTTCCTGAAGGGCAGGGGCCTGGGCAAGGTGTGCGCGCTGATCACCGACGGCCGCTTCTCCGGCGGCACCTCGGGTCTGTCCATCGGTCACATCTCCCCCGAGGCGGCCAGTGGCGGCGCGATCGGCCTGATCGAGAACGGTGACCGTATCCGCATCGACGTGGCCACCCGCGCGCTCGAACTGCTGGTTTCCGATGAGGTGCTCGCCGAGCGTCGCGCGAAGATGGACGCGCGCGAACGTCCCTGGCAGCCGGTCGGCCGCGAGCGGCCCGTCACCACCGCGCTGCGCGCGTACGCGGCGCTGGCGACCTCGGCCGACAAGGGCGCGGTGCGCCGGGTGCCCTGAGTTCACCCACCCCGCCGGCTTACCGTCCCCCTGAGCATGGCAAACAGAAAGCCGGGAACTCCTCGAGAGTTCCCGGCTTTCGTCTGTTCAGTCCTCGTTGGTTACGCACTGCCGAACATCCAGAACGGTAGCGGCCAGACCGGATCGACCGGCGCACCGCAGAACCCCTCTTGACAGGAGATCGGCATAACCGCGGGTTGGCGAGTCATTGTGTCCTCCTTCGCTGCGATAACCCACAGCTAGGGAGTAACCGGACATACGGCTTTCACTCATCTGGATGGAAAAACTACTTGTGAATACCGTGGAACGGGTTTCCACCATGCAGAAAGTACCAGCTCACGGCCGCCGCGACGAGGGCCAGGATCAGCACGGCGACCGAGCCGAACCGCGGTCGGGTGGCCCAGCCACGGTTGCGATCGAACGACAGGCGGCCCGGGCCGGTGAGGATCAGCGTGGCCGCCAGGCCCGCCAGGATCGACTCCAGCTCGACGGTCTTGTACTGCAAACCCGGCGCCATCCCCTGTTTCCACAGCCAGGCGTCGGTGATCGAGGCGAGCACCGCCCCGGCGGCCAGCGGCGTGGCCAGGCCCAGGACGATCAGGATGCCGCCACCGACCTCGGCGACGGAGAGCATGGACGCGGATAGCTCGACATGTTTCCAACCGCCGTGCACCAGCATGTCGCGGGTGCCGCTCAGGCCGGGACCGTTGAACCAGCCGGCCAGCTTCTGCAGGCCGTGATACAGGAACGTCAGGCCGACCACCAGGCGCAGGGCGAGCAGGCCCAGATCCTGGGTGCCGCGGCGCGCATCGGGGCGACCGCGGCGCAGGCGCGCGGTGCTGTCGGCGGGCGAGGGCGGCGCGGGCGGGATGCTGGCGAAGGAATAGGTGGACGCCGGCTCCGCGGCGGGGGCGTCGTGTTCTTCGGCAGCGGGGTGTGTCGCGTTCAGCTTCGCCGTCGAGGCCGAGGGCACATCATCCGGGTCGAGCCCGAGTTCGTCGTCCGTGCGCGGGATATCCTTGCCGATCGGGCCTTTCACACGAGGAAATTCGCCGGTGGGCCCGTCGTAGGGACTGCCGGGTTGCGCTGGCAATCTCGGCGGGGCTGATGCCTTCGGATTCTCGCTCACCCGAGCAGACTATGTCGGCGCGTGGAGACGCGCGCTGTCTCCACACGGCGTGTCCGCGCCACGCGGAGCACGTCCGGTCACCCCTACGAGCGCGCGCGACGATGTTTTGCGTAACGTCTGAGCTATGAGTTTGGTTGTCGCCGGTCGTGTCGCAGCGTGCGTGGCCCTCACCGCCGGAATGTTGGCCGGGTGTGCCAGCTTCGACGATTCCGCGTCCCAACCGTTCACTCCCGCACCGACGATCATCCCGGAGGGGTCCGGGCCGACCACCACGCCCCCGCCGCCCTCGGGTTCGAAACGCGCCGCAGGACCGTGCGTCGACCCCGATCCGAACGTCGTGGTGTCCTGTCTGGATGCCACTGCCGGGTTGACCGCCCTGCCCGACGCGCAGCAGGCGCTGGTCACCGAGCGCATCACCGGGCGGATCCTGAAGGTGCAGGCCGTGCAGCCCAGCGAGGTGCCGCCCGCGCCGGTCGAGGTGGCCAAGCTGGATGTCGACGCCTCGGGCGACGGCGGCTTGGACGATGTCGCCTTGTCGCCGACCTACGATCAGGACGGCCTGCTCTACGCGTATATCACCACACCCAGCGACAATCGGATCGTGCGCATCGGCGCGGGCGGCGTGCCGAAGCCGATCCTCACCGGAATTCCGAAGGGCGCCACCGGAAATCACGGCGCCATCAGCTTCACCTCGCCGACCCAGATGGTGGTGCTGACCGGCAACGCGGGCAATCCGGCCGCGGCGAACGATCCGAATTCCTTGGCGGGCAAGCTGTTCACGATCGACAACCCCACACCCGGCAGCGCCACCCCGAAGATCATCGACTCGGGCATCGGCATCGCCGGCGGGGTGTGCCCGGATCAGAAGGACCAGATCTGGTTCACCGACCGCACCGCCACCCAGGACAGACTGCAGCGAATCGGCCCGGACGGCGTGGTGAGCACCGGCTGGACCTGGCCGGATCGTCCGGGTGTAGCGGGATGCGCGGCCGCCGGCGACGGAGTCGCGGTCTCCCTCACCGGCGGCAAGGCCCTGGCCTTCGCCAACGCCGACCCGAACACCCACGCGATCACCGCACCGCCGACGCTGGTGGCGCAGAACAAGTACGGCGCGCTGTTCGGCGCGGCGCTGGGCCCGGACGGCAACGTGTGGGTGGATACGGTCAACAAGCCCGACCACGCGGGGCCACTGGACGACCGCGTCGTGCGGATTCCGCCGCCGAAGGGTGGCGGGGGCGGCTCGAAGGACTGACGGACAGTCAGCGGACGAGGCGGAAGAACCCGCGCACCTGCTCGACCAGCGACTTCGGCTGCTCCAACGCGGCGAAGTGGCCACCCCGCGGCATTTCCTCGAACCAGCGCAGGTCGGTGAACCGCCGCTCGGCCTCCCGCCGCGACGGACGGGTTATCTCGCGCGGGTAGATCGAGAGCCCGGACGGCGCGGTGACCTTGCCCCGGAAGGCGGCGAAGCTCTCCCAATACAGGCGCGCCGACGACGTGGCCGACGCGGTGAACCAATAGACCGAGATGTCGTCGAGGATCTGCTGCCGCGACAGCGCGTCCTCGGGATGGCCGTTGTTGTCCGTCCAGGCCCAGAACTTCTCGGCGATCCAGGCGGCCTGTCCCGCCGGAGAGTCGGTGAGACCGTAGCCGAGCGTCTGCGGCCGGGTCGCCTGCTGCCCCGAGTATCCCCGGCCCGTGCGCTGGAACTCCGTCGCTGCCTCGAGATTCGCCAGCTCCGCGGGCGTCGGGTCGTCGAACGTGCCCAGCGCCACGGACCCCATGTTCAGGTGCACGCCGACGACCCGTTCGGGCGCCACCTCGCCCAGCGCGCCGGACACCGCCGAACCCCAGTCGCCGCCTTGCGCGCCGTACCGCTCGTAGCCGAGCGAAACCATCAACGTGTCCCAGGCGCGCGCGGTGCGATCGATGCCCCACCCGGTCGTCGACGGCTTGTCACTCCAGCCGTACCCGGGCAACGACGGCGCGACCACATGGAACGCATCGGCCGGGTCGCCGCCGTGCGCGCGCGGGTCGGTCAGCGGGCCGATGACCTCCAGGAACTCGAGCACCGAACCCGGCCACCCGTGCGTGAGCACCAGCGGGAACGCATCCGGCTCCGGTGAGCGGACGTGCAGGAAGTGGATGCCCAGCCCGTCGATCGTGTCGCGGTACTGCGGAAAAACGTTCAGCCGCTCGGCGAACCCGAAGTCGTAGTCCTCGGCCCAGCTGCGGCAAAGCTCCTGCGTATACGCCAGCGGTATTCCCTGCGACCAGTCGTCCACCGGCTCGGGCTCGGGCCACCGCGTCCGTCGCAACCGTTCACGCAGATCCGCGATCTCGGCTGCGGTGATGCTGACTTCGAACGGCTCGGCGGTCATGGCGAAGCTCCCTTCCTCGGCAGAACAGTGCGGGGCCGGCCCTCGCCGGCGCCCATCCGGGGCGTGATTCGATCCGCCGAGGAGGGCCCTGGAGATGGGACCTGCCGCGGCATCGCCTTCTCTTCCCGGGTATATCGTGACACGTGAAATCTCTTAGAAGTGTCACACTATGAGCCAGTGAGGAGACACGTCAAATGCTTCACGCGTGTTACAGCCCATCGGCGGTCCAGACAGCCGTCGATCTTGCCAACACCTTGAAGCCGATCAAGGGAGACGACGCGCTCGAAACCGTGGAGCAGCTCCGGGAATTCCTCGAGGACCATTTCCCGGCCGAGCCTGAGCCTGCGAGTTCGGACGCGGACCGATGCCAGCGGCGGCGTCCGACCCGTGCCGACCTGGCGGAGGTCCGCGCGTTGCGCGAGACGGTTCGTGCCGTGCTCGAACGAGCGAGCACCGACGCGATCGGAGCGGCGGCCCTGATCAATGAAGGCCTGCGTCACAGTCGCGCCACCCCGGCGCTGCGCCACGATCACGACCGCTGGTGGACCGAGATCACCTCCGCCACCGACCGCTGCTCGACGCACCTTGCCGCGACCATACTCAGCGCCCTGGCCTCCGTGATCGCCACACTCGGTCCGACTCGTCTCGGCGTATGTGCCGGGCCGAACTGCCGGGCCACCTTCGTGGACCTCTCGCGCAACGGCTCGAAGCAGTACTGCACCCGAACCTGCGCGCACCGGGCGAGCGTCGCGGCCTACCGGAGTCGGCACAGCCCGCGTTGAGCGGCGGCACATGATCAAGCAGGTTGGCTCCGAGGTTCCGTCCAAGCCGGTCCGGGCCACTTTCGTGCTCCTCTCGCACAACGGCTCGAAGCAACACCGCACCCGAACCTGCGCACGCCGGCCAGCGTCGCGGCCTACCGGAGTCGGCACAGCCCGCGTTGAGCGCTGACATACGACCCTGCCGGGTCGGCGCCGGGTTCCGTCCGAGCTCGGCGATCGGAGGCCGAGCGTGCGGATGGCAGCGGTGGCCACCTGCCTCCCGGCTGCCTACTGCCTACTGCCTACTGCCTACTGCCTACTGCCTACTGCCTACTGCCTACTGCCTACTGCCTACTGCCGGGAGGCGATCATCCTCAGCCGTCGACGCCGCAGGCCGCGAGCACCAGCTCACGTACGCGCGCCGCGTCGGCCTGGCCGCGAGTGGCCTTCATCACATCGCCGACGACCTTGCCCGCCGCCTGAACCTTGCCGGAGCGGATCTTCTCCGCGATGTCCGGGTTGGCCGCCAATGCCTTGTCGACCTCGGTTTGCAGGGCGGAATCGTCGGATACCATGCCCAGGCCCTTGGCCTCGACGATCGCGCCCGGGGCGCCCTCGCCGGCGAGGACGAAGTCGACCACCTGCTTGGCGACCTTGTTGTTGATGGTCTTGGCGTCGACCAGCGCGATCACCTCGGCGACCTGCTGGGGGGTGATGGGCAGTTCGTCGAGCGGTACCTCGTGCTCCTTGGCCTTCTCGGTCAGGTAGGCGACCCACCACGAGCGGGCGGCGTCCGGGGTCACGCCCGCGTCGACGGTGGCGATGATCGGATCCAGCGCGCCCGCGTTGACCAGATCCCGGAACACCTCGTCGGACAGGTCCCAGTCGGCCTGGATGCGGGCGCGGCGCAGCCACGGGTATTCGGGGATCGTGCCGCGCAGCTGATCGACCCAGGCGGCGTCGGGGGCGACGGGTTCCAGATCCGGCTCGGGGAAGTAGCGGTAATCCTCGGCGGATTCCTTGATGCGGCCGGGCGAGGTGGTGCCGTCGGTCTCGTGGAAGTGGCGGGTCTCCATGAGGATGGTGCCGCCATCGGCGAGGATCGCCGCCTGGCGGCGCATCTCGAAGCGCACCGCGACCTCGACGCTCTTGAGCGAGTTCACGTTCTTGGTCTCGGTGCGGGTGCCGAATTCGGTGGCGCCCTTGGGCATCAGCGAGACGTTGGCATCGCAGCGCAGCGAGCCCTGCTCCATCTTGACGTCCGATACGCCGAGGGATTTGAGCACCTCACGCAGCGCGGTGACATAGGCGCGGGCCACCTCGGGCGCGCGCTCGCCCGCGCCGGTGACCGGCTTGGTGACGATCTCGATCAGCGGCACACCGGCCCGGTTGTAGTCCAGCAGTGAGTGGCTCGCGCCGTGGATACGCCCGGTGGCACCGCCCACGTGCAGGGACTTACCCGTGTCTTCTTCCATGTGGGCGCGCTCGATCTCGACCCGGAAGGTGGAGCCGTCGTCCAGGTGCACCTCGAGGTGGCCGTTGGTGGCGATCGGCTCGTCGTACTGGCTGATCTGGTAGTTCTTCGGCTGGTCCGGATAGAAGTAGTTCTTGCGCGCGAACCGGCCCCACGGGGTGATCGTGCAGTTCAACGCCAGCCCGATGCGAATGGCCGACTCCACGGCCTTCTCGTTCACCACCGGCAGCGAGCCCGGCAGCCCCAGGCAGACCGGGCACACCTGGGTATTCGGCTCGGCGCCGAACGCTGTCGGGCAGCCGCAGAACATCTTGGTCGCGGTGCCCAGCTCGACGTGCACCTCCATGCCCAGCACCGGCTCGAACCGGTCGATGACATCGGCATAGTCCATCAAATCCACCGTGGGTGCAGTCATGCCGACAAGTCTATGTAAAGCCTCCGACAACCTCGCAGCCTGGGCGGGGCGGATGAAAGCCCTCACCCGCCCCGAGCTCGGGTGAGGGCTCCCCTCCAAGGTGCCGATCAGTCGGCCGCGATGGCCTCGACGATCGGCATACGGGCCGCGCGCACCGCGGGCGGGAGCGAACCCGCCAGCGCGAGAATCAATGCGGCCGTGGCATAGACGAGGAGCATCGGGCTCGGGGTGTACGTCACGGGAATCGTCATGGCGTGCCCGAACGCGATGTCCGCAAGATACTGGACAGCCGCCCCGACTGCCAGCCCCATCACTGCACCGGTAAGTCCGATTCCGGCCGCCTCGGTGAGCACCGTGCGCAGCAGGAAGCGGCGACTGGTGCCCATCGCGCGCAGCACACCCAGCTCACGGCGGCGTTCGAGGACCGAGAGCATCAGCGTGTTCAGCAGGGCGATGGTCGACACCAGCACCACGATCCACAGGATCGAATCGGATAGCGAGGTCCCTTGACGCACGCCGCCGGAAATCGCGGACAGCGCGTTCTTTCCCGTATCGACGGTCAGCTCCGGGGGGACGGCCCGGCGAATCGCGCCGAGTTCGGCCGAAGAGTCCACTCCGGGCGCGAACCTGACGCTCAGGATGGTCTCACCGGGCCGCTCGTACCACTGCCGCAGCACATCCAGGTCAAGCAGCACGATGCCGACGATCGCCGAGAAGTACGGAATCACCTGGAGCACACGAACTCTGTGCGTTCCGGTCGGTGTGGGCAGGTCCAGGATCGCCCCCTCGTGCACACCCAGTGACCGCGCCACGTCACCCGAGACGACAATCCCCTCCCCGGTCGCCATCCGCTCCAGCACACCGGGTTTCAGCGCATCGATCGGTCCGGCCGGAACCCCGCGCTCGTACGCCTGCAACATGACCTGTCCGCGTCCCAGGGTGGCGAAGGCCATCTGCGCCGAGCCGACATCGGCCACCCCCGGGATCGCCCGGATCTTCGCCTTCAGAGCGGCGGGCAGCACCGGCCCGGTCGGGAACTGCGCCATCGAGGTCGGGCTGACGAAGGCGTCCCCGCGACCGATGTCGGCGAAAGTGGCTGTCGCCGAATCGATCAGGTTGCTCGACGCACCGCCCATCGAGACCACCGCCGATACGCCCATCATCACCGTCATCACCGTCGCCCACACCCGCCGGGGCGCTCGTTCGAGGGTGGTCGCGCCCAATGCTCCCGGCGCACCGAAGATTCGGGCGATCGCGGCGGCCACCCGCACGATCGGCACGGTCGCGGCGAAGCACAGCACGACCGAGGCGGCGATGGCCGTGGAGATCGAGACGAGGGCGTACCGTCCGATGTCGGCCCGCGCGACGAAGACCGTCACGGCGATCAAGGCAGCACCCAGAACCACTGCGGCCCATCGCAACAGCGGTCCGGCCGTATCCGATTTGGACACACCCACCGGGACCAGCGCCTCGATCGGCTCCACCTTGTAGATCTGCCGTGCCGCGATCGCCGCGGCGATCACACTGGCCAGGACGCAGGCGGCGATCGCGGCCGGAACCGCGTATCCCGGAACCATGTACTCGATCCGCGTCTGGACCGAGGCCATCATCGCCGAGGGCACCTGCTGGATCGCGACCCGTCCGGCGAACATCCCCGCCACCGCGCCGATCGCGCCGCCGATCAGCCCGAGCAGCACGGCCTCGGCGAGCAGATCGCGCACCATCGGTGTGCGGCGGCCGCCGATGGCCCGTAGCAGCGACAGCACCGGACGCCGTTGCGCCACGGCCATACTCATCGCGTTGTAGATCAGGAAAGCCGAGACGATGAGCGCCGCGGCCGAGGCCATCGTGGTCGAGTAACGCACCAGCGCGATGGCGCCGGCGGCCTGGGCGGCGCGCAGTCCGGGGTCGGCGACCACCGCGTGACCGTCGGCCACCGCCGTGAGCGCCGAACGCAGGTGATCCACATCGACATTCGGGCCGGGAACGATCTCGATCGAGTCCAGTCGCCCTGCCCGGCCCGCGATCTGCTGGGCGACCGGCAGGGCCGCGACCGCGATATGGCCGCCGTTGAGCCGATTCGAGGTCGCGTCGTCCAGCACGCCGGCGACCGTCACCGTGGCCGCACCGAGGGTGAACGTCTCGCCCGCCCGATGCCCCGACGCGGCGCCGACCAGAACGCCGTTGGGCGTCATCACAAGCTTGACCGCCTGGTCGCGCATCGGCCCGTCCAGGGCGCTGCCCAGCGCCGAGATGCTGGCGTCCGCGCCGATCAGCAGCGTGCGATCGGATCCGGCGCCGACCTCGGTGCGCAGCATCGGGACCGCCGCCGACACACCGGGCACTGCCCGAATCCGCGGCAGCAGTCGCTGATCGAAGCCGCCGTCGGTGATGCCCGAGATCTCCAGCGCCGCTTTACCACCCAGTGACTTGCTCAGCGAGTCCACCGAACCGGTCACCGACCCGGAGATACTCAGCACCGAAACCAGCAGTCCGGCCGACACTGCCATGACCACCATCGACATCACGGTGCGGCCGCGATGGGCGAGCAGTTCCCCGATATTGAACAGCCGCAATCGATCCCACGCGGCGATCGGCGAATATTCGCTCATCCGCGCGTTACCGCTTCGTGGCCGTTCACGGCCACCGGCTGCTCAGGCCTACGGCTGTCCGCCGTGCCGAGCCCAACCGCCGAGCCGTTATCGTCTGCCGTGCGATGCCCACCCGCCACCGCTCGCCCGTCGGTCGCCCCGTGCACATCGGTCCTGGCGGATCTCTCAGCCGAGCCACGCTTGTCCGGCTTGCCGAGCCGATCGGCCGAGCCCCTGCCGTCTGCCGTGCCGCCCTTACCTGCCACCGCTTGTCTATCGGTCGCCCCACGCACATCGGTGATGACATGCCTCTCGCCCGAGTCGAGCCCGTCGGCCGCAGCACGGCCGCCCGCATGCTCACCCGCGACGATCGATCCGATTCGCCCGTCCCGCAACGTGATCACACGATCGCAGTAATGTGCCGCACCCATGTCGTGGGTGACCATCACCACCGAGTTCCCCTTTCGGGTAATCGAACCCAGCAGTTCCAGGATCGCCGCGCCGGTCTTGGAATCCAGGTTTCCGGTGGGCTCGTCGGCCAGGATCAGCGGCGGATCCATGATCAGCGCCCGCGCCACCGCGACCCGCTGCATCTGGCCGCCGGACAGTTCGGCCGGGCGATGCTCGGCGCGGTCGCCCAGCCCGACGAGCTCCAGCAGTTCCAGCGCTCGCGGCTTGGCCTTGCGTAATCCGCTGCCGTTCAGAAGTTTCGGGATCGCCACGTTCTCCCAGGCGGTCAGCGTGGGCAGCAGGTTGAAGAACTGGAAAACGAAACCGACACGGTGCAGCCGGAATTCGGACTGCCGGTCATCGCTCAGGCCACCGATCTCGGCGCCCTGGAAGGTGATAGAGCCCGAATCGGGTGAATCGAGCGCGCCGAGCAGGTGCAGCAGGGTCGACTTCCCGGATCCGGACGGGCCGATGATCGAGGTGAACTCGCCTGCGGCGATGCTCAGGCTGATGCCGTCCAGCGCACGCACACACTGCTGTCCCACCCGGTATTCCTTGACTACATCGGTCAATTCCAGCATGTGATTCCTTGTCCCGTTCGGATCGGGGAGTGCGTAAGCGTGCGAACGCACGTTTGGCTGTATCTCAGCGCACCGGGTCGCGCGGCGCCAGAGGCCATCAGCACACGAGCACCTCGGGCGCGTGCCGGGGACGCACGCCCTGCGCGTCGAGCACGGCTCGAAGTACGGGCTGTTCGGCGGCCAGTTCCAGATATGCCTCGGCAGCCGACTGTCCGCACTGTATTGCCAGGTCCAGCTTCGCGTTCAGATGGTTGTCCCATCGGTACCGCAGCGCGGCGAGCACCCCGCCGGGTCCGCCGAACAGCCGCTCGCTGTCCGGAAGTTCCTGGAACAGGCCCGGATTCGCCGGATCGGCGGCCGCCCGGTCGAGCACCTCGTGCAGGATCTCGGTACGTGCGTGCTGATCTGCCCACGTCATCGCAATCCACCCCTTCCTGGGTCGCCGGGTCTCGGTCCGCCCGGCGCTGTGCGATCGACGCTACGGACGCGGTGGGGTGAAATCGTCGTGCCGGGGACGTGAGTTGATCTCCTACCCGGGTAGGAGGGTGGATGCGCTCGCGGGACGATGTCCAGGCCAGGCCCGATGACTAGCCTTGTCCCATGGAGGCGCTCCGGATCATCGTGCTCGCGGCCGCCGCGATACTGGTGGCGATGGTGGCCTGGCGAGTGCTGACCGGCTGGCAATACGCCAAGCAGCGACTCGTCGACTTCTGGCACGACCCGCGCGGGACCTTCGACCGGCATATGGCCGAACTGCCGTTCGACTATCCACCGTCGGTGATTCTGGTCGCCGACTTGGCGCTGTCGATCGCGGCGGTGACCGCGGTGATCCAACGACACGGTTACTTTCCGACCACCCTGCCGATCCTGGCGCTGCTGCTGGTCACCTTCGCGTTCCCGGTCCTGACCGTCGTGGGCGTCCCGCCCCGCCCGGTGCCGCTGTGCGCCGTCGGGCTGATCGCCCAGGGGATGTTCCTGCTGCAACCGACCCGGCTGGACGCGTCGCCGTTCGTCGTGGTGGTCGTCGCGGGCCAGGTCGCCGCCATCGCCCCCAAGCGCGTGAGCGTGCCGTTCACCGCGGCGGCCCTGATCGAGCTGGTGCTGTTCCACCTCGTGGGGCCGGGAATCGACTCGCTGCCCGCCTACGTCATCGCCGTCATCCTGGGCACGCTGGTCGGCATCATGATGCAGTACCAGCGGATGTACCTGTATCAGGAGCGCGAGAACCAGGAGATCCGCGCCGCCCAGGCCGCCGACGAGGAGCGCCGCCGCATCGCCCGTGAGGTGCACGACGTGATCGCGCATTCGCTCAGCATCACGCTGCTGCATCTCACCGCGGCCCGGCACGCCCTGCACACCGACGGCGACGTGGACGAGGCGGTCGACGCCCTCACCGACGCCGAGCGGCTGGGCCGTCAGGCCATGGCCGATATCCGTCATACGGTCGGCCTGCTGGATCAGCGCCCCTCCAGCCTCACCCCCTCCCCGACGCTCGACGACATCGCGGCCTTAGTCGAGGATTTCGTGCGAGCCGGGCTGAACGTCGAGTACACGGTGATCGGCGACTCCAGGACCGTCTCCCCGACGACGGGGCTGGCGCTGTTCCGGATCAGTCAGGAATCGCTGGCCAACATCGCCAAACACGCACCCGACGCGACCGCCGCATTGCGCATTGAGGTCACCGGCGCACAGGTGACTGCCGTGGTCACCAATACGCTCACCGCCCCCGCCTCGGTCCGCCGCGGCCGGGGCATGGGCCTGGCCGGAATGCGCCAGCGCGCGACCCTCATCGGCGGCGCCCTGACCGCCGGACCCGGCGCCGACGGGTGGGAGGTGCGAGCGAGCTTCCCGGTCGCCGACGGTGCGGCCACGTTGCCGTGCGGGACCGTCGCCACACCGGACAGTCCGCTGCGCATGGTGCACGAGGCGATCGCCGCCGTCACCCGTAAGAACGCCGCTGTCATCCGCAAGCTCCAGGAGGGCATGTGACCTCGCTCACCGTCGAGAACGACACCGTCGGGGTGCTCGTCGTCGACGATCAGGAACTGGTGCGCGGCGGGCTGCGCCGCATCCTGCGCCGCCGTGACGGCTTCCTGGTCACCGAATGCGCCGACGGCGACGAGGTCCCCGCCGCGCTGGCCGCGCAACCGGTCGACGTGGTGCTGATGGACCTGCGGATGAAGCGGATCGGCGGCATCGATGCCACCCGCACGGTGCGCGCCCGCGCCGACGCGCCGCCGGTGCTGGTACTGACCACATTCGACGACGACCAGCTGCTCTCGGGCGCACTACGGGCCGGGGCGGCGGGATTCATCCTCAAGGACTCCCCCGCCGAGGATCTGATCCGCGCGGTGCGCACGGTCGCGGGCGGCGGCTCCTGGCTCGATCCGTCGGTGACCGGCCGCGTCCTGTCGGCCTATCGCACGGTCCGGCCCGCCCCGACCACGGTCACCGGCCGTCTGGACGAGCTGACCGCGCGCGAGTACGAAGTGCTGCAACTGATCGGGCGCGGGCGGGTCAACACCGAGATCGCCACCGAGCTGGGTATCTCGGAAGTAACGGTAAAGAGCCACGTCGGGCATATTTTCGGAAAGCTCGGGTTACGGGACCGGGCCGCGGCGATCGTGTTCGCGTTTGACCACGGCGTAGTCACACCCGGAGAATCGGAAAAGTAACGGGGAGCCGCCCCCGGCGATACAGCCGGGCACGGGTGTCGCGCACCCTGCCTGGCAAGTGTGGAGGTTTCACCGGTGAACGCATCGCGATCGCGGGCCGGAGGCAGATTCGGCCCGTATGAGCTGCGCTCACTGATCGGCCGTGGCGGCATGGGCGAGGTGTACGAGGCGTACGACACGCACAACGATCGCGTCGTCGCGGTGAAGTTGCTGCCCGAGGAGCTGGCGCAGGATCCGACGTATCGGGAGCGATTCCGCCGCGAATCCCACGCCGCGACGCGCATCGACGATCCGCATATCGTCCAGATCAACCGGGCGGGCGAGATCGACGGCATGCTGTACCTGGACATGCGGCTGATCCGCGGCGACAATTTGCGGGCGATGCTGCGGCGGCAGGGTCCGATCGAGCCGAGCCGCGCGGTGCACATCATCGATCAGGTGGCCGCGGCGCTGGATGCCGCGCATCGCGCCGGGCTCGTGCATCGCGACGTCAAGCCGGCCAACATCCTGGTCACCCCGACCGATTTCACCTTCCTCACCGATTTCGGCATCGCCCGCAGCGAGGGTGACAGCTCCACCACCATGGTGGGGATCACGGCCGGGTCGTACACCTATATGGCCCCCGAGCGGTTCGACTCCGGCCCGATCACCAGCCGCGCCGACACCTATTCGCTGGCCTGCGTGCTGTACGAATGCCTGACCGGTACAACGCCTTTCCCGGTGCAGAACATCAGCAACCTGATCCGGTCGCACTTGTCCGAGACGCCGCCGCGGCCCAGCCAGCTCCGCTCGGACGTGCCCGAGGCGCTGGATGCGGTGATCGCGCACGCGATGTCGAAGAGCCCCGCCGACCGGTTCGCCAGCGCCGTGGAGTTCGCGGGCGCGGCGCGGGTCGCGGTGGGGTTGTCCGGGGAGGGGGCGGCCGCGGCCGAAACCCGTTCCGGCACATCGTTCGATGAGGGGCCGGAGCAGGGTTGGGAGGACACCTCGACGGAATCCGCCGGGTCTCCCTCGCGCCTGGCGGCCGGGCCGGGTGCACCGCGCCCGGTGGCGGAAGCGACCACCTTCCAGCCATTCGGTTCCAAGGGGCCAACCATCGCCGCGCAGTTCCAGCCGCGTGGCGACTCACCGGAGTCGCCCTACGAACCGGCCGACGACCAACCTCTGGAACAGGAACTACCCCCGGCCGCCGGATCGCCGACCACCATCATGCGCACGCCGCCCACCAGAGATTCACCGACGACCCTCGTCCCACGCGGCCCGATCCCCGTGGGCGCGGACGACCCCACCCCCGCCGAGATCAGCACCCCGGTCGAGCC
>NZ_JAGPOX010000128.1 GCF_019038435.1 Nocardia alni
AAGACGAATGGGCCGCAGTCCTGGAAGACCCACAGAAACTCTCCCGATTCGTCTCATTCGTCAACGCCCCCGACCAAGCCGACCCCACCATCGCCTTCGACGACACCGGAGAACGCAAGGTACCGGTACCGATGGCAACTTAGGCCGTACCCGTGACCCAGGCCGTGTAAACAAATGTTAAACATCCGAGAAGCAGCCGTTTCGAATCGATCACCGCACCCCTGGACGCTCCGCTTCCAGCTACGCTACCGATCGATAACCCCTGTTCGAGCGACCGCTCTCGGATAGCTACAGCAATTACGCAGTGACCATTGGGTTTCTTTGCCCTCACAGTTCACGGTGAGCCGTAGAGCGTTGTGAGACAGGCGTTTTGCCTAGTCACCAACGCTCTCTACAGTCGAGTGAGATATCCGGTCCGACAGGCTTCGAGGATGTTGTGGTTATTTTTCAGAAACAAGATCCCGCCCGTCCCGGGCCGGCCGGAGACGCCCTGCTGCGGGTCGGGCGGTACTTCACCCGCGATGAGGTCTCGGAGGATCTGCGCACGGTGCACCGCACCGGCGGGCGCTCGGCCGATGACTTCTACCGGCACCGGTGGTCGCACGACAAGGTGGTGCGTTCCACGCACGGGGTCAACTGCACGGGTTCGTGCTCGTGGAAGATCTACGTCTCCGACGGCGTCATCACCTGGGAGTCACAGCAGACCGACTATCCGTCGGTGGGCGCGGACAAACCGGAGTACGAACCACGCGGCTGCCCACGCGGCGCGTCGTTCTCCTGGTACACGTATTCGCCTGCGCGCGTTCGGTATCCGTATGTTCGCGGAGTACTGCTCGAGATGTACCGCGAGGCCAAGACGCGACTGAAGGACCCCGTGCTGGCATGGGAGTCGCTGGTCGAGGATCCCAAGCGCGCGAGCCGGTACAAGTCCGCGCGCGGCAAGGGTGGATTCGTCCGGGCGGAGTGGTGGGAGGCTGCCGAGATCGCCGCGGCCGCGCACGTGCACACCATCAAGCGCTACGGTCCGGATCGGATCGCCGGATTCTCGCCGATTCCGGCGATGTCGATGGTGTCGCATGCCGTGGGCGCCCGGTTCATCTCCCTGCTCGGCGGATCGATGCTGTCGTTCTACGACTGGTACGCCGACCTGCCGGTGGCCTCGCCCCAGGTGTTCGGCGACCAGACCGACGTGCCCGAATCGGCCGACTGGTTCGACGCCGGATATCTGATCATGTGGGGTTCGAACGTCCCGGTGACCCGCACGCCGGACGCGCACTATATGACCGAGGCCCGCTATCGCGGCCAGAAGGTCGTCGTGGTCTCACCCGATTACGCCGACAACACCAAATTCGCCGACGAATGGGTCGCCGCCCGTCCGGGCACCGATGCGGCGCTGGCCATGGCGATGGGCCAGGTGATCCTGAAGGAATTCTTCATCGACCGGGTGACGCCGCGCTTCACCGACTACGTCCGGCGCTACACCGACCTGCCGTTCCTGGTGGAACTCGACGAGCGCCCGGGTGGCTGGACCGCCGACGGCGACTACATCGGTCCCACCATCGTGCCGGGCAAATTCCTGACCGCCGCCGATCTGGGTCATACCGGGGAGGGCGTCGAGTTCCAGACGGTCCTGCTGGACGAGGACGCGAATCCGGTGGTGCCCAACGGTTCTCTCGGTTACCGCTTCTCCGGCTCCGGCGCCGGCCGGTGGAACCTCGATCTCGGGGAGCTCACTCCCCTGCTGACTCTGCACGGCCGCACCAACGATGTTGCGTCCGTGCAGTTTCCCCGTTTCGACGACACCGGCGGTGGCACCGCGGTGCTGCACCGCGGCGTACCGACCCTGCGAATCGCGGGCCGGCGGGTGACGACGGTCTTCGATCTCCTGCTGGCCAATTACGGTGTGGCCCGCACCGGGCTGCCCGGGCACTGGCCGACCGGCTACGACGACGCGACCCAGCCGTACACCCCCGCCTGGCAGGAGACGATCACCGGAGTGCCCGCGGCGCAGGCCGAACGGATCGCGCGAGAGTTCGCCGACAACGCCGAGCAGTCCGGTGGCCGATCGATGATCCTGATGGGCGCGGGCACCAACCACTGGTTCCACTCCGACCAGATCTACCGCGCGTTCTTCACCCTCACCCTGCTGACCGGGTGTCAAGGCGTCAACGGCGGAGGATGGGCCCACTATGTGGGTCAGGAGAAATGCCGGCCGGTGACCGGGTGGTCCACCCTGACATTCGGCCTGGACTGGCAGCGTTCGCCGCGGCAG
The DNA here is from genome assembly GCF_019038435.1 of Nocardia alni. Lineage (GTDB taxonomy): Bacteria > Actinomycetota > Actinomycetes > Mycobacteriales > Mycobacteriaceae > Nocardia > Nocardia alni. The sequence continues at coordinate 2,273 of NZ_JAGPOX010000128.1, forward strand.
ATGCAGGGCACGGTGTTCTGGTATCTGGCCAACGACCAGTGGCGCTACGACCCGTTCACCGCCGACGCCTTCACGTCCCCGCTGGGTGCGGGCCGGCTCGCCGGCCGGACCGCGGCCGACAATATCGCGCTGGCGTCGCGGCTGGGATGGATGCCCAGCTATCCGACGTTCGACCGCAACCCGCTCGACCTCGCGGACCAAGCCGAGGCCGCCGGGAAGACGCCGCAGGACTATGTCGTCGACGCCCTGAAGTCCGGTGACCTGCGGTTCGCCTGCGAGGATCCCGACGCGCCGGAGAACTTCCCGCGCTGCCTCACCGTGTGGCGGGCCAACCTGCTCGGTTCCTCCGGCAAGGGCAACGAGTACTTCCACAAGCATCTGCTGGGCGCCGATTCGAATCTGCAGACCACCGACGCCGAGGGTGTGCGGCCGCAGGAACTGGTGTGGCGGGACACCGCGGCCACCGGAAAACTGGATCTGCTGATGTCGCTGGATTTCCGGATGACCTCCACCACCCTGTTCTCCGATATCGTTCTACCGGCGGCGACCTGGTACGAGAAGCACGATCTGTCCTCGACCGATATGCATCCCTTCGTGCACGCGTTCTCACCGGCCATCTCCCCGCCGTGGGAGGCGAAGACCGATTTCGAGGCGTTCCACCGCATCGCGCGCGGGTTCTCCTGGCTGGCGGAGAAGCATCTCGGCACCCGCAAGGATCTGGTCGCCGTTCCCCTGCAACATGATTCACCCGACGCCCTGGCGCAGGCCGGTGGCCGGGTTCGCGACTGGAAGGCCGGTGAGTGCGATCCGGTGCCCGGGCAGACCATGCCGAAACTCGTGGTGGTCGAACGCGATTACGCCGCGATCGGGGAGAAGATGGCGGCGCTCGGGCCGCTGATCGAGACGCTCGGCGTCACCACCAAGGGGGTCACCACCCATCCCGACCTCGAGGTGGAGTACCTCAAAAACCACAACGGCGCCGTGGTTTCCGGCGTCGCGCAGGGGCGTCCGTCGCTGGCCAAGGATGTCCATGCGGCGGAGGCCATTCTGGCGCTGTCCGGCACCACCAACGGGCGGCTGGCGGTCGAGGGGTTCCGGGCCCTGGAACAACGCACCGGAACCCAGCTCGCCGATCTGGCCGCCGAACACGAGGGCAAGCGAATCACCTTCGCGGACACTCAGTCCCGTCCCGTACCGGTGATCACCTCACCGGAATGGTCCGGGACCGAGACCGGCGGGCGGCGGTATTCACCGTTCACGATCAACACCGAACGCCTCAAGCCCTGGCATACCCTCACCGGCCGCCAGCACTTCTATCTCGACCACGACTGGATGGCCGAACTCGGGGAACAGCTGCCGGTCTTTCGCCCCCCGCTGGACATGACCGCGCTGTTCGCCGAACCCGGCATCGGCGCCGTATCCGACCGCGGTGTGACCGTACGGTATCTCACACCGCATTCGAAGTGGTCGATTCATTCGACCTACCAGGACAACCTGCACATGCTCACCCTCTCGCGCGGCGGGCAGGCCATCTGGATGTCGGACCGGGACGCCACGAAAATCGGTGTCGCCGACAATGATTGGGTCGAGGCGATCAACCGCAACGGCATCGTCGTGGCCCGCGCCATCGTCAGCCATCGGATGCCCGAGGGCACGGTGTTCATGTATCACGCGCAGGACCGTGCGGTGAACGTGCCGCGCATCGAGGGGCCGCCGGCGACGCCCGGTGGCGCGGAGGTCACCGGGCGCGGCAAGCGCGGCGGCATCCACAACGCGCTGACCCGGATCATGATCAAACCGTCGCATCTCATCGGCGGATACGCGCAACAGTCGTTCGCCTTGAACTATCACGGCCCCACGGGAAATCAACGCGACGAGGTAACAACCATCCGCCGCCGTTCCCAAGAAGTGGAGTACTGACATGCGTATCATGGCCCAGCTCGCCATGGTGATGAACCTGGACAAGTGCATCGGCTGCCACACCTGCAGCGTCACCTGTAAGCAGGCATGGACCAACCGCGGCGGCACCGAATACGTGTGGTTCAACAACGTCGAAACCCGCCCCGGCCAAGGCTATCCGCGCGGATACCAGGATCAGGAGCGATGGAAGGGCGGCTGGTCCCTGGATCGGCGGGGCAAACTCACGCTGAAGTCGGGCTCGCGAATCAAGCGGCTGCTCAACATCTTCGCCAATCCGGACCTGCCCACGGTCTCGGACTACTACGACCCGTGGAGTTACGACTACGACACGCTGCTGTCGGCGCCGGCCATGGACACCACACCGGTCGCTCGGCCCAAATCCCTCATCACCGGCGAGGATACGGCGGTCACCTGGGGCGCCAACTGGGACGACGACCTGGGTTCCGGTCCCGATCAGGTCGGCCGCGACCCGCTGCTGGCCCGGCTGTCCGAACAGGTCCGGCTCGAATTCGAGCAGACCTTCATGTTCTACCTCCCGCGGATCTGCGAGCACTGCCTGAACCCCTCGTGCGCGGCGTCGTGCCCGTCCGGAGCGATATACAAGCGGACCGAGGACGGCATCGTGCTCGTCGACCAGGATCGCTGTCGCGGGTGGCGGCAATGCGTTTCGGCCTGCCCGTACAAGAAGGTGTACTTCAACCACAAGACCGGCAAGGCCGAGAAGTGCACATTCTGCTACCCGCGGGTGGAGGTCGGCATCCCGACGGTGTGCTCGGAGACCTGCGTCGGCCGGCTGCGCTACATCGGGGTGATGCTCTACGACGCGGACGCGGTGCTCGCGGCCGCCTCGGTGACCGAACCGCACGAGCTGTATCCCTCGCACCTGGGCGTATTCCTCAATCCGCACGACCCGCGCGTGATCGTCGAGGCCGAACGGGCCGGAATCTCGCCGGAATGGATTGCCGCGGCACAGGATTCGCCGGTGTACAAGCTCATCGTCGACTATCAGATCGCGCTGCCGCTGCATCCGGAATACCGGACCATGCCGATGGTCTGGTACGTGCCGCCGCTGTCACCGGTCGTGGACGTGCTGAGCGGCACCGGGCACGACGGTGAGCACGCGGACAATCTGTTCGGCGCGATCGACGCGCTCCGCATTCCGGTCGAATATCTCGCCGAGCTGTTCACCGCCGGTGACACCGGTCCGGTCCGCGCCGCGTTGCAGCGCCTCGCGGCGATGCGGTCGTTCATGCGCTCGATCAACCTCGGGCAGGAACCCGACATGACGATCCCGGATTCCGTGCGGCTGAAGCCGGAGGAGATCGAGGCCATGTACCGGCTGCTGGCGATCGCGAAATACGAGCACCGCTACGTGATTCCGTCCGGCGCGACCTCGCGGGCGCACGAACTCGATTCGCTGGCCACCGGATGCAGCCTTGACGGCGGGGCGTACGAGCAGGAACCCGGTATGACCGCGTTGGACGTCATGGCGGAGAAGTTCCATCTCACCGACGCCAACGGTGCTGCGCCGGAGCAGAAGTCGGGCAGGGTCAATCTGTTGAATTGGGACGGTCGGTCGACCGACGGCTTACTGCCTGCGCGCGACGGGAATGGGCAGGGCAATGGTCACGGCAACGGCAACGGTGTACACCTCGACTCCTCCTCCGAGCCAGCCATTCTCGACGGTTCAGCCACCGACGCCCCGGAAATCACCGGAGCACGCCGATGATCCTGAAGCCGCGTCGCCGCCCCGAACCCGCCGTCGCCATGGCCGAGCGCGACCGCTACTTGATCTGGCGCATCGGTGCCCTGCTACTGGACTACCCCGCCGCCGACACGCTGGCCTTGATCGACGAAATATCCAGCGCCATCGAGGAACTCCCCGATCCCGTCCGCCCCGGACTTCGGCATTTCGTTGTCCACCTACGCGATACCGACCCACTGCGGCTGGCACAGCAGTATGTCGAGACGTTCGACCTACGCCGCCGCGCCAGCATGCATCTGACCTACTATGCCCACGGTGACACTCGCAAACGCGGCATGGCGCTGCTGCGGTTCAAGCACGCGTACTGGCAGGCCGGGGTGGAACTCGGCGACCAGGAACTCCCCGACCATCTGCCGGTACTGCTCGAATTCGCGGCCACCGTGGACCCGATCGGCGGCGAGCGGTTGCTCGGCGAACATGTGCCGGTGCTGGAACTGCTGCGATTGTCACTGTCCGACACCGGATCTCCGTACGCCGACGTACTCGGCGCGGTGCTCGCCACGCTTCCGCCGCTGACGACCGCCGACCGCCGCCGCATCGCCGAACTCGCCGCCCAGGGCCCTCCGGAGGAAGAGGTCGGCCTGGAGCCGTTCGCCATGGACCCGCTGGCATTCACCGGATCGGAAGGCCGCCGATGAGCGCAACCGTGTGGTTGACCCTGCCCTATGTGGCATTCACCTCGTTCGTACTCGGCCACCTGTGGCGCTACCGCACCGATCAGTTCGGCTGGACCACCCGTTCGTCCCAGATCTACGAGTCCCGGCTGCTGCGCCTGGGCAGTCCGCTGTTCCATTTCGGCATGGTCGGCGTCGTCGGCGGCCATGTGCTCGGTGTGCTGGTCCCGCAGTCGTGGACCGACGCGCTCGGCATCTCCGAGCGGCTCTACCACCTGGTCGCGGTGTCGGCCGGCACGGCGGCGGGTGTCGCCGTCATCGCCGGGATCTCCATCCTGCTGTACCGGCGCGTCACGGTGCGAGCCGTGCGGCAGGCCACCACCCGCACCGACAAGTTCATGTACCTGCTGCTGACCGCCGCACTCGTGACCGGTCTGCTCAATACCATCGGCAGCAACCTGATCTGGGGCACATACAACTACCGCCAGACCGTATCCCCTTGGTTCCGTAGTCTTTTCACACCGCATCCGCAGCCCCAGCTGATGGTCGGCGTGCCCTGGACCTTCCAGCTGCACGGCCTCGTGGTCCTCACCTTGATCGCCGTGTGGCCGTACACCCGCCTGGTCCACATGTTCAGCGCCCCAGTCGGATACCTGTTCCGCCCCTACATCGTCTACCGCAGCAAAGCCCACACCGCCCCCGACAAACACCGGTACGCCCGCGCCTGGGTTCCCGCGGCCGTACCACCGGAACGCTCGCGCCGCTAGCGGTCCATCGCCCAGCCGCGACGCCCGCGCGAAGCTTACTGTCACGCCGGGAAAACCCGCCCGGGAGAGCGATGGCCTGCCGATCCGGCGTCACCTGGATCCTCCAGGTCCCCGGCACCTGATCGAGTCCGAAAGCCCGCCTGTCGCAAGCGAACCGACGATCGCCCGGCGGCGGGCCACGCGAACCGTCGGCCAGCTCAGGTGTGTGCCGGCCAACTCTCCGATCACCCCGATGAGCTCGGCAGCCCCACGGTCTCGGTCGTCGGGCCTGCCTGCCGGGTACCAGGCCACGAACAACCGCGACGCGCTCGAGGTCCTGTTCGACCCGAACTAGTTGGCGGACCCGTCGCCGGCTGCGAGATCCATGATGTCGAGTCCTCGCGGGTCGAAGAAGTCCCGGAACAGCAGAATCTTGCCGTCGCGGACACGGAAGATCTGGATCGAGGTGCGGGAGAGGGGCTGTCCGGTGGGCAGGGTTCCGGTGGCACGGGTTTCGACCACGACGACCTCCGGATCCGTCGACTCGTACACCTCGACGTTCTCGACGGCATCGAGCTTGACGCCGGAATCGTTGACGTGGCGGGCGTATTCGCCGATCGCCGCGCTGCCTTCGATCCGATCGGGCATACCCGGCCCGGCGAAGGGGAGTTCGATGACCGCGTCGGGCGCGAACAGGCCGATGAAGCCCTCGGTATCGCCGGTGGCCAGGTACTGGTTGCGCTGCTCGAGCAGTTGGGTGGGAGAGATCGAGGTCATGTGGAGCTCCTTGTCGTTCAACACTCGTTGATTCAACAAGCGTAGAACGACAAGAGCAGTTGGTCAACGCCCGTAGAATGACCAGGGTGCCCGACTCCTACGCCGAAGCCCGCGCCAAGCAGCGCCGCGACACCGAGGCCCGGATCCTCGCCGCGGCCTCGTCCCAGTTCGCCGAATTCGGTTACGAGCGAACGACCATCCGGGGTGTCGCCTCGGCCGCCGGGGTGGATGCGGGGCTGGTCATGCATTACTTCGGCTCCAAGCCCGACCTGTTCCGCCGCGTCATCGCCGATGCGCCCTCCCCCACCGTGACGGGCACCGCCGCGCAGGTGGCCGAGCAGATCCTCACCAACCTCACCGAAACCCTGCGCACCCAGCCCGAACAATCCCTGTCGGTACTGCGCTCGATGCTCACCAATCCCGAGGCCGCCCTCGCCGCCGACGCCGCGGGCGCCCGCTATCGGACCCAGATCCGCGACGCCGTCACCGCACCCGATCCGGACCTGCGCGCCGCGATCGTCACCGCCACGCTGCTCGGTCTGGCGGTCTCGCGCCACTTGCTCGCCTTCGACGACATCGCCGCCGCCGACCCGGACCGGATCGTCGAAATCCTCCGCCCCGCACTGCGATCCATGCTCGGAGATGACACCGCGCGGTAGCGGCTTCTCATATACGGCAGATCAGATCCGGCGGACTGTCGCATACTGCTCAGTATGGGCTTCAGGGAGCGCCGGCTGCGCCGGTCGATGCGTGATCCGGTGCGGGGTGAATTCCGGCCCACCGGTTCGTATTTCCCGCATCCGGGCCGGGTGCCGATGCAGGAGATGCTCACCGGGGTGGTGACCGGTCCCGGCGTCGGGCCGGTGGCCGGCGAGGCGATGAACGACCTGCGGCACGGTCGGGCGATCGGCCGCGAGGTACTGCCGGTGCTGGTCGACCGGGCGGACCCGACCAAGATGCTCGTGCTGTGGGGCGAGCTACCGGCCTACGACAGCCGGGCCGAGGCCAGGCAGCAGGCTCAGCACGCCGCGGAACAGGCTCAACGGGCCACCGCAAAGGATCGGGAGTCGGCGGAACAGGCCCGATCCACCGTCGACGCACCTGCGGACTGGGCCCGGACCACCACCGACGCGCCTCCGGACTGGGCCCGGACGCTGATCGCCGACCTCGTCGATCGCGGTGTGATGCCCGGCGGTCATATCGCCGACATCACCACGACCATCGAATACGGATCGGGCTCGCGCGAAACCTGGCAACCCGCGACCGCGGTACTGCGGGGAATCACCGAGGTCCCCCTGCCCGCCGAGTTCCTGCCCGGCCCGACCGCGACGATGTGCATGCTTACCCTCGATGTCAGCCCGCCCGGCGCCGAGCCGTACACCGTGCAGGTGCGGCAGGGTTTCCGCAGCGCCGAGCGCAGGGCACAGATCGCCGTGATCGGTGCGACCCTACCGGTGCTGATCGACCCCGGAAATTCTCGAAATGTGGTGCTGCGGATACCGTGAGCGGGCAATTCCCGTCCACAGCGCGCCGGGGGTCGAGCCACCGGCCGCCTGGCGCATCACGGTAATCTTCCTCGCCCCGCCTCGACTGTCGTTGTGAACAGCACGGACTCCGCTGCCGCTGCCGGCGCGCGTAATCGAATCACTGTGTGGCACAGGTGTTCGGGGGCGGCTGTCCGGCGAAACGCTGTGCGAGATATGGCATGGCGGCCGTGAGCCCCAGCGCCCCGGCGGTGACATGGTCCGCACCGGCGAACTCGTGGAAGTCCACCGGAACCCCACGCTCGCACAGGGTACGGGCCAATGCCCGCTGGTCGGCGGCGATCATGACGCCGTCGCCGGTGCCGTCGCTGTTACCCGCGGCCATCAGCATGGGGAAACGGGGGGTGCCGGTCTTGCCCATGGTCAGTGTGTCGCTGATGTCGATCAGGGGTGAAAGCTTGTGGTAGTCGGGGTATTCGGGTTTCAGCAGCTTCTTCACCGTGATGACCGGGAGTCTCTGGGTGTCGAGCGCGCACATGCCGCGGGCCTGGTTCATGATCCGGATCCCGTACGGGGACAGGTAGGGAGTGAAATCCATGCCGAAGCCGTGGCTGACACCGGTGAGCACCAGCGGAAGAACCTTCGACCACTGCGGACTGCCGTCGATGTAGTCGATGACGCGCATGAAATTCACCGGCAGTCCGCCTTCGACCGCGCCGATGATGTGCAGCTCCGGCGCGTACGTCCGAGCGAGTTCGGCGGCGAATTCGGTGGCGATGCCGCCGCCGGAGAAGCCCACCATGGCTGTGGGCGTCGCCGCGGGATCGGCTCCCAGCACGTGATCGGCGGCCCGGATGCCGTCGAGAGTGCCGTAGCCGGCCTCCTGGCCCGCACCGTAATCCAGTCCTTCGCCTTCGTAATCGGCTGTCACCACGGTATATCCGGCGCTCAGCGCTGCGGCGAGCACACCTTGATCCACGCTCGCGCCGCCGGACGCCACGGTGTAGGAAGGGTCGCACCGCGCACCGAGCGCGTCGTAGGCCTCCTGATAGGACACGATGCGCGGTGCGCCCGTCGCGGCGGGCGGCCGGATCACCACAGCCGCGGTGACCGAGGGGCGATGACGCTGATCGGTTGTGCGGTACAGCATCTGGGTCGCGATGCCGGGCAGTGCCGTGCTCATCGGCCGGCTCCGCAGAACGGTTCCGGGCGTGATATCCGTCAGCGGGCCGCTGTAGCTGTAGAACGGATCCGCGGTGGGCAGTGCGGGCGCGGCGTCGGCGATCGGCACGCAGACGGCGGACGCGATGCCTATCGACAAGCTCGCCAGCAACGCGCGGAGCGCCAGTTTTCGCACGATGAGGATCCTCCTTGCGGGCGGCGGCATCTGCCAAGGCGGGCCTACATCGTAACCGCCGAATGCGATCCGATCCGCCACGACGGCACCGGCCGAGGCCGGGCCGTCGACCACGCATACGCCATCAACTGCCAGCCGGAGCACGGTCGGCACCCGGGGGCGGCGAACTCCGGACCTACCGGGCAGACGTGGTACGGGGAATGACCGCGCCTGCCCGCGACAGCACTCAGCTACAGGAGCCGGTGGCGGCCTTGCGAATGCCCGCGACGGCATCGATCTGCTGCTGGCTGCTCATCATCGACCACTGCGCGCCATTCTTGAAGTTGGCGATCACCTTCTCCGGGTCCCGCGCTGCGGCGGGCAGGCTCTGGTCGCCCAGGATCTTCATCAGGGCGTGGCATTCGGAAAGGTAGAGCGCCGAATGAGTATTCGCGCCGCCGGAATCGACCGACGCGGCCGAACTGCTGGACGCCGTGGTGCCCGAACCGCTGGACGCCGCAGCCGGTTTCGATGAACTGTTGCATCCCGCCAGGGCGGCGGTGCACGCGAGGACGGCGAGTGGCAATCCGATGCGCTTGGTCAGTGATGTCATATCTCTACCCAAATCTCGTATTCGGGGAGCACCCTTGATCTCTCCCCCGTGCCAGGCACCGTACTTTCCATCAAAGACGCCGACAACCGAATATTCCCGCTGCTGACCAGCGTCCGGCTACACATCGCGCTCAACCGCCAACGACTCTCGTCATCACCCGAACGCGGCCGGGTGGTGACCGGTTGTGTTCCACTGTGTAATACCGTCTTCAGGAGGATCCGTGTCCACGATTCCGGTCAGCGACGTCGACCTGTATACAGAGCAGGCTCGCACCGACCCCTATCCCATCTATGCCGAACTGCGGGCTCTCGGGCCGGTCGTGCACCTGTCCCGGTACGACCTCTACGCGTTGCCGCGCTACGACGAGGTGCACGCGGCCCTGATGGATTGGCAGACGTTCTCCTCGGCGCGCGGTGTGTTCGTGGATCCGGTGATGAATGCTCAGCTCGAGGGCATCACCCTGTGCAGCGACCCGCCCGAGCACACCGCGATGCGCTCGGTCCTGGGCCGTCCGCTTCGCCAGGACCGCATGCGTGAGGTCAGGCCGAAGATCGAGTCCGAGGCCCAGCGGGTCGTCGCCGAACTGGTCGCGCGGGGCCGGTTCGAGGTGGTCACCGAGCTGGCCGAGCATCTGCCGATGACCGTGGTCTCCGAGCTGGTCGGGCTCCCGGACCACGCGCGGGCGAAGATGCTGGACTGGGCCGAGGCCATCTGGGACACGCAAGGTCCCGCCGACGAGCGGGCCGCCGCGGCGAGGCCGGCCGTCGAGGAGTTCCTCGCATTCGCCGCCAACGACGCAGTACCGGGCAAGATCGACCCCGACGGCTGGGCCGCGCATCTCTACCAGGCCGCCGATCGCGGTGAGATCCCGCCCGAGAAGTGCCCGATGATGATGCTGGACTACGTCACGCCGAGCCTGGACACGACGATCCTCGCGATCGCCAACACGATCGCGCTGTTCGCCGAGCACCCCGACCAGTGGGACCTGCTGCGCGAGAACCGCTCGTTGATCTCGCACGCGATCAACGAATCGTTGCGTCTGGAATCCCCTGTGCCCCAGTTCAGCCGGGTGCTCACCGAGGATCACGAGATCGGCGGAGTCACGCTGACGGCGGGCTCACGAGTCGCGCTGCTGTACGGCTCCGCCAACCGCGACGAGCGCCACTACCCGGACCCGACACGCTTCGACATCACCAGGCATTCGGCCGACCACCTCGCGTTCGGGCGGGGCGAGCACATGTGCGTCGGCCTGCATCTGGCTCGCCTGGAGATGAGTACGCTGCTGGAACAGCTGGCAGACCGAGTGGGCGGCTTCGAGATTCGCGAACGGCGGCCGCTGATCAACAACGGGTTGCGCGGTTTGGAATACCTGGAGGTCGTCACTCGCGCTATCGGATGACGACTCCTTCGCGTGGAGCCAGGTGCAGACCCGGCTCCCCCCGGCCCCGCCCGGCGAACTGATGCGACGACGACCGGCACCCGCAATCATTTGTATCACCGAGCCGTCATATGGCTTCCGCATGCGATGGGACCTTTGTCTCATCACTCCGCTATAGTGATAGGACAAAGGTCGCATCAGGGCGTCACCGAGTCCCGTCGGGCGGCCACGCGCATCTCATGAAAGCGGAACAATGGAACCGAAGGTTGCTCGAGGAATCGTCGAGATCGACGGAGCCGACATCTATTACGAACGCCGCGGGGAAGGGCCCGCGCTGCTGATGATCGCCGGTGGATGGGGCGACGGGACCTCCTACGGGCCCGTGGCGGATATGCTCGCCAGCGACCGCACCGTTCTGACCTACCACCGTCGCGGCAACACGCGCAGCCCGGAGCGAGGCCCGCGGCGGCAGTTCAGCGTGCTGCGGCAAGCGGCCGATGCGGCAGCGGTGATCACGGCCAACGGGTTTCCCTCGGCGTCGGTCTTCGGGAGCAGCAGTGGCGCTCTGATCGCGCTCGAACTGGTCGCCGCCTTCCCGGACGTGGTCGATCGTGCCATCGCGCACGAGGCGCCGATCATCACGGCCCTGCCCGATCGGGGCGAGTTCCTCGACTGGTACGACCACCTCTACGCGGTCAGCCTGCAAGGAGAGCCGCAACGAGCGCAGACCGAATTCTTCGGCCGCCTCGGACTGGACATGCCGGCACGCGACTCCACCGAGGAACCGGACGCCACCGCACTACGCGAACACCGAAGGGGCATCGAACGATTCATGCTCGAAGAGATGCCGGTGTTCACCTACTACCGCCCCGACTACCCACGACTGAAGATGTCGGACACGCCACTCACGCTCGCGGCCGGGCGCGACAGCCTCGATCTCCACGGACCGGGCAAACCGGTGTTCTACGCCCATGCCACGCAACGAGTAGCCGAGATCACCGGCAAGGAACTCGTCGAGTTCCCCGGAAATCACCTCTCCTACGCGGCCATTCCACAAGCCTTCGTCGAGACGCTCCGCTCCGCGCTGCCCGCGGTACATGCCTGACCCCTGGACGCACCCGGGAGACTCTCTCTTCCGGAACCGCACGGAACCTGTTGGCGCGCAGGCATAGCAGTCACCGGTATACCGTCGCCGAGCCGTCCGACCGGACGATCACCGCGTCGGTCGCGGTCGCCGCGACCGTGCCGGATCCGAGGTCGATCGACTTGTCGACCCGCAGGGAAGGAATCGCGTAGGAGTCGAGCTTGCCCGCATCGCCCATCGCGACGAGATGATCACCGACGAGGTCTGCCTTCGAGTCGATGTCCTGCCCGGCCGTCGCGACCAGACCGTTGCCGCCCACGACCCGGGCGGGTCCATCGTCGGGTAGCAGGATGCCGTACGTGGCGCCGTCGAACCGCACGACCTGGTGCCCGCCGGTCGTGCTGGTCCCGGACTGGATATCGACCACCGTACGGCCGACGGTATCCATTACCGCCATCGCGATGGCGCCGGAGCCGTCGGTGCCGAAGATCCCGATCCGATTGCCGGCCAACGGAAAAACGTCGTCGATCGAGCCCAGCGCCTCGATGCGGTCGTTCCAGAGCGGCCGCCCGGTCCCGTCGTCATAGGCGAACAGCCGGTTGTCCGAGGTGAGATAGGTGACCCCACCCGCCACGAAGACATCCTCGGCGCCGAACGCGGCGGCCTGCAACTGCTGCGGTATCGACCTGTCCGGCAACGGGAAATCCGCCCGCCAGAGAACGGAACCGGTCGCGGGATCGATCCGAAGGGTCTGCTGACGGGTGGGATCGCCCTGCGTCCGAATATAACTCTGCCCGCCCGCCTCGTTGGTGCTCAGGCCGCCCGGTACGGTCCATGCGATCCGCCCGGTGTCGTAGTCGTATCCGATGACCGAATCGGCGTTGTCCCGCAAGCGATCCACCATCAGGATGCGACCGGTGAGGTAGTCGACGTCGTCGCCGGACGCGAGGTCGATCGACCGCAGGATCGAGCCGGACGCGGGATCCAGGACATCGATATGATCATGTTCGGCGCCGGCCGTCCCCATCTGCCATGTCGCATAGAGCGTGTCGGCCGCCGCCCTGATTTCCGGCGAACTGTCGGCGAGCGGGCCGGCGGGCGCGACCAACGGAGCCGACCACCGCTGTGTGCCCGACACGGGATCGAACGCGGCCAGCGTGTGGTCGTCGTTGGCATACCAGACACCGGCAGTCGTCGTGAACTCGGTGAGCGAGGTCGCGATCCGATTCGGTTGCGCGGCAAACGCGAATCGGCCCGATTTCTCGAATCCATCGAATCGGGACCATGTTTCGACGGATCCGATCGCCGGGTTCACAGGATGATCGTCGCGTTCCGTCGAACATCCCGACATGCCGCAGAGCAGGAGGGCAACCCCCACCGCGGCAAGGCTGCGTCGCATGGGACAACCCTCGCACCCGCAGGTTACGAACGGCTGAATCGAGCCTTCGCAATCCTGTATTCCGACCGCGCGGCCTGGCATCGAGCACGACCGAGCCGACCGGAGTCGGTCAGGCCTCGCGTCCGCGCCGGTGATGCACCGATCGGACTCGCGCCAGTGTCGGGTTGTACGCCTGCGCGATCGCGGCTGCCGCGACGACATGTTCGCGGATTTCGGGGCGCTGCAGCGCATCCGTGTAGTGCTGTTCACTGGCCCACTGCGCATAGTTGACCACTCGCGTGCCGTCCAGGCTGACGTGCAGGTTCGCCGAGATGAAGCCGGGCACACCGACGAAGATCTCCTCGGTCGACCTGTCGAGGGCATCGGCGAGTTCGAGCTGCCGCTCCGGATCGACGGTGAACACATTGACGAGGGTCACCAGGTCGGCGCTGGGGTCGATGGTTGTCGTCGGTGTGTGCATGGTGTCGCTCCCTCTTCCTGGCCGATTATTATTAGCATGCTAATCACAGTTAGCTCACTAACACAAGCGTAAGATGTCGCTGTGCGCTCACACGTCGATCCCGATCAGTCGGTAGGCTTCGCGCTGAAGCGGCTACAACAGGCCCTGCGCTCACGCATGGACGCCGCCCTCGCCGAGCATGGTCTGACAGCCCCCCTGTACGCGGTTCTCGCGATGCTCGGCGAGCACCCCGGACTATCCAATGCCGAACTGGCCCGCCGCAGTTTCGTCGCCCCGCCGACAATGCTGCGCATGCTCAACACCCTCAGCCAGGCCGGACTCATCGACCGCGCCGAACCGACGCCCGAGCAGCGCATTCGCGGAAACGTCTTGACCACCAAGGGAAGACAGCGACTCACCGCGAGTTCCACACCGGTCCAACAATTCGAAGACCTACTCGTCGCCCAAGCCGAGCCCGGCCAACTGGAGATCGTCATGCGCTGGCTGCACGACTGCGCCGAGCAACTCGACGGTCACACCCGGCTGTAGTCGGCGCATCACGTTCGCCCCTCACCATCGCGGAGTGTGCATCGCCGAACCCTTCGCCGCCGAGTGCAAGCGGTGAGCGACGGCGTGAGCACGAACGATCGCCGCCGCCCACGCTGGCCGCGGTCATGCCCGCAGTAGAGTCACCGTGCGGCCGGATGGTGTTCGTGCCGTGCTGAATTCGGTGCGTTCCGGGATCGGCTTCGCGCCGGGTCGGCGGTCGAAGACGACAAGGGTACCGGTATCCAGGGTGAGCCGGTCGAGGTAACCGTCGAGCTGGGCCAGCCCCTCGTCGAGAGGATCACCGTGATGACCCGCCCATACTTTGATTTCGATCGCCTCGCGCTGCTCGGCTCGCGTGCCCTCGCTATCCCGATATGGCTGGCGGATCAGCAGATCGACGCGGCCACGGCCGACTCCGATCTCGCGATCGATATGACCCGCCCCATTCACGATTCGATGCAGGTATCCCATCAGAACCAATTGCGCGGCGGACTCGTGATAATTGTCCCGGGCGGCGAGGACATCACCGTGCCGCATCCAGAACGAAGCGAATTCCCGGAGCAGTCGCGGAAAGTCGATGCGGCCGTCGTCGAATCGGAAGCTCGATGGCGCCACATTGATCGACGCCTCGGTACTGTCGGCGAGAACACTCAGGATGACCTCTTGATAGATCGGATTGGCAATGCGTAATTTCTTGCCCTGGTCGATCAGCCCAAGATCCCGCGTATAAGTCACATCATCGTCGAATTCGGCGACCGGTGTGGGCACGTCGCCGGTGATGATGGGTTCGATCACCCGTCGCACTCGCGGTTCGTTCAACTTACCGGTCAGTGAGTCCAGATGGGTAGCGCGGCTCAGAATTAGACGCTTCTTGGCCAGTTCCACGTGACCTAGGGTGATCGTTTCGTGTACCGACATTCCGACGAGGATCTCCCACGCCATCGCGTTGACCAGCCAGGGCTGGCCCTGCGTGCAGCGGAACGCCAGATCGATGGCTTTGTCGTCGAATTCCTGTCCGGTGTCGGCAGTGTGCTGTCGGTACAGCCGCGCAACCTCGTCCTGGGAGAAATTACCGAGCTGTATAAATTTCATCGCGGTACTGAATGGATTCGATATTCCTTTGCGGCTGAGATTCTCGGTGGTGGCGGCCATGCCATCCTGCACATCGTGGTAATCCTGTACATCCCGTAGGCCAGACAGCACCACGGAATGCACGGAGTTCCGGTAATTCTGGATGGACCCTGCTCGCAACTGCCGCAAGACATTGCGCAGAGCATCACCCCAGAGTGCACCGATTTCGTCGAATAGTAGAACGAGCGGGCGTGGGCACCGCTGCGCCCATGCGACCAGTCCGGCCTCGAGCCGGGTACCCGACGCAGCGTCCGGCCAGGGCTGCGGCGGCAGCAGTTCCGGGGCCAGACCTTTTAACTCAGCGGCAAATCGTAATTGGCTCAGCAGCATCTCTTCGACGGCAGCGACGTCGTTGCCGACAACCTCAGCTGTCTCGCACGAGATCGATAGCGCGAGGAAGTTGCCTTCGGTGTTGAGTCTCCGGGCCAATCCCAGCAGCGTCGTGGTTTTGCCAATTCGATGAGGCATGTGCACCACAAGGGAGTATCCGGATTCGATGTACTTCTGGGCGTCGTGCAGCAGATCCTCGGCAGGAATCATGTAGTGCAGGTCCGGATAACACGGACCCGCCGTGTTGAAATACCTCACCGGGCCACCCTACCGGTTCCCGGGCGTCGGACGTGCTCCGCCGGTGAAAGATGGGTTCGTCCAAATGGAATGGGCTATTGCCCACCCAGCGCGGCCGGCATGACCGGTCGACGTTGCCCTCGAGCGCCGGGCGAGGCACGGTGACCGACGTCGTTATCGGCCAGACTCACTGCCGTCGACGCGTCCAGATAGGTGTCGCACGGCAATATCGTGAATTGGTCAGCACCTTCCGAGGAAGCTTCGGGTAAAGGCCATTCATGCGTCACAGCGCTGACGGCAGGGGCGTCCCATCCACTATTTCGACAGACTATTGGTCGGACAGGCGCCAAGGTAGGACGGATCAGGATGAACAGCGGGTGTCGGCCACGAGCGCGCCGAACAACTCGACGGTCACACGCGGATGTGGTCGGCGCGCAACGCGTTACGTTCGCCGTATTGGTTGGGGGTGGCGGCACGCCTCGGGCGGGGCGGTTCGCCGCGATGACCACCGACCGGAGACACGGTGGGGTCCTGGGCCATGATCGCTTCGCAACTGCGGGCGGCAGCGCGGCAAGTGGCGGCCGTCAGTGGGTCCAACAGGGGGCTGTCGAGTTGGGCGCGCCAGTAGCGCACGGCGCGTTGGGCGACTGTTCGGCAGTCGGCATAAGGGGTGTCGGGTGACAGGCCGAGGCGGCGGTGGGGGGCGATGCCCTCGCCGCCGAGGGCGCGGGTTACGCGGGCTCGGTCGGCCGCGTCGAGGCGGGTGGTGGGGATGCTCGACAGGAGGCGTAGTTCGGTGAAGGCGTGGGTATCGGCCAGGCAGCGGGCCACCTCGCGGGACAGGGCCGCGGCGGCCGGTGACGGGGTGCGGGCGAGTATCCGGGCCAGGGTGGACAGGGCCGAATGGGCCTTGAGTTGCTCGTTGCGCTCGCCGAAGTGGAGGTGCAGGGTGCGGCGCAGCTCGTCGAGGCCGCTGCGGCGTACCAGTTCGGCGGCCAGGGCGGGGGCGTCGTCGATACCGGAGCGGATCAGCGACACTGCCAGGCGGATCCCGAACAGGCCGAATGCCTCGGCGAGGCGGCGGCGCTCGGCGGCCGGGACAGGCAGTTCGCTGTCCGTTGCGGTGAAACGGGAGACGGCGACCAGGGTCGACTGCAGTACGGATGGAGGTGCCGTCGCGAGCGCCCGTAGCGTGAGAAAGTCTGCCTGGCGCAGGGTTTGGCCGCGGATCGCCAACAGGCCCGACACCGGGATGAAGCTCTGCTGGAGGCCGCGCAGGGCCGGCGCCTCGGCCAGTTCCGCGCTGAATCGGCGGGCGGCCGCGAGCGGCTCGCCCTGCCCGCCGTCGATCTCGTCGGCTCGTGACAGCACGCCGAGTACGCCCAGTGGGCCACCGCCGGTCGCCATCCGATCCTGAAGTCCCGCAAGCAGTTGCACGTCCGCGTCTCGTAGGTCGCGCATCAGGTAGACGACGGCGTCGGCCGCGCAGGGGCCGTCCTCGGGGAGCAACAGCGCCAGTGTGCGTTCGGAGACGTCGTGCGAATTGGAGGAGGTGCCCGGCGTGTCGATGACGGTGAACTCGTCCAGCAGTGACGACGGCCACGACACCATCAGCTGCCGCACTCGGTCGGCCGGCACACCGAGGTCGAGGGTGAGCTGACCGTTGTTGCGCTGCACCGGAAGTCGCATCTGCCGCCCGTCGGTGACGGTGAGATCGACTCGGGGCGCGGGCGCACGCCGGAACCAGGTGACCACCCGGGTGCACTCGGTGGCGTCGGTCAGGGCGATCTCGTCGCCGATCAGCGCGTTGAGCAGAGTGGACTTGCCGGACTTGAGGGTTCCGGCCAGGGCCACCCGTAACGGTTGATCCAACCGGGCCGCACAGTCGGCCAGTTCTCCGGCCCAGCGCGAGCGCGGGTCGATCATGCCGCGGGCAGACCGGATCAGCCGCCGCGCCGTCTCCAACTCCTGCCCGCTCATGCCTGTGCCTCTCCAATGCTCGACTCCAGCATGAACTGGGGCCCGACTGTATCTATCGTTTGCTCGCCTCGCCGTCCCATCGCCTGCGCCGCAACAACACTCCACTCCACCATGAGCGGGAGACCGAACGCAGGTATCGTTCGCTTGCTCCGCCCACTCATCGCCTGCGCCGCACCGGCTGCGTCCATCGCACTCGTCGCCTGCGCTGTACCAACGCTCGACTTCGGCAGGAGCGGGAGACCGGCGCTGTACATCGTTCGCTCGCTCATTGCGCCTGCACCGGTCCGCTCGCGAGAGTCGCTGCCCGCACGCGCAATTCGCGCAGCCGGTTGGACATGGCGTCGAGTTCGGCGATGCGCTGGGCCCGTCCGCTGTCGTGCAGCGTGCCGGCGTCCTGAGCCGCCCGCAGCGCCTCCTCGGCCGAGCGCAGCATCTCGTCGGCCACCTCGGTGAAGTGATCGCGCAGGGTCCGCTGCAGCTCCCGCAGTCGTTGCTTGGACTCGTTGTTGACCTGGAAGACGACCTCGTCCATCAGCTTGGCCACCGCCAGTTTGGCCTCGGCTCGGCGACGCGCCTTCAGGGACTTGTGATCCTCCCGGAAGGTGTTTGCGCCGAGCAGGACTCCCGCGGCGATCGAGTACGGGTTGACCAGAGCCAGGCCGATGAGACTGGTGGCCACCCCGACCATCAGCACACCACCGTAGGAGCCGCGCAGGCTGGTGATGGTGCGCTGGATGACACCGGCCTTGTTGCTCTCCAAGGTCTCCAGCGTGCCCCACTGCTCCGCCAGCGCGCCGGTGCCGGAGCCCGGAAGGCTGGGCAGCTGCGCCGGGCCGTCGGCGGCGAACCGCTCGGCCACCTTGTCCGTCAGTTCGATCGAAAGCTTGTGCGCCAGCAGGAAGTTCGCGCTGACCTCGGTGGCGATGCGCTCATCGAGGCTCTTGCCGAATGCCTCCCACTGCTTCACCGGATCCGACTTCGCGATCTCCTCCTCGCTCTCGCGGATCAGAGCGCGCAACCGGGTGCGCAGGTCGTGGTCGACGGCGACGGTCAGTTCGGTGATGCCGTCACCGAGTACGTACTGCCAGTTGGCGGTTCGCTTGCGCAGACCGTCGAAGGTGTCGCGGGCGGCGTGGATGCGCTCGATCAGCTCCGCGCCCCGGGCCGGGTCGTGCAGCGTGGTCAGCTCGGTGTTCATCGCCAGCGCGACGTGATCGGAGATCGCCCGCACGTCGTTGGCGAACGATTCGCGGACCACCGTGTCGGCCCGCTCGATCAGGTGACCGCGCAGGAATGTCTCCAATTGCGGTATGCCGGACTCGACTTCGAGTACCTCGTCGCTCAGCCGGTGCGCGGTCGCGTGCATGGCCGAGGAGACCGGCAGGATCGGCAGGCTCAGCCCGACGGCGGTGAGGTGCTTACGGTTGGCCTTCTGGATGTCGTCCCAGCGCACGTAGCTGTCGATCTTGTTGAGCACGCAGACAACCAGCGGGCACAGCTGGTGAACCTGTTCCAGGAAGCGGATTTCCGGTGCGGTGTACTCCTGGCTGGCGTCGGAGACGAAAAGGACCGCGTCGGCGGTGGTCAGCAGCTCCAGCGTGGCCGCCGCGCGCCGGGAGCCGCCGCCGGTCACACCGGGGGTGTCGATGATGACCAGGCCCTCCGCGAGCAGCGGCGCCGGGAGCGTGACGAGTTCGGTGTGGTCGAGGTCCCCGGCCGGCCGTCGTGACGACGACTCGCCGTACTCGACGACCACCGGGCCCCGCGCGGGGTTGCCCCGTCCGGCGGCCGTCGGGCAGACGTCCGCCGCGACGAGCGCGTTGACCAGTGAGCTGATGCCCTTCCTGGATTCGCCGGTGACCACGACGCGGAGCCGGTTGTCGGTGATGCGTTGGCTGGCCGCCCGCAGACGGACGGATAGGTCGGCGCGGCCGACGGCATCGGTCACCGACCGGAGCTCGTCCAGCAGCGCTGTCATGGAATTGGTTGCCGCAGTGGTCTTTGCGGCGAGAACCGGGCTGGACGTGGTCACTTTCTGCTCCTCGAAAGGCAGTTGGATGGTCCCGGTGGCCCGCCGCAGCGGGCCACCGGGGAGGGAATCAGTGGTGCAGATCGGTCGTCAGCGTTGTGCTGTGGCCGTCGGTGGTGCTGTGCGACGCGCTCGAGTCGGAGGTCAGTCCGCTCGACAGGCCGCTGCTGCTCGTCGACAGCCCACTGTGATCGGTGGTCGTCGCCGAGGTATCCGCGGCGGTGACGTCGGCCGCGTGCGTGGTCGACGAGCTGGTGTCGCTGGACGACGCGGCGGTGGTGGCCGCCGACGTGGTCGTGGGCACCGTGCCGGCGGCCGTTGTCGACGCGTGCGCGGTGTCCGAGCTGGTTGCCGCCGCGGTGGTTGAGGCCGTGGTGGCGGTCGGAGTCGACGCGAGCGCGGTGACATTGGCGCTGGTGTGCGTGTCGGTCGCGGACGTGGAGCTGGTGCCCAGGTCCGCGCTGGGAGCGGTCGTCGCCGCGTGCGCGGTCGTGCTCGCAGTGGAATCGGTCGCGGTAGCGGCCGAACCCGTCGTATGCGCGGTCGTGCTCGCTGTGGAATCCGTCGCCGTGGCGGCCGAACCCGTCGTATGCGCGGTCGTGCTCGCGGCGGAGTCCGTCGCGGTAGCGGCCGCGCCGGTCGCGTGCGAGGTTGTGCTCGCGGCCGTGGTGGCGGTCGTTGCCGACGTGCTCTCGCTGGCGGTGGTTCCGTGCGCGGCTGTGCTGGTCCCGGTGGTCGCCGACGTCTCCGAAGCCGCAGCCGCAGTGCCTCCGGCCGCCGCGGCCGTGCTCGTGGCCGCGGTGGCGCTGGTAGTCGCAGCGCCGAGGTCGGCAGCCGGGGCGTGGGCCGCGGTGCTGGTCAGCGACAGCGAGTTCGACACCGCACTGGCCGTAGGAGTGGCCGTCGCCTGCGCCACCGTGTGGGACACGGACTGCGTGGCGACGTCGGTCTGCACCGCCGTGGACACCGGAGTGACCGCTACCGGCGCAACCGCCGTAGCAGCCGCCTCGGAGGTCGCCGCCGTGGTCACGGCCGTGGTCGCCGCGGCCGCCTGGCTAACATGCGCGCTATTCACGGTGCTCGACTGACTCAGCGCCGTAGTGCTGGTCCCGGACAAGCCCAGCGAGGTGCTGGACGTCAACGACGACGCCAACCCCGTGCTGTGCGCGGACCCGAGATCCGCCGACGGCGCAGTAGCCGCCGAAGCCGTGGCACTGGTAGTGAATCCACCCTGAGCCTGCCCGCCGGCGGACCCAGCCGTACTCCCGTACCGCTCCCCCTGCGTACCAGAATCCCGCTGCCCCGCCTGGTGCTCTCCTCCCTGAGAACCATTGCCACGCTGCGAGTCTCCCGCCCCACCGAACTGCCCACCCGCATGCACACTGCCACCCACAGCCAAACCACCCGCCGCACCGGCATTTCCATGCGCAGCCCCATCATCCTGACCAGCACCCCCGGGATTGCCGTGCTCACCAACCTGCCCCGCACCACCATGCTGACCGGAGTTCCCGTTCACTCCCGGATGCCCGGCCCCGTTCGAGCCACCATGATCCCCCGGATTGCCATGCTGACCCGACTGACCCACACCGCCAGGGTTACCGTGCTCACCGGACTGACCGGCACCACCATGCTCACCAGGGTTACCGTGCTGGCCGGACTGGCCCACACCACCAGGGTTACCGTGCGTACCCGACTGCCCCGCACCATCCGAGCCACCATGCTCACCGGGATTGCCGTGCTGACCCGACTGACCAGCACCACCATGCTCACCAGGGTTGCCATGCTGCCCAGGATTCCCATTGTTGCTAGAGCTGCCGGCACCGTCGTGGTCTCCAGAATGGTTGGAACCACCGGAATTCCCACGCCCACCGGACTGCCCCGCACCACCGCGCTCACCGGAGTTACCGTGGCCGCCAACGCTTCCCGCACCGCCGTGCTGCCCGGGGTTGCCGTACTCGCCAGCCCCACCATGCTCACCCGGGTTGCTTCGCCCACCGGGATCGCCGTGGTCGCCAGAACGGTTGGAGCCTCCCGGGTTCCCATGATCACCGGACTGACCGGCACCACCGCGCCCGCCGGACCGACCCGCGCCACCATGCTCACCGGAGTTACCCTGGCCGCCAGTGCTTCCCGCACCGCCGTGGTCGCCAGAACGGTTGGGGCCTCCCGGGTTGATATCTCCTGGACGTCCATGGTCACCGGAGCCGTTCGAATTGTCGGGCCGACCATGGTCGCCGCCGTTGCCGTGCTGTCCGGGGTTGCCGTATCGACCGGTCCCACCGTGCTCTCCAGGGGCGCCGTGCTCGCCTGAACCGCCCGGGTGGCTGTGATCGCCGGTGCTGCCTACACCGCCATGGTCGCCGGAACGGTTGGGGCCGCCTGGGTTGACGCCTCCTCGGCCGCCGTGGTCGCCAGAACCGTTGGACTCGCCACGATGGTCGTGGTCACCAGGGGTGCCCTGTCGGCCTTGGTTGCCGCCGTGCTCGCCGGGGTTGCCGAACTGGCCAGAGTTGCCGTGGCCACCGGAGTTGCGGTGGTCGCCAGGGTTGCCATGCTCACCGGGCTGGCCGGCGCCGCGCTCACCGGACCGACCCGAGCCGCCCCACTCGCTCGAGTTGCCGTGCTGGCCGACGTTGCCATGGTCGCCAACGCTGCTTCCGCGGTGGTCGCCAGAGCGGTTGGGGCCTCCCGGGTTGATATCTCCTGGGCGACCGTGATCACCGAAGCCGTTCGACTCGCCGGGGCGGGTGTGGTCACCGGGGTTGCCCTGCCGGTCGTGGTCGCCGCCCCGCTCGCCGGGGTTTCCGAAGAGGCCAGGGTTGCCATGGTCACCTGGGTTGCCCTGTCGGCCGTGGTCGTTGCCGCGCTCGCCCGGGTTGCCGCGCTCGCCTGGGTTGCCGAACCGGCCGGGGTTGCCGTGCTCGCCTGGGTTGCCGTGCTCGCCTGGGTTGCCGTGCTGACCGAGGCCACCGTGGTCACCGGGGTTGCCGTGCTCGCCTGAACCGCCTGGGTGGTTGTGGTCACCAGGGGTACCCGCACCGTCGTGGTCGCCGGAACGGTTGGGGCCGCCAGGGTTTACATGGCCGGGGCGGCCGTGGTTGTCGGAGCCGTTGCCTCGGTCGTGGTCGCCGGCCCGCTCTCCTGGGTAGCCGAATCCGCTCTGGTGTCCGTGGTCCCCGCCGAGGCCGGGCTGTCCCGGACCGTCGTGCTGATCGTGGCCACCGAAGCCGTTCTGAGTTGTTCGGCCCGGCCAGGTGCCGGTGTGGTCGCTGAAGCTGGTTTGCTCACGGAAACCGACGCCACCGAAGCCGAACTGCTCGCTCTCACTGAACGAGCTCGCCTCGGTGAGGCCGTTGTGCTCACCGAAATAGTCGCGCTCATCGAAGGAACTCACCCCAGCCAAGCCGACGTGATCGCCGAGGTGCGACTGCTCACCGAAATCTGCCCGGTGGTCGTCGGTGAACTGGTGCTCGGAGAATCTGGTCTGCCCATCGTGGCTGATCCCGCGATCGAATCCGACGCGCTCACCGAACTGGTCGCGCTCGTTGAACGAGCTCACCCCTGTAAAGCCGCTGTGGTCCCCTATGCGCGAATGCTCACCGGAATCTGCGCGGCGGTCACCGTACTCGTGATCGGTAAAGCTGGTCTGCTGATAGGAGGCAGTGCCACCATTGAAATTGGTGTGCTCACCCTCGCCGAACGAGCTCGCGCCTGTGAAGCCGTTGTGGTCCCCGACGTGCGAATGTTCACCGAAATCTGTCTGACGGTCACCCGCATGCTCGTGATCGGCGAATCTGCTCTGCTCACCATGGCCGGATTCGCCGACGAACCCGAAATGCTCGCTCTCGTTGAACGAACTCACCCCGGTCAGGCCAGCATGGTCACCGCCGTGCGAGTGCTCACTGAAATCTGTGCGGTGGTCATCGACGCGGTCGACGAACCTGGTCTGCTCACCGAAGCCGGCGCCACCACCGAATCCAACGTGGTCACGCAACTGCTCGCTCTCGTTGAACGAGTTCGTCTGGGTGAAACCGGCGTGATCACCGAGCTGCGAGCGCTCGCTGACAGACTCGTGATCAGCGAAATTGGTTTGGCCACCATCGAATCCGGTGTGATCGCTGAACTGCTCACTGTCACTGAACGAACTCGCCCCCGCGAAACCGGCGTGATCACCGAGCTGCGAGCGTTCGCTCACGGACTGGTGATCGGCGAAACTGGTTTGGCCGCCGGTGAATCCGGTGTGATCGCTGGACTGCTCGCTGTCACTGAACGAGGTTGTCTGGGTGAGGTTGTTGTGGTCGCCGAAGTTCTGGGTCTCGGACTCGTAGGTGGTGGAGGCGGTGCTCTCGGCGAAATGTGTTCCAGCTTGCGACCATTCGGAGACGGACTGTTGGAAATCGCTGGCGGTGATGTTGTCGGTGAAGCCTGTGTGGGTGTCGGAGGTCTCGGGGACGGAGTGGGAGATGCTCTGCATGTCCACGGTGCTGCCGGGGCCGACGTGGGTGTTCCAGTCGTTCTGGGTGCTGCCCGCGAGTAGCGACTCGGAGCCGGTCTGCACGGTGGCGCCGACGCCGACGAGGGCGGGGTGTGCGGCCGGCATCTGCGCGTCGGTGGCCACGGCGACGCTGCCGTGCGGCGCCTCGCTGCCGACCACGGTCTGCGACAGGCTCTGCTGCGCATCCACACCGGTCGCCGCGAGTTGGGTCGATCCGGTTGCTTCCATCTCCACAGTCATTGCTGTTCCTATTCGTTGCCGACCCCGTTCTTCCGCGAGGGCGATTGCGATCCGAAGTTAAGGACGCCGCCTATGAGCCAGCTAGGTGTGATCTGTGGCTCAGCCACAGGTTGCTTACAAAGTTCTGTGAACTGTTTGACCTGATCAGAGCCGGGATTGATCACACAGCGGGCACGCAGGGGATTACCAGGTTCGCTCCCTAGCCTTTGTGCACGAGCGAACTACGCGGATCACGGAATGGAGTGGGCACATGGCACCGGCACTGGGCATCGTCATCGGATCGGATGCGTTCGTCCGCGCGGCCGGAGACCGCCCCGACATCACGCGGATACCCGCCGTCCTGGCCTTCGGCGGCGGTGCGCGGCCGGTCCTGGGACGGCCCGGCAGCGGAGCGGGGTGCGAATACCGGGACTTCACCTCTCGCGTGGGCGATCCGGTGCCGGTCATGGCCGACGGTGAGGAGCGTTCGGGTACCGAGCTGGTCGCCACGGCGATCGACTGCTTGGCCGAGGGCGCACCCGCGGTCGTCGTGGCTCACCCCGCGGTGTGGACCGACCATGCCGTGTCCGAGCTGCGTGATGCCCTCTCGAAGAGGGGAATTCCCGTCAGGCTGCTATCCGAGGCGGAGGCCGCCTACGCGGGACTGCTTGCGGCGCAGTATATTTCCGAGCGCGCCACGGTCGTGCTGTGCGATGTCGGGGCCGCGAGCACCGACATCGCCGTGGTGCGGCCGAGCGGCAAGAGCGGGGCGGTTCGTGTCGAACGCGCCACGCGCTCACACGAATTCGGCGGAGAGCTGGTGGATTCCCTGCTCTTCGAACACGTACTGGACGAATTGTCCTGCGCCTACCCGGAATTCGACCCCACTGATCGCCGTAACTGGGACGGGCTGCGTGAGCTGCGTGCACGACTCGTCCACGCCAAACAGCAGCTCTCCCGGGATATGTCGGCAGTGGTCGAGGTGAATCTGCCCGGCATCCGGGAACAGCGGCGTATCGTGCGCGCGGAACTGGAGGCGCTGATCGCCGAGCCGGTGCAACAGGCGGTGCAGCGCATCGTGCGCACTACCGACGCGGCCGTAGGAGCCGGGCATGAGGTCGAGGCCATCGTCCTCGTCGGCGGCGGCGCGGCGATACCGCTACTGGCCGAATATCTTTCGACCGCCACCGAAGTGCCGATCGCGGACACGTCCGACCCGGGCACGACCGTCGCGCGCGGCGCCGCCCTGCTCGCCGCCCGCGCCGCCGCGGGCCGTCCGGTCAACCGTGGCGCGGCGCGCGTACTGCCTCCCGGACAGCCGGCCAACCCCGCCCCGATGGCCGCTGCGATCCCGAAGGTCCCTGTCCCTCCCCGATC
>NZ_JAGPOX010000129.1 GCF_019038435.1 Nocardia alni
AGAGACAGTCTGCTGGGTGTGTGGGCGATTCGGGAGCATCGGCGGCGGATGCCTGCCGCGGTGCTGCTGGCCGCGCTGTTGGCCGGGGCGGGATTCGGGGCAGCGGCGGCCTGGCAGGAGTATCGGGTCGCGACGCATCCGCTGCGAACCGCGGCGGTGGGCACCGCGGTGACCGTGACAGTGGTTCCGGTCGACGATCCGAAGTTGCTGCCCGCCAAGGCGTTCGGTGCGCGACAGTGGATGGTGAAGGCGGGTCTGCGGCAGTACCGGCGTGGCAGAGTGCGGGTTCGAGTGGGTGGTGCGGTGATCGTGCTGGCCTCGCGGGGCGGCTGGGCGGGGCTGCTGCCGGGGCAGCCGGTGGAGTTCCGGGCCCGCGTGGAGCGGCCGTGGCGGCGGGATCTCACGGTCGCGGTCCTGCGCGCACAGGGCCCGCCGCGGCCCGTCGGGCCCGCGCCGTGGTGGCAGCGGGCCGCGGGATCGGTGCGCACGCATTTCGCCACCGCTGCCGGGCGTGCCCTGGCGCCCGATGCGGCCGCGCTGCTTCCCGGGCTGGTCGACGGGGATGTGTCCCGGCTGCCGGATCGCGTGCGGGAGGACTTCAGACAGACCGATCTCACACATCTGGTGGCCGTGTCCGGCACCAACGTCTCGATCGTGTTGATCGTCAGCCTGGAGTGGATGCGCAGGCTCACAGTGGGCCCACGCCTGCGTGTCGTGCTCGGGGCGATCGCGTTGGCCGGGTTCGTGGTGTTGGCCAGGCCGTCCCCGACGGTGCTTCGTGCGGCGATCATGGGTGTCGTCGCCTTGCTCGCGGTGCTGATGAGCCGCCGCAAGCAGGCACTGCCCGCGCTGTGCGCCGCGACGATCGGCCTGATCGGCTATTCGCCCGCGCTGGCCCTGGACATCGGCTTCGCCCTGTCGGTGCTGGCGACGACCGGGCTGATCGTGTTGTCGCCCCGCTGGTCGCACTGGCTGGAGGAACGTGGCTGGCGGCATCGGCCGGCCGAGATGCTCGCCGTCGCCACCGCGGCCTTCCTGCTCACCGCTCCGCTGATCGTCACCCTCACCGGCCATGTCGGGCTACTGGCGATCGTGGCGAACATTCTGGTGGAACCGGTCATCCTCCCGGTCACGGTGATCGGGACCCTCGGCGCGATCGCATCCTGCGTCTGGATGCCTTTGGGCGTCGCCGTGTTGTACCTGACAGCCGGGCCGTTGTGGTGGCTACTGTTCGTGTCCGAATACGGTGCATCGCTGGGCATTTCCCTGCCGTTGCCCAAAGGCGCGCGCGGCGGGTTGGCGACTGCGGTCGTGGTCGCCGGTCTCCTGGTACTTCTGCACCGAATCACGCGCCCCTCGGCCATACCCGATGCGGAGTCCGACGAGGAGCGCGCACCGCCGTGATCACGCTGTCGGTTCGAGCAGTCCGCGGCCGGATATCGCATCGGTGAATCAGTGCCACTGCGTTGGTGAGTCTGTGGTGCGATCGCACCGGTGAGGCCGGGCATGATCGCGCCGATGGGCCGGTAGTGCCGCCGCATCGGTGGGTCTGGGGCACGACCGCGCCGATGGGCGGGCTTGTCGGTGCCGCCCCGTAGGATGCGGGGCGTGACCGACCGTCCCGCATCCGTTCATCTCGTGCTCGGTGAGGAGGAGTTGCTCATCGAGCGCGCAATCGCCTCGATCGTCTCCGGGGTCCGCGGCGCCGCCCCGGACCCCGATGCGCTTCCGGTGGACCGGATGCGCGCCGGAGATGCCAGTACCGCCGAGCTCGCGGAGCTGCTGAGCCCTTCGCTGTTCGCCGAGGACAGGGTGATCGTCCTGGAGTCGGCCGCGGAGGCGGGTAAGGACGCGGTTGCGGTGATCACCGAGGCGTCGGCCGAACCGCCCGAGGGTGTCGTACTGGTCATCCTGCATTCCGGCGGCGGCCGGGCCAAGGCCCTGGCCCCGGCCTTGCAGAAGCAGGGCGCGCTCACCCACGACTGTGCCAAGGTCACCAAGGCCGGTGAGCGGATCGAGTTCGTGCGCAACGAGTTCCGCGCCGCAGGCGTGCGCGCCTCCTCCGATGTGGTGCAGACCGTACTGGAGGCTGTCGGATCCGACCTGCGGGAGCTGGCCGCCGCCTGCTCCCAGCTGGCCGCCGACACCGGCGGCAAGGTCGATACCGCCGCCGTGCGCCGCTACTATTCCGGCCGCGCCGAGGTCACCGGCTTCGACGTCGCCGACCTGGCCGTCTCCGGCGACCGCCCCGCCGCCATGGAGGCCCTACGCTGGGCCACCGACCGCGGCGTCCCCGCCGTCCTGCTCGCCGATGCCCTGGCCGATTCGGTCCACACCATCGCCCGAGTAGGCTCCGCAGGCCGGGGCGACCCCTTCAAACTCGCCTCCCAACTCGGCATGCCCCCCTGGAAGGTCAAAAAGGCCCAGGGCCAAGCCCGAGGCTGGACGGCCGCCACCATAGGCACCGCCCTCCAGGTGGTAGCCACCCTCAACGCCGACGTCAAGGGTGGCGCGGCCGACTCCGACTACGCCCTCGAACACGCCCTGTCCACCATCCTCGACCTCTACGGCGCAAACTGACATGTTCGAGAACCATTGAACTAAGGTCCGATGATCTCCAGATCTGGAAAGTAGCTGCGGAAGTCCTTGCGGTTGCGGGTCAGCAGACGATAGCCCTGGACGGCCGCATGGGCGCCGATGTAGAAGTCGCCGATCGGAGACGTTTTGGCGCCTCCGGCAAGACGGTACTTCCGGTGTGCGCGCCCAGCACGAGAGGCAGCATTCCAGGGCAGGTCTTCGCGTCGGAATTCGTGTCGCGGCAATGCGGTGTCCAGGTCTTCGTCTGTGGAGAAATGGATGGACATCTCCGCGTACACGATTGGATTGATTACGAGGCCCTTGCCTCCGATTGCTGTTTGGATCTGCTCGGTCGACCATTCGCGCCATACTGCATCGGAACTCACGACGTCGAGGAGTACACAGGTATCGACCAGGGTCTCAGTCACCGCGGGTGATCTCCATCAGTTGATCCGTCGACAGGCCTCGCGACTCGGGGATGAGCTTGCTTTCACGAAGGCGGCGTATCGCGCGTTCGCCACGGGTCTCGCCGCCCGGTATCACGACAGGTACCACATTGGTGGCGTCTTGTGTCAGCAGCGTAAGTATGTACGCCTGCAAGGATTGCCCCAATTGGTCTGCGTGGACCTTGATAGCGGTTAGAACGTCATCAGGTACGTCCTGAATAGTCACAGCATTCATGTCCCGAGAATATCCAGGGCTCAGGCGTCATGACCAGCCAAAATAGGTAGAATCCGGAACTTTCCGACGATCGTCCAAATTGTGCGATCGGACTGTTCCAGAGTGCAATACCGATCTGTCTCTCGGATACAACAAAAGCCGCCGTGGTCGTCTGCTTGTGCAGACCCTCTGCCACGGCGGCGATGTAAAGCGGGTGCGGTAGGACTACCGCGGAGGCTCAGCCCAGCTTGTTGAAGGCCAGGGACAGGGCCGACTTCTTGTTGGCGGCCTGGTTGGTGTGAATGACGCCCTTGGAGGCGGCCTTGTCGAGGCTGCGGCTCGCGCTGACCAGCAGAGCCTGAGCCTGGTCCTTCTCGCCCGCCGCGGCGGCCTCACGGAACTTGCGAATGGAAGTGCGCAGCGCGGACTTCACCGACTGGTTGCGCTGACGCGCCGCCTCGTTGGTTTGGATCCGCTTCATCTGGGACTTGATGTTTGCCACGCGTAGTTCCTCTAATTCCTGTCGTCAGTGTGGTGTGTTCGGTACTACTGAGAAGTCTCTCGGGCGCACCACCTCTAACAGGTAGCGCCGCACCGCCGACCGAGACTACCAGTTAGGTGTCCTGTAGGTGAAATCGCCCCGGTCAGGCGCATGCCGATGCACGAAGTCTACATGCGCCTCACCAGAGGCACTGGCGCCGATCTCGGTCACGAGCTCGACGCAGCGGCGGGGCGTCGGACCGCGCGACCCGGGTGCCATCTCCTTGCCTCCGGTGCCGGGGGACTTCTGTCGCAACGGCTCCACCGACGTGGAGGTCGCTCGCCCCACCTAGCCGTGTTGAGTTACAGCAAATATTAGGCAACTGAATCTGACATCGATATTGTGCTGATGTTTCGGCTCGCGTACCGTCTGATCGGAATGCACTTACTCATCTAGCACAACCCTGGTTAATGCACGCGCGACGTGTCGAGGGAAGGTTGGCAGATGTCTCCTACAGCGCAGGAAGTCGTCGAAACCGTGGTCGAGCAGCGGCCCATCTCGCTGGGGCGCAAATTGCTGGCCGAATGTCTGGGCACCTTCGTACTGGTCATGGGCGGTGTCGGCACGGCGGTGATCGCGGGGCACAAGGTGGGTTATCTCGGGGTGGCGCTGGCGTTCGGGTTCACGCTGCTGTTCCTGGTCTACGCGATCGGGCCGATTTCGGGCTGCCATGTGAATCCGGCGGTCACCGTCGGGCAGCTGCTGCTGGGCCGGGTCAGCGCCGTCGAAGCGGTGTATTACATTGTGGCGCAACTGATCGGTGGATTCATCAGCGGCGGCGTGCTCTACGCGATTGCGAGGAATCTGCCGACCTACGACCGGACCGTCGATGGCTTGGGCGCCAACGGCTGGGGCGCGCACAGCCCGTCCAGCGTCGGGGTCGGCGATCCGCTGTCCAGGATCACCATCAACGGCTACGGCCTGGCCGCGACCATCACCGTCGAGATCATCCTGACGGCGCTGCTGGTGTTCGTGGTGCTGGCCTCCACCGACCGGATCTCCAACGTCCCGCTGGCGGGCCTGTCCATCGGCATCACCCTCGCGGTCATCCACATGATCGCGATCCCGATCGACGGCACCTCGGTCAACCCCGCCCGCTCCCTGGCCGTGGCCCCGTATCAGGACGGCGCCGGGACCCAGGTCTGGGCCTTCATCGTCTTCCCGCTGATCGGCGGCGTCCTGGGCGCCCTGATCTACGGAGCCCTGTTCGGTCGCACCCGCGATCTGGACGCCTGATTCCGCTCAGCGCCAATGGTATTCGCGGCAGAGAAGGTGGGCGACGAGGTCGTACGTTTTCAAGGGCAGGATCGCGCCCTCGCGGCGGATGCCCTCCTCAGGGACGTCCAGGATGTGGTCGAGGCGGACCCAGGTGGTGCGGCTCTCGTAATCCCAAGGGCCCGAGCCGATGTCGATCCAGCGGTGTGCGGGCGTATGGGTCGGGGTGGGTGACAGCAGCAGGCCGAGGAGGGTGGTGTCGTCGCGGCCGACGACCAGGACCGGGCGGTCCTTGCCCTCGCTCGGATCTTCCTCGAAAGGTACCCAGGTCCAGACGATTTCACCCGGATCGGCGCGGCCGTCCAGATGCGGGCAGTACACGACCTGACGGGCCCGCTCCCGGGTCGGCACCGGGCTGGAGGCGGCGGGGCGTACCGCGATCGCGGGCGCGCGGCGGCGACCTCGGGATCTATCCCGCGTCGTCGCGCGTTGCATCCGTCCGACCAGCCCCTGCCCTCGGGCCACGGTCCCCAAGTGTCTGCCCAGAGAGCTCCACGTACCGGCCATCATCGGAGCATAACCGGGCGGCGGGCCGTTCTCATCCGGCACACGAAACCCCTACCGGCACAACGCCGGACGCTTGCTGTCGAAACTCCAGCCCGGGATCAGGTACTGCATCGCGCGGGCGTCGTCCCGCGCGCCCAGGCCCTCGCGTAGGTACAGCTCGTGCGCGGCGGCCACCCGCTCCTCGTCCAGTTCCACGCCCAGGCCGGGCTTGTCGGGCACGGTCAGCAGCCCGTCGCGGATGCGCAGCGGATCGGTGGTGATGCGCTGGCCGTCCTGCCAGATCCAATGCGTGTCGATGGCGGTGATCTCACCCGGTGCGGCGGCGGCCACGTGCGTGAACATCGCCAGCGAGACGTCGAAGTGGTTGTTGGAGTGCGAACCCCACGTCAGTCCCCACGCATCGCACAGCTGCGCCACCCGCACCGAACCGGCCATGGTCCAGAAGTGTGGGTCGGCCAGCGGAATATCGACCGCGTTGGCACGGATCGCGTGGCCCATCTCCCGCCAGTCGGTGGCGATCATATTGGTCGCGGTCGGCAGCCCGGTGGCGCGCTTGAATTCGGCCATCACCTCGCGACCGGACAGCGAGCCCTCCGCACCGACCGGATCCTCCGCGTACGCCAGCACATCACGCAGGTCCCGCGCGACACGCACGGCCTCGCCCAGCAGCCAGCCGCCGTTGGGGTCCAGGGTGATTCGCGCGTCCGGGAACCGCTCGGCCAGCGCGCGCACGGCCGCGGCCTCGTCGTCCGGGGCCAGGACGCCGCCCTTGAGCTTGAAATCGGCGAAGCCGTACCGTGCCTGTGCGGCCTCGGCCAGCCGCACCACCCCCTCGGGGTTCAGCGCCGGCTCGTGCCGCAACCGCAGCCAGTCGTCGGCGTCGTCCTCGTCGGCGGGGGAGCGGTAGGGCAGATCGGTCCGGTCACGCTCGCCCACGAAGAACAGATAGCCCAGCGCCCGCACCCGGTCGCGCTGCTGCCCCTCGCCCAGCAGCGCGGCCACCGGCACGCCGAGGTGCTGTCCGAGCAGATCCAGCAGCGCCGACTCCACCGCGGTGACCGCGTGGATGGTGACGCGCAGATCGAAGGTCTGCGCCCCGCGCCCGCCGGCGTCCCGGTCGCCGAACGTGCGCCGGATATCGCCCAGGACGGCGTGATACTCACCGATCCGCCGCCCCAGCACCAGCGACCGCGCATCCTCGAGCGTGCGCCGGATCGCCTCGCCGCCGGGTACCTCGCCGACACCGGTATTGCCGTCGGAATCGGTGAGGGTCACCAGATTCCGGGTGAAGTACGGCGCATGTGCCCCGCTGAGGTTCAGCAGCATGCTGTCGTGTCCGGCGATGGGTACCACTCGCATCTCGGTGACGACGGGAATCGCGGTGCTGGCGGTGGGCGCGGTCATCAAGGCACTTTCTGTCGGTGATCGGATGCTGTCGGTAGGGGGCGGAAGCTGATGATCGGCGCGAAGGGTGAGATCAGGCCGGGTTCGGTCCGCCTCCGTCGAAGGCCATCGTGGATCCCGCCCCGGCACTGCCGATCGAGCCGGTGGCCTTGGTCCGCTGCGCCGGTGGTCGCCTGACCGAGCCGATGCCGACGGATCAGCAGTGCCGAGGCGGCCGCGAGCAGCGAGGCCACGGCCAGTGCGTACAGCCCCCAAGTCCCGTCCCGGTGGCCGATTTGATCAGTCCGAATCCGTAGGGCGCCACGAATCCGCCGAGATTACCGAGCGATTGATCACCGCGATGGTCGGGGCCGGGACCAGCGGATGCAGCGTGGCCTGTGGAATGGACCAGAACAGCGGGCTGGCGCCCTTGAATCCCGTCCACTCCTTTCGATCCGGGTAATACGGCGCGCCAAACGCCACAATCAACGGATTCGGCCCCGTGACTCGCCTCACGCTCCGGTGAGACTATTACCGATCAGCGATGCCTGTCCAACACCGATACTGAATGAATTGATGCTCCAGCGGTATCGGTGTTGGCCCTCTGATCGTGGTTCAGGTCTACGCCCGGGGCATGTTCCAGGGTGCCTGCGGCAGCACGTCCCCTGTCTCGAGCAGGGATTTGAGGTTGGCCAGTATGGCGGGCCAACCGTTGGAGACTCCTTGGCGCATATCGCCATTGGGGAAATTTTCGTGAGTCACCGTGAGCCGCACGATGTCCTGGTGCTGTGCGATGTCGAAAGTGACGACCGAGGGTTCGCGGGCCGACGCGAGATCCGGGCGGTCGTCGAAGGTGATGACCAGACGGGTCGGCCGTTCGGTCTCCAGGACCCGGCCGACGACTTTGGCCTGCTCGGATCCGTCGGTGGATCGCAGCTCCCAGGCGGAATCCGGTGTCCACTCCGATACCGAGGCCTGCCCCCAGTAGCGTGCGGTCAGATCCGCGTCGGTCAGGGCCTGCCACACCTGCTCGGCGGTGGCGCGGATATAGGTGGCGTAGACGTAATTCGGGACTGTCGCGGTGGATGTGCCTGTGGCGGGGAGGGATTCGACTGTCATTGCGGACTCCTGTGCCTGATGTCGGTTGATGGACTCGGCCCGGCTTTTGATGTCGCGCAAGGCATCCAGTCGGGGCCGGTCGAACACTGCGATCCAGCGCTGGTCGATCTCATGGATCGGCGCGGGATTGAGATAGTGCAGCCGCTCGCGTCCCCGTCGCACGACGGTGACGAGGTTGGCCCGCACGAGAATGTCGAGATGCTGCGTGGCCGATTGGCGCGCCATCGACAGCCTGTCGCACAACTCGCCCAGCGTCTGGCCGTTCTGCTCGCGCAGCCGGTCCAGCAGTAGCCGCCGGGTGGGGTCGGCCAGGGCCTTGAAGACCGCGTCCAATTCGTTCGCCTCGACACTCACGAGAACGATTATGCAGGTATTTACCTGCATAAGTCAACGCCGGAAAATATGCCCCGCGAGCAGGTGTGATGAGTTTGCGTGCCGCGGGGAGTCGTAACCGGTATGACGGTTTTCGCACTCATCCACGGTGGCGGTGGTAGCGCTTGGGACTGGCACCTGCTCGAAGCGGAACTCCGCGATCGCGGGCACGACACGGTCGCGGTGGAACTCCCGGTGTCCGATCCCCGGGCGGGATTGTGGGACTACGCCGACGCCGTCGTCCGGGCGACCGACGGGGGCGGTCCACTCGTGGTGGTGGCCCACTCCTGGGGTGGTTTCATCGGCCCCCTGGCCGGCGTGCGCACCGGAGCCGAGGCACTCGTCCTGGTGAGCGCCATGATCCCCAGTCCCGGTGAGACACCGGATGATTGGTGGAAACGCAGCGGCCGGCCCTCGTCCGGCATCACCGACCAATACGAGCTCTACTATCACGATGTTCCCCGTGAACTGGCCGAGCGCGTATCAGCACACGACGGCGCGCTGATCGAGAAGATGAGCATGGATCGTGTGGGCCGGGAGCCCTGGCCGCTGTCCGCGTGGCCGGACATTCCGACGAGATACGTGCTGTGCCGCGACGACCGCCTGTTCACCGCAGAATTCGTGCGTCGCCACGTATCGGAGCGGCTCGGCATCACACCCGACGAGATGCCCGGCGGTCATATGGTGATGCTGTCGCGGCCGGGTGAGCTGGCCGACTATCTGGTACGGGTTCTTCCGGCTGCCGGCTGATCCATACCGTTACCCGGCTTCGGGATCCGCCCCTTCGCCCAGCCAATCGGCCAGCGAACGTCCGGCGTCGAGTACATGACGCTCGGCGACCGTGCGCGCGGCCGCGGCATCGCGTGCGGTCAGCGCGTCGAGCAGTTGCTCGTGTTCGGCGAGTGAATGCTGTTCGTGCTCGGGGAATACGGTCAGGAAGTTCGTCGGCACCACGCGCACGGCCTGCTTGATCTGCGCGAGCAGCCGCGGGGAATGCGCGATGCGGTGGATCTCCTGATGGAAACGCCAATTGGCCTCGCCGATGTTGTCCGCGCCGGATCTCGCGCTCACCTGGTCGGCCAGGGCGCGCAGGTGCCCTATCTCCTTGTCGGTGGCGCGATCGGCGGCCCAGGCGGCGGCCTGTCCGGTGAGGATTCCCAGGATGGCGAAGCTGTCGATGATGTCGTCGGGGCTGATGCCGATGACCGTGATGCCGCTACGGGGTGCGATCCGCACCAGCCCCTCGAAGGACAGTTCCAGCAGCGCCTCGCGGACCGGGGTGCGGCTGGTGGCGAACTCCTCGGTGATGGCGTCGAGGTCGATCCGGGTGCCCGGTCGCAGCGCGCCGGTGAGGATCCGGTTTCGAAGCTCGCGGGTAGCGCGCTCGCGCACCGTCCCGGAAATATCCACCGCACCGATTGCCATGCCGGCAGTCTAACAGTACTGAGGTACAACACTTGAAATTTGATATATCAGATGTTAACTTTCAGTGCATGGCAGTGAGGCACGGCGACAAAATGACTCTTGTCGCGTTCATGCAGGCGGGAAACGCGTCGGTGTACGCCGGATCGTGGCGGCATCCGGCGACAGAGCACGGTTATCTCGACGCGTCGTATTACGCGAAGATCGGCCGTCAGCTCGAAGACGGGTGCTTCGATCTGATGTTCTTCGACGACAGACTGGCGATGCCGGGCATCTACGGCGGCTCGGTCGCCGAGGCCGTCCGCTACGGCGCCCGGCCGGTGAAGCTCGATCTGAGCGTGGTGCTGGGGGTGCTGGCGCAGACCACGTCCCATATCGGACTGGGCGCCACCTACTCCACCACCTACTACGCGCCCTTCCACGTGGCGCGCACCTTCGCGACGCTCGATCATCTGTCCCGCGGTCGCGCCGCGTGGAACGTGGTGACCTCGGTCAACGACGCCGAGGCGCAGAACTTCGGGGTGGAGGCCCACCTCGGGCACGACGAGCGCTACGACCGCGCCGACGAATTCCTCGAGGTCGTCGCCGGTCTGTGGGATACCTGGGACGACGACGCCATCGTGCACGATCGGGCCGCGGGTATCTACGCCGATCCGGCGAAGGTTCGCGAACTGCACTATCGGGGTAAGTATCTGTCGTCGCGCGGCCCGTTGACGGTGCCGCGGACGCCGCAGGGCCGCCCGGTGCTGATGCAGGCGGGATCCTCCGGCCGCGGTCGTGAATTCGCTTCGCGCTGGGCCGAACTCATCTTCACCGGTGACCCCGGGCTGGAGATTGCCCGTAATCACTACGCGGATCAGAAGACTCGGCTCGCCGACGCCGGACGGGATCCCGCCTCGGTGCGAATCTGCCCGATGGCCTACGCGGTGGTCGGCGAATCCGAGGATCACGCCAAGGAACGTGAGGCGATGTTGCTGAACGATCTGGTGGATCCGATCGCGTCGTTGACCCTGTTGTCGGAACTGATGAATTACGACTTCGCGCAACATGATCCGGACGACCCGGTGACGGACGAGCTGATCGCCTCGGTATCGGGCATTCGCGGGCTGGTGCAGAACCTGCGCACGCATATCGGCGGCGAGACGGTCACCGTCCGCGACCTGGCCGCACATCGGGCGACCCTGCTGCAGGGGCCGCGGTTCGTCGGCACCGGAGAACAGATCGCCGAGCAGATGGCCGAATGGTTCCACGGCGACGCGTGCGACGGATTCGTCCTGGCGGCAACGCATCTGCCCGGCGCGTTCGAGGACGTGGTGCGGCTGGTGGTACCGCAGTTGCAGCGCAAGGGCCTGTTCCGTACCGAGTACGAGGGTAAGACGCTGCGTGACCATCTCGGGCTGGACCGGCCTACGAGCACGTTCCGATCCACCGCCGCCGCGACCACGGGATCGGATGCCTAGATGTCCGGCAGTGCGATGCTGAGCGGCGTCCGGGTGCTGGATCTGGCGTCTCTTGCGGCCGCGCCGCTGGCGGCCACCTATCTGGGCGAGTTCGGTGCGGATGTCATCAAGGTGGAGCAGCCCGGGGCGGGCGATCCGATCCGTAGCTGGGGTAATCAGCGCGACGGTATCGGGCTGATGTGGAAGTCGATCTCGCGCAACAAGCGCGCGGTCACCCTGGACCTGCGCGTCGAGGATGGCCAGAAGTTGTTGCGCCGCTTGGTGGAACACGTCGACGTGGTGGTCGCCAACACCAGGCCGCAGACCCTGCGCGCCTGGGGCCTGGACTACGAGAGCCTGCGTGCGGTCAACGACCGGATCATCATGCTGCACATCACCGGATACGGGCTGTCCGGCCCCAAGAGCGAGCGGCCGGGCTTCGGGACCTTGGGCGAGGCGATGAGCGGCTTCGCCCACCTGACCGGTGAGACCGACGGACCGCCGACGCTGCCGCCATTCATGCTGGCCGACGGCGTCGCCTCGCTCAACGCGGCCTACGCGGTGATGATGGCCCTGTACCACCGCGATGTGCACGGCGGTCCGGGCCAGCTGATCGATATCAACCTCATCGATCCGCTCGCCCGGCTGCTCGAACAAACGCTACTGGGCTACGACCAGCTCGGCCTGGTACCCGCGCGAGCCGGTAATCGCTGGGATATCTCGGCCCCGCGCAACACCTACCGCACCGCAGACGGCCGCTGGCTGGCCATGTCGGGCAGCTCACCGGCGTTGGCGCTGCGCGTGTTCCGGGCGATCGGGCGCGGGGACATGGTCACCGACGCCGACTTCTCCGATCCGCAACGCCGCCTGGCCCGGGCCCACGAGGTAGACGAGGTGGTCGCCGACTGGGTGTCGAAAAAGACTCTGGCCGAGGCGATGTCGGTCTTCGAGGCCGAGCAGGTCGCGGCCGCGCCGGTGTACGACATCGAGGATCTCGTCCAGGACGAACAGCTGCGGCACCGGGAGGTGTTCGTGGAGGTCCCCGACGACGAGCTGGGGCCGATGACGGTGCAGGCGCCCGTGCCCCGCTTCTCGGCGGCCGAGGGGACGGTCGGCCATCTGGGACCTCGTCTGGGCGAACACAATCACGAGGTCTACGGCGAACTGCTCGGCCTGAGCGCCGACGACGTCGACGCATTGCGGGGGCGTGGCGTCTTGTGATGCCGTGTAGGGGCGTTCGCAGCCGAGCCCGACGTCCGGGAGCGGTAAGCCGGGTGGTGCTGTTGTTCAGCACGACGTGTGGCGGCGTTATCGATCTGCTCGCGATCGAGCGCGCTCGGCAGGTGGAGGGCGACGACTTGCTGAACGAATCGGCCGCCCAGGGCTAGCGGGTGCGGTGCTGCTCGTCGAGTGCGAGCAGCACCGCATCGCGACCGGAAACGATGTGCCGGTCCATGGCCGCGGCGGCGGTTTCGAGATCACCGGCGAGCAGCGCGGCGAGGACGGCCTCGTGCTCCGCGGTGGAATCCTTCGGGCGGGACGCCACCGTCACGCTGAGGTGACGGAATCGGTCGATGGGGCCCCGGATCTGTTCCATGAGTTGGTCGTTGACCGGATTGGCGGCGATGGCCGCGAGCTGCCGGTGGAATCGGTCGCCCAGTTCGGTCACTGCTGGAACATCGGAAACTTTTGTAGCCGAACGCATCTG
Organism: Nocardia alni; assembly: GCF_019038435.1. Taxonomy (GTDB): domain Bacteria; phylum Actinomycetota; class Actinomycetes; order Mycobacteriales; family Mycobacteriaceae; genus Nocardia; species Nocardia alni. The sequence continues at coordinate 13,004 of NZ_JAGPOX010000129.1, forward strand.
CCCCACAACCGTGGTCAGCTCCATACGCAAGGGATCGGTCAGCCGGGCGCCGGCCTCACGCACTGCCAATTGCTCCAGTGCGGACCGCACCGCGTACAGGTGCCGCACATCGTCGGCGGAAACCGGGCGCGCTCGCATGCGGCCGTTGTCGAGCCGATCCACGAGTTGCTCGACCTGTAAGCGCTGCAACGCCTCCCGCAGGATGGGCCGGCTGACGCCGAGTTCTTCGGACAGGCCCTCCTCGGTAATGCGTTCGCCGGGAGCGATGCGCAGGGTGATGAGCGCGTCTCGAATGCTCTCGTAGGCCAGTTCGCGCAGCCCGCGGCGCTGCCCGGTGAGTGTCAGGCGTGTCATGAGCGCTTTCGTCCGCGTCTGTTGTCCACACACGGACTCTAACGTCACATTGACTTTCAGTCTATTTGTCTACAAATATACAACTATGAGACTCGATGAACTTCTCGCCGGACCCGATCCGATCCTGGCGCCGGGCGTGTACGACGGCCTCTCCGCCCGGATCGCCGAGCAGGCGGGCTTCGGCGCGGTCTACCTCAGCGGCGGCGCGGTCGCGCGCTCGGCGGGCGTGCCCGATCTGGGCCTGCTGTCGATGACCGAGGTGCGCGACCGCACCGCCCAGATCTGCTCGGTCGTCGGCGTTCCGGTCATCGCCGATATCGACACCGGATACGGCAACGCGCTCAACGTGTTCCGCACCGTCGGTGAGTTCGTGCGCATCGGGGTGAGCGCCCTGCAACTGGAGGACCAGCTCACCCCCAAGAAATGCGGCCACTACGGCGGCAAGGAACTGATCGACGCCGACGAGATGGTCGGCAAGATCACCGCGGCGGCCGACGCCATCGGCGACGCGCCCGTGCGGATCATCGCCCGCACGGACGCCATCGCGGTGGAGGGTCTGGACGCCGCGCTGGATCGGGCCCGTCGCTATGCGGATGCCGGAGCGCACATCCTGTTCGTCGAGGCCCCGGAGGACCGGGATCAGATCGAGCGCATCGCCGCGCAGCTCCGGGGAATCCCCCTGCTGCTCAACATGTTCGAGGGCGGCCGGACGCCGCGGGTGCCGCTACCCGAGCTGGCCGAGATGGGGTACCGGATCGTCATCGTTCCATCGGATCTGCAACGGGCGGCCATGCGCGCCATGCAGGAGGCCGCCGCCGAGATCTTCGCGCACGGCGACAGCCATGCCATGGCCGACCGGCTCGCGAGTTTCGATGAGCGGGATCAGCTGGTGGACAAGGAGTCCTGGGACCGGCGCGAACGCCGGGCCGGTCAGGGGATCGACGGTGCGGGAGTGACCGGGTAGCCGAGATTGGCCAGCACCTCTCCGGTGGCCTTGGCGAAGTTCGACGTGATGAAGTGCAGGCAGGGAGCGCCTTCGGCGATGAGCCGCTGCGCCATTTCGGTGGCGATCTCGATACCGGCCGCGCGTACCGCGGCCAGGTCTTCCTCGGGGCCGTCGCCCGCGGCTCGGCGTAGTCGGCTCAGCACCGATACGGGTAGTGGGCGGCTGCAGAGCTGCTGTGCTTGGTACGGAAAGGCCAAGGCCGCCAGGGTGTTCCGCGAAGGAACACCCTGGCGTGCAGTCAGCGCAGGGCTTGCGCCGCCGCGACCAGGTTGCGTAGCGAGGCGGTCACCTCGTCGGTGCGGCGAGTCTTCAGGCCGCAGTCCGGGTTGACCCAGAGCCGTTCGGCCGGAACCGCTTTCAGTGCCAGGCGCAGTGACTGCTCGATCTCCCCGGCGCCCGGCACGCGCGGCGAGTGGATGTCGTAGACGCCCGGCCCCACGCCCAGGTCGAAGCCCGAGGCGTTGAGGTCGTCGAGCACCTCCATGTGCGAGCGGGCGGCCTCGATCGAGGTGACGTCGGCGTCCAGACCAGCGATGGCGCCGATGACCTCGCCGAACTCCGAGTAGCACAGGTGCGTGTGGATCTGGGTGGCGTCGGCGACACCGGAGGTGGCCAGCCGGAACGCGTCCACCGCCCAGTCCAGGTACGCGGCCTGATCGGCTTTGCGCAGGGGGAGAAGCTCCCGTAGCGCGGGCTCGTCCACCTGGATCACCCGGATCCCGGCGGCCTCCAGGTCGACCGTCTCGTCCCGGATGGCGAGTGCGATCTGGCGGGCGCTGTCGGCCAGCGGCTGGTCATCTCGGACGAAGGACCACGCCAGGATGGTGACCGGGCCGGTGAGCATGCCCTTGACCGGCTTCCGGGTGAGCGACTGCGCGTAGGTGATCCACTCCACGGTCATGGCCGCCGGACGCACCACGTCGCCGAACTGGATCGGCGGGCGCACACAGCGGGTGCCGTAGGACTGCACCCAGCCGTTCACCGTGGCGGCGAACCCGTCCAGCTGCTCGGCGAAGTACTGCACCATGTCGTTGCGCTCCGGCTCGCCGTGCACCAGCACGTCCAGGCCGATCTCCTCCTGCAACGCGATGACCTCGGCGATCTCGGCGCGCATGCGCGAGTCGTACTCGGCCTGGTCGATCTCGCCGCGGCGCAGCTCCGCGCGGGCCACCCGGATCCGGCTGGTCTGCGGGTAGGAGCCGATGGTGGTGGTCGGCAGCAGCGGCAGGTTCAGGCGCTCCTGTTGTACAGCGCGGCGCTCGTCGGCCGGGACGCGGCGCACGGCGTCGGCGTCCAGACCCGCCAGACGCTCACGCACCGACTCGACGCGCAGGCGCGGGTCGGCCTTGCGGTCCAGCACGGCGGTGCGGGCGATATCGAGATCACCCGCGACGGCCTCCTCACCCTTGGTCAGCGCGCCGGCCAGCAGAACGATCTCGGCGATCTTCTCCTCGCCGAACGCCAGCCAGCTGCGCAGGCGCGCGTCCAGGTCGGTCTCCGGCGCGAGGCTGTACGGGACGTGCAGCAGCGAGCAGGAGCTGGACACCGCGACGGTCACTCCGGCGTCCCGCAGCCCGGTCAGCCGTGGCAGAGCGTGGTCCGGATCGACGCGCCACACGTTGTGGCCGTCGACGACACCGGCGACGATCAGCGTGTTCTCGAGCGAGCGCATCGCGGCCAGATCCGCCTCACCGCCCGCGACCAGGTCGACGGCGATGCCCTCGACACCGGTGTCGGCCAGCGCGGGCAGCGCCGCACCCAGGTGGCCGAAGTATGAGGCGACCAGGATGGACGGCCGGGCTTCCACCTCGGCCAGCCGCCGGTAGGCGGTGTGCACTGCGGCCAGTTCGGTCTCGCTGAGGTCGGTGACCAGCGACGGCTCGTCCAGCTGCACCCACTGCGCGCCCGCCTCGGCCAGCAGGCCGAGCAGCCGCTCGTAGAGGGGGAGCAGGTCGGGCAGGCGCTCGAGCAGATCGCTGCCGTCCACCGACTTGGCGAGCTTCAGGAAGGTGATCGGGCCCATGATCACCGGCCGGGCCGGAACACCTAGCGCCAGTGCCTCTTTCAGCTCGGCCAGGGGCTTGTCCGGATGCAGTGCGAACTCGGTGGTCGCGGAGAGTTCGGGCACCAGGTAGTGGTAGTTGGTGTCGAACCACTTGGTCATCTCGAGCGGTGGAACGTCGGCGGTGCCGCGGGCGGCCGCGAAGTAGCGGTCCAGCTCGTCCGCTATGCCGCGCACCCGTTCGGCCAGGACGCCGAGCAGCACCGCTGTGTCCAGCACGTGGTCGTAGTACGAGAATGTGCCCACCGGAACGGAATCCAGGCCCGCGTCGCGGGCGGCGGTGAGCTGGGCGGTGCGCAGGCCCCGGGCGACCTCGTGCAGGGCGGCGGCGTCACTGCGGCCGGCCCAATACGCCTCGATGGCCCGCTTGAGCTCGCGGTTCGGGCCGATGCGCGGCAGCCCCAGCGCGGTGGCGGTGAATACGTTGTCAGGGTTCAACATCGAATGAACTCCATGGTCAGCAGCCAATGGTCGCCGCCCATCACGAACGTACGCTGACGAAGCCCCATAGCCTCTATCCCGTGCCCGGGTCTCCTCGGCGCAACGCCCAATCCACGAGGCGACGACCGCCGGATACGGCGTATCCGGCGCAGGCGGGCAGGTCTTCGGACTCATGGGCGCCGACCCGATCACGGGCCGACCCCGGCGACGGCCGGGGCTGGACCTACCAACCATCGCTTCCCAGGCGGTGCCCAGTGCATATGACGGCCGTCGTTCCCATTCACCGCTGCGGGACAGTCCCGGACTTCCACCGGGTTCCCTCTCACCCTCCTGGCGCGCGGACGCACCGACAGGGCTTCGACGCCGTCGAGTGGATAAGGGGCTCCTCGGCTCCACCTCGGGCGAACCAGCTGCACCTTCGAATATATGCCAAGACCGACCCGAACGGCCAAGTACCTACCGACCTGCGGCTGCGCCACAGCGCATTGTGAGCCGATGTTAACGACGATATGCCCATGCCATTATCATTGATAGCGTGCCCGATCCGATCGATGCCGACAGCGCCGAAGCCTCCTCGAGTGGTGTGCCGGCCGGGCGGGAACCGCATCGGCAGCGGGTGATCGAGGCGGCCGCGGATCTGCTCGTGCACGGCGGCCGGGACGCGGTCACCACGCGCGCGGTCGCGGCGGCGGCCGGTGTGCAGGCGCCGGTGATCTACCGCCTGTTCGGTGACAAGGTCGGTCTGCTCGAGGCGGTGGCCGAATACGGCTACGCCGAATTTCTCGCGACCAAACAGGGGCACCCCAGGCTCGAGGATCCGATCGAGGACCTGCGCGTGGGCTGGGACCTCGCGGTGGAGTTCGGTCTGTCCAATCCGGCGCTCTACATGCTGATGCACAGCGAAACGATGCGGCCCGACTCGCCGGCCCTCCAGGCCGGAATGCACATCCTCATGTCGCGCATCCAACGCTTGGCCGCGGCCGGATCGCTGCGCGTCGACGAGCCGCTGGCGGCCTCGGTCATCAATGCGACCGCGCGTGGTGCGGTGCTCACCTGGCTGTCCCAGCCGCCGGATCGGCGCGATCCGGCGCTCCTGGTGACCATGCGGGAAACCATGGTCGTCGCGGTGACCTGTCACGAGCCGGTCGTCCCGGAGGCGACCGCGTCGGCCGCGGCTCGCGCCCTGCGTGCCACGCTGCCGGATCAGCAGGTGCTGAGTGTGGCCGAGCAGGCTCTGCTGGGAGAGTGGCTGGATCGCCTCGCCGCGGATCAGCCGGACCTCCCGGACGGCCGATAGCCGGCACCGGCCGCCGCCGGATCGATGTCGGTGATCGAGATGCCGGTGTGCGACCGGGTGGAACGCCTGTTAACTTCGATTGAGTGTCAACAGAAGTGTCCGATCTGCCGCCCGGTACGCCTGTCATAGTCGGCGTGGGCCAGTTCTCCGAGCGGCTCGGGCAACCCGGGTATCGAGCGCTGAGCGCGGCCGATCTCGCGGCCGAGGCATTGCGAGCGGCGGTGGACGACACTGGTGTCGATGCCGGGCAGGTCATCGCGGCGATCGACACCGTCGCGGCGGTCCGGGCATTCGACGACGCGCATCCCGCGGCCGTCGCCCCGCTGGGCGCGCCGGACAACGTGGCCCGGGCCGTCGCGGGCCGGGTCGGCGCCCGGCCACGCCGCGCGATCCTCGGCCCGACCGGTGGGCAGAGCCCGCAGAAGCTGGTGAACGATCTGTGCGCCGAGATCGCCGTCGGCCGTAGCGAAGTGACTGTACTGGTGGGCGCGGAGGTCATCTCCACGGTCCGAAATCTGTCCGGACGTCCGGCCGCCGAACGGCCCGACTTCACCGAACATGTCGCGGGCTCGCTCGAAGACCACGGATACGGCACCGACGGGATGACCCCCTCACAGGCCGTGCTGCACCAGATGACCGAGGCCGCGGTGTTCTACACCGTGCTGGAGAACGCGCGCCGGGCCCGGCTGGGCGCCGGCCGGGCGGACTACGCTCGGTCCATGGGCGAGCTGTTCAGCCCGTTCACGACGGTCGCAGCCGCGAATCCGCATGCCGCATCGCCGGTGGAACACACTGCCGCGGAGCTGATTTCGGTGGACGAGCGCAATCGCAGGATCACCGACGCCTACCCTCGGCTGCTGGTCGCCCGCGATCAGGTGAACCAGGGCGCGGCGATCGTGATCATGTCACTGGCGGCCGCGCGGCGTCTGGCAATCCCCACCGAAAAGCTGGTATTCCTGCACGGCCACGCCGATTTGACCGAACGCGAACTGCTCGTGCGACCGGATCTGAGCCGCAGCCCCGCGGCCGTCGCGGCGATCCGATATGCCCTGGATATGGCCGGAGTCGGGGTCGATGAGCTGGCGGCGCTGGACCTGTACAGCTGTTTTCCCATCGCGGTGTTCAACGTCTGCGACGGGATGGGGTTGGATCCGCGGGATCCGCGCGGGTTCACGGTCACCGGCGGGCTGCCCTACTTCGGCGGCCCCGGCAACGGTTACTCCGCCCACGCCATCGTCGAAACCGTTGCGCGCGTCCGTGATCGGCCTGGTGATTACGGCATGGTGGTCGCCAACGGCGGTCTGCTGAGCAAACATTCGGTCGGCGTCTACGCGACAACCCCGATCGCCTGGCAGTCGGCGGATACCGCCACCGTCCGGGCCGAACTCGACGCCGCGCCAACGGTTCCGGTGATCTTCCATGCGGACGGCTGGGGAACCATCGAAAGCTACGCGGTGCGTTTCAACCGCGACGGCGCGCGCGTCGGCATCGTGATCGGCAGGCTCGACGACGGCAGTCGATTCGTCGCCAACGCCGTCGACGGCGACGATGAGCTGACCGATGTGCTGGCCGACGGCGAGCCGCTGGGCCTGCGCGTGTTCGCCCGTTCGACCGATCGGGGCAATCGGGTAGCGCTCGGTCGCGAGCAGATGGCTCGGCTGCTCGGCGAACCGGTTCGGGCACTGCGGGATTCGTACGAGCACGTGCGGATCACCCGCGTGGGGCAGGTGCTGGAGGTGATGATCGACCGCCCCGAGGTGGGCAATGTGCTGGACGCGCGGACGCACCGGGAGCTGGACGAGATCTTCACCGCGTTCGAACACGACGACGAGCTGTGGGCCGCGGTGCTCTACGGCGCCGGGGACGAGGCGTTCTGTCTCGGCGGAGATCTGCGCGACGCCGTCTCGCCCATACAACTGATGTCGTTGCCGCGCAGTGGATTCGGCGGTCTGGCCGCGCGGGAGCTGAGCAAGCCGGTGATCGCGGCGGTCAACGGGCGCGCGGACGGCGGCGGGCTCGAGCTCGTGCTGGCCTGTCACATCGTGGTGGCCGACGAGGACGCGTCGTTCGCCCTGCCGGACACCGGAATCGGGCAGCCGCCCGGCCTGGGTGTGCTGGTGCGGCTGCCCCGGATCGTTGGCCGGGCGCTGGCCAACGACATGATCGTCACCGGGCGGCGCCTGGACGCGGCCGAGGCCCTCGGCGCGGGGTTGATCGCGCGAACGGTCCCGCCCGGCAAGGCTATCGCCGCCGCCCGCGAACTGGCCGCCGACATCGTCACCCGCTCGCCCGTGGCCGTGCGCACCGCCCTGTCCTTCCTTGCGCGCAACGACCACGCCGCCGACCCGCTTGCCGCCCTGCATCATCCGGACCTGCTGTTGGACACGCTCATCGCCCATCACGATCCGATCGAGGGCTTGGCGGCACTGCGTGAGCGCCGAGTCCCGAACTGGCGCAACACCTGACGCGGGTCGTGACCCGCCGAGCTATACGTGCGCGCCGATCAGCTCTCCGGCGACCCAGTGCGCCACATCGGCGGGATAGGGGTTGGTCAGGGCCAGGACGATATGGGTGAATCCGGCCTCGATCGACCTGCCGATCGCGTCGCGGGTGGCGGCGGGGCGGTCGTAGGAAACGGGGATGTGGATCGAGCGGACGATCTCCGCGGGGTCGCGGCCGATCTCGGTGCAATAGCGATCCAGTAGGGCACCGCGCTCGACCGCGCCGTCGAGATCGGCGCCGCCGCCCGGAATGTTCCAGATGTCGGCGTGTTCGGCGACGATGCGCAGGGTCGCGGACGCGCGGCCACCGATCATGATCGGCGGGTGTGGGCGCTGCACGGGCTTGGGGTTGCCGAACGCGCCCTTCAGCCGCACGTATTCGCCATCGAAGTCGAAGGGCTCCGGTTCGGTCCACAGCCGCCGGATCACCGTGCACGCCTCGGCGAAGGCCGCGGTGGCGTAATCGCCGTCATGGAAGGGGATTCCGTGCATTTCGTACTCGCGCCGGGCGATCGGATGGCTGGGCCGCGAGCCGACGCCGATGCCGAAGTCGAGCCTCCCGTTCGAGACGATGTCGACGGTCGTGGCGATCTTGGCCAGCATCGCCGGCGGCCGGAATCGGTTGCTGGTCACCAGAAGTCCCAGGCGCAGCCGTTCGGTCTGCGCGGCCATGGCCGACAGCAGGGTCCAGCCCTCGAAGATCGGTCCGGTCGTATCCCCGGCGATCGGCATGAGGTGGTCGAACAGCCAGGCGTGTTCGATCTGCGGTATCGCGTCGGCTTCGCGCCAGACGCGCAGGATGTCGTGGTAGTCGACCTGCATGGGCGCGGTCGCGATGCCGAAGGTGGGGCGGATGTCGTTCATGTGTGTTTCCTCGAGATCGGTGTATCCGGCATAATGGAAGCAAACGGAACCTCGTCCCGTTTTACGATACGGGACGCTGTTCCGGTTAGCAAGGTGGTGAAGGGAGTGATCGTGGGCGAGTCACGGACGCCGGAACCGGGCGCCGGTGGGCGGGACGCCGTGCGCGCGGATCGGCCGCAGCGGGCGGATGCCCGCCGGAACAAGGAGTCACTGCTCGACGCCGCGGCCGCGATCTTCGTGTCCTCGGGCGTGGACGCGCCGGTGCGGGATATCGCGGTCCGCGCCGGGGTCGGGACGGCGACGATCTACCGCCATTTCCCGACCCGGGCGGATCTGATCATCGCGGTGTACCGCCATCAGGTCGAGGCCTGTGCGGAGGCCGGTCCGGCGCTACTGGCGTCGAGCCCGAGTCCGCATGCCGCACTGGGGACGTGGATCGGCATGTTCGCCGACTTCCTGGTCACCAAGCACGGCCTCGCCGCCGTCTTACGTTCGGAGGGCTCGGGTTTCGAGGGTCTGCACAACTACTTCCTGGATCGCCTGCTGCCTGTGTGCACCCAATTGCTGGATGCCGCAGCCGCATCCGGTGAGATTCGATCCGATGTGCAGGCATACGAGCTCATGCGCGGCGTCGGGAACCTGTGCATCGGCGCGGAGCGCGACACCCAGTACGACGCCCGCAGGCTCGTGCGTTTCCTGATCGAGGGGTTGCGGCGAGGGTGACCCGTACCGCATCAGGCTCTCGCCGAAGGAGGTTGGCGCACAACCGTTCCCAGGTAGCAGCATCGCGCAGGACAACCTCGATTCGGTGACCGCGCGCGGCAATTCGTCCGCGGCACGGTGGGGCCGGGGTGGCGAGGGCGGATTCGCCTGCTGCCGCGACCGATTCAGGCGTTGATGCCGGTGGTGAGCAGGGCGGCCAGCTCCCGGTAGGCGGCCGCGTCGTCCAGGCCGGTGTGGTCGCGAACCCCGCCCTGCTGGATGCGCACCATCATGGTGGCGGCCAGGTCGGCGGCGAAGGCGGCGTGCACCGGCCGGAAGGCGCCCGCGGCGACGCCCTCGTCGATCAGTTCGCGGACCCGGCGCGCGGCGATGCGGGTGTTGCGCTCGTAGATCTCCCTGGCGGGGGCGAAGGCGGACAGGTCGGCCATGAACCGGGGCGAGGCGGCCGACAGCGCGACGCCGACCCCGGACAGGTAGGCGGTGATCCGATGGCGCGGCTCGTCGTCCGGCGTGATGCCGGACTCCACGTCGTCGGTGGCGCGGCGGAAGAAGTGCACGGTCGCGGCCCGGACCAGCTGTTCCTTACTTCCGGCGAGTGTGTAGAGGGTGGATTTGGAGCATCGCAGCCGCGCGGCGATCTCGTCCAGCGTCAGGTGCGCGAAGCCCTCGGCCAGGAAAAGATCGACCAGCTCGTCGAACAGTTCGATGCGGCGGCGGGTGGCGAAGGCGGGCCGGTCCATAGTTGAATAGTACTGTGGATGGTAATTCAGTACCGTTCGTCGTAGCGAGGAGTGCCTGGTGGCCGTTGATCGTCTCTTGCCCACCGATGAGGCCCGCGAACTGATCGGGCTCACCCGGGAGATCGCAGACAAGGCGCTCGCGCCGATCGTGGACGAGCACGAACGGGCCGAGACCTATCCCGACGGCGTATTCGCCACGCTCGGCGAGGCCGGGCTGCTGAGCCTGCCGTATCCGGAACAGTGGGGTGGCGGCGGCCAGCCCTACGAGGTGTACCTGCAGGTGCTCGAGGAGATCGCGGCCCGATGGGCGGCCGTCGCCGTCGCGGTCAGCGTGCACAGCCTGTCGTGCCACCCGCTGCTGGGGTTCGGCACCGACGAACAGCGGCGGCGCTGGCTGCCGGAGATGTTGGGCGGCAGCCTGATCGGCGCATACAGCCTGTCCGAACCACAGGCCGGATCCGACGCCGCAGCGGTGGCGTGCAAGGCAGCGCCGGTCGACGGCGGTTATCGGGTGAACGGCACGAAGGCGTGGATCACGCACGGCGGCATCGCCGACTTCTACACGGTGTTCGCCCGCACCGGCGAAGGGACGCGGGGCATTTCGTGCTTCCTCGTCGACAAGGACACGCCCGGACTGAGTTTCGGCAGACCCGAGCAGAAGATGGGCCTGGCCGCCGTCCCGACCACCACAGCGCACTACGACGACGCCTTCCTGCCGATCGAGCGGCGTATCGGCGAGGAAGGGCAGGGGTTGCCGATCGCCTTGAGCGCCTTGGATTCCGGCCGCCTCGGCATCGCCGCCGTCGCGACCGGACTTGCCCAGGCCGCGCTGGACGAGGCGGTCGAATACGCCAAGCAGCGCACCACTTTCGGCAAACCCATCATCGACCATCAGGGCCTGGGCTTCCTGCTCGCCGATATGGCCGCCGCGGTGGATTCCGCCCGCGCCACGTACATCGATGCCGCGCGGCGACGCGATGCGGGCCTGGCGTACTCGCGCCAGGCGTCGGTGGCCAAACTGATCGCCACCGATGCCGCGATGAAGGTCACCACCGACGCGGTCCAGGTATTCGGCGGCTACGGCTACACCCGGGACTTCCGTGTCGAGCGCTATATGCGCGAGGCCAAGATCACCCAGATCTTCGAAGGCACCAATCAGATTCAGCGCTTGGTCATCGCCCGGAGCCTGACCAAGCGCTGAAGCCAGAGCAGGCGTAGCGGCCGATCCGCTCACCGGATCGAATTGATGCGAAGCATCAAAATCCTGGTGAGTTGAAAGAGTTACCCGCCCGCGGAGCTCCCGTACCGTCGAATTGCGAATTACGCAGTACGCGATGCTTTTCGGAGGTCTCACCATGCCTTTGTCTGCCCGTAAACTAACGAGCCGTATCGGCGCGGTCATAGAGAATTTCGACTTCGAGCGCGAGCCCGACGCCGATACCGTCGCGGAGTTGCGCGGCGCTCTGAACGTGCACAAGGTGCTCGCCTTCGACGGCGTGCACCTGGACGACGCGGGTCAGGAGCGAGTGGCGTCCTGGTTCGGCCGGCTGACGACCGCGCACCCCACCGTTCCGTCGGTCGAGGGCGCGGCCCGGGTGCTGCCCGTCGACAGTGAGACCTCGAAGTCCAACACGTGGCATACCGACGTCACCTTCGTCGCCAATCCGCCGCAGCTCTCGACCTTGCGCAGCGTGGTGACGACCCCGTACGGCGGTGAGACGCTGATCGCCAACGCGGGCGCCGCGTACCGCGATCTGCCCGAGTCGTTGCGCAATCTGGCGGATTCGCTGCGTGCGGTGCACACCAACAAATACGACTATGTTCGCCGCCCGGCCGTGACGGACGCGCAGCGCGAGCACGATCGCCTGTTCGTATCGACGGTCTACGAGGCCGAACATCCGGTGGTCCGGGTGCATCCGCTGACTGGAGAACGCGGCCTTTTCATCGGCGGCTTCGCCGGGCGCATCGTCGGCTTGTCGGATAGCGAATCCAGGGCTTTGCTCGAGATATTCCAGAAGTATGTGACCCGGCCGGAGAACCTGGTTCGGTGGTCGTGGTCGCCGAATCAGTTGGTGATCTTCGACAATCGAATCACCCAGCATTACGCGATCGACAATTACGACGATCACCCGCGCCGGCTGAATCGGGTGACCGTCGCCGGTGAGTTGCCGACGGGCGTCGACGGCGTCCGGAGCCGGCAGCTCGTCGGAGACGCGACCCATTATTCGCCCCTGCTCGAGGCCGTGGCGTGACACGCGCCGGACTCGCGCCGCCCGTCGACCGCATCACGAGCACGACAGAGGTCCGCACGCGCACATCGGCGCGCGAGGTGTTCGTGGCGAAGGACGCTCGCCACAGAAGTTCGCTGGCCCGGCTGCACGAGCGCGTCAGCTGGCCGCTCGGGATCTACACGACTCCGGTGCTGATCCTGATCCTCTGGGAGATCCTCTCGCAGGCCGGTGTTCTGGGTTCCGCCTATGCTCCGGCGCCGACCTCGATCGCGAAGTCGGCGGTGGATCTGTGGCAGCAGGGCGTGCTCGGGCCCGATCTGGCGATTTCGCTGCGCCGCTCGGCAGTCGGGCTCGCGATCGGCCTGACGGCGGGCATCGTGACGGGCATCGCCGGTGGGCTGCTGCGCAGCGGTGAGTACCTGTTCAACGGTGTGGTGAGCATTTTCAACACCATCCCGATCCTCGCGGTGCTGCCCATCATGATCGTGTGGTTCGGCATCGACGAGCTGCCGAAGGTGCTGATCATCGCGTTCGGGGCCTTCGTCCCGATGTATCTGAACCTGTTCTCCGCTATTCGTGGCGTGGACCAGCGGCTGATCGAGATGGCCCGGACGACGGGTGCGGGAACCTGGCGGCTGGTCAGCCGGGTCCTCGTGCCCGGTGCGTTGCCGGGATTCCTTGTCGGCCTGCGATTCTCGCTCGCGTACAGCGTTCTGGGACTCGTCGCGGCGGAGACCGTCAACGCGAACAAGGGCCTGGGTTTCCTCATCACGCAGGGACAGACCTATCTGCAGACCGATCAGGTGTTCGTGGGGCTCGTGGTCTACTCGATCCTCGGCCTGCTCGCCGATCAGTTCGTCCGAATCCTGGAGCGGGTCCTGCTGCGGTGGCGACCCGGGTACGAGGCGTCATGACTACCGTGATCGAGCCGCGGCTTCAGGCCGGCGCACTCGTGGATCAGGTGGTCCGGCGATTCGGTGACCGAATCGTCCTGGATCATCTGGACCTGCGCATCGAGGGGGAGGAGCTGGTGGTCCTGCTCGGCCCGTCCGGGTGCGGCAAGAGCACGCTGCTGCGGCTGCTCGCCGGGCTGGACCGGCCGGACGGGGGCGCCGTCGAGGTGCCCGCGCAGCGGGCCATCGTGTTCCAGGCCGACCGGCTGCTGCCGTGGCAGCGGGTGCTGCGGAACGTGACCATCGGACTGCACGGTCCGGGCGCGGACGATCGTGCCCGGGCCGCCCTGCGGGAGGTCGGGCTGGCCGGGCGGGAGCGGGCCTGGCCCAAGGAGTTGTCCGGCGGCGAGGCGCAGCGCGTATCCCTCGCTCGCGCACTGGTTTCGGAGCCCGAACTGGTGCTGCTCGACGAGCCGTTCGCGGCGCTGGACGCCATCACCCGGCTGCGGATGCACGATCTCGTGCGGGAACTGCGCCGCAAACACCACGCCGCGATGCTGCTCGTCACGCACGATGTGGACGAGGCGATCGCGCTGGCCGACCGGATCGACGTCATGAGCAACGGCCGGATCGGGAATTCACACACGGTCGACCTGTCGGCCGCCGACCGCGAGGCGAGCATCGCCCGCGAAGAGTTGCGTTCCGCGCTTCTAGCGGATCTGGGACTCGTTGCGCAGCAATAAGAATCACCCTCTCACACGAACAATAAGGATTTTCGATGTCACTCGAGCTCGGTCATGTCACCAGAACCGTCGCGCTGGTCGCCGCGGTGGGCATTCTCGCGGCGTGCGGCTCGACGAGTTCGGGATCGGCCGGCAAGCCGCTGGCCGGGACCTTCGGATCGAACGCCGGTCACCCCGAATGGAGCAACTACACCTTCACCCTCGGTGACAACGGCGGAGACGGTTCCGAGGCCCTCGCGGCGATCACCGGCGCCTTCGACAAAGCCCCGTATAAAGTGAAATTCGCCCGGTTCACCTATGGGCCGCCCCTGGTGCAGGCCGCCGCGTCCGGCGATATCGACCTGGGCAGCGTCGGTGACGTCCCGCCCATCACGGGCGCGGCGACCGAGTACGGCTTCAATATCGTCGGCGTCTCGCGCTATCTGAACCCCTCCCAGGCCGTCGAGAACATCCTCGTGCCGAAAGGCTCGCCGATCCAGAACCTCCAGCAGCTCCGGGGCAAGAAGATCGCGGTGCCCCAGGGCAGCTCCGCGCACGGCCTGGTACTCAACGCACTCAGCAGCGCCGGGCTGACCCCGGCCGACGTCCAGCTGGACTTCCTGGACCCCGCCGCGGGCGCCACGGCGTTCAGCAGCGGGAAGGTCGACGCGTGGGCGATCTGGAACCCGGAGTCGGCCCTCGCGGAGAAACAGGGTGCACGGGTGCTGATTCCGGGGCTCCCGCCGTTGGACCAGACCAGTAATTACTACGTCGCGCCCAACAGGGATCTCGGTGATCCGGTGAAGCGGGCCGCGCTCGCCGACGCGTTCCAGCGCTTGGCGGCGGAATTCTCTTGGGGCGCCAAGCATCCCGACCAGCTCGCTCAGGCGATCACCACCGAAGAGGGCATCCCGCTGGCCGAGGCGAAAGCGGTTCTGGCCCAATTCGAATACCACGTGACCGGCGTGGAGCAATCCGACATAGCCGCCGAGCAGTTGCTCAGCGACTCGTTCCTGAAGGCCGATCAGATCAAGAAGACGGTGAACATCTCCCAGATCACGCAGAACATTCTCCCGGCGGGCTACGACAGTGCGAAGGGCACAGGCAGCTGACGGCGGTGGGCTCATCGCGCCCGGCGTGCTCGATATGGCACGCCGGGCGCGATCTCGTCGTGGCTCAGCCGGCGCTACCGGTCGGCCAGCCCGGGCCGGGACGGGTGTGGCCGGGAGGTGTCGGGGGGCAGGGCTGTCTCTTA